>NZ_JBIAKG010000005.1:306081-504883 GCF_042872345.1 Micromonospora sp. NPDC005299
CCGCTCCCCGGCGTGTTCTCACCCCCCCCACACCCTAATTGTGGCGGGGCCGGGGGGGGGCCCCCCCCCCCCCGCGGGGGGGGGGGGGGGGCCGGGCCCCCCCCCGCCGCAACCACACCGCGCAGCGTCCCATCGACCAGGAAAGGGCCCGGTGGCATGACAGGTAGCCATCCAGTGCTGACAATGACCGGGATCAGCAAGTCCTTCCCCGGCGTACTGGCGCTCGACGGCGTGGACTTCCGCCTCCTCCCCGGCGAGGTGCACGCCCTGATGGGCGAGAACGGCGCCGGCAAGTCGACCCTGATCAAGGTGCTGACCGGCGTCTACAGCACCGACCACGGCACCGTCACGCTCGGCGGCGAGCAGGTGTCCTTCACCGGCCCGATGCAGGCCACCGCCGCCGGCGTGAGCACCGTCTACCAGGAGGTCAATCTCTGCACCAACCTTTCGGTGGCGGAGAACATCTTCATCGGCCGCGAACCACGCCGGCTCGGCGCGGTGCGGTGGGCGGAGATGCGCCGCCGGGCCCGCGCCCTCCTCGCCCGGCTCGACCTCGACATCGACGTCAACGCGCAGCTCGGCAGCTACTCGCTGGCCGTGCAGCAGATGGTGGCGATCGCCCGCGCCATCGACATCAAGGCGCGGGTGCTGGTCCTCGACGAGCCCACCTCCAGCCTCGACGCGGGCGAGGTCGCACAGCTGTTCCGGGTCATGCGGCAGCTGCGCCAGGACGGTCTCGCGATCCTGTTCGTCACCCACTTCCTGGACCAGGTCTACGACATCGCCGACCGGATCACCGTGCTGCGCAACGGCCAGCTCGTCGGCGAGTACCCGACGAGCCAACTTCCCCAGCTCGGCCTCGTGGAGAAGATGATCGGCAAGGAACTGCGCGTGCTGGAGCGACTGGACGAGCAGTCGCGACACGACACCGCACCGGCGGAGAGCGCACCGCTGCTGGACGTACGCGAGCTGGGACGCCGCTCGGCGGTCGCACGGTTCGACCTCACCATCCACGAGGGGGAGGTGGTCGGCCTCGCCGGCCTGCTCGGCTCGGGCCGTACCGAGGTCGCCCGGCTGCTGTTCGGCGCCGACCGTGCCGACCACGGCAGCGTCCGGGTGCACGGTACACCCACGTCGCTGCGTACCCCGGTGGCCGCCATCGGCCACGGCATCGGCTTCTGTTCGGAGAACCGGCGAGCCGAGGGCATCGTCGCCGAGCTGTCGGTGCGGGAGAACATCATCCTGGCCCTGCAGGCCGCCCGGGGCTGGCTCCGGCCCGTTCCCCGCCGCAGGCAGGACGAGCTGGTCGAACGGTACGTACGGGCCCTGAGCATCCGCCCGGCGGACCCCGACATCCCGGTGGGCAACCTCTCCGGCGGCAACCAGCAGAAAGTCCTGCTCGCGCGCTGGCTCATCACGGAGCCGCGCCTGCTGATCCTCGACGAGCCGACCCGAGGCATCGACATCGGCGCCAAGACCGAGATCCAGCGGCTGGTCGCTCAGCTCTCCGACGGCGGCATGGCGGTGCTGTTCGTCTCCGCCGAGCTGGAGGAGGTGCTCCGCCTCAGCCACACGATCGCCGTGATGCGCGACCGGAAGATGGTCGCGCACCTCACCAACGACCAGAGCGTCGACGCCGACCGGATCATGCAGACCATCGCCGCCGGCGCGGGGCACGAGGGGGTGCCGTCATGAGCAACCGAACGGCCGGCTACCGGGCGCTGACGACACACCGGCTCTTCTGGCCGGTCGTCGTCCTCGTCGGCATGCTGGCCGCCAACACCGTCTACCGCCCCGGCTTCCTGTCGGTGCAGATGCGCGACGGTCACCTGTACGGCAGCCTGATCGACATCCTCCGGCTGAGCGCGCCGCTGATCCTGGTCGCGCTCGGCATGACGCTGGTGATCGCCACCGGCGGCATCGACCTCTCGGTCGGCTCACTCTGCGCGATCAGCGGCGCCATCGCCTGCCTCTACATCAGCCGGCAGCCCGACCAGAACAGCCTCGGTGGGGTGCTGACCGCGCTGGCCCTGGGGCTGGGGGTGGCCCTGGTGCTCGGCGCCTGGAACGGCGTGCTGGTCGCGGTCATCGGCATCCAGCCGATCATCGCCACCCTCATCCTCATGGTCGCCGGCAGGGGCCTCGCCCAGCTGATCACCGAGGGGCAGATCCTGACCGTCAACTCGGACCCGTACAAGGCGATCGGCGTCGGTCACCTGCTGACCCTGCCGCTGGCCATCTTCCTCGCCCTCGCCGCGGCTCTCCTGGTCGCCGCGGTGACCCGGCGGACCGCCCTCGGTCTGATCATCGAGTCGGTCGGGGGCAACGCCCAGGCCAGCCGCCTGGCCGGCATCCGATCCGCGCGGATCACGTTCCTCGTCTACGTGATCAGCGCGGCCTGCGCCGCGCTCGCCGGCTTCATGATGACGGCCAACGTGTCCAGCGCCGACGGCAACGCGGCGGGCCTCTGGGTCGAGCTGGACGCGATCCTCGCCGTGGTCATCGGCGGCACCTCCCTCGCCGGCGGCCGGTTCTCCCTCGGCGGCACCATCCTCGGGGCGCTGCTCATCCAGACCCTCACCACCACGGTGTACGCCATGAACATCTCGCCCCAGACCTCCCTGCTGTTCAAGGCGGTCGTGGTCATCGCGGTCTGCCTCATCCAGGCGCCGGGCTTCCGCGCCCGCTTCACCCGACGCCGAGCCCCCGGGGCCCGGCCGGCCCCCGTCACCGAACAGCCGAAGGCGCAGGTGCCGGCATGACGACCCTCTCCCTGCTGGCCGCGCGCACCCGGTCGCGGCTTCCCCGGCGGCACGTCCCGGTCCTGGCCACCCTCGTCCTGCTGCTGGTCCTGTACGGCGTCGGCGTCTCCCAGTACCGCGCGTTCTCGAACATCCAGGTCGTCTTCAACGTCTTCATCGACAACGGCTTCCTGCTGGTCGTCGCCGTCGGGATGACCTTCGTGATCCTCACCGGTGGAATCGACCTCTCCGTCGGCTCGGTCGTCGCGATGACCGCGATGGTGTCGGCGTTCCTGCTGAGGGAGGGGCTGCCGGCGGCGCTGGTGCTGCTCGTCGCGCTGCTCATCGGGCCGACGCTCGGCTTCCTCATGGGCTGCGTGATCCACTTCTTTGACATCCAGCCGTTCATCGTCACCCTTGCCGGGATGTTCTTCGCCCGCGGCATGTGCACCTTCATCAGCGGCTCGTCCATCCCGATCACCGACGGGTTCTGGACCAGGATGTCCCAGCAACGCATCGGCAACCCCGGTGGCAACTTCGTCTCGATCAGCGTGCTCATCGCCTTCGCCGTGGTCGCCGTCGCCGCGTACACGCTGGCCTACACCCGGCTGGGCCGCAACGTGTACGCCATCGGCGGCAACTCGCAGTCGGCGCTGCTGATGGGGCTGCCGGTGGGGCGGACCCGGATCGCCGTCTACACCATCAGTGGCCTCTGCGCGGCGATCGGCGGGATCCTGCTGTCCTTCTACACGCTCTCCGGCGCCCCGCTGATCGGCGTCGGCATGGAACTCGACGTCATCGCCGCCGTCGTCATCGGCGGAACGGTGCTGACCGGCGGCTCCGGCTACGTCTTCGGCACCGTGCTCGGGGTGCTGGTCCTCGGGGTCATCCAGACACTGATCACCTTCGACGGCGGCCTCAACTCGTGGTGGACCAAGATCGTGATCGGCGGCCTGCTCTTCGCGTTCATCCTGCTCCAACGTCTGATCGGGATCCGCTACAAGTGACCGACCATCTCGCGGAAGGCAACCCCATGGCATCGCACGCTGAGCCTGAGATCTGGTTCCTGACCGGCAGTCAGGCCATGTACGGCGAGGACACCCTTCGCCAGGTGGCCGACCAGTCGCGGCAGATCGCGGCGGCGCTCGACGGCTCGCCGCACATCCCCGCCCGGATCGTCTGGAAACCGGTCCTGACCACCAGCGGCGACATCCTGCGGGTCTGCCGGGACGCCGCCGTGCACGGGGCCGTCGGCGTGATCGCCTGGATGCACACCTTCTCACCGGCGAAGATGTGGATCGCCGGCCTGGACGCGCTGCGGACGCCGCTGCTGCACCTGCACACCCAGGCCAACGTCCTGCTTCCCTGGGACGAGATCGACATGGACTTCATGAACCTCAACCAGGCGGCGCACGGCGACCGCGAGTTCGGGTTCATCCAGACCCGCCTCGGGGTGGCCCGCAAGACCGTCGCCGGGCACGTCAGCGACCGGCGCGTGGTGTCCCGGGTGGGTGCCTGGGCACGGGCGGCGATCGGCTGGTCGGCCATGCGGTCGCTGCGGCTGGCCCGCTTCGGCGACAACATGCGCGACGTGGCGGTGACCGAGGGCGACAAGGTGGAGGCGGAGCTGCGCTTCGGTGTCTCCGTGAACACCTACGGCGTCAACGACCTCGTCCAGGTGGTCGGCGAGGTCACCGACGCGCGGGTGGACGACCTGGTCAAGGAGTACGACGACAGCTACCGAATGGTGCCCGAGCTGCGCCCCGGCGGTGACCGCCACCAGTCCCTGCGCTATGCCGCCCGGCTGGAGCTCGGCCTGCGTGCCTTCCTCGAAGCCGGCGGGTTCCGTGCCTTCACCACCAACTTCGAGGACCTCGGCGGGCTGCGCCAGTTGCCCGGCATCGCCGTGCAGCGCCTGATGGCCGACGGCTACGGCTTCGGCGGTGAGGGTGACTGGAAGACGTCCGTCCTCGTGCACACCCTCAAGGCGATGGCGGTCGGGGTCGACGGCGGCACCTCGTTCATGGAGGACTACACCTACGACCTCACCCCGGGCCGGGAGCTGGTCCTCGGCGCACACATGCTCGAGGTGTGCCCGAGCATCGCCGCGGACATCCCCTCCGTCGAGATCCACCCGCTGAGCATCGGTGGGCGGGAGGACCCGGTCCGGCTGGTCTTCGACGCCGCGCCCGGTCCCGCGGTCGTGCTGGGCCTCGCCGACATGGGGGAGCGGTTCCGGCTCGTCGCCAACGAGGTCGACGTGGTGGCGCCGCCACATCCGCTGCGCCGGCTGCCGGTCGCCCGGGCCGTCTGGCGCCCCCGCCCGCACCTGGCCGGCTCCGCCGAGGCGTGGATCACCGCCGGGGCCCCGCACCACACCGTGCTGTCGCGGGCGGTGGGGGTGGAGGAGCTGCACGACCTGGCCGAGATGAGCCGCACCGAGCTGGTCGTCATCGACGCCGACACGGACCCGCGTCGCTTCGCCGAGGAGATCCGCTGGAATCAGGCCTACTACCGGCTCGCCCGAGGGCTCTGAACCGGCGGGCGGCCGCCTCTGCCGGTGGAGCCCGGCTGGCGGTGACCGCCGGCCGGGCTCAGGGGCGGCTGCGACGGGGTCAGCAGGTGGAGTTGGTCTGGGTGAGCAGGCCGAGCCGCCAGGGCAGGCTGTTGTAGTCGCCGCCGGCGTTGGGGTCCAGGCCCTGGTAGAGGTAGCGCAGGTGGCAGGGGTCGACGGCGAGGGTCTGGTCGTGGCCGCTGCGGATCATCTCGCCGTGGCTGATGTCCCGGGTCCAGGCGCCACCGGGGAAGGTGACGTTGGTGGCCCGGGCGAACGGGTTGCTCTCGGTGTCGGCGAGGGCGGTCCACGGTCCGACGACGGCCGGGGCGGTCCAGGAGCGGAAGTACCGGCGGCCGTCACTGCCGATCGCCTCGACGAGCAGCAGGTACCGGTCGCCGACCCGGTAGACGTTGGAGGCTTCGAACAGCCGGTTGCGGTCGCTGTCCTGCATGGCGATGACCGTGTTGGTCATGCCGTTGGGGAAGTTCGCCAGCGTCGTCTGGGACCGGTACAGGTGCCCGTTGTCGTCCGAGGAGAACAGGTAGCAGTTGGTGCTGTCGCAGATCACCCACATGTCGACCCAGTAGCCGTTGCCGATGTTCTGCTGGATGATCGCCGGCATCGACGGGTAGAAGTTCTTCGGTGCGCTCCACCCGGCCGGGTTGCTGATGTCCGGGTTGGTGGAGTATGACGCGTTGCCGGTCTGGTAGACGAGGTACCACAGCCTCTGCGATGCGAAGTAGAACACCTGCGGCGCGGCGCGGTACCCGGCGCCGACCGGGGTCTGGTCGAGGTAGGTGAACGGCGCCGTACCGGCCTGGGACCAGTCGGTGAAGCTGGTGTAGACCAGGTTGTAGCCGGAGGACTTCGCGGTGCTGGCGAAGACGTGGTAGCGGCCGTTGTAGTACACGACGGAGGGATCCTTGATCCCGGCGATGCCGCGGCCGTCGTTCTTCGGCCCGATGAGCGCGCCGCTGGAACTCCACCGGAAGCTGCTCGGCAGGCTTCCTGTCGGCGGGGGAGAACTGGGCGGGGGAGAACTGGGCGGCGGCGTGGTGGTGGGCGGCGGGGTGGCGGTGCCACCCGTGCAGGTGGTGCCGTTGAGCGTGAAGCTGGTCGGCGCGGGGTTGCTCCCCGTCCACGAGCCGTTGAAGCCGAACGACACGCCGGCGTTGCTCCCGATGCTCGCGTTGTAACTGACGTTCGATGCCCGCACCTGGCTGCCGCTTTGCGTGATGGTGGCGTTCCAGTACTGGGTGACCTGCTGGCCGGCGCCCCAGGTCCAGCTGAGCGTCCAGCCGTTGACCGGGTCGCCGAGGTTGGTGACGGCGACGTTGGCGCCGAAGCCGCCCTGCCACTGCGAGGACACCTGGTAGGTGACCGCGCAACCGGCGGTGGCCGCCTCGGCGGGCAGCGTCACGGCTGCGGCAGCGGCGACCAGGCCCGTGGTGGCCGCGAGGGCTGCCGCTCTGGCTTTGCGAGTGGTCCGCATCGAGGATCCTTCCTGGTGGGGTGAGGGCCCGGACGGAGAGACGGCAGACGTTGAGGAGAACGTGTGCGCGGGGATGCCAGCGGTGAGCCGCTCCACCGTGGTCGCCGCTCGCCGGCTTGGCCGGCGGGCGAGCGGCGACGTTCACGGCGTTCATGACCTGGCGGCGTACGACGGCTCCGGGGGTTGTCACCCGTCGACCCGGATGTGCCCGGTGCCCTGCGACGGTCGGTGATCCCGAGTGGCCGGAGATGCCTTCGGCTCCTGGAGCCGGAACATAGCAGGTTATCGATAACATCCTCAAGCTTCAGGCGACCCCGTCAGGAAGCGTCCGTTGTGGAAGCGAGGAGTGAACGGGAGGCGGGCGCCCGCCTCAAGAATCAGTGCTGTTATCGCTCACAACGCTCGGACGGCCTTATCCTGGTCACCCGCCAGCCAGGAGAGAACCTTCTCGTGCAGGAGGCCGTTGGTGACCACGGCGGTTCCGCGCGTGGCGTCAACGCGGCCGTGCACGTCGGTGAAGATGCCGCCGGCCTCCTGGACGATGACCTGACTCGCGGCCAGGTCCCAGACATGCCCGGTGGGATCGAGGGCAACGTCCATCTTCCCCTCTGCGACCGCCATCTGTGCCAGGAAACCGCCAGATCCGAACGTCCACCGCACTTCCGACACCAGCTCGACCAGTGGACTCAGCAGGCCACGGCGATTCCACACCTCCAGTTCCGCGAAGCTCAGGTGCGCCTCGGAAAGCTCACCCACCGCGGACACCCGGATCCGATGACCATCGGCGAAAGCACCGCCACCGCGGGAAGCCCACCACCTACGCCTCAACGAGGGAGCACTGGCCACACCGACCACCGGTTGGCCATCCTCGAGGAGCGCGATCAACGTGCCGTAGTACGACAGGCCACGAGCGAAGTTGTTGGTGTGGTCGATGGGGTCGATGACCCAGCAGCGGCCCTCGCTGACCTGATCGCCGTGCAGTTCCTCCGCCGCGATCGCGTCGTGCGGCCGGCGCTCGGCCACCACAGCGGCGAGGGCTCGTTCCGTCTCCAGATCGGCTTGCGTCACCAAGCTGCGGTCCGGCTTGACGGTGACGACTGAGCCCGCGACGAAGTGCGCTGCCGTGATCCGGTCGGCCAGTTCAGCGAGTTCCAGTGCAAGGCTCAGGTCCTGCTCGTACCAGTTGGCCACCGTTGGAGGCTATCCGCCGCTCGACCGGTCGATCAGCGTGCGGTCAGGCTCGGCGAGAGGTGAGGGTGCTTTCGGCGTACGCCCAGAGCCGGTCGGCGGCGGCGACGTCCACCGCGTGCTCGGCCACCCCGGTCATCGGTTCCGGACCGCCGGGGACCACCTCCGACTCCTGGTTGTCCTCGAAGTAGCGGCCGGTGACCCCCTCGACCAGCGGCGACGCGGCCAGCAGCACGGTGGTGGCGGCGCCCTGGGCCGGGGTCTTGTAGTGGTCCGGCACCGTCACGGTGCCCGCCTCGTCGGTCGTCACCCCGAAGGAGCGCAGGGTGTCCGCGCCGAGGTGGCGTTGCAGGTTGGTGATGATGACGCCCGGGGCGAGGGCGTTCGCGGTGATCCCGTCGGCGGCCCACCGCCGGGCGATACCGACGGCCAGTAGGACGTCGGCGGCCTTGGACTGGCTGTACGCGGTCCACGGGTCGTACGGGCGGCGGGCGAAGTGGGGGTCGTCGAAGTCGACTCCGGCGCGGAGCTGGGCGCCCGAGCTGACCACGACGACCCGCGCGGAGCCGGCGGATCGGAGGTTGTCGTGCAGGCCCCGGGCGAGCGCGAAGTGGCCGAGGTAGTTGGTGGCCAGCTGAAGTTCCCAGCCTTCCGGGGTCAGCTGGCGGTGCGGTACCGCCATGATTCCGGCGTTCGCGACCAACGCGTGCAACGGTCCGGTCCAGCCGGCGACGAAGGTGTCGACGGAGTCGAGGTCGGCGAGGTCGAGCGCGGCTGCCCGAACCGTGCCCGGGCCGGGTCCGGCGAACTCGGCAACCAGGTCGTCCGCGCGGGCGGGGTCACGCGTCGCCACGGTGACCTCCGCGCCGGCGCGGGCGAGGGCGCGAACCGTCTCCAGGCCGATGCCGGAGGCGCCGCCGGTGACGATCATGCGGCGTCCGGTGAGGTCGACGCCCTCGATGACGTCCTCGGCGGTGGCGCGGGCGGTGAATCGCGTGGTCAGGCGTGTGCTCTGTGTCATGACGGCAACGCTACGACCGACGGGTCTGGACGGCCTATAGTTTGCCGTCCGGGAAAGTTTAGCGAGCGTCCGAAGGGGGTGTGCGTGGACCCGTTGGAGGACGTTCTCTCGCTGATCGAGGCGACGAGTCACCTTTCCGCCAGCATGTCCGCCGGAGGAGCCTGGGCCGTCCGGTTCGAGCCGCCCGCCGGCATGAAGTTCAACGTCGTACGCCGGGGTGCCTGCTGGCTTCGGGTGGACGGGGTGCCGGATCCCCTCCGGCTCGGAGAGGGCGACTGCTTCCTGCTGACCCGGCCGGTCGCGTTCACCCTGGCAAGTGACCTGAGCCTGCCGACCGAGCCGGCGGGGCCCCTGTTCACCGCGGCCGTCGACGGCGTGGCCCGCGCCGGCGACGGCGACGAGGTGTTCCTCATCGGCGGCGCGTTCTCCTTCACCGACCGCGCCCAGGCCCTGCTGCTCGACGGCCTGCCGCCGGTCGTCCGGGTGGCGGCCGCGACGCCGGAGGCCGCGACCGTGCGACGGGCGGTCGACGAGATCGACGCGGAACTGCGGCAGGACGCGGCGGGGGCGAGACTGGTCGCCGAGCACCTGGCCGTCGTCATGCTGGTCCGGATCCTGCGCCTGTACCTCACGCGGGACGCCGATCACACCTCCGGCTGGCTGGCCGGCCTGACCGATCCCACCGTGGCGACCGTCCTGCGACGGATGCACGCCCGGCCCGCCCACCCCTGGACAGTCGCCGAGTTGGCCCGCAGCGCGGCGGTCTCCCGATCCACCCTGGCGGCCCGGTTCAAGCAGGTGGTCGGTCAGGGCCCCCTGGAGTACCTCACCGCATGGCGCGTCGAACGTGCCGCCGACCGGATCCGCCGCGGCGACGACACCATCGCCACCATCGCCCGCGACGTGGGGTACGGCTCCGAGAGCGCCTTCAGCGTCGCCTTCAAACGCACCATCGGTCTCTCGCCGCGCGCCTATCGCGCGGCCGCCGCACGGGCGGAGTAGGAGCGCGGCTCAGTCCACGAGCACACCGGGGTTGAGGATCCCGTGCGGATCGAGCGCGGCCTTCGCGGCGCGCAGGGCCAGGGCGAACGGTTCGGGGCGCTGCCGGTCGTACCCGAGGCGGTGGTCGCGGCCGACGGCGTGGTGGTGGGTGATGGTGGCGTGATGGCGGTGGAGGACTTCGGTCGCGACGTCCTTGAGGTGGTCCCAGACCGCGACCTCGTCGCCGGGGCGGCCTCCGGCCAGCACGGTGAAGTAGGGCGCCGCTCCATCGGGATAGACGTGGGTGAGGCGGCAGTTGACGGCGGCCGGATGGCCGGTGGCCTCGCGCGCTGCGGCGCCGACCTCCTCGCGGACGGCGTCGATCAAAGTAGGAAGCCGTTTCCAGGTGGCAGCCGTCTCGAAGGTCTCGACGACCGCTCCCATCCGGGCGAGCCCGTCGCGCAGGTACGGCATCCGGAGAAACGCCGAGCGCCAGGCGCCGACCGCCTCGTCGCCCCGACCGCCGGAGCCGGAGGAGGGCGTGCCGCCGTGGGCGCGCGCCAGGTCCAGCGCCTGGGCGAGAGCACCGTCCACCGGTACGGCGGCCGACTCGAAGCCGAGGACGAGGAGGGAGGAGCCGTCCCGGGCGGCGCCGGACAGGGCGGCCTCGCCGGGGTCGAGCAGGCGGCAGTTCGCGGGGGAGAGGCCGGACTGGGCGATCGCCCGGACCCCGCGCAGCGCGGCGGCGAAGTCGGCGAAACGGACCGACGCGGAAGCCTTGTGGTGGGGGCGGTCCTGCAGGCGCATCCACGCCTCGGTGATGACGCCGAGGGTGCCCTCGGAGCCGAGGAACAGCCGGTCGGGAGACGGTCCGGCGCCGGAGGCGGGCACCTGCCACGACGTGCCGGCGCCTGCCGGGGTGACCAACCGCAGGGACTGGACGAAATCGTCGATGTGCGTGTGGACGGTGGCGTAGTGACCGCCTGCCCGGGTGGCGAGCCAGCCGCCGAGGGTGGAGAACTCGAAACTCTGCGGGAAGTGCCGCAGCGTCAAGCCGTGCGGCCTGAGCTGGTTCTCCAGCGCCGGGCCGAGGACGCCGGCCTGGATGCGGGCGGCCCGGCTGTCGGTGTCGACCTCCAGCACCCGGTCCATCGCGGTCAGGTCGAGGGACACCACCGCCCGGTGCGCGTCGCCGCGGTACTCCACGCCGCCGGTCACCGAGGAGCCCCCGCCGTAGGGAATCACGGCCACGCCGCGGTCGCCGGCCCAGTCCAGGAGGTCGGCCACGTCCTGGTCCTTCGCCGGCCAGGCGACCAGATCGGGCATCCGCGCGGGACGGCCGCGCAGGGCGCGGACGACATCCCGGTACGCCTTGCCCATGGCGTGCGCGGCGCGCGCCTCGGGGTCGGCGGTGACCAGATGCGCCAGGCTCCGCGGTGGCTCGACGGCGGGCCGGGCGATCCGCAGGTCGGCGACCTGAGGAACGGGCAGCGGGCGCGGGAGCGTACCGGGGAGGAGTGCTCCCAGCGCCGCGCATTCGGCGTCGTCGGGGTGTTCGTCCGCCCAGCCCCAGCCCCACCAGGAGCGGGCGCGGGCAGTGCGGCGGGCGGTCGCAGCATCGGCCATGGCCATCACGGTATCCATCGAACACCGGGATTGCCGGTTGGTGATCGACCGCGGAGCGCGGCCGTCGTCGGTGAGTCGGCGGCGGTCGTTGATCGCCCGTCGGGGTGCTGACGATTACGATGACGTCATGGCCGAGACCCTCGCGTTGCCGTTGACGTTGGAGCAGCGTGGTCCGGCTGGAGCGTTCGTGTTGTCCGACGAGCAGGTGTCCGTCGTGGGGGAGGGGCGCAAGACGTTCCCCGTGCGCGTGAGTGTCAACGGGGTGACGCTCCCGCTGCGGCTGGCCCGGATGGGTGGGGAGAACCTGATCGGCTTGTCACGTGCGGCGCGGGCACAAGCCGGGGTGAGCATCGGGTCGACGTACGAGGTCGCCATCGCCCTCGACGCGGAGGCCCGTAGCGTCGAGGTGCCCGAGGACCTGGCCGCCGCTCTCGCCGGTGACGCCCAGGCGCAGACGGCGTTCGGGGCGCTGGCCCCCTCGCATCGCAAGGAGTTCGTCCGCTGGGTCACCGAGGCCAAGCGGGAGGCCACCCGGGCGCAGCGCGTCACGAAGACCATCGAGATGCTCCGCGCCGGCCGGCACCGGTGAGCACGCGACACCGCCCTCGTTGCGGTCGGGCGGGACCGGTCGACCGACCCGCCCCGCCCGACCGCTGCGCCTAGCGGCGCGGCCGCTGCGGGACGCGCGGCAGGACGTACGGCGGTCCGCTGTAGATCAGGTCGGCCTTCATCAGGTGGTACGCCCGCTTGGGCTGGTAGTTCTCGTCGTAGATGGTGGCCAGGCCCTCCGGCGGGTCGGAGAACCAGCCGGGCACCCAGGAGTGCTTGTCGGTGAATCCCCAGACGGTGAAGGACAGGCAGTGCCGTTCGGCCAGGCAGGCCTGCAGCAGCACGCTGAAGTTCGCCGCCGAGGCCTGCAACCGCGGGTTGATCTCGTTCGAGTCGCCCGCCTGAACGCCCTCGGTGAGCTGGCTGCGCACGTCGACCTCGGTGAACGCCGTGGCCAGCCCCAACCCGGCGAACCTCCGCAGGGCCTCGGCGACCTGGAGGGTGTCGTAGTTGCCGTACTGGGTGCCGAGGTGGCCCTGGCTGCCGATGCCGTCGATCGGCACGCGCTGGGCCAGCAGGCCCTTGGTCATGTCGTACACGAACTGGGTCTTGTCGTTCGCCGGGTCGCGCGAGCCGAAGGCCTCGATGTTGTAGTCGTTGTAGAACAGCAGGGCGTGCGGGTCGGCCGCGCGGGCCCAGCGGAAGGCGTCGGCGATGTAGCCGGGACCGAGGTGCTGGGCCCAGAACCCCTTGTAGTGCAGGGTCGACGGGGTGTCCCAGGGGTCGCTGACCGCCTCGTTGACCACGTCCCACTGCCAGATCCGGCCCTTGAAGTGGGTGACCACCGCGGTGATGTGCCTGCGCAGGATGTCGCGCAGCTCGGCGTCGCTGATGGAGCCGTCGGCCACGCCGTCGGTCAGCCAGCCGGGCAGCTGGTTCTGCCAGACCAGCACGTGCCCGCGTACGCGCTGGTTGTTCTGCTTGGCGAAGGCGAGCAGCCGGTCGGCCGGCTCCCAGTTGTAGGTGCCGCGGGTCGGCTCCAGGCTCTCCCACTTCATCTCGTTCTCGGCGGTGACCGTGGAGAACTCCGAGGCCGCGAGCTGGCGGTACCGCGGGTCGGCGGGGTCGTTGAGGGCGGCCATGTCGACGGCCGTGCCGATGGCCAGGCCGTGGCGGAGCGCGAGGTTGCGCAGGCTCTGGTCGGTCGGGTCGTACGGGCGGCCCGCCGTGGCCGGCGCGCTGCTGAGAGTGGCGGCGGTGGCCACGGCGACCGCGCCGGCGGCTATCCATCGTCGCAGTTTCATGAGCTTCCTCCGGTGCGAAACGGGGGTCGACCGGGGCGTTGACCCGGAGGGCGCGGGGTGCGCGCAGGTGGCAGCGCCGGACGCCGATCAGAGGGACGGTGCGGGAAACGGTCGTTCGAGCGCGGTCGAGCCGATACTTCCGAGCAAATTCCCGATAACTGGGCCGGAACAATACGAGCGTCGATCCCCCTCGTCAACCACCGGAGGCCCGGCTCGGCCGGTCGGTGGACGGGGTCCCGGTAAGGGCGGACCAGGCGCGGCCGGGCCTTGACCCGGAACAGGGCAGGTCATAACGTGCCCTTCAAGCGATGGAAAAGTACCGGCATCCGACCGAAAGTCCCTGGGCTCCGAGCGGGCTGCCGGCCCGGGAAACTTCCCCTCCTACGCTCCAGCGATGACGAAAGGGCGACCGGTGGCCTCGGACGACTCCCGGAAAGTCACCATCGCGGCGATCGCGCGGCTCGCCGGCGTCTCGGTGCCCACGGTGTCGCGGGTTGTCAACGGCCGCTCCGACGTCGCCCCGCGGACCCGGGAACGGGTCGAGGAGCTGCTGACCCGGCACGGCTACCGCCGCCGCAGGCCGAGCATGCGGCCCAGCTCCGGTCTGATCGACCTGGTCTTCAACGACCTGGACAGCCCCTGGGCGGTCGAGATCATCCGCGGGGTCGAGGACGTCGCACACGCGGCCGGCATCGGCACCGTGGTCTCCGCGATCCACCGGCGCAGCTCGTCGGCCAGGCAGTGGCTGGACAACCTGCGCACCCGCTCCACCGAGGGGGTCATCTTCGTGACCTCCACCCTGGAGCCGCCGCTGCAGGCCGAGCTGCGCCGCCTCAACATCCCCGTCGTCATCGTGGACCCCGCCGGGGTGCCCCCGCAGGAGGCGCACACCATCGGCGCGACCAACTGGGTGGGCAGCCTGCGCGCGACCGAGTACCTGCTCGGTCTCGGCCACCGGCAGATCGGCTTCATCGCCGGGCCGCCGCAGCTGATGTGCAGCCGGGTGCGTCTCGACGGCTACCGGGCGGCGCTGGAGACCGCCGGCCTCAGCGTCAACGAGGAGCTGATCCACCCGGGCAACTTCTACCACGAGGCCGGGTTCGCCGCCGGTAACCAACTGCTGCGCCTGCCCGACCCGCCCACCGCGATCTTCGCCGCGAGTGATCAGATGGCCCTCGGGGTCTACGAGGCCGTCCGACGACGCGGCCTGCGGGTGCCCGACGACGTCAGCGTCGTCGGCTTCGACGACCTGCCGGAGGTCCGGTGGTGTTCCCCGCCGCTGACAACCGTCCGGCAGCCCCTCGCGAAGATGGGCCTGCTCGCCGCCCGCACGGTCCTGCGCCTGGCTCGGGGTGAGCGGATCGAGAGTCCACGGGTGGAACTGGCCACCCAGCTCGTCGTCCGCGACAGCGCAGCCCCGCTGGTCGCCTGACTCCCACCGACGGCCGATCCGGTGCGAGTGGCTGCGGGTGGACCTCGGGCCGCGGCATCACCGGTAGGGGCGGCACGAGGCCCGGATGACCAGCTCGGTGGGGAGCCGGATGTGTGTGTCACGCTCGACGCCGGCGATCAGGTCGATGAGCAGGCGCAATGCCTCGGCGCCCATGCGCTGCAGCGGTTGCATGATCGTCGTCAGCGGGGGGTTCACCAGCGCCGACTCCGGGACGTTGTCGAAGCCGATGACGGACAGGTCGTCGGGCACCGTGAGGCCCATGCCGCGGGCGACGTTCATCGTGGAGATCGCCGAAAGGTCGTTTCCCGCGAAGATCGCCGTCGGTCGGTCCGGGAGCGAGAGCAGTTCCGCGGCCGTACCAGCGGCGCTCTCGGTCCGGAACCCGCCGACGCGCACGATCCTCTCGTCCACCGCCACGTCGGCGTCGGCCATGGCCTTGCGGAAGCCCGCCTCGCGCAGGCGCGCCGACTCGAGGTCGGGGCGTCCGCTGATGTGCCCGATGCGGCGGTGGCCGAGCGACAGCAGGTAGTTGGTGGCGAGCACGGCGCCGGCGAAGTTGTCCGAGTCGACGGTGGGCAGACCGGATGGGCCGGTATGGGGGTCGACGGCCACGACATGGAAGCCGTGCTTGGTCTCGATCACGGTCGGCGTGACGATCACGGCGCCGTCGATGAGGGTTCCGGACAGACGGGCCAGCGAGCGCCGTTCCCAGCCTATGGCGGCACCCTCGCCGTCGCCGCTGGAGTAGGCCAACAGCTGGTATCCGCTGCCGGCGACCTCCCGGGACGCCCCCTTGAGCAGTTCGGTCGAGAACGGCTCGAACTCGGCGACCAGGATGCCCAGCACATTCGTGCGGTGACTGCGCAGGCTCTGCGCCCCCAGGCTGGCCTCGTAGCCGAGCTCGTGGATGACCTGCTGGACGCGCTCCACGGTCGCCTGGGCCACGCCGTACCGCCCATTGACAACCTTCGATACGGTTGCCACCGAGACGCCGGCGGTACGTGCCACATCCGACATCTTGACGCGCTCCGGGAACACCACCCGACGATGATAGAGCCGCTGCGCGGATCCGGTCAGCAGCGGCTCGAAAACGTTATCGATACCGATTGACACCCCCTTTCACGGCTGTAAAACTCCCCGCAGGCCGAGTACCGCGACAGCCTGACGGAGGAGACATCGATGGCGACGAAGCGCCGTGCAGGTGCCGCCCTGGCACTGCTCATGGCAAGCGTTCTCGTCGTCGCTGGTTGCAACAGCGGCGGCGACGACGAGGCGTCCAGCGAAAGTGAGCTGTACAAGAACCCGGTGACCCTGACCTGGTGGCACAACGCGCCCCAGGACGGGCCGGGCAAGACCTACTGGGAGAAGGTCGCCAAGGACTTCTCCGCGCTCCACCCGACCGTCAAGATCGAGATCGAGGCGATCGAGACCAACCAGCTGCAGCGGACCCGGATCCCCGCCGCGCTGCTGAGCAACGACCCGCCGGACGTCTTCATGTCGTGGGGTGGCGGCGAGCTGCGTGAGCAGGTGGAGGCCGACTACCTCAAGGACATCACCGATCAGGTCAAGACGGAGGTTGCCAACATCGGCAGCGCGGCCGAGATCTGGCAGGTGAACGGCAAGCAGTACGGCCTGCCGTTCCGGATGGGCATCGAGGGCATCTGGTACAACAAGGACATGTTCGCCCAGGCGGGCATCAGCGCTCCGCCGACCACGTTCGAAGAGCTCAACGCGGCGGTCACGAAGCTCAAGGCCATCAACGTCACCCCGATCGCCGTCGGCGCCGGTGACAAGTGGCCCGCCGCGCACTGGTGGTACAACTTCGCGCTGCGCGACTGCTCGGTCGACACCCTGAAGAAGGCGTCCACCGACAAGGTCTTCGACGATCCGTGCTTCGTGAAGGCCGGCCAGGACCTGAAGGCCTTCATCGACACCAAGCCGTTCCAGAACAACTTCATCGCCACGCCGGGCCAGAACGACCCGACCAGCGCAAACGGCCTGCTCGCCAACGGCAAGGCCGCGATGGAGCTGATGGGCGACTGGAACCGGGGCACGCTGGACAACGTCGCCACGGACAAGGCCAAGCTCGCCAAGTTCCTCGGCTGGTTCCCCGTGCCGGCGATCTCCGGTTCCGCCGGTGACCCGAAGGCCGCGCTCGGCGGCGGCGACGGGTTCGCCTGCGCCAAGAACGCCCCGGCCGAGTGCGTCGAGTTCCTCAAGTACATCGCGAGCCCCGACGTGCAGAAGGGCTACGCCGAGACCGGCACCGGGCTCCCCGTCGTCAAGGGCGCGGAGGCCGGCGTCCAGGACCCCGCGCTGAAGTCCATCCTGCAGGCCACGTCCGAGGCGAGCTACGTCCAGCTCTGGCTGGACACGGCCTACGGCAGCACCGTCGGCACCGCGATGAACGACGGGATCGTCGGCATCTTCGCGGGCAACGGGACGCCTGAGAAGGTCGTCTCGGGGATGAAGGCAGCCGCAAGCAAGTGACCTCCACCGACCAGACCCGGTTCCCCGCCGGCGGCGCTTCCGCGCCGCTGGCGGGTCACCGGCCCGCCGGAAGCTCGTCCTCCCGCCGGGCCGAGACCCGCCGTAAGTGGTACGAGATCGTCGGGCTCACCACGCCGGCGCTCGTCGTCTACGTGATGTTCGTGCTGGTGCCGATGGGCTTCGCGGTCTACTACAGCCTGTTCCGGTGGCGTGGGGTCGGACCCCCCACCGAGTACGTCGGCTTCAGGAACTACACGCTCGCCTTCCAGGACCCGATCTTCCTCGACGCGCTGCGCAACAACGCCATCATCGTCGTCGGGTCGCTGCTGATCCAGGGCCCCGTCGCCCTGGGCATCGCCCTGCTGCTCAACCGTCGCTTCCGCGGGCGCTCCGTGTTCCGCCTGCTGGTGTTCGTGCCCTACGTGCTCGCCGAGGTCACCGTCGGCATCATGTGGAAGCTGATCCTGACCGACGGCGGCACGGTCGACGCGCTGATGCGGTCACTCGGACTGGGCAGCCTGGTGCAGGCGTGGCTCGCCGACCTCGACATCGTCATCTGGACGATGCTGTTCGTCCTCACCTGGAAGTACGTGGGCTTCGCCATCATCCTCCTGCTCGCCGGCCTGTCGAACGTGCCGCACGAGCTGACCGAGGCCGCGGCGATCGACGGCGCGAGCTGGTGGCAGACCCAGCGCCATGTCACGCTCCCGCTGCTCGGCCCGACGATCCGGATCTGGATGTTCCTGTCGATGATCGGTTCGCTGCAGGTCTTCGACGTGATCTGGGTGACCTCGGTGCCCGCGGTCCGGTCGCTCGGGGCGTCGGGCACCATGGCGACGTACATGGTGGACAACGGCTTCTTCGCCCGGCTGTGGGGCTACGGCAACGCGGTGGCCGTGATCCTTTTCGTCATCTCGTTCGTCGCGGCGCTGCTGTTCCAACGCTTCATCCTCCGTCGGGACATCGAGGGCGCCATCACCAGAAGGGCGAACTGACGTGGCTGCGAACCCCGTTCCTTCCCCGTCCGCCGCGCGCCGGCCGATGTCGTGGGGCACGCCGCTCACGTACGCGCTGGCGCTCGCCGTCGCGGCCGTGTCGATCGCCCCGATCCTCTACGTGATCGTCGGCGGTTTCCGCACCACCCCGCAGATCGTCGCCGACCCGGCCGGCCTGCCCGACCCGTGGGTCTTCGACAACTACACCCGGGTGCTGACGCAGGGCAGGTTCTGGCAGCAGGCGTTCAACAGCGGGGTGATCGCTCTCGGTACCACCCTCGGCGTCGTGGTGCTCGGCATGGCCGCCGCGTTCGTGCTCGCCCGGTACGCCTTCCGGGGGCGTGAGGCGCTCTACACGTTCTTCACCCTCGGCCTGCTCTTCCCGGCCGGGGCGGCGATCCTGCCGCTCTACCTCATGCTGCGGGACCTGGACCTGATCAACTCCTACTACGCGGTGATCCTTCCGCAGGTCGCCTTCCAGTTGCCGCTGACGATCGTGATCCTGCGGCCCTTCCTGTCCGCCATCCCCCGCGAGTTGGAGGACGCGGCGGCGATCGACGGCGCAAGTCGGCTCGGCTTCCTCTGGCGCATCGCGCTGCCGCTGTCGCGGCCCGCGCTCGTCACCGTCGGCGTCCTCGCGTTCGTGGCCAGTTGGAACGCGTTCCTCCTGCCGCTGCTCGTCCTCGGCGATGTCAGCCTGCACACCCTGCCGCTGGGGGTGCAGAACTTCTCGAGCCAGTTCTCCACCGACACCGCCGGCGTACTCGCCTTCACGTCGCTGGCGATGCTGCCGGCACTGTTCTTCTTCACGCTCGCGGAGAAGCAGATCGTCGGTGGCCTGCAGGGCGCGGTCAAGGGCTGAGCGACAGCGGTACCAGCACAACCAGAGGAAAGGCACAGCATGACTGAGGTCCACGCGGTGGTGGGCGGGCCGGCGCCGGCCCAGGCAGCTCCCGACCACGATCGGCCGCACGGGTACGCCGGCGAGGCGCGCGTACGTGAGCTGCTCGGCCGGATGACGATCGAGGAGAAGATCGCGCAGCTCGTCGGCTTCTGGGAGAAGGAGGACGGCGAGGCGGTCGCACCCCTGCAGGGCGAGTTCGGCGACGCCGTCAAGCTTGAGGACTTCGCCCGGCACGGACTCGGCCACCTCACCCGGGCCTACGGCACCCGTCCGGTCGACGCCGCAGCCCGCGCGGCCTGGCTGTGGCAATTCCAGCGGGACCTGGTGACGGGCACCAGGTTGGGGATACCGGCGATCGTCCACGAGGAGTGCCTGACCGGGCTCTCGGCGTGGAAGGCGGCCACCTTCCCCACCCCGCTGGGCTGGGGCGCCGCGTTCGATCCCGAGCTCGTCACCGAGATGGCCGCGGCGATCGGGGCCTCGATGCGGGCGCTGGGCATCCACCAGGGTCTCGCCCCGGTGCTCGACGTGATCCGGGACCCGCGCTGGGGCCGGGTCGACGAGTGCATCGCCGAGGACCCCTACCTGGTCGGCACCATCGGCACGTCCTACGTGCGCGGTCTCCAGTCGCAGGGCGTGCACGCCACGCTGAAGCACTTCGCGGGCTATTCCGCGTCGCGCGCCGGGCGCAACTTCGCCCCGGTGCACGCCGGCCCTCGGGAGCTCGCCGACGTGCTGTTCCTCCCGTTCGAGATGGCGATTCTCGACGGGAACGCCCGCAGCATCATGCACTCCTACACCGAGATCGACGGCGTGCCCGTGGCCGCCGATCCGACGATGCTCACCGGCGTGCTGCGGGACAGGTGGGGCTTCGACGGCACGGTGGTGTCCGACTACTACGGCGTCGCCTTCCTGAATCTGCTGCACCACGTCGCGGCCGACCACGCGGAGGCGGCCGTGCAGGCGCTGACCGCGGGTGTCGACATCGAGCTCCCGACGGGCGACGCCTATCTGGCCCTGCGGGACAGGGTGCGGGCCGGCAAGCTCGACGAAGCGCTCATCGACCGGGCGGTGCTGCGGGTTCTGCGCGAGAAGCTGGAACTCGGGCTGCTCGACGCCACGTTCACGGACGAGCCGCCCCGGGCGGTCGACCTCGACTCACCGGAGCACCGGTCGATCGCCCGCCGCCTCGCCGAGGAGTCGGTCGTCCTGGTCGCCAACCGGGGCGTCCTTCCGCTGCCCGCGGGCCGGCGCATGGCGGTCATCGGTCCGAACGCGGACCGGCAGGCCGCGCTCTTCGGGTGCTACTCCTTCCTCAACCACGTGCTCGTCCAGCATCCCGGCGTGGAGACCGGCATCGAGGTGTCGACCGCCCTCGACGCGATGCGCGTCGAGTTCGGCGCCGATCTCGTCACCTGGGCGAGTGGCTGCGACGTGGACACCGACGACCGGTCCGGTTTCGCGGAGGCCGTCGCCACGGCATCTGCCGCGGAGGTCGCCGTACTGGTCGTCGGTGACCACGCCGGCCTCTTCGGGCGCGGCACGGTCGGCGAAGGCTGCGACCGGGAGGACCTGGAGCTGCCCGGAGTTCAGCGCGAGCTCGTGGAGGCCGTGCTGGCCACGGGCACGCCGGTCGTCCTCGTGCTGCTCACGGGCCGACCGTACGCGGTCGGCTGGGCGCTGTCGCGCTGCGCGGCGGTGGTGCAGGCGTTCTTCCCCGGTGAGGAGGGGGCCGGAGCGATCGCGGGCGTGCTCTCCGGGCGGGTCAACCCGTCGGGCAGGCTGCCGGTCAGCCTGCCCGGCTCGGCGGGGGCGCAGCCGTACTCCTACCTGCACCCCACGCTCGGCGAGGGCAGCGAGGTGACCAACCTGCCGGCGACGCCCGCGGCGGCGTTCGGCCACGGCCTGTCCTACACGACGTTCGCGCACACCGGCCTCAGCGCACCGGCGACGGCACCGACCGACGGTGCGCTGCAGGTGACGGTGTGCGTGACCAACACCGGCGCGGTGGCCGGCGACGACGTGGTCCAGCTCTACGGCCGCGACCTGGTGGCCTCGGTGACCCGGCCGGTGGCGCAGCTGCTCGGCTACCGGCGGGTCCACCTGGACCCGGGCCAGTCGGTCACCGTCGAGCTGACGGTCCCCACCACTCGCCTGGCCTTCTCCGACCGCACGCTCACCCGGGTCGTGGAGCCCGGCGAGGTCGAACTCTGGGTCGGCACGAGCGCTCGGCGGGACACGGAGGCGCTGACCACCCTGGTCGGTGACACCGTGCCGGTCACCACCGACTCGCCGCGCTGGACGACGTCCGAGATCAGGTGAGGCCGGTCCGCCGGGCGTCCCCGTGGACGCCCGGCGGACCAGCACACGCTCAGTGGAGGGGCCGTCCTCGGTCCGGCACCCCTGACTTGCGTAAGAAGTAGGGCCACGTCTACCCGTTCAACCCCGCACCCGACGAGCTGAGAGGCGGCCGTGTACACCGACCTGCCCGAGGCGGAGCTGCGTGCCCACCGCAGCGACCTGCGCGAGCCGCCGGATTTCGACGCGTTCTGGGCCGACACCCTGGCCGAGGCCCGGTCCTGCGGCGACCCGGTCGAGGTGACGGCGGTGGCCACCCCGCTGGTCGGGCTGGAGGTCTTCGACGTGACCTTCCCGGGCTTCGCCGGGCAGCCGGTGAAGGCGTGGCTGCGGGTGCCGCGGGACGCGCCGGGGCCGCTGCCGGCGATCGTGCAGTACGTCGGCTACGGCGGCGGGCGCGGCCACCCGCTGGAGAACCTGCTCTGGGCCGCCGCCGGCTTCGCCCACCTCCAGATGGACACCCGCGGCCAGGGGTCCGGGTGGAGCCGGGGCGACACCCCGGACATCGCCGGGGCCGGCCCGCAGGCGCCCGGGATGACCACCCGGGGCGTCGAGGACCCGCGCCGGTACTACTTACCGCCGCTTCCTCACCGACGCCGTCCGGGCCGTCGACACGGCACGCCGCCTGCCGGCCGTCGACGCCGCCCGGGTCGCGGTGCTCGGCCACAGCCAGGGCGGTGGTGCCGCGCTCGCCGCCGCCGCCCTGGTGCCGGACCTGCGTGCGGCGGTGGCGTACGTGCCGTTCCTCTGCGACATGCCGCGCGCCGTGACCATCACCGACGCCGCGCCCTACCGGGAGATCCGGGACTACCTGGCGGTGCACCGGGACCGGGAGGAGCAGGTGCTGCGCACCCTCGGCTACGTCGACGGGGTCGCCTTCGCCCGCCGGGCCACCGTGCCGGCCCGCTTCTCCGTGGCGCTGATGGACGAGATCGTGCCCCCGTCCACGGTCTTCGCCGCGGTCAACGCCTACCGGGGACCGGTCGAGCTGGCGGTGTGGCGGTACAACGGCCACGAGGCGGGCGGCATCGACGACGACGCGGCGGCGCCCGACTTCCTCCGTAGTGCCCTGGACGGCTGACCTTCCCGGAAGTTCCGGAATCGTCGCGAGCTCGGTGAGCCTCGCATTCGAGGCTCGGCCCGTCGTCCTCGAATCGCCATCGCCCGCCGATGCCTCTTGACCAGCGGTGATGCCCTCGGTCCGAGATCCCGCCTTGCGACGGGATCTCCGCAACCTTTCCGGAAGTTGTTGACAATGTGACGGCGCGCGGTCGATGCTTTCGCCATCGAAATCTATCCATCCCCGCCGATGCGGACCGCCCGCGACCTGCCCCTCCGCCGGCCGTCGAGAGAGGAAGCACGCACATGACCGACGCCCCCGTCCGCGCGAGGACCCCCAGACGCGGAGGCCTCCGAACGCTCATCGGCGGTGCCTGCGCCGCCGTCCTGGTCACCGCCGGCGCCACGGCCCTGCTGTCCAGCCCCGCGCAGGCCGAGACCGTGACGTCCAACTCGACCGGGACGAACAACGGCTACTTCTATTCCTTCTGGAAGGACAGTGGCAACGTCTCCATGAACATGGGTAGCGGTGGCCAGTACAGCACCCAGTGGAGCAACGTCAACAACTTCGTCGCCGGCAAGGGCTGGAATCCGGGCGCACGCCGGACGGTGACCTACTCCGGCACCTTCAGTCCGTCCGGCAACGCCTATCTGACCCTCTACGGGTGGACCAGAAACCCGCTCGTCGAGTACTACATCGTCGACAGTTGGGGCACCTACCGGCCTCCGGGCGGCCAGGGGTTCATGGGCACGGTCAGCAGCGACGGCGGCACGTACGACATCTACCGGACCCAGCGGGTGAACGCGCCCTCCATCGAGGGCACCAGGACCTTCTACCAGTACTGGAGCGTCCGGCAGTCGAAGCGGGTGGGCGGCATCATCCCCACCGGCAACCACTTCGACGCGTGGTCCCGGTACGGGATGAACCTGGGCACCCACGACTACCAGATTCTGGCCACGGAGGGCTACCAGAGCAGCGGCAGCTCCAACATCACGGTGGGCGGCGCCGCCCCCGGCCCCACCACCCCGCCGCCCGGTGGCGGCTGCACGGTCAGCGTCAGCCGCGGCGACGAGTGGAGCGACCGGTTCAACGTGAGCTTCTCGGTCAGCGGCAGCAGCAACTGGGTCGTCACCATCCGCACGAACGGCGGGCAGACCCTGCAGAACAGCTGGAACGCCTCGATCAGCGGCACCAGCGGCACCCTCACGGCCCGTCCCAATGGCAACGGCAACAACTTCGGCATCACGCTCTACAAGAACGGCACCAACACCACGCCCACCGCGAGCTGCGCGACCGGCTGACCTGGTCCGTGGGTGGGGTGCCGTCGGCGGGCCGCCACCCCACCCGCCTCCTCGGGACCAGGGCCAGCCCAACGATCACCGTCCCCCGTTTGGCGGGGGACCGGACGGGTAGCCCGCGCCATGGCAGCCGCGCCGGTCGCGCACCGCACCGTCGACGTGGACGGGATCCGGACGTTCTACCGGGAGGCCGGCGCGGCCGACGCTCCGGTCGTGCTCCTGCCGCACGGCTACCCGTCGTCGTCCCTCCAGTTTCGCCACCTGATGCCGGCGCTCGGCGACCGTTGGCGACTGCTCGCCCCCGATCTGCCCGGCTTCGGCTACACCCGAGCGGACGAGGGGCGATTCGCCTACACCTTCGACGCGTACGCCGACTTCCTGCGCCGGTTCGCCGAGGCCGTCGGCCTGCAGCGGTACGCCATCTACCTCCAGGACTACGGCTCGCAGTTCGGGCTGCGCCTGGCCATGAGCGCGCCGGAGCGGGTCGCCGCGCTGGTCATCCAGAACGGCGACATCTATCCCGACCAGCACGGCCCGAGGTACGCGCCCCTCAAGGAGATGTGGGCCGAGCCGTACCCGCAGGCACTGGCGACCGTGGCCCCCACCGTCTCGGAACGGGGATTCCGCGACGAGTTCGTGGGTGATCTGCCGGAGGAGATCGCCGACCGGGTCAGCCCCGACCTGTGGGTCCTGTCCTGGGCGCAGGTGGGCCGCCCGCCCGGCCCGCAGAACCTCGCCCGTCTGCTCGCCGACCAGCGCACCACCGTCGACTGGTTCCCGCGCCAGCAGGCGTACCTGCGCCGGCACCGCCCACCCGCGCTCATCCTCTGGGGGCCGCACGACGGCTACATGCCCGCCGGCGCGGCGCGGGCGTACCTCCGGGACCTCCCCGATGCGGAGCTGCACCTGCTCGACGGGGGTCACTGGCTGCTGGAGACCCACCTCGACGAGGTGGTGGCACTGATGCGCGACTTCCTAGGGCGCGTGCACCGCTGACGGTATCCGGCATCGCGCCCGCCGGAGCCGGTGGGGTCCGGGGGATAGGGTGCGGCGGTGGAGCAACTGAGTCACCTGTTCCGACTGGCCGCCGACCAGGCGGCGGGCTACCGGCGGTCGTTGCCGGATCGGCCGGTCGGCGTGCCGGTCGACCAGGCCGCGTTGACCGTCGCCTTCTCCGGCCCGTTGCCGTCCGCCTCCTGCCCACCTGAGCAGGTGCTGGCCGACCTGCTCGCCGCGGCCGAGCCCGGCCTGGTCGCCAGCGCCGGCCCGCGGTACTTCGGGTTCGTGGTCGGCGGCGCGTTGCCGGCGGCGACCGCGGCCGACATCCTCGCCGCCGGTTGGGACCAGCTCGCGTTCAACGCGGTCACGTCGCCGGCCGCCATCGCCGCCGAGGCGGCCGCCGGCGGCTGGCTGAAGGAGCTACTGGGGGTCCCGGCGTCGGCATCGGTGGGTTTCGTCACCGGCGCCCAGGCGGCGAACACCGCCGGGCTCGCCGCCGCCCGGCACCAGGTGCTGGCCGACGCGGGCTGGGACGTGGAGCGGCGCGGGCTGCTCGGGGCGCCGCCGATCCGGGTGATCGCGGGGGAGGAGCGGCACGGCACCATCGACCGGTCGCTGCGTCTGCTCGGTCTCGGGACGGACGTGGTGGAGCCGGTGCCCGCCGGCCCCAACGGCGCCATCGACCTCGCCGCGCTCCGGGCCGTGCTGCGAGCCGGCTCCCCGGGCCTCACCATCGTGTGTCTGCAGGCCGGCAACGTGAACACCGGCGCCTGCGACGAGCTGCGAGAGGCGTGCGAGCTGGTTCACCGGCACGGTGGATGGGCGCATGTGGACGGGGCGTTCGGACTGTGGGCGGCGGCGAGCCCGACCACGCGGCACCTGGTGGACGGGCTGGAACTGGCGGACTCGTGGGCCTGCGACGGCCACAAGTGGCTGAACCTGCCGTACGACTCGGCATTCGCGTTCTGCGCCCGGCCCGACGTGCACGCGGCGGCGATGTCGTACGCCGCCGCGTACCTGGTCGGGTCCGGCGGCGCGGCGGTGGGCGCGGATCTCACCGCCGAGTCCTCGCGGCGGGCGCGAGGGTTCGCCGTCTGGGCCGGGCTTCGGGAGCTGGGTCGCGACGGGGTCGCGGCCGTGGTGGACCGGTGCTGCGCGCTGGCCCGCCGGTTCGCCGAGGGCCTTTCCGCGGCGGGGTTCGAGGTGGCGAACGAGGTGGTCCTCAACCAGGTGCTGGTCGGCTTCGGCGACGACGCGCGCACCGACCGGGTGGTGGCGGCAGTGCAGGCGGACGGCACCTGCTGGGCGGGCGGCACGACGTGGCGGGGGCGACGCCTCATGCGCCTCTCGGTGTCGAACGCCACCACGACCGAGGCGGACGTGGACCGCTCGGTCGCGGCGATCACGCGCCTCGCCGGCGCCCGCGTGCGAGACTCCCGGCCCTAGGCGACCTCGATGAAGTCGATCTCGGCCCACCGGTCAGGTGGGTCAGTCGTAGCGTGTTGTAACCGGCGTTCAACGTGACATCGGCCCGTACCTGCCGCCAGGTCTCCCAGCCGGAGTTCGGATAGGTGACCGTCTGGGACGTCGTTCGCCGGTACCACCGTCAAGTGGAACGAGTTCTTCTGCCTGGCCGGTGAGTTCCCCTACCTCGGCGACGTCAACGGCGACGGCAAGGACGACATCATCGTGTTCACCAAGGGCGCCACCAACGACGTCTACGTCGGCCTGTCCACCGGCACCACCTTCACCGGCGGCGCCAAATGGCACGACTACTTCGGCCTGCCCGGCGAAACCACCCTCTAACAGATGACATGAGCGGCGCCGGCCAGCCACAGCCGGCGCCGCTCGACGTCAGCGCGGTGCTGACCCGCAGCCGGGCGCAGCCGACCCGCGCCGCTCGATGATCGCTTAGTACCAGTACGTGTTGAGCGCGCCCACGGCGGCGGCGGGTCCGCCGAGGTCGTACCGGTCGACCGCGACGTAGTTCGGCTTCTTGCGGGCGGCCGGCTGGCAGAACCGGCCCGCCCGGTTGAGCAGGCGGCCGTTGTCGATCGCGACGGTCACCGGCACCGGGGCGTCCCGGAAGTGGTTCATCACGAACAGCGGCCGGAACGCGGACTCGCCGCCGTGGGTGAGCGGCCGGTCCGGCCACCGGCTCACGCACGTCCAGTCGCTCTCGCCGACGCCCGGTCCCATGGACCAGTAGTTCTCCACCGTCCACTCGCGCTGGTAGAGCACCCCGAAGGTGTCCCGGGTGAGCCCGCCGGCCTGGTCGTCCTCGCGGCGGCGGTCCGTGAAGATCAGCAGTCGCCGGTCGCGTTCGCGCAGCTCGCGCAGCCGCGGCCAGCCGGTGGCCGGCACCCCGTCGAGGTCCGGCCGGTACAGCAGGTCGGTCAGGCCCGGGACGCGGGCCAGCTCGGCGCGGAGCACCTGGGCGCTGACGTAGTCCTCCAGGAAGACGGTGACGAACTCGCGCGGGTTGCGCCGGAGGAAGTCCACGATCCGGTGCAGGTCCACCCATAGCGCCACCGGCCGGAACACCAGGAAGCAGCCGTTGTGACACAGGATGGCGCCGTCGCGGGTCTGGTGGATGTCCAGCTGGAAGCCGCGTACGCCGTCGGCGAGCTGCCGTTCGATGCCCCGTACCTGGTTGGGGAGCAGGTCGATCACGGGCGGGGCGAAGCCACCGTCGACACCGTTGGCGTAGGCGTTGTGCGCGGTCAGGAAGGTCAGCTGGTCGAGGCGGCGCTCGTCCTCGGGCGGCAGCGGGCGGGTCACCGGCTCGACGGGGGTGAGATACCAGCTCGTGCCGGCCGGCTCCAGGCTCAGCTCCGCCCGCCCGGGCACGGCGGTGAGGAAGCGATCGGTGCCGGGCTCGGCGAGGGTGTACCGCTCGGGTCCCGCGGCGGTGACGACCCATCGGGCCGCCGGCTCGGCGCAACCGACGGCCACCGCGACGGCGTCCCGGCGGCCCAGGCACCACCCCGGCGTGACCGTGTTCTCCAGCAGTTGCCCGTCGCCGCTGGTGCGCAGCCGCCACTGCTGCCGGTCCTCGTCGCCGCGCGGGGACCGCTGGACGATCACACCGTCGCGCTCCGCCGCGTTCAGTCCGCTGCGGACACTCTGCAGGTAATACGTCCCGCCGGGGGCGGCGGCCGCGTCCGCGCGGGCGGCGGGTGTGCCCGTGCCGACGAGGCAGGCCAGGACCACCAGGATCACGCCCCGTTCGCGACGTCCGAACACCGCAGCCTCCCGCAGCCCGCCGCGCCGACCTCGGATTCGATCGTCTCGCGTCTATGCTAGGCGCGGCTTGTGAACAGATGTCGATCCCCCGTGGAGCAAGGACGGATGGCATGACGGGACCCCGCCTGCACTCCCGCTATCCCTCGGTCGCGCCCCGACTGCCGTTCCTGCCGCTGGGCACGGGCCCGACCGCGGTCCGCCGGATCGACCCGCACGATCTGTGGATCAAGGACGACAGCCGATACGGCGACCGGTATGGCGGCAACAAGGTCCGCAAGCTCGAGTGGAGCCTGGCGGACCTGCTGCGGCGACGGTGCGGTGTCGTGGTCACCGGTGGCGGCACCGGAAGTCACCACGCCGTGGCCGTGGCCCGCTATGCCGCGGACACCGGAATCCAGGCCCACGTCGTCGCCGTCGAGCAGCCGTACGACGAGCACGTCGAGGAGCAGATGGTGGCCGTCCGGGCGGCCGGCGCGACGATGCACCGGGTGGACACCGTGGCCGGAGCGTATGCGACGGCGGGCCGGCTGTTCATCGGCGCGGCCCTGCGCGGGCGGCGTCCCGGCCTGCTGCCGGTCGGCGGGTCGAACGCGCACGGCTGCCTGGGTTTCGTCGAGGCGGCCCTGGAAGTCGCCGAGCAGGTCGCCGCCGGAGAGCTGCCCGCGCCCCGGCGGGTGGTCGTCCCGGTCGGCTCGGGTGGCACGGCCGCCGGGCTGATCCTCGGGCTGGCCCTCGCCGGGCTCGACAGCGAGGTGGTGGGAATCCTCGTCAACGACCGGACCCGGGTAGGTCCGGCACAGGTCCGCCGCCTGGCCACGGCGACCGCGCGACTGCTGCGCCGCCACGGTGCGCCGGTTCCCGACACGGTGCCCCTCGCGCCGTTCGACCTGCGCCGCGAGTGGCTCGGGCCCGGGTACGGGATACCGTCCGGGCCGAGCGTCGAGGCTGCGGGGTGGCTCCGGGAACACGCCGGACTGGCCGCCGACCCGGTCTACACGGCCAAGGCGGCAGCGGCGATCCGTCAGCTGTGCGGAGGATGGGACGCGTCCGGCCCGACGCTCTACTGGCACACCGCGCCCGGCGCCACCGGCCACTGACCGGTGATCATGAAAGCGACGGCTAGCCGCCCGGATCCGTCACGGTCGGTGGTCGATGTCGAGGCGCGACTGCCGGTCTGACGTCAGCGGTGCGGTGGTGGCCGTGGGCCGTCCTGGCCGGCGGGGATGAGCCGGTCCGGCGCGGGTGGCACGTCGTGGCGCCCGGCTCGAGCAGGCGGGCGAACACCGACGGAGCGTCGAACCGCGCGGGACACCACCAGTTCGCCGCCCCGAAGCGGTCCACCAGCACCGCGCTACGGCCATCGGCCAGGAAGCCGTGGTCCGCGATCCGTCCGCACCCCATGCGACGGACTACCCCGGGCACCCCAGGGGTACGCCGGGCACGGTTTCAGTCGACGCGCAGGCTCACCAGCGCACCGGTCAGCTCCGGTTCGGCGTACTGGCGTGGGTCCCGGTCGGCGATCATGACCAGGTAGCCGTCCTGCCCGGTGGGCACCCCGGGGACGGAGAACCAGAATCGGCAGGTGCCGTCGGTGAGCGCCCGCGCGCCGGTCAACTTCCCGGCGGCCAACCCGGCTGTGGTCATGATGAGCACCGGGGCGCCGTCGATGACGTCGGCGCGGGCGCCGGTGCCGGCGCAGCCGCCGTGGTCGTCCCTGCTGAAGGATGCTCCGTCGCCGAGCACCACCGCGCCGGACACCACGAAGGCGCTGGTGGTCGGCCGGCTCGCCGCGGCACGGATGCTCGGTCCGCTGTTGTTGACGAACATCGTGAGGGCGAGGCCGAGCCCCGCAGCCGCGCCGGCCCACATCCAGACCGGGCGCCGTGAGGTCGGCTCCGGGTGCAACGGCTGCATGGGATCCCCTGCGCGGTCAGGCCCGCCGTTGTCGGCGGAGCGGCAGGGGGAGTGTCACGAAGATCGTCTACCTGCGCAACCCCGTTCAGCGCTCCCGCTGCTCATTGGCCGCCGGCACCAGGTGATGCCGGCATGACGCCTTGCTGAGCCATCGTGGCTTGTGTGTGTGCCATCGGTGTGCCAGACTGGCACCATGGACTTGACCCCGTATGTGAACAACCTCGGACGTGAGTTCGCCACGCTCGCCGAAGCCGGCGGCGAGGAGGCACGTGCGCTGGTCGAGCGCCTGACCGGGTCGCTCGAGTCGGCGATCCGGATGACGCTGCTGGACGCGCTGTCGGCCGCCGCCGACGAGATCACCCGGGACCTGGCTCCGGGTTCGGTGGAGCTGCGCCTGCGGGGACGCGATCCGAACTTCGTCGTGACCTCGCCACCCGCCGAGCCGCTCGAACTCGCGGCCCAGCACGCTGCGGCGACGGCCGGCAGCACGCCGGCCAGCGAGCTGCTGATCGCCGAGGACGGCCCCGCCGCGCGGATCAACGTACGCCTGCCCGAGCAGCTCAAGGCCGCGGTCGAGGAGGCCGCGGCCAAGGAGGGGCGCTCGGTCAACGCCTGGCTGGTCCGGGCGGCCGCCGCCGGCCTGCAGCGGTCCGACCGCGATCAGCGTGCCGCGTCACCCGCCGGCGGGAGAAGGGCCAAGCAGCACTTCACCGGTTGGGTGCGCTAGCCGCACCGCACGCTCTCCTCACTCACGTCCCCGACCTGCGGGGACGGCTCACCTACCCATGATGCGGGGACGACCATGCCCAATTTCGAGACTCCCGAACCGATTTCCGTCACGCTCGAACTCGGCGTCGGCGACGTGCGCATCGTCGCGAGCGACCGGACCGACACCGTCGTCGAGGTCCGCCCGAGCGACGAAGCCGACGAGTCCGACGTGAAAGCCGCTCAGCAGGTCCGCGTCGACTACACCAGCGGCACGCTGCGGATCACCGGTCCGAAGTCGCGTGCCTTCGACTTCTCCCGCAAGACCAGGTCGGTCAACGTGTCCATCGAACTGCCCAGCGGCTCCCAGGTGTCCGCCGAGATGCAGGTGGGCGACTACCGTTGTGCCGGCCGGCTCGGGCAGTGCCGCCTCAAGACCTCCGTCGGCAAGATCTGGCTCGAACGAACCGGCCCGCTGCACGTGAGCACGTCGGCCGGCCACGTCACCGCCGACACCATCTCGGGCCACGCCGAGATCTCCACCGGCTCCGGCAAGGTCCGGATCGGCGAGATCCAGGGCACCGCGGTGGTCAAGAACTCCAACGGCGACACCACGGTCGACACGGTCACCGGCGACGTGCGGGTGCGCGCGGCCAACGGCGACATCCACATCCAACGGGCCGGCGCGGGTGTCGACGCGAAGACCTCCAACGGCAGCGTCCGCCTCGGCGAGGTGGTCCGTGGCGCGGTCGTCCTCGGCACCGCCCTCGGTGACCTGGACGTCGGCATCGCCGCAGGCACCGCCGCCTGGCTGGAGGTGAACACCGGATTCGGACAGGTGCGCAACCAGTTGGACGACGCCACCGGACCCGACCGCGCCGACGAAACCGTCGAGGTCCGTGGCCGGACCTCCTGCGGAGACATCATCATCCACCGCTCCTGATCCGCTTCCGGCCCCGGAAAGGCACACCATGACCATCACGCAACCCCCGCCGGCGATCGCCGCCACCGGGCTACGGAGATCGTTCGGTGACCATGTCGTGCTCGACGGTCTCGATCTGTACGTGCCACGGGGAACGGTCTTCTCGCTGCTCGGCGCGAACGGCGCCGGGAAGACCACCACGGTCAAGATTCTGTCCACTCTGCTCCGCGCCGACGCCGGTGACGTCCAGGTTGCCGGACACGACCTCGCCCGCGAGCCGGACGCGGTGCGCGCCGCGATCGGTGTCACCGGTCAGTTCTCCGCGGTGGACAAGCTGCTCACCGGCGAGGAGAACCTGCGGCTGATGGCGGATCTGCACCAGCTCGCCCGGGGCGAAGGCCGGCGGCGCGCCGCCCAGCTGCTGGAGCAGTTCGACCTGACCGAGGCGGCCAGGAAGCCGGCGTCCACCTACTCCGGGGGCATGCTGCGCCGGCTCGACCTGGCGATGACGCTGGTCGGCAGCCCTCAGGTGATCTTCCTCGACGAGCCGACCACCGGACTGGACCCGCGCAGCCGCCGGGCCATGTGGCAGATCGTCCGGGACCTGGTGGCCGGCGGCGTCACCATCTTCCTGACCACGCAGTACCTGGAGGAGGCCGACGAGTTGGCCGACCGCATCGCGGTCCTCGACCGCGGCCGGGTGGTCGCCGAGGGAACCGCGGAGGAACTGAAGCGGCGCATCCCCGGTGGACACGTACGCCTGCGGTTCGCCGACCCGCAGGGCCTCGACGCGGCCAGGCGCGTGCTGGACCAGGCTTCGCGCGACAACGACGCGCTCGCCCTGCGGGTGCCCAGCGACGGCAGTCTGCGCTCGCTGAAGACCCTGATCGGCCGGCTCGACGACCAGGCCATCGAGGTCGACGAGCTGTCCGTGCACACCCCCGATCTCGACGACGTCTTCCTCGCTCTCACCGGCAACTCCGCCAACGAGAAGGTGACCACCCGATGAGCACCACCGCCCTCACCGGCTCCCGTCCGGCCGACCTCCGCTTCCATCCGCTGCGCGACTCGGCGACGATGCTGCGCCGCAACCTCAAGCGCATGCTGCGGTATCCGTCGATGACCTTGATGCTCGTGGGCATGCCCGTCGTCTTCCTGCTGCTGTTCGTCTACGTGCTCGGCGGCACGTTGGGCGCCGGGCTCGGCGGGACGGTGCACAGCGGCGCGGCCGGCGGGCGCGCCGCGTACGCCAACTACGTCGCGCCCGCGATCATCCTGATGACCGTGGCGGCCACGGTCCAGGGCACCGCGATCTCGATCGCCATGGACATGACCGAAGGCATCATCACCCGGTTCCGCACCATGCACATCGCCCGCGTCTCGGTGCTGACCGGGCACGTCCTGGGCAGCATGATCCAGGCGGTGTTCAGCCTGGCGATCGTGATCGGCGTGGCCGTGCTGGTGGGCTTCCGGCCCACCGCCGGGCTCGGCGCGTGGCTGGCCGCGGCCGGTTTCCTGCTGGCGGTGACCTTCGCGCTCGTGTGGTTGTCCGTCGCGCTCGGCCAGGTGAGCAAGAGCGTCGAGACCGCGAGCAACCTGCCCATGCCCCTTGTTCTGCTGCCCTTCCTCGGCAGCGGGTTCGTCCCCACCGACTCCATGCCGGCCGGTCTGCGGTGGTTCGCCGAGTACCAGCCGTTCACGCCGATCATCGAAACCCTGCGTGGCCTGCTGATGGACGAACCGATCGGGAACAACGCGTGGATCGCGCTCGCCTGGTGTGCCGCCATCGCGCTGGTCGGATACCTCTGGTCGAAGCGACTGTTCAACCGCGAGTCCTGAACCTGGGAGACATCGGAGGCCGCGTAGCCCGGGCGCCGTCGGCGAGTAGCCGACGGCGCCCGGCAGGCGCTGTCAGTCGTTGCCGAACGGCGGGGGAGGCTGGCTGCCCCGGGCGTCCTTGACGAAGACGATCCCGTCGGTGCTGGCCACGTGCGCCGGATCGAGCGGGGCGTAACCGAACCAGGGGGACACCCGGGCAGCGGGCGTCATGTCGGCGAGGGCGGTGGCCAGTCGGTGGGCGTCGACGAGGTAACGGTCCTCCGGCAGCGCGTACAGCAGCCCTTCGACGGTGTCCGGGGGCGGGGTGTCGACTCCCTGGTGGCGGATCGTGCCGAGGGCGGTGGCGAGGAAGGCGTACCCGTCGCCCAGGTGGGCGCTCACGATCGCGCCGGCGCTCCACCATTCCACCGGCAGGTTGCCCATGCGCATCGTGCTCCGGTTCCGCTGGAGGTGGCCGTTGTGGGCGTTCACCAGCGTCGGCCCGCGTTCGGCGAGGGCGAACAGGTTGGCGGCCATCATCGAGTCCCGTACGCCGAGCAGCCACGCCATGCGGTTCGGTGACGTGTCGGCCATCCAGAAGTGGTAGCGCAGCAGCCCGGTGGCGGTACGCCCGTACAGGCGTGCCCGGTGCCAGTCCTCCGACGGGGAGGCCGCGATCAGGTGGGGTGTCTGCGCGTCGAGCAGGGCCACCAGGTCGTCGGCGAGCAGCCGCAGCTGCCTGGCCTCGGGCGTCTGCCCCACGGACTGCGACGGGTCCATCATGGCGGCAGGGTTCGGCCAGCGGTCGTCGGCCCCGAGGAGGCGGTCGAGCGTTTCGGCGGTGCAGGGGAGCAGGTCGGCGCCGACCCAGGCGGTGAGGTAGGCGTGGAGTGCGGCGAGGGCCTGCCGGGGGCTCGCGGCGCCGGTGATCTCCAGCGGGCCGTCGAAACCGGCGAAGCGGAGCTGCTGTGACGCGGGTCGACCGTCGTTGTACGCACGCATCCAGCGCACCAGCTCGCGGTTGCCCGCGAAGGCGCCCCACTCGTGGCTGAAGCCGCGCTCCATGACCTCGTCGAGGGTGCCGGCGCCCGAGGTGACGTAGTCGTCCACGACCAGGCCCATCATGCAGTCGCTCTCGATCGCGATCGTCCGGTAGCCCTCCTGCTCGACGAGTTGCCGGAAGAGCTCGTTGCGCAGGTCGAGCAGAACGTCCTCGCCGTGGGTGGGCTCGCCGAGGGCGAGCAGCCGTGGCCTGGTCGGGAGCAGCCTCAGCGCGGTAGCGGCGTCAACGGCGTGGGCGGTGTCTGGGATGCCAGCAGTCATGCCCTGAACGCTATCGTTGAACCATCGGTTGAGACTTCTGCACGACATTGGCAGGGTGATGAGGCGAAACCTTCAAGACGGTGGACGGCTCAGGCCGGTTGACCTGGCGCGGGGGCACGGTCTGTCCACGCAGGCGATCAGGAACTACGAGGCGGCCGGCATCCTTCCGGGCGCCGAACGCAGCCCGCATGGTTACCGCACCTACACGCCGCGGCACGCTCAAGCCCTGCGCGCGTTCCTCGCCCTCGTGCCCGGGCACGGCCACCAGACGGCCACGTCGATCATGCAGGCGATCAACCGGGACGCGACCGAGGACGCGCTCCGACTCATCGACGAGAGCCACGCCCAGCTTCTCGACGACCGCCGCACCCTCCAGGCCGTCGAAGCCGCGCTTCGCGACCTGGAGCCGGTGCCGCAGGAGCGCGGCGACACGTTCGTCGGCGCCCTGGCGAGAAGGCTCGGCATCCGCCCGGCCACCCTCCGCAAGTGGGAACGCGCCGGCGTGGTCCAGCCGCGCCGCGACCCGCAGACGGGCTACCGGGTCTACAGCGCGGCCGACGTACGCGACGCCCGGCTGGCCCACCAGCTCAGACGGGGCGGCTACCTGCTGGAGCAGATCGCCCCGCTGATCGCCCAGGTCCGCTCCGCCGGAGGCGTCGCGCCGCTCGAGGCGATGCTGCGCGACTGGCGCGCCCGCCTCTCGGCCAGAAGCCGCGCCATGCTCACCGGCGCCGCCGCACTGGACGCCTACCTCGACTGCCGACCGGCCCCGCCCGCAGACGAGGACGACTGTTGAGCCTCCCGGACGCCACCCTGCGGCGCTGTGGCTCACCCGGTCGGTCTGTTTGCACAGTTTGTTCCGGCAAGCCATCGGCGTCGAGGTCTGGTACGCCTAGGGTGGAGACCGTTGCGAGGCGGGCTCCCGGTCCGGGGCCGCACACGGCCTCGTGCGGACAGCCGGAAGGCAGCGATGGCCGAGACAACCGCGCCGGGCCGCGTACCGAAAGCCGGACGGCCACTGCTCGACAGGTCCGAACACGGTCGCCTGCGCGCGCCGGCGTGCCTGAGGGAGTTCCGGCCGGCTGCACCCGGTCGGTCATCCGGCGGGAGGGCCGCCGGGTCCCGGCACCGGGTGCCCTCCACCCCGACCGCCAGGGTGTGCCCCGGCGGCCACCGCTGAGATGGACTGGGCCGGATGGGCAGTGTTCGGGTTGGTCGCCACCGCCGCACTCACGGCGGCGATGATCACGGCACAGATGGCCGGGTTCACCCGCCTCGACCTTCCCCTGGTGCTGGGGACCCTCGTCACCGAGGACCCCGACCGGGCCCGGGTCGTCGGGTTCTTCATCCACCTCATCGCCGGTCAGGGCTTCGCCCTGGGGTACGCGGCCGCGTTCGCCCTGCTGCACCGCTCCACCTGGTGGATCGGTGCGCTGTTCGGCAGCCTCCACGTCGCGATCGCGCTGACGGTGCTCCTACCGCTGCTCCCGGGTGTCCATCCGCGGATGGCCTCGCAGCGGGCCGGCCCGTCCAGCACGGCCGTGTTGGAGCCACCCGGTCTGTTCGCCCTCAACTACGGCGTCCAGACGCCCGCCGTCGCGGCTGTCGTCCACGTCATCTATGGGGTCGTCCTCGGACTGCTCCTCCGGGCCAGTTGAGCTTCACCGGCCTTCGGCATCGGGTGCGACCCGCCGAGACGGGATCCCGGCGACCGGTGAGCCCGCCATGACCGGCCCCCGTCCTCCGGCACCGATCAGCGACTACGGGCTGCTGGGCGACACCCGCACCGCTGCCCTCGTGAGCGGTGAGGGCGCGATCGACTGGCTCTGCGTACCCCGTTTCGACGGTGAACCTCTGTTCGGACGCCTCGTGGGCGGCTCGGCGGCGGGCACGTTCCGGGTCGGCCCGGTCCCGCCCGCCACGGTGGTCGAGCGGCGCTACCGGCAGGACACCGCGACGCTCCAGACGACGTGGGCGGTGGGCGACCGCCGGCTCACCCTCGCCGAGTCCATGGTGGCCGAGGTCACGGGGCGGCTGCTGCCCGCGACGCTGCTCGTGCGGCGTCTCTCGGCCGAGGGTGGAGCGGTGGACGCGGTCGTCGAGTTCGACCCCCGCCTCGGCGTGCGGCACCGCCGACCCCGGATCCGCCACCGCGCCGGAATCCTGGTGTGTGAGTGGGGGGCGCTGGCCGTGTCCCTGAGCTGCACACCCGAGGTCACGGTCGAACCGGGCCGACCCACCGCCGTCGAGGTGGCGCCGGGCCGTCCGGTCACCCTCGCCCTCGGCGTGGCCTTCCGCGAACCGCTGATCCACGTCGAGCCCGAGGCGGCCTGGGAGCTCGTCCTCGGAGACGAGGCCCGCTGGCGGGACTGGGCGGCCGGAATCGACGGTTCGCTGCCGTTCCGGGGGGACGTCGTACGCAGCTTGTTGACCTTGCGGTTGTTGACCTACTCCCCGTCGCAGGCTCCGGTCGCCGCACCGACGACGTCGTTGCCCGAGGATCCCGGAGGGGGGCGGAACTGGGACTACCGCTATGTCTGGCCCCGGGACGCGAGCATCGGCGTCAACGCGTTCCTCGGCGTCGGCAAACTCGACGAGGCCCACGGCTTCCTCGCCTGGCTGCTGCACGCCAGCCGGCTGGATCGGCCGCGCCTGCCGGCACTGTTCACCCTGACCGGCCGCCGCGTGCCACGGGAACGGGAGTTGGCCGGCTGGCCCGGCTATCTCGACAGCGTGCCGGTGCGGCTCGGCAACGGCGCCGCCGACCAGCACCAGCTCGACGGCTACGGCTGGGTGGTCGACGCCGCATGGGTGTTCGTCCAGGCCGGGCACCGCCTCTACTCCGAGACGTGGCGGGCCGTGCGCGGCTTCGCCGACGTCGTCGCCGGCCGATGGGGGGAGGCCGATGCCGGCATCTGGGAGGTGCGCGAACCCGGTCAGCACGTGCATTCCAAGCTCATGGGCTGGCTCGCCCTGGACCGGGCTCTGCGCATCGCCGAAACCCACCGGCTTTCCGACCGGCAACGTCGGCGCTGGCGGGACGCCCGGGATGCCATCGCCGCCGAAGTGCGGACGCGTGGCTTCGACCCGGCGCAGGCCAGCTACGTGCGCAGCTACGGCGTCCAGGACCTGGATTCGGCTCTGCTCGTTCTTCCTCTGCTCGGCATCGACGGCATCGAGTCCTCCCGCGTGCGCGGCACCATCGACGCCGTCCGGGAGCGGCTTTCCGCCGGCGGCCCGCTGCTCTACCGCTACCCGCCGGGACGCGACGGCCTCCCCGGCACCGAAGGCGCCTTCCTGCCCTGCTCGTTCTGGCTCGTCCAGGCCCTCGCCAGCACCGGGCGACGCCGCGAGGCGGAGGAGCTGTTCCAGGCGCTGCTCGACCACGCCAGCCCGCTGGGCCTCTACGCCGAAGAGCTCGACCCCACGACCGGTGCCCACCTCGGGAACTATCCGCAGACGCTGACCCACGCCGCGCTCGTCCAGGCCGCACTCGCGATTCGGGACAGCCCTCGTTGAGGTTGCCTCTACCGGCGTCCGCGTCCGGCGATCCGCCGGAGGGCCAGGTGGGCGACGCCTCCGGCCAGCACCCAGGGCGCGGCGACGATGACCGGGTCGAGCGGGTGGTGCACGCGGTCGACGCGCCGGTCCCGCAGGCGCGCGGAGAGCCCGTGGTGCGTGAACCCGCTCAGGACCGCCGTCTCTGGTGGTCCGGCTGATCGGGAGCCGGCGGGTCGGGCTCGAAGGGGTGACCAGCCGCGGACGCGCCGAGACCGCTCCTCGTACCGCTGCGGTGACGGCCCTGATCTTCTGCGCTCTGGCCCTCGGGAACCTGAATGGGCGAGCGGCGCTGCGACGACGGGCGGCGGAGACGGACAACGCTCAGCTCCCCAGCCCCGGTGCCGTTGATGCCGGCGAAGCCACGGGGCCGAACCCAAGGACCTCCTGATGCGATTCTGCTGGGAGCGCCCCTGGTGGGTCTGAGCTGACGAGCTGCCGAAAGGGGTTGGGTCGCGTGGGTTCTCATTCGCCTGTCGGCGTTGTCCTCGGTGAGATGGGTCGAGTCCTTGCCGCATACGAATTCGACGCTGACGGCACCGAATTCAGGCTCCGGTCGCCGCACGGTGACTGGATCGTCCTCGATGTGCAGATCTCGGATGCGTCGAGCGGTTCCAGCTTCCTCTATTTCATCAACGTAGGTTTCACCATCGGCGCCCGATGGGACTGGGTCCGCAGCGCGCTGACGAACAGGCAGGCCGGGCCGTCGGTGCCAGACTGCCTCTGGAGGGAGCGGATCGACCCTCCACGTGGCGACCGGTCCAAGCGGTGGGTGATCGATTCCGAAGCGGCGCTCCGCATCGTTGTCGACGAGATGACCCAGGTTCTCCACCAGGAGGTACCCGGCCTCCTGCAACTGCTCGATCGCCGTCAGCTGCGCGATCTCAACGATCAGGACGTCCGCATGGGATATGCGGCATGGCAGGTACGGGCATGGCTGCTGGCCGAGGACGGCAGAACCGGGGAGCTGGAGGCGCTTCTTCAGTCCTTGGTGGACGACGACGAGGACGAGGATGAGGATGAGGATGAGGAGCATCCCCTCTTCCACGCCATGCGCGAGCTGGCATCACAGCGCGCGGGGGAGACCGATGACCCACGTGCCGGGAGTGTCAGCATCCGCTGATTCTGGGGAGGCAGGGAGGGCGTCAGCCGCGCAGGCCCTGCCCGGTGGCAATGATCGCCTTCTCGAACCAGGCTGCGGTGTGTCCTTTCGACCGGGTCCAGACGGCCACGCACTGCACCACCCGGCCATGGTGCAGGCAGCCGTAGCGGTGGGGGAATAGCGTGCCGTCCGGGAGCCTCATGGTGGCGGTCACCGCGCGGCCGGGCATGCCGGTCCCGGCCGGCAGGTCGGCGGCGGCATGCCCGTCGGTCACCTGGCCCGCCTCCATGTCCCGGTCGCACGTGTCGAAGAGGTCGAAGAGCCGCCGCACGGCCTGGGCCGCCACCGCGTCGGTCGGGTAGACCACGGTCTCCTGGGCGAGCTCGACGAACTCCTCCGGCTCGGTGCCGTCGGGGGTGCCGAAGACGTGCGTCACCGCGACCAGGCGCCGGTCCAGCAGCGGCAGTGGACGGCCGCAGGCCACCCCGTCGGAATCGAGCTTCTCGTCCCGGTGGGCAGGATCCTCGGCCAGTCCGGCCAGACTCCCGTTGGCGGCGTACCGGTCTCGGAGGTCCCGCGCGGCGCCGCCGTCGGTGGGTGAGGGAGCGACCAGGGGCGTGGCGGACGCGGTAGGTGTCGACATACCTGTGGCTGGAGCCGGGGCGCAGGCGGCTGCGGAGGCGAGCACGACGAGGAATGCCACCGGAGCGGGCAGGCGTCGGATCATGGCGGCGAGCGTAGACGGCAACCAACTTCCGCCCTTCTCCGCCTGCGCACTCCTTCCGCCGCAGTCGGCAGGAGACGAGACCCGACGGTGGGAGCGGAGGCCGGGTCCGCTTTGTGCGCCCCGCAGCGGCAGGAGTGAACCGCACGGCGGGGCCCCGCGCGCCTGCGGGGCCCCGCGCGGCCTCAGCGGCCCTGGAGAGCCTTGACGTTGTCGCCGAAGGTCCAGCCCTTCGAGCCGTCCCAGTTGACCGACCAGGTCATCAGCCCCTTGAGGCCGCCCCGGTAGGTGTTCCACGCCTGCGCCACCAGCGCCGGGCTCAGGTATCCGCCGCCGGCGCCGGTCTGCGCGGGCAGCCCGGGGACCTGCTTGTCGTACGGGACGCGGATGGTGGTGCCCTGCACGACCAGGCCGGTGTTGAGGCAGTCGGTCTGGACCACGAAGCCCTGCACGGTGCCGGCCGGGTACGAGTCGCCGGCGCAGCCGTACATCGAGCCGTTGTAGTACTGCATGTTCAGCCACCAGAGCCGGCCGTTGTCCGCGTACCGCTTGACGATCGGCAGGTACGCGCCCCAGATCGAGCCGTAGGTGACGCTGCCGCCGGTGACGTACGCGGTCTCCGGTGCCATGGTGAGGCCGAAGCCGGCGGGCATCTGGGCCAGCACCCCGTCGATGATGCGCACGAGGTTGGCCTGCGAGGTGGAGAGCTGGTTGATGTTCCCGCTGCCGGTGAGCCCGGTCTCGATGTCGATGTCGATGCCGTCGAAGTTGTAGCGCTTGAGGATCGGCACGACGGTGGCGACGAACCGGTCGGCGACCGCGCTGGAGCCGAGGTCGATGCCGGCGGTGGCGCCGCCGATCGACAGCAGCACGGTCAGTCCGGCAGCCTTGGCCTGGCACACCTCGGCGGGGGTGGGCACCTTCACGCCGGCGTCCATGCCGTTCTCCCAGAGCACGGTGCCGTCGGAGCGGATCACCGGGAACGCGGCGGTGACCACGTTGTAGCCGTGGGCGGTGATCCGGGAGTCGGTGACCGGGATCCAGCCCATGCCGGGGTGCACGCCGTTGGCCGCGCCGTCCCAGTTCTCCCAGTAGCCCTGGAGCACCTTGCCGGCCGGGCGCGACCGCAGCGCGCAGGTGGTCCCGCCGGGCGGCGGCGTGGTCGGGGTCGGGGTGGGCGTCGCCGTGGGGGAGGGGGTGGGCGTGGGAGTGGGCGAGGGCGGCTTGGTGGTGGGGGTGGGTGACGGGGTGCCGCCGCCGCAGGCGCCGAGGTCGGTCCAGAGCGCCGGCGTGGCCGCCGGCGTCCAGCCCGCGCCCGCCGGCGGGGTGTGGGTGACCAGCGCCTGGTAGAGCCGGTTGGCGTAGGTGGCCCGGCTACCCGCGGTCCAGGTCACCCCCTCGGCCCAGGCCGGTACGCCCGCGCAGGAGACCAGCGCGGTCTCCGCGGCGGAGGCGGCCAGCCCGGTGGCGGCCGGCAGGGCGGTGGGTACGGCGAGCAGCAGGGCGCCGCCGAGCACGGCGGTCAGCCGACGTCGAAGTCGCATGACATACCTCCTCATCGATGCGCCGGAGGCTAGCAGTTAACTTTGTTAAATGTAAATGCGCAGTAGTCTGTCAGCACTTGGTTCACGGCGTGAAGCAGGCCGCCGGCGGCGGCCGGGAGAGGACGGCGGCGGACGTGGACGCCAGACGCACCACCGTGCGCGACATGCGTCGTGCCAACCGGTCGGTCCTGCTCACCCGGATCTGGCTGGACGGCCCGCTGAGCCGGCACGAGCTGGGGCAGTCCACCGCGCTCAGCCTGGCCAGCGTGAGCAACCTGGTCGGCGAGATGATCGCCGAGGGCCTGGTCGAGGAGGCCGGCTCGGTCGAGTCCGACGGCGGCCGCCCCCGGGTGCTGCTCCGCGTCGCCCCCGCCTACGGCTACCTGGTCGGCGCCGACGTCGGCGAGACCCGCGTGCAGGTCGAACTCTTCGACCTGGCGATGACCGCGCTCGCCAAGGCGGAGTACCCGATCGCCGCCGCCGAGCCCGACCCCCGGCAGGTCACCGACCACCTGCTGCACGGTCTCGCCGCGGTGATCGCGCAGGCCGGCGTCGACCCGACGGCGGTGCTCGGCTTCGGCGTCGCCGTTTCCGGCACCGTCGAGCGCGCCGCCGACGCCGTGGTGCACGCGCAGACCCTCGGCTGGGACGGCGTGCCGCTCGGCGCCATGCTGCGCGCCGGCACCGACATCCCGGTGCACATCGACAACGGGGCGAAGACCCTCGGCCAGGCCGAGATGTGGTTCGGCGCCGGCCGCGGCGTCCGGCACGCGGTGGTCGCCCTGGTCGGCTCCGGCGTCGGGGCCTGTGTGGTGGCCGACGGCGTGGGCTACCGCGGCGCGCACAGCAGCGCCGGCGAGTGGGGGCACACCACCATCGTGTACGGGGGCCGCCGCTGCCGCTGCGGCAACCTCGGCTGCCTGGAGGCGTACGTCGGGGCCGAAGGGGTGCTTGACCGGTTCCGGCAGGCCAACCGGGGCCGCCCGGCGGCCGGCAGCGACGAGGAGAGCGCCTTCGGCGAGCTGCTGCGCGCCAGCAGCCGCACCGCCGCGAAGGTGCTCGACGAGACGGTCGGCTACCTCGGCGCCGGGGTGGCGAACCTGGTGAACCTGTTCAACCCCGAGCGGGTGGTGCTGGGCGGCTGGGCCGGCCTGGCCCTGGGCGAGCGCTACCTGCCGCAGATCCGCGAGGTCACCGCGCGGCACGCGCTGCGCCAGCCGTACGCCCAGACCTCGATCGAGCTGTGCCGGCTCGGACCGGACGCGGTCGCGATGGGCGCCGCCACCCTGCCCATGGCCCGGCTGCTGCGCGACGGCGGCGTGCCGCGCGAACCGGTCGCCCGGATGGTGCCGGCGCCGGCGCGGCCGGCGCGGCGGCCGCGCTCGCGGACCCGCTGAGCCACCGGGCCGGCGGCGGGAGCGCCGCCGGCCCGGCCCCGGCTCAGGACGGGAGCGTCCACTTCTGGTTGGCGCCGCCTGTGCAGCTCCAGATTTGCGTCTTCGTGCCGTCGGCGGACGTGTTGCCGGTGACGTCCAGGCACTTGTTCGCCTGCGGGTTCACCAGGTCCCGTACGGCCGTCCACACCCACTGCTGTGCGCCGGTGCCGTTGCACGTCCACAGCTGCACCCTCGTGCCGTTGGCGGTCCCGCCGCCGGAGACGTCGAGGCACTTGCCCAGCGACCGGAGTGTCCCGTCGGTTGCCCGGGTCCATTGCTGGTTCGAGCCGCCGTGGCAGGTCCAGATCTGGATCGGCGTGCCGTCGGAGGTGGCGCTGTTCGTGACGTCGAGGCACTTGCCGCCGATGCCGGTGATCCACCCGCTCGGCGCGCCGCCACCGGACTGGGAGCCGGACCAGGTGAAGGTCGCGGTCGTTCGGGCCGGCAGGGTGTAGGTGAACGACTGCCCGCCCCACACCACCTTCACCGACCGCGACGACGTGCCGCCGTTGTGCGCGATGAGCGCCTTCGAGCCGTCCGGGTTGCGGTACGCGACGTTCGGCACGGTGCTGTTGGCGGTGGAGTCGATCCGGAACGCACCGGGCTGGACGAACTTCGTCAGGTGTCCGGTGGTGTAGTACTCGATGGTGTAGTCGACCTGCCCGGTCCGCGAGTCTCCCTCATGGACGGTGATGAGCCCGGTGCAGGTGCCGCAGCCGCCGTTGTGCGGGCCGTGGTTCTGGTTGAGCGCGAGGCTCCACTTGACCAGGCTCCGGCTCCAGTTGCGGGCGTAGTTCACTATGTCGGCCATGTCCTCGTTGTGCTGGTTGGTGATCCAGGTGCCGCCAGAGTGCTCGGTGCTGAACTGCGGCACGGTCGGGTACTCGTTGTGGACCTGGGTGCCCACGGTGGGGCTGCCGAAGTAGCCGTGCCAGGCGATGCCGCCGAAGAGCGGGTCGGTGCGGACGCCGCTGTCGGCGAGCAGCACGGCGCCGAAGTTGCCGTAGTCGCCGTAGTTGAAGTCGTGCACCATCACCTTGCTTGGGATGCCGGCGGTGCGGAACGCCGGGTAGACGAAGTTCTTGGTCAGGTTCACCAGGTTGGCGGAGGTCCAGGCCATGCCCGGGTAGTTCATCGCGGTGGGGTTGCTCGCCTGGCAGCAGTTCGGTTCGTTCTGCACCGAGACGTAGTCGACCGGCACGCCGCGGGCCGCGTACGCCTGAATGGTCTTGACGAGGTACTGGGCGTAGGTGGCGTAGTACTGCGACCTGAGCGAGCCCATCTGGTCCATCCGGCCGTTGGTCTTCATCCAGCCGGGCGCGCTCCACGGCACCACCTTCACTCGCAGCGCCGGGTTGAGCTGCTTGGCCTGCGCAGTGAGCAGCTCCACGTCGGTGTTGTAGCCGTTGATGCCGAAGTCGCTCAGATCGCAGCAGGTGTCGTCGAGGGAGATCATGCCGGGGCGGGACAGGTCGGAGGCGCCGACCGGGTTGCGCACGAACGACAGGCCGATGCCGTCGGTGGGGCTGAACAGCTTGCGCATCACGTCGTCCCGGGTGGCGGCGGTGACCGGCCCGCCGCGCAGCAGGTACGCGGTGGTGTCGGTGATCGACGCGCCGCCACCCTCGAATGGCTGGTAGCTGGTGTTCTCGTTGACGGTGATGGTGTACGTGGCGGCGGGGCTGCTGGCGGCGAAGCTGAGCGGGTTCTGCGGTTGCAGGCCGCGGGTGACCGTCCGCCCGCCGCTGTCGGAGGTGGTGGTGAGCCAGACGTTGACGGTCTCGCCGGCGGCATGCGCGGCCGACGGTGGGGACAGGGCGAGGGCGCCGGCCGACAGGCAGAGCGCCAGCGCGGCGCGGCTGGCGCGGCTGGCGGTGGTGGGGGATCGGGTGGAGGACATGGATGCCTCCCTTCGGAGCTTTCTCGACATCCGCGAAGGAGAGAACGCCTCACACCCCCTTTCGTCAAGGCATAGAGGCACGCTTGTGTCAAGTGGCGAAAAACCCTCGCCACCTGCGTATATGGACAGGTCGGGGCAACCGCCAGGAAGGTTCCGGCGCGGTTGCCCCGAGCGGCCCGGTCAGCGCTCCCCGCGCACCCGCCGGATCGTGTCGCGGTACCACTGCGCGCTGCGCTTCGGCGTACGCCGCTGGGTGTCGTAGTCCACCCGCACGATGCCGAACCGCTTGTCGTAGCCGTACGCCCACTCGAAGTTGTCCAGCAGCGACCAGGCGAAGTAGCCGCGCACATCCGCGCCGGCCTGCCGGGCCCGGGCCACCGCCCGCAGGTGCTCGGTCAGGTACGCCACCCGGTCGTCGTCGGCCACGAACCCGTCGGCGTCCGGCTCGTCGTCGAAGGCCGCGCCGTTCTCGGTGATCACCATGGGCACGCCCGGGTAGTCCCGGTGCAGCCGGACCAGCAGCTCGGTGAAGGAGTCCGGCACGATCTCCCAGTCCATCGCGGTGCGCGGCAGGTCCCGGCGAATCACCCGGCGCACCGGCCGGCCGTCGTCGTCCCGCTCGCGGCCCTGCTCGTCCACCCCGGAGTGCAGCTGCCCGAAGTAGAAGTTCACCCCGAGCACGTCGATCGGCGACGAGATGACCTCCAGGTCGCCGTCCTCGACCGGGATGCGCACCCCCTCGGCGGCCAGGTCGGCCACCACGTCCTCCGGGTACCGGCCGCGGAAGAGCGGGTCCAGGTAGATCCGGTTGCCCAGGCCGTCCGCCGCCCGGGCGGCGTCCCGGTCGGCGGGGCTGTCGGTGGCGGGGTCGGCGGTGGCCATGTTGAGGGTGATGCCCAGCTCGATCGGGCTGCCCGCCGCGGCGCGCAGCCGCTGCGTCGCCAGCCCATGCCCGAGCATCAGGTGGTGCGCGGCGGCGATCCCGGCGCCCAGGTCCCGCCGGCCCGGCGCGTGCAGGCCGTAGGCGTACCCGAGCATCGCCGAGCACCACGGCTCGTTCAGCGTGGTCCAGGTCTTCACCCGGTCGCCGAGGGCGCCGAAGACCAGCTCGGCGTAGTCGGCGAAGCGGTGGGCGGTGTCGCGGTTCGGCCAGCCGCCCGCGTCCTCCAGCTCCTGCGGCAGGTCCCAGTGGTAGAGGGTCACCCACGGGTCGACCCCGCGGCCCAGCAGCTCGTCCACGAGCCGGTCGTAAAAGGCCAGCCCGGCCGGGTTCGCCGGCCCGCGCCCGCCCGGCTGCACCCGCGGCCACGCCACCGAGAACCGGTAGGTGTCCAGGCCCAGGTCGGCGATGAGCGCGACGTCCTGCGGCATCCGGTGGTAGTGGTCGCAGGCCACGTCGCCGTGGTCGCCGTTGGCCACCGCGCCCGGCACCCGGCAGAAGGTGTCCCAGATCGACGGCGTCCGGCCGTCCTCGGCCACCGCGCCCTCGATCTGGTACGACGAGGTCGCCACCCCCCACCGGAAGGTCGGCGGGAGGGTGTCGATCGGGTCGGCCTGCCCGGTGGCGACGGGGCGGGTGAGGTCGGTGTCCATGGTTCTCCTCGCGGTAGCGGGTCGTTCGGTCGGACGGAGAGCGGGGTCAGTGGGGGACCGGGGCGGCGACCGGGTGCAGCCAGCAGGCGACGTCCCGGTCCGGTTCGGCGGCGCCCAGTGCCGGCACCTCCTTGTCGCACGGGTCGAACGCCTTCGGACAGCGCGGGTGGAACGCGCAGCCCTTCGGCATGGCCCGCAGGTCCGGCGGTGAGCCGGGGATGCCGGTCAGCTCCCGGCGCGGTCCGCGCAGCGCCGGGAAGGAGTGCAGCAACCCCTCGGTGTACGGGTGCAGCGCCCGCCGGTACAGCTGGGCGGCGGGCGCCTCCTCGACGATCCGGCCGCCGTACATGATGGCGATCCGGTCGGAGAACTCGACCAGCAGCGACAGGTCGTGGGTGATGAACAGCACCGCGAAGCCGAGGCGCTCCCGCAGCTCGGCGAGCTGCCCGAGGATCTGCCGCTGCATCACCACGTCCAGCGCGGTGGTCGGCTCGTCCATGATGACCACCTGGGGCTCCAGCGCCAGCGCCATGGCGATCATCACGCGCTGCCGCATGCCACCGCTGAGCTGGTGCGGGTAGCTGTCCAGCCGGTCCCCGGCGATGCCGACCAGGCGGAGCAGGTCCCGGGCCCGGGCCAGCCGGCCCGCCGGCGTGCTCGTCGGCTCGTGCGCCTTGATCACGTCGAGCAGCTGGGTGGAGACCTTGTGCACCGGGTTCAGCGAGTTCATGGCGCCCTGGAAGACGATCGAGGTCTCCGCCCAGCGGAACTGCCGCAGCTGCGCCGGGCTGAGGGCCAGCACGTCGACCGGCGGGCCGTCGGTCGGGTGGTAGATCACCTGGCCGCCGCTGACCACGCCGGGCGGCGGCAGCAGCCGGGTCAGCCCGTACGCCAGGGTGGACTTGCCGCTGCCGCTCTCGCCAGCCAGCCCCAGCACCTCGCCGCGGTGCAGAGTCAGGTCCACGTCCCGGACGGCGTGCACCGCCGCGTCACCGAGCCCGTAGTCGACCCGCAGCCCACGGATCTCCAGCACCGGATCAGTCATGGTGCGACCTCCTCTCGGGGGGCCGGCACCGGGCGGGAGGCCGGGGCCAGCACGGGGGTGAAGCCGACTCGCATCCGGACGGTGCGGCCGTCGGCGGTGCGGATCCGGGTCTTGCCGGCGCTGCGCAGCCGCGGGCTGACGAACTCGTCGATGCCGAAGTTGATGAGGGCGAGGGCGGTGCCGAGCACCGCGATGGCCAGCCCCGCCGGCACGAACCACCACCAGGCGCCCTGCGCGAGGGCCTGCTGGCCCTGCGCCCAGAACAGGATGGTGCCCCAGTTCCACGACGAGATCGACGAGATGCCGATGAACGCCAGGGTGATCTCCGACATGACCGCGAAGATGACCGTGCCGACGAAGCCGGAGGCGATGATCGCGGTGAGGTTGGGCAGGATCTCGAACAGGATGATGCGCCAGGTCCGCTCGCCGGTGGCCCGGGCCGCCTCGACGTAGTCGCGGCGGCGCAACGACAGCGTCTGGGCGCGCAGCACGCGGGCGCCCCACGCCCACGAGGTGAAGCCGATGATGAGCGCGACCAGCGTGTCGCTGGCCTGCTCGACGATCGACGTCACGATGATGATCAGCGGCAGGGCGGGGATGACGAGGAACACGTTGGACAGCGCCGACAGGCCCTCGTCGGCCGCCCCGCCGATGTAGCCGGCGGTCACGCCGATGAGGATGGACAGGATCGTGGCCAGCACGCCGGCGAGCAGGCCCACCAGCATGACGCTGCGCGCGCCGACCAGGATCTGGCTGAAGATGTCCTGACCGAGGTGGGTGGTGCCGAACCAGTGCCGCGCCGACGGCGCCTGGAGCACGTCGGCGCTGCGCGCGTCCGGGTCGTACGGCGCCACCCAGGGCCCGATCACCGCGAAGAGGCAGTAGATGCCCAGGATGACCAGGCCGGTGGCGGCCTTGGCGTTGGCGACGAACCGGAACCGGCGCCGCTTCGCCCGGCCCGGCGCGGCCGATGGCTGGGCCATCGCTCCCTGACCGGGGATGACCTGCTCGATGCTCGACGGTGAGATGGTCATCGCTCAGCTCTTTCGGGTCCGCGGGTCGAGAAGGAGGTACGCGACGTCGGCGAGCAGGTTCGCCACCAGCACGGAGATCGTGATGATCAGGAAGATCCCCTGCATCAGCGGATAGTCCTTGTAGCCGACCGCCTGGAAGAGCTGGTAACCGAGGCCCGGGTAGGAGAACACGATCTCCACGAGCAACGTGCCGCCGACGATGAACCCGAGCGACAGCGCGAAGCCCGAGACGTTCGGCAGCAGCGCGTTGCGGGCGGCGTAGCTCAGGGCGACCCGGCGCTCCGACAGGCCCTTCGCGTGGGCGACGGTGATGTAGTCCTCCGACGAGACGGTGACCATCATGTTGCGCATGCTGAGGATCCAGCCGCTCATCGAGGAGACCAGGATGGTGGCGGCGGGCAGGACGCTGTGCTTGATCGCGCTCGGGATGAAGTACCCGTCGAACGCCGGCACGAGGCCCGCCTCGTAGCCGCCGGAGGAGGGGAAGAAGCTCCCCGGCCCGGTGAACACGGCGATGGCGACGAGGCCCAGCCAGAAGTACGGGATCGAGGACAGGAACGTCGTGGCCGGCAGCAGCCCGTCGACCCAGGAGCCGCGCCGCCAGCCGGCGCCGACGCCGAGCGCGGTGCCGAGGAGGAAGCTGATGATCGTGGTGATGCCGACCAGGCCGACCGTCCACGGCAGGCTGTCGCCGATCACCGTCGACACCGGCGTGGGGAAGAAGGTGAACGACAGGCCCAGGTCGCCGTGGAGCAGTTGCCGCCAGTAGTCGAGGTACTGCTGCCAGATGTTCTCGTGCGCGTCCAGCCCGAACAGCACGCGCAGTGACTGGATGGCGTCGGCGCTGATCCGGCCCTGGTTGCGCGAGATGAGGGACTGCACCGGGTCGCCCGGCACCAGCCGCGGAATGAAGAAGTTGAGCGTGATGGCCGCCCACGCCGTGAACAGGTAGAAGGCCGTGCGCTGCAGGAGGAACCTCATCGTGCCTCCCCGGAGGTCGCGGTGCCGGCCCGGTCGACCGCCGCCGGTGGCGGTGGCACGGCCGGGTCGGCGTCGGGCGCGGCCGAGCCGGGGGCGTCGGCCGCGACGGTGTCCGGGTCGTAGAGCCAGCACGCCGCCCAGTGGTCGGGCCGGTCGCCGATGTCCAGCCGCGGCGGCAGGTCCACGGTGCAGCGCCGCATGGCGTGCGGGCAGCGGGGGTGGAACCGGCAGCCGGCGGGCGGGGCGATCAGGCTCGGCGGCTCGCCCCGGCCGCGGTCCGCACCGGCGGCCGTGTCGGCGGCGTCGCCGGTGATCCGCTCGGGATCCGGCGCCGAATCGGTCAGCAACCGGGTGTAGGGGTGGGCCGGGTTCTGGGTGACGGTCTCGCTGTCGCCACCCTCGACCATCCGCCCGGCGTACATCACGATCGTCTCGTCGGCGAAGTAGCGGGCCGAGGCGATGTCGTGGGTGATGTAGAGGATCGCGATGTTGAGCCGCTGCTTGAGGTCCTGCAGCAGGTTCAGCACGCCGAGGCGGATCGAGACGTCGAGCATGGAGACCGGCTCGTCGGCGAGGAGCACCTCCGGGTCCGCGCCGAGCGCCCGGGCGATGGCGACGCGCTGCCGCTGGCCGCCGGAGAGCTCGTGCGGGAAGGCGTCCAGGTAGCGCTCGGGCGGGGTGAGGCTGACCCGGGTGAGCAGCTTACCGAGGGCCGCCTCCAGGTCCTCGGCGCCGCGCCCGGCGTTGCCGTGGATCCGCAGCGACCGGGTGAGGTGGTAGCGCACGGTGTGCACCGGGTTCAACGAGGCGAACGGGTCCTGCAGGATCAGTTGGACCCGCCGCACGTAGGACCGGAACGGCCGGCCGCCGCGCACCCTGGTCGAGGTGCCGTGCAGGCGGACGTCGCCGGCGGTGCGGGGATAGATCTGGGCCAGCAGCCGGGCCACCGTGGACTTGCCGGAGCCGGATTCCCCGACCAGCGCGGTCACCCGGCCGCGACGCAGCGCGAACGATACGTCGTCGACGGCGTGCACGACGGCCGGCGTCCGGGAGAAGAGGTCACGCAGCCGCCTGCGGACGGAGAAGTGCTTGGTCAGGCCGACGGCCTCCAGCACCACCTCGTCGGCCGGCGCCGCCGCGCTCTCGCTCAACGTCATGCCGAGTTCCTGTCTGAGCGTGGGGGTGCGCCTCCCCGGCCGGAAAGCCGGCCGGGGAGGCGGTCGAGAGGTCAGCCGTTGGCGGGCTTGAGGTGCAGGACCACGTCCAGCGCGTTGGGCTGGGTGGGCTGCATGGCGCCGTACGGGTTCGAGTCGTCCGGCCAGCCGGTCCAGTTCTTCGTGCTGTACGCGCCGCCGATGTTGTCCGCGCCGACCGGGATCATCGGCATCTGCTCGACGAAGATCTTCTGCAGCGCGTTCATGGCGGTGGTGCGCGCGGCCTCGTCGGTCGCGTTCGCGTAGGCGACCAGAGCGTCGGTCGCCTCCTTGTTGTTGAAGCGGCCGAAGTTACCGGCGGGGGAGGCGGTGCCGATCGGCTTGAGCTGCCGGCCGTCCATGATGGTCCGGTAGATGTCGTACGGCGTGGCGCCGCCCTCGGTCCACCGGAAGGTCGCCTCGAAGTTGCCCTGCTCGACGTTGCGGAACCAGGCGTCCTGGTTGGCCTTGTCGACCGTGGCCGCGATGCCGATCTTCGACAGGTTGTCCTTCACGATCTCCAGGCTGGTCTGGTAGTCGGACCAGCCCGCCGGGTCGGTCAGCTTGATGGTGACGGCCTTGCCGGTCTTGTCCTTGAGGGTGTTGCCCTCCAGCTTGTAGCCGGCGCCGGTCAGCAGCGCCTTGGCGCCGTCGATGTCGACCTTGTGCTCCTGGCCCTTGAAGTCGGGCGCGACGAACGAGTCACCGGCCGGGCTGGGCAGGCCGGTCACGCTCTTCACCTGCGGGTGGAAGTAGCCGGCCTCGGCCGTGGTGAAGATGTCGGCACGGTCGATGACCATGTTCATGGCGCGGCGCAGCGCCGGGTCGTCGAACGGCTTCTTCGTGGTGTTGAGGTAGAGGCCGTGGATGCCGAGGATCGCCGGCGCCCACACCTTGTGGTGCTCCTGGTCCTTGGCCACGAAGACGGCCTGGTAGTTGGGGATGAAGACGAAGCTCCACTCCGACTCGCCGTTGGCCAGGGCGGTGGTCTGCGCGCTGTTGTCCGTGTAGGAGGTGTAGCGCAGTTCCTTGACCTTCGGCAGGTCCTGCCAGTAGCCCTTGTCGCGCACCGACAGGGTCATGCTGGCCGGGGTGAACGACTTCAGGGTGTACGGGCCGCTGCCGACCGGCTGCTTGACGGTGTCGGTCGTCGGGTCGCTGATCTTCTCCCAGATGTGCTTGGGCACGATCGGCACCCGCCACAGCACCTTCTGCTGGTTGACGAACTGCGGGCTCTCCATCTTGATGGTGACGTCGTTGCCGCTGGCGGTCGCGTCCGTGTAGGGCACGCCCTGGTCGTTGAGCGCCGGGTACTTCTTCACCAGGTTGTAGGTGAAGGCGACGTCCTCGGCGGTGACCTTCTGCCCGTCCGACCAGGTGGCGTTGTCGCGGATGGTGACCTTCACCGAGGTGTAGTCCGCCGACCACTCGGCCTTGGTCGCCAGCCACGGCTTGAACGGGTCGGCCGGCTTCACCGGGTTCCACATCATCAGCGGCTCGTAGATCTGCCAGCGGTAGCCCAGCGAGGCCGCGGCGGACGTGGTGAGGAACGGGTTGTTGTTCTCGGCCTGCGGGCCGTTCGGCATGCCGACGTTCAGCACCGTGGCCGCCTGGCCGTTCTTCTTGTTGGCGTTCGGGCTGTCGCCGCAGGCTGCGACGCCCGTGGCCATCGCGCCGGCCAGCGCGACGGCGAGGAGTTGCCTTCTTCTCATGGAGGTCTCCCTCGGTGCTCCCGCAATCCTCGAGCGGGATGTGGTGGATAAGGGTGTGCGGTGTTACCACCGGCGGGCGGGGCGCCCGCCGGTGCGGGTGGAGATTCAGCGGTGGCGAGGTCAGGTGGTGCCGGTCGAGGCGCGGACGGTGAAGCTCGTGGGAATGACGGTCGGTGTGTGCGGCAGCGGCGTGCCGGCGAGGTGGGCGATGAGGGTACGGGCGGCAGCCGCCCCCATCTCCCGCAACGGCTGGCGGACCGAGCTCAGCGGTGGGTGGGTGTGCCCGGCCAGCGGCAGGTCGTCGAAGCCGACCACCGCCACGTCCTCCGGGACGCGCCGGCCGGCGTCCCGCAGCGCCTGCAGCGCCCCGGCGGCCGAGAGGTCGTTGTGGGCGAAGACGGCGTCGAACGGCACGCCGTCGGCGAGCAGGCGTTCCACCGCGACCCGCCCGCACTCGAAGGTGAAGTCGCCCTCCACGACGAGGGCGGGGTCGATGGGCAGGCCCGCGTCGGCGTAGCCGTCCGCGAAGCCGGCGAGCCGTTCCCGCGTGCAGCCGAAGCGGCGCAGGCCGGTGACGACCAGCGGCCGCTTCCGACCGTGCGCCAGCAGGTGCGCCGCGGCCGCCCGCGCGCCGGACTCGTTGGTGGTCCGCACCGACGGGAAGCCGGGCTGGTGGCCGCGGTCGTCGATGAGGATGACCGGCAGGCCGCGCTCGTGCAGCTCGGTGATGTAGTCGAGGGTGCCCTCCGGCTCGACCACGAGCAGGCCGTCGAAGGACTTCGCGGAGACCTGGGAGGCGAACCGCCGCATCGACTCGTCGCCCTGGGTGCAGGTGAACAGCAGCATGCCGTAGCCCTCGGCCTCGACCACGTCGGCCGCGCCCTGGAGCACCTCGCCCATCCAGGGCCAGGTCAGGGCGGGCACCAGCATGCCGACCACCCGGGTACGCCCGCGGGCCAGGCCGACCGCGCGGGCGCTCGGCACGTACCCGAGGGCGTTGATGACGGCGCGGACCCGGTCGGCCGTGCGCACGTGCACCTCGCCCTTGCCGTTGAGCACCCGCGACACCGTCGTCTTGCTCACGCCGGCGCGGGTGGCGACGTCGGCGATGGTGATCGGCACGTGACGCTCCCGGGTCGGAGGGGTGAGGCGGATGTTTCGGAACCGGTTGCGGAAGCGGTTCCGTCGCAGTCAACCGAAGTGGCGGCGGTCACGTCAATAACGGGCGAGTAACGAAACATGGCTAAGTTCGAAACCTGAAAAAAGTGGCCCTGGACAGCGCGGGCGATCGAGGGTGTGAGCAGCGTCGATGCTCCGGACCGGGTGGCCGCGGCCGTGGCAGCGTGCGGCCTGCACGGTGGCAATCGACGGTCCCACCGGCTCAGGGCGGGCCGGTCAGGACGGGCGGCCGCGGGCGTAGACGTCACCCGAGTTGGCCTCGTGCGGCAGCGACCGCAGGTACGCCGCGACCTCGTCCGCCGGCCGCCAGCCGGGCAGGGCGAACGCCATCTCGTCGCCGAGCGCCACGGTGAACGAGGTGAACCCCAGCCCGGTGAGCCGGTCCAGGCAGCGCGCGGCCAGGTCGCGTTCGATGGTGGTGAACTCGAACGACAGCGCCGGCAGCGGCCGGCTCAGCCCGGCCAGTACGGCGTCCTCGAAGCCCTCCACGTCGATCTTCACGAACGCCGGCACGCCGTGCGCCGCCACCAGGGTGTCCAGCGTCGTGCCGGCCACCTCGATCTCGGCGTCCCAGACCTCGTGCGCCCAGCCGCCGGCCCCGTGCGCGGCCTGCAGGAACCCCGCCGACGCGGTGGAGATCGTCGGGTTCGCCGAGTTCACGTGCAGCCGCACCGGCCCGGTACGCGCCCCGCACGCCGCCTCCACCACGGTCACCCGGTCGTCGCCCGCGTACAGGGCGCGCAGGGCCCGGGTGCAGAGTGGTTGGGGCTCGACGGCCACCACGCGGGCGCCCAGTCGCCGGAAGCTGCCGAGCCGGTCGCCCACGTGCGCCCCGACGTCGAAGACCAGGTCGCCGGGGCGGACCAGGGGCGCGTAGAACGCGTCCATCGCCGCGTCGCGGGCCGGGTCGCCGTAGTACGCCTCCAGGGACCGGCGCAGGCCCGACATGGTGGGGTCTGCCTTGAGTGCCTCGATCACCCCGATATGACCGCCCACCATGCCGACGCTAGCCGCGCCGGCCCTGGTCATGAGCCTCTTTCGGATGAACCGCGGGTGCCCACCACCCAGCCTCCTAGGACGCTTTAGGGGACGTGGGTCCGGTCTCTGGCTGTCGCCGGCGGTGTGCGCAACGGCGAGCCAGCCGTTGTGGCGTTGCCGTTGCAACGATCTCCCGGCCTGGCCGGCGCCGAGCAGCGCCAGCCCAGGAAGCGTCCCTCTCCGCGGACAGGGGGCACACCACACACCGCGCCGCTCCGCGTGGATCGGGCCGTCCGGACCAGGCGTCCGGCTGGGGGAGCGGACGGACTGTTTCGCCCCGCACTTCGAGTCCGAATGCCGCCAGCCGGCTGGCGGACGGGTCCGACACCTTTCGCGACTGGTTGCCGCTGCAGGCCGGCTGCGAGGGTTTGCCGCGCGGACACCCGGCGTCTCAAGCGTCAGTGGAACGCCCCATGGTGCCTCAGCGCTCCGGTGACACCCGTGGCGTTCCACTCACCACCGTGCGGGTCGGCTTCAGCCGGGCGGCCGTGCCTGGCCGGAGGTCGCGCGTCGGCCGGCGGCCCGGGGCGGTGAGGGCGGGAAGGGACGGCGGCGCGTCGCTGGAGGTAGCAGCTCGGGGGCGGCCCTGGTCCGGCCCCGAGCATTCGCGCGGCACGGTCGGACGGACTCACGGCGTCTCGACGACCTCCTGGCCGAGGGGCCAGAGCGCCGCGGGGACGAGCTTGAAGTTGGCCACCCCGAACGGGATGCCGATGACCGTCACGCAGAGCGCGACGCCGGCGAGGATGTGCGACAGGGCCAGCCACCAACCCGCGAGCAGCACCCAGAGCACGTTCGCCAGGCCGGAGGCGACGCCGGCGCCGGGCTTCGGCACGAGGGTGCGGCCGAACGGCCACAGCGCGTACGAGGCGAGGCGGAGCGAGGCCACCCCGAACGGGATGGTGATCACCAGCGCGAAGCAGATCAGGGCCGCCACGCCGTAGCCCAGGGCCAGGACGAAACCGCCGCCGAAGACGAGCCACAACAGGTTCAGCAGAAACCGAAGCACGCTCCCATCGTGGCCGCACCCCGCAACACCACCGCCCACTCGTGTCGAACGGGAACTTTCCACGATCTCGCGCCTCCCGAGCGCCCGCGCATCCACCGACCCAGCTCTGCGGCGGCGAGCAAGCAGCGCGCGGCGATCGCCCGGGCCACCGGTACGACAATCCCTAGCCGCTGCCCAGCCGGTGGCGCAGCGCGAGGTGGAGCACCAGCCGCTGGTCGGGGTCGTCGAGGGCCGCGCCGAACAGCTCCCGCAACCGGCGCATCCGGTAGCGCACCGTCTGCGGGTGGGTGTGCAGGTCCTCGGCCACGGCGACGACCTGCCCCTGCCGGCGCAGCCAGCCGTGCAGGGTCTCGGCCAGGGCCCGCCGGGCGGCCGGCCGCAGGTCGCCCAGCGGTGCGAGGCAGGCGTCGGCGAGGTGGTCGGCCAGCCCCGGCTCCCAGCGCAGCAGCAGGGTGAGCAGGTGCTCGTCGCCGGTGACCGGGTCGTTCCGCAGCACCCCGTCGCGGCGCAACGCGAGGGCCCGCCCGGAGATCCGGTACGACAGCCGGGCCCGGGCCAGCGCCACGCTGGGGCCGAGCGCCGCCCGCCGGCCCGCGAGCGCCTGGCGGGCCCGGTCGAGCCGTCCCGGGATGGCCGGGTCGGGCAGCACGATCCGTACCACGTCGTCGATGACCGTGGCGATCGCGCCGCCGCCGATGGTGCGGCCCAGGTGGTCGGCGTCGTCGCCGTCGACGCTGAGCACGGCGACCGTCCGGGGCAGCGGCCAGCGGGCCGCGTCGGCGGCGGCGCGCAGCGCGGCCTCGGCCGGCGGTTCCGGCTGCACGAGCAGGGTGATCAGCCGCCGCCGGGTGGTGGCCCAGTCCTGCGCGGCGTCGCGCTGCTCGTCCAGGTATCCCTCGGCGGCGGCGCCGGCCAGCGCGTCGACGTAGCCGAAGAGCGCGCCGGCGACCACGTACAGGTCCGCCGGGGCGGGGCCGACGGGCGTGGTGTGCGCGACGAGGAAGGCCCAGATCTCCCGGCCGCCGAGGGTGAGCACGGCGCGCAGCGCGTCGACCCGGTGCCCCTCGCGGTACTCGGTGCGGCCCAGCGCGTGGAAGACCGCCCGGGTGGCGGCCAGGTCCCGGGCCGGGTCGGCGACCGCGTCGACGAAGGCGTCCACCGCGGTCCGCACGCCGAGGGCCAGGCCGCGACCCTGCCCGCCGGTCAGCGAGCGGCCCTGCGCCCGCATGGCGGTGCGGACGGTCTCCAGGATCCGCCCGTGCAGGGGGGCGCGCAGCCCGCGCAGCTGCTCGCCGACCGCCGGCGCGAGGTGCGCCAGGCCGCGCTCGATGTCGAGCAGCGTGTCCGCCATGGTCGGCTCCCTTTTGTCATCGCGGTGACAAACTCGGTGGCGGATCATGCGCGCCCCGACCAAGGATTTTGGCACCTGGCTACGTACGGTCGGTGCCGTGGATACCGATGTGATCGTGATCGGGGCCGGGCTGGCCGGCCTGGTCGCCGCCGCCGAGGCCGCCGACGCGGGCCGCCGCGTGCTGCTGCTGGACCAGGAGCCGGAGCAGAACCTCGGCGGGCAGGCGTGGTGGTCGTTCGGCGGGCTCTTCCTGGTCGACTCGCCGGAGCAGCGGCGGATGGGCATCCGGGACTCCGTCGAGCTGGCCTGGCAGGACTGGACCGGCAGCGCCGCCTTCGACCGCCCGGAGGACCACTGGCCGCGCCGGTGGGCCGAGGCGTACGTGCACTTCGCGGCCGGGGAGAAGCGCGCCTGGCTGCGGGGCCTGGGCCACCGGGTCTTCCCGGTGGTGAGCTGGGCCGAGCGGGGCGGCGGAGCGGCGCACGGGCACGGCAATTCGGTGCCCCGGTTCCACGTCACCTGGGGCACCGGCCCGGGCGTGGTCGAGCCGTTCGCCCGGCGGGTCCGCGCCGCCGCCGAGGAGGGCCGCATCCGGCTGCTGTTCCGGCACCGCGTCGACGAGCTGGTCACCAGCGGCGGCGCGGTCACCGGCGTGCGCGGCGCGGTGCTCGCCCCCGACGACGCCCCGCGCGGGCGGCCCACCTCCCGGACGGTGGTCGGCGACTTCGCGTACGCGGCGCAGGCGGTGATCATCACCTCGGGCGGGATCGGCGGCGACCACGACCTGGTCCGGCGGGCTTGGCCGGCGCGGCTCGGCACCCCACCGGAGCGGATGGTCACCGGGGTGCCCGCGTACGTCGACGGCCGGATGCTCGCCGTCACCGAGACGGCCGGCGGCCAGGTGATCAACCCTGACCGGATGTGGCACTACACCGAGGGGTTGCGCAACTGGGACCCGGTCTGGCCGGGGCACGGCATCCGCATCCTGCCCGGGCCGTCGTCGCTGTGGCTCGACGCGACGGGCGAGCGGCTGCCGGCGCCGCTGTTCCCCGGCTTCGACACTCTCGCCACGCTGCGCCACCTGCGGTCCACCGGCCACGACTACAGCTGGTTCGTGCTGACCCAGAAGATCCTGGAGAAGGAGTTCGCGCTCTCCGGCTCGGAGCAGAACCCCGACCTGACCAACCGCAGCGTGCGGCAGGTGCTCCAGCGGGTCCGCCCCGGCGCGCCCGGGCCGGTGGAGGCGTTCAAGGGGCACGGCGCGGACTTCGTCGTCGCCGACGACCTGCCGGAGCTGGTCGACGGGATGAACAAGCTGGCCGCCGAGACCGGCGGGCCGCAGCTCGACGCCGTGGCGGTGCGCCGCATCGTCGAGGCCCGGGACCGGGAGATCGCCCACCCGTTCGGCAAGGACGCCCAGCTGCACGCCATCCGGGGCGCCCGCCGCTACCGGGGCGACCGGCTGATCCGGGTCGCCACCCCGCACCGGCTGCTCGACCCGGCGGCCGGCCCGCTGATCGCCGTGCAGCTGCACGTGCTGACCCGCAAGACCCTCGGTGGCCTGCACACCGACCTGTCCGGCCGGGTGCTGCGCCCCGACGGCGAGCCCCTCGCCGGGGTGTACGCCGCCGGCGAGGTCGCCGGCTTCGGCGGCGGCGGCATGCACGGCTACAACGCTCTGGAGGGCACCTTCCTCGGTGGCTGCCTCTTCTCCGGCCGCATCGCCGGCCGGGCCGCCGCGGCGGCCGTGGAGTAGCGCGCACGGGCCGACCCGCCTCCGTCGACCGGGCGGGTGCGGACGACAGGCCGGCCGGGACCGCCGCGGGACGGCGGACCCGGCCGGTGCGCGATCAGGTCACCGGCACGGACCGCCGGCGTGCCGTCGGCAGGACCAGCGGCGTGCCCGTCTCCGGGTCCTCGATGATCCGGCAGGGCAGGCCGAACACCTCCTCGACCAGCTCGGTCGTGACGATCCGCCGCGGGTCCCCGGCGGCGACCACCCGCCCGTCGCGCATGGCCACAAGATGCGTGGCGTACCGGGCGGCCTGGTGCAGGTCGTGCAGTACCGCCACCAGGGTGCGGCCCTGCTCCTCGTGCAGCCGGGCGCAGAGGTCCAGCACCTCGACCTGGTGGGCGATGTCCAGGTAGGTGGTCGGCTCGTCGAGCAGCAGCAGCGGCGTCTGCTGGGCCAGCGCCATGGCGATCCAGACCCGCTGCCGCTGCCCGCCGGACAGCTCGTCGACCGGCCGGTCGGCCAGCTCCGCGACGCCGGTGTCGGCCATCGCCCGGTCGACCACCCGCTCGTCCTCGCGGGACCACTGCCGCAGGAGGCCCTGGTGCGGGTAGCGGCCCCGGGACACCAGCTCGGCCACCGTCAGCCCGTCCGGGGCCACCGCCGACTGCGGGAGCAGCCCGAGGGTACGGGCCACCTGGCGGGCCGGCCGACGGTGGATGTCGGCGCCGTCGAGCAGCACCGTGCCGCGGGCCGGGCGCAGCAGCCGGGCCAGCGCGCGCAGCAGCGTCGACTTGCCGCACGCGTTCGGCCCGATGATCACCGTGAAGGACCCGTCGGGGACGGCGACCGTGAGGTCCTCGGCGACGGTGCGCCGGTCGTAGCCGAGGGTCAGCGCCTCGCCGACCAGCCGGGGGGTGTCGGGCCGCATCAGGGTTCCCTTCTCGTCGGGGCCGGTCATCGCCGGCCCCCGCGTTCGCCGGCGAGCAGCCAGGCCAGGTAGCCGCCGCCGAGCACGCCGGTGACCACACCGACGGGCAGTTGCCGGCCGGCGACCGCGTGCTGGGCGAGCTGGTCGGCGGCGAGCAGCAGGGCCGCGCCGACGACCGCCGACGGCAGCAGGTTCGGCCCGGGCGCGCGGGTGAGCCGGCGGGCCAGGTGCGGCGCGGTCAGCGCCAGGAACGACACCGGCCCGGCGGCCGCCGCGGCGACCGAGACCAGCAGCACGGCCGAGCCGAGCGCGGCCACCCGGACCCGGCGCACCGGTACGCCGAGCCCGGCCGCCGAGTCGTCGCCCATCTCCAGCAGCCGCAGCGCGGGGGCACGGGCGAGCAGCACGGCGGGCAGCAGCACCGCCAGCGCCCCGAGCACCGGCAGGGCGTTCGCCCAGCCCCGCCCGTCCAGGCTGCCGGTGATCCAGAGGGCGGCGCGGGCGGCGTCCATCAGCGGGGCGCGGGTGAGCAGCCAGCCGTTGACGCCGGTGAGAATGGCGGTCACCCCGATGCCCACCAGCACCAGGCGGTGCCCGCCGACGCCGTGCCGGCCGGCCAGCGCGTACAGCAGCAGGCCGGTGGCCAGTCCGCCGGCGGCGGCGGCCCCGGCCAGCGCGGCGCTGCCGCCGCCGGCCACCACCACGACCAGCGCGCCGGTGGCCGCGCCGGAGGTGACCCCGAGCACGTCCGGGCTGCCCAGCGGGTTGCGGGTCAGGGACTGGAACACCGCGCCGGCCAGGCCGAGGGCGGCGCCGACCGCCAGGGCCGTGGCGAGCCGGGGCAGCCGCAGCTCGGTGACGATGAACCGGTCGGCGGGGCTGCCCCCGCCGGCCAGCACCCGCAGCACGTCGGCCGGGGCGATCGGATAGTCGCCGGCGCCGACGGCCAGCACGGCGAGGGCGAGGGCGAGCAGCGTGCCGGCCACGCCGACGACGAGGCCGCGGGGGCGCAGGCGCAGCGACAGCCCGCCGGGTAGGCGCAGCACGATCACAGCCGGCCCACCCGTCCGCGGCGGACCAGGTGCAGGAAGAGCGGCCCGCCGAGCACGGCGGTGACCAGGCCCACCTGGAGTTCGCCGGGACGTCCCAGCAGTCGGCCGGCCACGTCGGCGGTGAGCAGCAGCACCGGCGCGAACACCGCGCACCAGGGCAGCAGCCGGCGCGGGTCGGGCCCGGTGAGGGCGCGCACCAGGTGCGGGGCGAGCAGCCCCACGAAGACGATCGGCCCGCAGGCGGCGGTGGCCGCCCCGCAGAGCAGCGTGACGGCGACGATCACCGCGCCGCGGATCAGGCCGGGTCGGGCGCCGAGCGCCCGGGCGGAGTCGTCGCCGAGGGCCAGGGCGGCCAGCGGGCGGGTCACCAGCAGGGCGATGAGCAGCCCGGCCAGGACGAACGGCAGCAGGCTCGGCACGGTGTCGGTGCGCGCCCCGGCGAGGGAGCCGACGGTCCAGAACCGCATCCGCTCCAGCGAGGTGCTGTCGACCAGCATGACGGCGCTGACGTAGGAATAGAGGGCCGCGTTGAGCGCCGCCCCGGCCAGGGCCAGCCGGGCCGGGGTGGCCTGCCGGCCGCCGGCGATCGTGTGCACGGCCACGGTGACTGCGGCGGCGCCGAGCAACGCGTACCAGACCTGGTGGTCGAGGTCCGCGACGCCGAGCAGCACGGTGGCGGTGGCCACCGCGGCCGACGCGCCCGCGTTGATGCCGAGCAGGCCGGGGTCGGCGAGCGGGTTGCGGGTCAGCGTCTGCATGGCCGCCCCGGCGACGCCGAGCGCCGCGCCGGCGGCGAGGCCGAGCAGCGTACGGGGCAGCCGTCCCTGGTGCACCACGGCGTACTCGGGGGAGGCCGGGTCGGTGAGGCCGTGCCACACGTCGGCGAGTGCGAGCGGCTTCGCGCCGAGGGCGAGGCTGAGCACGGCCACCGCGGCGAGCAGCAGCACACCGAGCGCCAGCCCGCCGGCCCGGAGCCGGCGGCGGCCGGGCGCCGGGGCGGCGGCGGCGCCGCTTCGGGGTGGGGTGATGACGGACAGCGTGGGCTCCGGGGGCAGGAAGGGCCTTGACGGGAACGTGGGTTAGGTTAGCCTAACCTCGCTATCCATGGTCATTCGCAGACCCCGTATCGAAAGACTTCGCCATGCCCGACATCGTGTCCAGCCGCCGGCTCTCCCGCCGCGGCCTCCTCGCCGCCGCCGGTGCCGCCGGCCTCGGCGCCCTCCTCGCCGGCTGCGGCAAGGACGGCGGCGACGCCGCCACCGGCGCCGCTCCGACCGGCGGCCCCTGGTCGTTCACCGACGACCGGCAGCAGAAGGTCGACGCCGCCGCCCGACCGTCCCGGATCGTCGCCTTCACCGGGGTGGCCGCCGCCCTGGTCGACTTCGGACTCGACAAGCAGATCGTCGGCGTGTTCGGCGAGACCAGGAAGGCGGATGGCAGCAAGGAGCCGCAGGCCGGCGACCTCGACGTCGAGCAGGTCGAGATCCTCGGCAACGCCTGGGGCGAGTTCAACCTGGAGAAGTACGCCGGGCTCCGGCCCGACCTGCTGGTCACCCACATGTACGACCCGGGCGCGCTCTGGTACGTCCCGGACGAGAGCAAGGCGAAGATCCTCCCGCTGGCCCCGAGCGTCGCGATCACCACCGCCCGCGTGCCGATGACCCGGCCGATCGAGCGGTACGCCGAACTCGCCGGCTCCCTCGGCGCCGACCTGAACGCGAAGAAGGTCACCGACGCGAAGGCCCGGTTCACCGCCGCCGCCGACGCGGTGCGCCAGGCGGTCAAGGCGAACCCGGGCATCACGGTGATGGCCGCCTCCGGCAGCCCCGACCTGTTCTACGTCTCCAACCCGAAGATCAGCACCGACCTGATGTACTTCGTCGAACTCGGCGTCGACCTGGTGGTGCCGACCAAGCTCGAACAGGGCGACTACTTCGAGGCGCTGAGCTGGGAGAACACCGGCAAGTTCCCGGCCGATCTGATCCTGCTCGACAACCGCCCCACCGCCCTGCAGCCGAAGGACCTCGCCGCCAAGCCCACCTGGGCGCAGCTGCCCGCGGTCAAGGCCAACCAGGTCACCCCGTGGGACGCGGTGCCCCGCTTCTCGTACGCCGGCGCGGCCCCGCTGCTGGAGAACCTGGCCACCGCCATCCGGGGCGCCAGGAAGGTCACCGCGTGACCACCGCCGTCGCCCTGCGGTACCGGTTCTACGCCGCCCGGGTGGTCGCCACCCGGGCGGTGGGCGACTGCCTGGTCCGGGTCATCTTCGGCGGCGACGACCTCGGCGAGTTCGCCGGCGGTGGCCGGGACCAGAGCGTCTCGGTCTTCCTGCCGCACCCCGGCCAGGACGCCCCGGTCGTCCCGGTCGAGGCGGGGGAGGACTGGTACGCGGCCTGGCGGGCCCTGGATCCGGGGGTGCGGGCCGTGATGCGCTCCTACACGATCCGCGCGCAGCGCCCCGAGCTCGGCGAGCTGGACATCGACTTCGTCCGGCACGGCGACACCGGCCCGGCCACCCGCTGGGCCGGCCGGGCCCGCCCGGGTGACCGGGTGCTGCTGCTCGGCCCGGCCCTGCCCGACGAGCGGACCGTGCGCTTCCAGCCGCCCACCGGCGCCGACGCCGTGCTGCTGGTCGCCGACGAGACCGCGCTGCCCGCCGTCGGCGGGATCCTCGACTGGCTGCCCGCCGGCACCCCGGTCCGGGCCTTCGTCGAGGTCCCCACGGCCGGCGACATCCGGGCGCTGCCCTGCGCCGCCCGCGCCGAGGTGACCTGGCTGGTCCGGGGCGCCACCACACCGGGCAGCAGCCTGCTGGCCGACACGCTGCGCGGCGCCCGGCTGCCCGGCGCCGCCCCGTACGCGTGGATCGCCGGCGAGGCCGGCATGGTCCGGGCGGTCCGCCGGCACCTGGTCGGCGAGCGCGGCCTGGACCGCCGCCGGGTCACCTTCGCCGGCTACTGGCGGCGCGGCGCGTCGGAGGAGGACCTCCGGGCCGAGGCCGCGAGCGCCTGACCGGCGCAGCCGGGACTACCGGAGCACGGCCGGGGTGGAGGGGAACGTGATCGCGCCCGGGCCGTACCGCCGGTGGCGCCCGGACCGCCCGGACGCGCCGTGACCGCCGTGGTGGAGCGGCGACCGGGGTCCCGCGATCACCCAAACGACCGTTAAGCTCTGGGGGTGGGAACCGACGAGCTGTACCCGACCGAGCGGCTGGCCGCCGCCCAGCGCGCCACCGCCGCCGCGGGCCTGGACGCGCTGCTGCTCACGCCCGGCTCCGACCTGCGCTACCTGACCGGCTACGACGCGCACGAGGGGGAGCGCCTCACCTGCCTGGTGCTCCCCGCCGAGGGCGAGCCCACCCTGATCGTGCCGGTGCTGGAACGCCCCGGCGCCGAGGCCGCACCCGGCGCCGGCTACCGGATCGTCGACCACGCCGACGGCACCGACCCCTGGCCGCTGGTGCGGGCCGCGCTGCCCGGCCCGGTCGCCGCCGTCGGGCTGGCCGACCGGATGTGGGCCGAGCAGGTGCTCGCCCTGCGCGCCACGCTGCCCGACGCGGCCCAGCGGCTCGCCTCCGAGGTGCTGCGCGAGCTGCGGATCCGCAAGTCGCCCGCCGAGGTGGCCGCGCTGACTGAGGCGGGCGCCGCGATCGACGCGGTGCACCGGCGGATGGGGGAGTGGCTGCGCCCCGGCCGGACCGAGGCCGAGGTGGCCGCCGACATCGCCGCCGCCATCGTGGCCGCCGGGCACGTCCGCGTCGACTTCGTCATCGTGGCCGCCGGCCCGAACGGCGCCAGCCCGCACCACCACACCGCCGACCGGCCGATCCAGGCCGGCGAGCCGGTGGTGGTCGACATCGGCGGCACCATGCCGTCCGGCTACCGCTCCGACTGCACCCGCACCTACGTCGCCGGCGGCCCCGCCCCGGCCGAGTTCACCGACTACTACGCGGTTCTGCACGAGGCGCAGCGCGCCGCCGTGGCGGCCGTCCGCCCGGGGATGACCGCCGAGGCGCTCGACGCGGTCGCCCGGGACCTCATCACCGCCGGCGGTCACGGCGACGCGTTCCTGCACCGCACCGGACACGGCATCGGCCTCGACACCCACGAGGAGCCGTACGTCGTGGCCGGCAACCCCCGGCCGATCGAGGCGGGCATGGCGTTCTCGGTCGAACCCGGGATCTACCTCGCCGGGCGGCACGGCGCCCGGATCGAGGACATCGTCGTCTGCACGACGGACGGCGGGCAGCGGCTCAACACCACCCCCACGGAGCTCATCGCGCTATGACTGTCGACCGGATCCTCCCCACCGACGAGGCCCACGACCTGCTGGACCTCGCCACCGAACTCGCCGACCGGGAGCTCGCCCCCAGGGCCGCCGACTTCGAGGAGCGCGCCGAGTTCCCCCGTGAGGTGCTGCGCACCCTGGGCCGGGCCGGCCTGCTCGGCCTGCCGTACGCCGAGGAGCACGGCGGCGCCGCCCAGCCGTACGAGGTCTACCTCCAGGTGCTGGAGATCCTCGCCAGCCGCTGGCTCGCGGTCGCCGAGGCGGTCAGCGTGCACACCCTGTCCTGCTACCCCCTCGCCCAGTTCGGCACCGACGCGCAGCGCAAGCTGCTGCCCGACATGATCGGCGGCGAGCTGCTGGGGGCGTACTGCCTCTCGGAGCCGCAGGGCGGCTCCGACGCCGCGGCGCTCACCACGAGGGCCGTCCGCGACGGCGACGACTACGTGGTCTCCGGCACCAAGGCGTGGATCACCCACGCCCGGGTCGCCGACTTCTACGACATCTTCTGCCGCACCGGCGGCCCCGGCCCGAAGGGCGTCTCCTGCCTGCTGGCCGACCGGAACACCCCGGGCATCCACCCGCAGGCCGCCGAGCGGACCATGGGCCTGCACGCCTCCCCGGTCGCCCAGATCGCCTTCGACGAGGCCCGGGTGCCGGCCGAGCGGCTCATCGGCGGCGAGGGGGCGGGCTTCACCATCGCCATGTCGGCGCTGGACTCCGGGCGGCTCGGCATCGCCGCCTGCGCGGTCGGCCTGGCCCAGGCGGCCCTGGACTACGCCATCGTCTACGCCCGGGAGCGCCAGCAGTTCGGCCGGCCGATCATCGACTTCCAGGGGCTCGGCTTCACCCTGGCCGACCACGCCACCCAGATCTCCGCCGCCCGCGCCCTGACGCTGGCCGCCGCCCGGCTGCGCGACGCCGGCCGGCCGTACTCGATCGAGGCGGCGAAGGCGAAGCTGTTCGCCACCGACATGGCGATGCGGGTGACCACCGACGCGGTGCAGGTGCTCGGCGGCGCCGGCTACGTCGCCGACCACCCGGTCGAGCGGTACATGCGCGAGGCGAAGGTGCTGCAGATCGTCGAGGGCACCAACCAGATCCAGCGGCTGGTCATCTCCCGGGCCCTGGCGAAGGGCTGATCGACGCGGTGCGCGACACCCGGCCCGCACAGCGTCACGGCGGCGGGCCGGGTGCGGCGTGGGAGCGCTTTTCCAGGTAGGTTGCACCGCGTGGAGGAGATCGACCGCGCCATCGTCGCCGCGCTGACCGGAGACGGTCGGCTGTCGTACACGGACCTCGCCGAGAAGGTGGGGCTGTCGGTGTCGGCCGTGCACCAGCGGGTCCGCCGGCTGGAGCAGCGCGGCGTCATCAAGGGGTACACGGCCCGCGTCTCGTTCGAGGCGCTGGAGCTGCCGCTGACCGCATTCGTGGCGATCCGGCCGTTCGACCCCTCGCAGCCCGACGACGCACCGGAGCGGCTGGCCCACCTGCCCGAGATCGACTCGTGCTATTCGGTGGCGGGGGAGGACTTCTACCTGCTGCTGGTGCGGGTGGCCAGCCCGGCGGACCTGGAGCGGGTGCTGCAGGAGATCCGCACGGCCGCGAACGTCACCACGCGGACGACCGTCGTGCTCTCCACTCCGTACGAGCATCGTCCGCCGAAGGTCGGCCCGGATGCGGTGAATCAGCACCGGCTCCGTGGCATCTCGGCGGGGTCGACGGGCTCGCAGGCGGGTTGACCCCGCTCGGCGAGCAATGATCACCTTCGCCGCCCGCCCTCGGCACGGATGTCACCGGGCGGCGGCAGGTGAGTGCGCGCGTGCGCCGGCGGGCGGCAGGGGATCGGGGCGATCCGCGAAACCATCCGCCTACGCTGTGAACCATCGTTCACCGAGCCGTGCGGCTCGGGAGCGGGTGAGCAAGTTGACGAAGGAGTTGGCGTTGCAACAGAACTACCTGGCGAACTGCCGGGGTCGGGCGAGGCGGCTGCTGTGGATCAGCCCCTGGTCGGTGGGGGTGGGGCGATGACGGCTTCGAAGCCGGGCCGGTCCCGGTTCAGCGGATGGCTGGTGGAGGCGCGGACGTCGGCCGCCGGGACGCGACTGCCCGCCACGGCGGTCGAGGTGACAGCCCTTGCCGCCCTGCTGCTGGCGGCGGTGGGAAACTCCCGCCTGTGGGCGCTTCCCCCGGCCGTTCTCGCGCTCGGTCTGCTGGCCTGGACGTGGCGTCGCGGTTCGGTGGCCGCCGGCACATCCGTTGTGGCGCGCGTCCTCCTGCTCGCCTGCGCGTATCTGCTCGGCGCGGTGCACGGCAGTCTTGATCCCGCGTTGGCCGTTGGTGTCGCCGTCGCGGGCCTGGCGGTTCTCACCGAGTCGGTGGTGGCGTCCGTGCACGACGCCGTCTATCCCGTTTCGGCCAACCTGCCCGGAAGCGGCCCACGGCCTGACCGTAGCCCCAACCCCAGCCGGGCGGCGCTGGTCAACAGCGCCGCGGTGCTCGTGGCGCTGGTCTGCGCGTTCACCGACGTCTTCGGGTGGATCGCGCTGGCGGTGGCGACCGTCGCGCTCGGGTTGACCCTGTTCACCGGGTTGCAGGCGCTGCGGGCGGTGCGGGCGCGGCGGCGCAGTGAGACGAAACTGCTTGCCGCGCTGACCGCCTACGAGCCGGTCTTCCTCGTGCACTGGAACGCACCCGCCGGCACCGCCTACCAGCTCGCGATGTGGTTGCCGTATCTGGAGCGCCTCGGCAGGAAGTTCTTCGTGCTGGTGCGCAACCAGACCAACTTCAACGAGGTGGTGGGTCTGACCAAGGCCCCGGTGGTGCTGCGGATGGGGCTGAACCAGCTTGACGATGTGATCGCCCCGTCGCTACGGGCAGCCTTCTACGTCAATACCGCGACGATGAACAACCACGTCATCCGGTATACGAACCTGAAGCACATCCAGCTCAACCACGGTGACAGCGACAAGGTGCCGAGTCACAACCCGGTCTTCCGGATCTACGACAAGAACTTCGTCGCCGGCCAGGCCGCGATCGACCGGTTCGCGGCCAACGGCGTGAGCATGCCCGCGGAGATGTTCACCATCGTCGGGCGCCCCCAGGTGGAGAACGTCGCCATCGCCACCGAGCCGATCGCCTCGATCGCCAACCCCCGGGTCCTGTACGCCCCGACGTGGGCCGGCTTCTATGCCGACTCCAACTATTCGTCACTGCGCGTCGGCTACGACATCATCAAGGCGCTCGTCGCTCGCGGCTGCAGCGTCATCTTCCGACCGCACCCGTACAGCCGGCGGTCCCCGGAGCTGGCGCGCGAGTGCGAGCGGATTCGGACGCTGCTGGCTGACGACCGCCGGACGAACGGACGGCCACACATCTTCGGCGCCGAGGCTGAGGTGGACATGACGGTCGCCGACTGCTTCAACGCGTCGGACGCCATGGTGTCGGATGTGTCGAGCGTGGTGGCGGACTACCTGTACTCGGAGAAGCCCTTCGTGATGGTTGCCGTCTCGGTGCCGGCGGCCCAGTTCGCGGAGGCATTTCCGCTTGCGCGGGCGGCCTACGTGATCGACGCGCACGGCGGCCGGCTGCAGGGACTCGACGCCGTCCTCGACGAGTTCCTCGGCAGCGACCCTCTCGCCGCCGCCCGCCGCGACCTCAAGAAGTACTACCTCGGGGACATTCCGGCGGACCGGTACGCGCAGCGCTTCCTCGACGAGGCCTCGCGCTACCTCTGACAGCGAGCGGCATCGCCGCCCACGGTCGGCTCCGGTTCGGCAGTGACGCTGAACCGGGGCCGACCGTTTGTTCAGTGCCGAGCTGCCTGGTCGGGGCCGGTCGCGGCCGACTGCGGAGCCGGCTGGTTCCACCGCAGGATGACCCGCCGGCCGTGCTCGTGACCGAGCACGCTGACGGTGGCGGTGTCCAGCCGCAGCAGCCCGCCCGCGGACGGGGGCAGGCCGATCCAGCGCGCGCCGAGCACCCGCAGGCTGTGCGCGTGGCCGACCAGCGCGACGCTGCCCTTCTCCAGTAGTGGGGCCACCCGGTCGAGCACCCGGTCGAGCCGGGCGCCGACCTCGGCCGGTGACTCCCCGTCGGGGCAGCCGTCGGTCCAGATGTTCCACCGGGGGTTCTCCTCGTGGATGTCCACGGTGGTGCGCCCCTCGTAGGCGCCGTAGTTCCACTCGGCCAGGTCGGGGTCGGTGGCGTCGACGGTGAGCCCGGCCAGGTGCGCGGTGCGGGTCGCGCGCTGCCGGGGGCTGGACAGCACCCGGACGAAGCGCCGGCCGGCGAGCGCGACGGCGAGCGCCTGGGACTGCCGCTCGCCGTCGGGGGTCAGCTCCAGATCGGTGTACGAGGTGTGCCGGCGGCTGGCGCTCCAGGTGGTTTCGCCGTGCCGGATCAGCAGGAGCTCGCTCACCCGACCAGTCAACCACGGGCCGGCCGACCGGGCCGGCTGGCAGGACGTCCACCGTTGGAACCTATCTTCCTAGGATGCCTTACGGGGTGTGCGCTCGGACACGACGTTTGGGGAGACCGGCACCGGGGACGCAACCGGCGCAAGCCCGAACAAGCCGAGGAGGCGCGATGAGCTTCACCGACAAGGCCAAGAGCCGGGCCCAGGAGTTGGCCGGCGCGGCCAAGGAGCGGATCGGCGACGCCACCGACAACGAGCGGTTGCGGGCCGAGGGCGCCAACGAGCAGAGCGCCGCCCGGGCGCGGCAGGCCGGGCAGAACGTCAAGGAGGCCGGACGCAACGTCCGGGACGCCTTCGACAAGTGACTCGTACGGCGGCGGGGGCCCCCCCCCCCCCGGGGGCGCCCCCCCCGGGGGGGGGGGCGCCGGGGGGGCGGGGGGTGGGGGGGGGGGGGGGGGGGGGGGGGGCGGGGGGGGGTTGGGGGGGCCCCCCCCCCCGGCCCCCCCCCGGCCGCCCCCCGGGCCCGCCCCCCCCCCCGGGGGGGGGGGCGCCCCCCCCCCCCCCCCGCGGCCCCCCCCCGCCGCCGTGTGCGCAGCGCCGAGGAGGCGCCTGGTTAGGGTCGCGGGGTGACGGTTCTGCGTTCCCTGGTGTTGTTCGTGCTGGCCGCGCTGGCGGAGATCGGGGGCGCGTGGCTGGTCTGGCAGGGTTGGCGGGAGCACCGGGGGCTGTGGTGGGTGGCGGCCGGGGTGCTGGCGTTGGGCGCGTACGGGTTCGTGGCGACGTTCCAGCCCGATCCGAACTTCGGCCGGATCCTGGCGGCGTACGGGGGTGTGTTCGTGGCCGGGTCGCTGGCGTGGGGTGTGCTGGTGGACGGGTTCCGGCCCGACCGGTGGGACCTCACGGGCGCGGTGATCTGCCTGGTCGGCGTCGCCGTGATCATGTACGCGCCGCGGGGCTGACGGTTGTGGCGGCGTACGCCGACGCGGTGTCGGCGTACGCCGCCCAGACTCGGGACGAGCCGCCGGAGATCGCGGCCGCTACCTCGGGTCGCGGTTGAACTTCGACGTCGACCAGAAGTAGCCGAGCACCGCGAGTCCCACGCACCAGGCGACGGCGAGCCACCCGTTGTGGCCGATCTCGCTGCCGAGCAGCAGACCGCGCAGGGTCTCGATGGCGGGCGTGAACGGCTGGTACTCGGCGATCGGCTGGAGCCAGCCGGGCATGGCGTCGACCGGGACGAAGGCGCTGGAGAGGAGCGGCAGCAGGATCAGCGGCATGGCGTTGTTGCTGGCGGCCTCGGCGTTCGGGCTGACCAGGCCCATGCCGACCGCGATCCAGGTGAGCGCCGTGGCGAAGAGCACGAGCATTCCGAACGCCGCGAGCCACTCCAGGACGCCGGCGTCGGTGGACCGGAAGCCGATGGCCACGGCGACGGCGCCCACGAGGACCACGCTCAGGATCGATTGCAGCACGCTGCCGACGACGTGTCCGACGAGCACCGAACCGCGGTGGATCGCCATGGTGCGGAAGCGGGCGATGATGCCCTCGGTCATGTCGGTGGAGACGGACACGGCGGTTCCGATCACGGTGCTGCCGATGGTCATCAGCAGGAGGCCCGGGACGAGGTACGCGATGTACCGGGAGCGGTCCGGGCCGCCGCCGATGCCCGCGCTCATGGTGTCGCCGAAGACGTAGACGAAGAGCAACAGCAGCATGATCGGGGTGAGCAGCAGGTTCAGGGTGAGGGACGGATAGCGCCGCGCGTGCAGGAGGTTGCGGCGCAGCATGGTGGACGAGTCGCGTACGGCGAGGGAGAGGGAGCTCATCGGACGGCCTCCTTGGGCTGGTGGGGGATGCGGGCGCCGCCGGTCAGGGCGAAGAAGACGTCGTCGAGGTCGGGGGTGTGCACGGTGAGGGTGTCGGCGTGCACGTCGGCGTCGTCCAGCCGGTCGAGGATGGCGCGCAGTTCGCGCTGGGTGCCGCCGCTGGGGATCTGCAGGGTGAGCGCCGGGTCGTCGCGTACGGTTTCGCGCAGCGCGTCGGCGGCCCGCTCGTAGGCCGCGGGGTCCTCGAAGCGGAGTTGGACGTGTCCGCCGGGGATGAGTCGCTTGAGTTCCTCGGCGGTGCCTTCGGCGGCGATCTTCCCGTCGTTGAGCACGGCGATGCGGTCGGCGAGCTGGTCGGCCTCCTCCAGGTACTGGGTGGTGAGGAAGACGGTGACGCCGTCGGCGACGAGTTCGCGGATGATCTGCCACATGTTGTGGCGGCTGCGGGGGTCGAGGCCGGTGGTCGGTTCGTCGAGGAAGATGATCCGCGGGTTGCCGACCAGGGTCACGGCGAGGTCGAGGCGGCGCTTCATGCCGCCGGAGTAGGTGGAGGCGGGCTTCTTCGCGGCGTCGGTGAGGTCGAAGCGTTCGAGCAGCTCGGCGGCGGTGCGCTGGCCGTCGCGCTTGGACAGGTGGTGCAGGTCGGCCATGAGGAGCATGTTCTCCTCGCCGGTGATCAGGCCGTCGACGGCGGAGAACTGGCCGGTGACGCCGATCGCGGTGCGGACGGCCTGGGGGGCGGCGGCGAGGTCGTGGCCGGCGACGCGGATGTGGCCGGAGGCGGGGTCGGGGGAGATGAGGGTGGAGAGGATTTTGACGGCGGTGGTCTTGCCGGCGCCGTTCGGGCCGAGCAGGGCGAAGATTGTTCCTTGGGGGACGGCCAGGTCGACGCCGTCGAGCACGACCTTGTCGCCGTAGGACTTGCGCAGTCCGTTCGCCGCGATGGCCAGGTTGGTCATGGTGGGTGCTCCTCAGAGGCTGCGGGCGACGATGTCGCCGTGGGCGGTGGTCGCGTGGATGTTGAGGTCGGCGGCGCCGTCGGTGTTGGTGAGCGAGTTGTGGATCCGGCCGTAGGTGGTGCCGGCGTCGAGGGCGGCGGAGACGCCGTGGGCGGCGCCGACGGACACGTCGCCGGCCTGGGTGCGCAGCACGAGGGTGCCGCGCACGGCCTCGGCGATGCGGATGTCGCCCTTTGCGGTGCTGATCTCTGCGGGGCCGTTGAGGCGGCTGACCGTGACGTCACCGGCGGCGGTGGTGAGGCGGAGGCTCGCGGCCTCGTCGAGCTTGATCGCGCCGTGCGCGCCCTCGAAGGCGACGTCGCCGAACCGGCCGATGGCCCGGAGGTCGGCGCTGGCCGCTTTCACCTCGACGCGGGAGCCGGCGGGCAGCTGGACGGTCACCTCGATGAATCCGGAGCTGCCGAGGATCTGGTTCTTCGCGGAGGCCTCGATCCGCAGGACGCCGTTGCCGTATTCGACCTTGGTTTGTTCGGCCACCTTCACGTCGCGGCTCTTCGAGGCGTCGGCGGGCAGGACCTCGACGGTGGTGTCGGCCCGGTCGGCGGCGATGAGCTGGACGCGCCCGGCGGGGATGTCGAGGACGGCGGAGATCGGGGTGGGGGTGTCGAAGGTCTGCATCGTGTTCTCCTCGCGTGCACTGTTTCTGGCATGGGAAACGCTACGTTGCGTTCAAGAATCAGGCAACGGAGTCGTTGCGAGAAATGAGTGTGTGCGCAGGTGGAGCCCTGTTTATCGTTGCAACGGCGAAGAATTTAACGCAACGAGGACAGCTGCGTTCGTTGCATTGGGTGGGAGTGAACGCTATGGTGGCGGCGTCAGGGGAAGCGTGAAGGGAGATCGCGATGCCGGGAGGCAGGCTCAGCCAGCAGGAACGCCAGCAGATCGCGCTGGGGCTGGCCGACGGGCTCGCCTACGCGGAGATCGCCAGACGTCTCGACCGCCCCACCTCGACGATCACGCGTGAGGTGATGCGCAACGGCGGCCCCACCGCCTACCGGGCCGACCTGGCCCACCGCGCCACCGAACGCCGCTCACACCGGCGCAGGCAGGCCCCGGCCCGAGGGCCGCAGGCGCCGTCGCAGACACACGGACGCGACCCCGAGGCCGTGCGCGAGTACGAGGAGATGTTCACGACCCTGCTCATCCAGCAGGGCCTGCCCAAGATGATGTCCCGGGTGCTGACCTGTCTCTACACCGCCGACGCGGGCAGCCTCACCGCGTCCGAGCTCGTCCAGCGTCTTCAGGTCAGTCCGGCGTCCGTCTCCAAGGCGATCACGTTCCTCGAGGGCCAGGGCCTCATCCGCCGGGAACGCGACGAACGCCGCCGGGAGCGCTACGTCGTGGACGACGACGTCTTCTACCAGGGCACGATCGCCGGCGCCCGAGCCAACGCCCAGCTCGCGGAGACCGCACGGCAGGGCGTCAGCGTCCTCGGCCACGGCACCCCGGCCGCCGTGCGCCTGGAGAGCATCGCCCGCTACGTGGAGTTCATCGCCGAGAGCATCAGCCGCGCCGCGGAGCAGGCCCGCGAGATCCTCTACACGAAACCCGAGGCGACCTCGGGCGGCGCCGCAAGCCCGGGTGCAGATCGTGGCGGTGGTTGAGGCGGCGGTGCCGGGCCGGGACAGATGACCGCCGCCCCCGCGGCCGGGTGGCTCACGGGGGCGGCGGGGTGGTGCGGGTCAGTCGTCGCGGTGGGCGGCCCACCAGGCCTGGCCGGTCTCGGGCAGGGTGTCGATCGGGTCGTAGTAGGCGTAGCGCTTGTTGAGCGCTTCGAGGTCGGCGGACTCGATCGAGGTGCGGTAGTTCTTGGTCCAGTAGGAGATGCCGCGTTCGCGGTCGTACTCGGTGAGCATGTGCACCCAGCGCTTGCCGACGAAGGGGACGTCGCAGACGATGCGCGGGGTGGCGTAGCCGGGCAGGTAGCCCATGATGTCGTGCTGGAGCTGCTGGGCGTGCCAGACGGGGACCCGCCAGTGCTCGGCGTTGGGGATCATGTCGCACATGTAGAAGTAGTACGGCAGGATGCCCGCCTCGCCCTGGAGGGCGAAGCAGAGGTCGAGCAGGTCGGCGCTGGTGGCGTTGACGCCGCGCATGAGCACGCCCTGGTTGCGGACGTCGCGGACGCCGACGTCGAGGGCGGTCTGGGCGGCCTTGGCGACCAGCGGGGTGAGCGACTGGGCGTGGTTGACGTGGGTGTGGATGGCGAGGTTGACGCCGCGGCGGGAGGCGGTGCGGGCGACGCGTTCCAGGCCCTCGACGACGTCGGGCTGGAGCCAGTGCTGGGGGAGGCCCATGAGGGCCTTGGTGGCGAGCCGGATGTCGCGGACGGTCTCCAGTTCGAGCAGCCGCATCAGGTACGACTCGAGGTTCTTCCACGGCACGTTGGCCACGTCGCCGCCGGAGACCACCACGTCGCGGACGCCGGGGTGGGCCTTGAGGTAGGTGATGTGGGCGTCGTAGCGGTCGACGGGCTTCAGGGTGAGCTTCAGCTTGTCGACGGCCGGCGTGGAGTTGCCGACCAGGTCCATCCGGGTGCAGTGCCCGCAGTACTGCGGGCAGGTGGACAGCAGCTCGGCGAGGACCTTGGTGGGGTAGCGGTGGGTGAGCCCCTCGGCGACCCACATGTCGTGCTCGTGGAGGCTGTCGCGGCTGGCGTAGGGGTGCGAGGGCCAGTCGGTGCGCCGGTCGGAGGCGACGGGGATCATGTAGCGGCGGATCGGGTCGGCCAGGAACGCCTCGGTGGTCATGGGCTCGAACGGCACCATGGTGTTGACCATCTGCGGGGGCACCAGCATCGACATGGTGGCCAGTGCCTTCTGGTCGGCCTCGAGGTCGGCGTAGAAGCTCTCGTCGACGAGGTCGCCCAGGACGGTGCGCAGCTGCTTGATGTTCTTGACGCAGTTGACCCGCTGCCACTGGGCGTTCTCCCACTGCTCCCGGGTGACGTGGCGCCAGCCGGGGAAGCGGGTCCAGTCGGGTTCGACCAGGGGGCTGCGGCGGTACTCGTACGGCTGCCCGGCGGTCGGAACGGCGACCGGGGCGTGACGGGGTTGAGGGATGGTCTCAACCGGTTGGGTCTGGGTCACGGCCCCTCCTGACATGTGGTGCGGGTGATCAGCGATCCTGAAGGCTACTGGAAAATATCCGGTGAAGAAATTAGTCTGCCGGAAGTTTTCCCGCGACGCGAGCCCTGACCGGGGTTTCGGGCGGCTGGACATTGGGGGTCGGCGTGACGTCACCGGTGGGTCTGCACCGAGTCGTGGAACCGGCGGGGGTGCTGCCGCAGGCGGCGTGGCGGCTGGACGCCGACCCGCGGATCGCCGCCAACGAGGTGCGGATCCGGGTCGAGCGGCTGAACCTGGACGCGGCGAGCTTCCGGCAGCTGTCGGAGAAGCACGGCGGCGACGGGGAGAAGGTCCGTGCCGAGGTCCTGGAGATCATCTCGACCCGGGGGAAGATGCAGAACCCGGTCACCGGCTCCGGTGGCATGCTGATCGGCACCGTGGAGGAGGCCGGGAAGCGGTCCCCGCTGGGCCTGCGGCCGGGCGACCCGGTCGCGACCCTGGTGTCGCTGACGCTGACCCCGCTGACGATCCTCGACGGGCTGGCCCGCTGGGACGGGCGCAGCGAGCAGGTGCCCTGCGACGGGTACGCGATCCTGTTCGCCCGGTCGATCGCCGCGGTGCTGCCGGGCGACCTGCACCCGGAGCTGTCCCTGGCGGTGCTCGACGTGTGCGGGGCGCCGGCGCTGACCGCGCGGGTGGTGGCCGAGCAGGTGGCGCGGCGCCGCCGCGAGGAGGACGCGCGCCCGGTGACCGTGGCGGTGATCGGCGGCGCCGGCAAGAGCGGTTCGCTGTCCCTCGCGGCGGCGCGGCGGGCCGGCGCCCGCCGTACCGTCGGGGTGGTGCCGGTGGCGGCGGAGCGGGACGCGCTCGAAGCGGCCGGCCTGGCCGACGTGGTCGCGCTGGCCGACGCCCGCGACCCGGTCGGCCTGTCCACGGCGGTGACCACGGCGCTGGGCGGCCCCGCGGACGTGACGGTGGTCTGCGTGGACGTGCCGGGCTGCGAGCACGGGGCGGTCCTCGCCACCGGGGACGGCGGCACGGTGATCTTCTTCTCGATGGCGACGAGCTTCGCGGCGGCGGCGCTGGGCGCGGAGGGCCTGGCCGCGGACGTGACCATGCTGGTCGGCAACGGGTACGTGCCGGGGCACGCCGAGCTGGCGCTGGACCTGCTGCGCGCCGAGCCGGGGGTGCGTCGTCTGTTCGAGGCGCGGCTGGCGGCAGACTGAGCATCATGACGAACCCCTCGACCTTGTACCGCGGCGGAGTGCTGCACTGTCCGGCCGACCCGAGCGCGACGGCGATGCTGGTGCGTGACGGGCGGATCGCCTGGCTGGGCGCCGACGCCGACGCGCCGGCCGCCGACCGGGTGGTGGAGCTGGGCGGGGCGCTGGTGACGCCGGCGTTCGTGGACGCGCACGTGCACGCCACCGACACCGGGCTGGCCCTGTCGGGGCTGGACCTGTCGGCGGTGCGGTCGGCGTCCGGGCTGCTGGAGGCGGTGGCCGCGTTCGCCGCGGCGCTGCCGGGCGACGCGGTGGTGCTGGGGCACGGCTGGGACGAGTCGTCCTGGGCCGAGCCGGCCCTGCCGGACGCGGCGGCGCTGGACCGCGCGGCCGGGGGCCGCAAGGTGTACCTGTCGCAGGCGTCGATCCACTCGGCGCTGGTGTCGGCGGCGCTGCTGGCGGCCTGCCCGGACGCGGCGGCCGCCGCCGGCTACGACCCGTCGGGCTGGCTGCGTCGTGACGCCCACCACGTGGTGCGGGCCGCGGCGCTGGGCTCGGTCACGGCGGCGCAGCGGGTGACGGCCCAGCGCGCGGCCCTGCGGCACGCGGCGTCGCTGGGTATCGCCGCGGTGCACGAGTGCGGCGGCCCGGGGACCTCCGACGAGAGCGACTTCACCGGCCTGCTGGCGATCTCCGGCGACGGCGTGCCGGAGGTGTACGGGTACTGGGGTGAGCTGCTGGGCGCGGCGAAGGCCCGGGAGCTGGGCGCGGTCGGCGCCGGCGGGGACCTGTACGCCGACGGCGCGCTCGGGTCGCGCACCGCGCACGTGTCGGCGGCGTACCTGGACGGGGAGCCGGGGGGGTGCGGGCACGGGTACGTGACCGTGGAGCAGGTGCGGGATCACCTGCTGGACTGCGCGGCGCACGGGCTGCAGGGCGGCTTCCACGCCATCGGGGACGCGGCGATCGGCACGGTGCTGGACGGGTTCGCGCAGGCCGCGCAGAAGGTGGGCGTGGACCGGTTGCGGGCCGCCCGGCACCGGGTCGAACACGCCGAGATCATGAGCAAGCGGTTGATCGCCGGGTTCGTGGAGTACGGCATCGTGGCGTCGATGCAGCCGGCGTTCGACCGGCTGTGGGGCGGCGCCGGCCGGATGTACGAGTCGCGGCTGGGCCTGTCCCGGTCGTTGGAGTCGAACCCGATGGGCGCCATGCACGGGGTGGGGGTGGCGTTGGCGTTCGGGTCGGACTCGCCGGTGACGCCGCTGGACCCGTGGGGGTCGGTGCGGGCCGCGGCGGCGCACCACAACCCGGCGCAGCGGATGAGCGTGCGGGCGGCGTTCGCCGCGCACACCCGCGGCGGGTGGCGGGCCGTGCACCTGGACAACGAGGGGGTCCTCGCGTTGGGCGCGCCGGCGACGTTCGCGGTGTGGGACACCCCGGCCGGGGTGGAGCGGGGACTGCCGGTGCTGCAGGCCGAGGACCCGGAGGCGCGCGGCGCGGACGACCCGACGCCGCTGCCGGTGTGCCGGGCCACGGTGCTGCGCGGTGACGTGATCTACGAGGAGGGCACGGGTTCGTGACGAGCAAGCTTGGGCTGGATCCGGCGCTGGTGGCGCGGGCGCGGGAGTTGGCGCGTCGCGCCGGGCAGCCGGTGGTCGATCTGGCGCGCAGCCACACCACCGTGTCGGTGGAGCGGGCGGTGCTGCGGCTGGCCGGGGTGACCGGCGCCGACCCCGACGGCATCCCGTGGGTGAACCGCCTCGTGGACGCGGTCGTCGCCGACGTCGGTCTCGGCCACGGGGTGGCCGCGCCGGTGTTCGACGCCCTCGCGCGGGAGCAGATCGCCGACGTGACGCTGCTGGCGCAGAAGGCCGCCGCCGGGTCCGTGCGGTTCACCCAGCCCACCGGCAAGGCCGCCACGGCCGCCCGCCGGGCCGCCCGGAAGGCGGTCGCCGCGGGCGTGCGGCAGATCGACCGGCGCCGCGCCGAGCGGGACCGCCTCGTGAAGCGGTACGGGGACCCGAAGCAGCGGCCGTGGATCTACCTGATCGTGGCCACCGGCGACATCTACGAGGACATCCCGCAGGCGCAGGCCGCCGCCCGGGCCGGGGCGGACATCATCGCGGTGATCCGCTCCACCGGGCAGTCGCTGCTGGACTACGTGCCCGAGGGCGCCACCCGGGAGGGCTTCGCCGGCACCTACGCCACGCAGGAGAACTTCCGGCTGATGCGGGCGGCGCTGGACGAGTCGTCGCGGGAGCTGGGCCGGTACGTGCGGCTGACGAACTACGCGTCGGGCCTGTGCATGCCGGAGATGGCCGCCCTGGCCGGCCTGGAACGCCTCGACATGATGCTCAACGACTCGATGTACGGGATCCTGTTCCGCGACATCAACCCGATCCGCACGTTCGTGGACCAGAGGTTCTCCCGGCAGGTGCACGCCCGCGCCGGGATCATCATCAACACCGGCGAGGACAACTACCTCACCACCGCCGACGCGGTCGACGAGGCGCACACGGTGACGGTGTCGCAGCTGCTCAACGAGTACTTCGCGCACGAGGCGGGGCTGGCCGACTGGCAGCTCGGCCTGGGGCACGCGTTCGAGATCAACCCGGATCTGCCGGAGTCGTTCCGGCTGGAGCTGGCGCACGCGCTGCTGGCCCGGGAGCTGTTCCCGGACGCGCCGTTGAAGTGGATGCCGCCGACCAAGCACATGACCGGCGACGTGTTCCGCGGCAACCTGCTCGACGGGTTCTTCAACCTGGTCGGCGCCATGACCGGGCAGGGCATCCTGCTGGTCGGCATGATGACGGAGGCGGTGGTCACCCCGTGGCTGTCCGACCGGGACATCGCCCTGCAGAACGTCCGGTACGTGCTGGGCGCCGCCGGCGGGCTGCACGAGGACTTCGTGCCCGCACCGGGCGGGTTCATCCAGCAGCGCGCCCACCGGGTGCTCGGTGAGGCCGTCGACCTGCTGGAGCGCATCGGTGACCAGTCGCTGCTGACCGCGATCGCCGAGGGCACCTTCGGGATCATGAAGCGGCCCGCGGACCGGGGCAAGGGCCTCGACGGCGTCGCCCAGCACGAGGCGGACTACTACAACCCGGCCACGGACATCCTGGAGCAGTCGGCATGACGGAGAAGAAGATCGTCCGGCCGTACGGGGACACCACCGGCGACGGCATGGTGCAGGTGTCGTTCACCCTGCCCGTGCCGCACGACAAGCGCGCCGAGGGCGCCGCGGTGCAGCTCGCCAACAAGATGGGCATCGACCCGGCGATGCTCGTGCACGCCAAGCAGATGGGCGACGGGTTCACCTTCTTCGTCGTCTACGGCCGGGTGAACCACCTCGTGGACCTCGATCGGGTGCAGGTGGTGGAACGGGACTTCCCGCTGCTGTCGGCCAAGGAGGTCAACACGGTGGTGAAGCAGAAGATGCGGCGCAAGCTGTCCGTGGTCGGCGCCTGCATCGGCACCGACGCGCACACCGTCGGCATCGACGCGATCCTCAACGTCAAGGGCATCGCCGGGGAAAAGGGCCTGGAGTACTACCGGGAACTCAAGGTCACCAACCTGGGCGCGCAGGTCAGCGTCCCCGAGCTGGTCGAGGCGGCCCGGCGGGAGAAGGCCGACGCCGTGCTCGTCTCCCAGGTCGTCACCCAACGCGACGCGCACCTGCACAACACCCGGGAGATGTCCGCCGCGTTCCGCGAGGCCCTGCCCGCCGGCAAACGGCCCCTGCTGATCGTCGGCGGCCCCCGCTTCGACGAGACCATGACCGGGGAACTGGGTGTCGACCGGATCTTCGGCCGCGGCACCACCCCCGGCGAGGTCGCCAGCTACCTGGTCCACGCCCTGATCACCGACAAGAAGGCGACAGCATGAGTGACCCCCGGGTCGGCCTGACCGTCACCCACCGCCGGTACGTGCCGTACTCCCACGCCCACTACGCGGGCAACCTCGTTGACGGGGCGTACGCGCTGGGCCTGTTCGGGGACGTCGCCACCGAGGTGTGCATCCGCACCGACGGCGACGAGGGGCTGTTCGCCTCCTACTCCGACGTGCAGTTCACGGCCCCCATGAAGGCCGGTGACGTGCTGGAGGTGGTCGCCACGGTCACCCGGGTGGGCACCCGCAGCCGCACCATCGACTTCGCCGCCCGGGTGGTGTGCCGGGGCCGCCCCGACAAGTCCGAGTCCGCCGCCGAGGTCCTCGCCGAGCCGATCGTGGCGGTCACCGCCACCGGCACGGTGGTCGTCCCCCCAGCGGCGTGAGCGCGAGGAGTGAGCCGGGTTTGCGAGCCCCGCAGTCGCGAACGAAGGACAGCTCCGCGTGAACCTCGCCGTCTGCGCCGACGTCGGGTCGACGTACACCAAGGCGGCGGTGGTCGACCTCGACGGCGGTCGGCTCGTCGCCGCGGCGGCCGCGCCGACCACCGTCGGCACGGACGTGCTGCACGGCCTGGACGCCGCGGTCGGCGCCGCCACCGCCGGGCTCACCGCCGGCGACCTGCCCTGGTACGTCTGCTCGTCGGCCGGCGGTGGCCTGCGGCTGGCCGTCATCGGCTACGAACCGCTGGTCACCGCGCAGGCCGGCCGGCGGGTCGGGCTGTCCGCCGGGGCGAACGTGGTGCACGTGGCCGCCGGGCGGCTCGGCGCGGCCGACCTGACCGCGCTGCGCGCCGCCCGCCCCGACGTGGTGCTGCTCGTCGGCGGCACCGACGGCGGCGACGCCGACACCGTCACCCACAACGCCACCCGGCTGGCGCGGGCCCGCTGGCGGGTGCCCGTGGTGCTCGCCGGCAACACGGACGTCCGCGACGACCTGCACACCCTGCTCGCCGCGGCGAAGGTGCCGGTCACCGCCGCCGACAACGTGCTGCCCCGCATCGGGGTGCTCGCCCCCGCGCCGGCCCGCGCCGCGATCCGGGAGGTGTTCCTGCGGCACGTCATCGGCGGCAAGAAACTGTCCCGCGGCACCCGGTTCGCCCGCCTGGTGCGGGCCGCCACCCCCGACGCGGTGCTCACCGGGGTGGAGGTCCTCGCCGACGCCCTCGGCGGGGACCTGGCCGTCGTCGACGTCGGCGGCGCCACCACCGACGTGTACTCGGTGCTCACCCCCGACGAGCGGGACACCGGCCCCAGCCAGGAGGTCACCGGCACCCTGTGGCGGGCCCGCACCGTCGAAGGGGACCTCGGCATGCGGTGGAGCGCCCCCGGCGTGGTCCGCGCCGCCGCCGAGGAACGACTCCTCGCACCCGGCGAGGAGGACGACCTGGCCGCCGCGGCGGCGGTGCGGGCCGCCGACCCCGGCTTCCTGCCCGCCGGCGACGCCGACCGGGCCGCCGACCGGCGCATCGCCGCGCTCGCCGCGACGGTGGCGCTGCGCCGGCACGCCCGCGGCGCCGCCACCGGGGAACGCGCCGGCCGGGACCTGCGCGACGTCAAGCTGATGGTCGGCTCCGGCGGGGTGCTGCGACACGCCGCGCCCGGCGACGCCGCCGGGGTGCTCGCCGCGGTCCTCGGCGACCACGCCGGCGGATGGCCGCTGCCCCGGGCCGCCCGCCCCGTCGTCGACGTCGACTATGTCCTGGCCGCCGGCGGGCTGCTCGCCGCCGACCACCCCGACGCGGCGGCCGCGCTGCTGCGCCGGCATCTCGCCGGCTGAGCCGCGGCGGGCACTACTCCGCGGAGAGCTTCTCGCCGCGGGCGTCCGCTTCCTGCGACGCGGCCCACGAGGCCAGCAGCCGGAGGTTGTCCTCGGCCGCGCTGCCCGGCTCGGCGGTGTACACGACGAGGGTGAGGCCGGGTTCGGCGGTCACCGCGAGGGTCTCGAAGGCGAGGGTGAGGTCCCCGACGGCCGGGTGGTGGAAGCGCTTGGTGCCGGTCCCGTGCCGGCGCACGTTGTGGGCGCCCCACCGGGTGCGAAAGGCGTCGCTGCGGGTGGACAGCTCGCCCACCAGGTCGTGCAGGTCCTTGTCGTGGGGGTCGCGGCCCGCCTCGGTGCGCAGCACGTCGACGGTGACGTCGGCCATGAGTTCCCAGTCGCGGTAGAAGCGGCGGGCGGCCGGGTCGAGGAACTGGTAGCGGGCCAGGTTCGGCGGTGGAGAGCCGCTGGCGGTGTAGATGTCGCTGAAGAAGCCGCGGGCGAGCTGATTGGTGGCCAGCAGGTCCAGGCGGCCGTTGCTGACGTACGCGGGGCCGGCGGTCACCGCGTCCAGGGTCCATTGCAGGCTGCGGTGCAGCGGGGCGTGCCGGCCCGCACGCCGGCGTGGCCGGGCCAGCGTGTCGGAGCCCTCGGCGGCCTGGGCCAGGTGCAGCAGGTGGGCGCGTTCGGCGTCGTCGAGCTGCAGGGCGCGGGCGACGGCCTCGAGGACGCCGGGGGAGACGCCGGCGAGGTGCCCGCGTTCGAGCTTGGCGTAGTACTCGACGCTGACGTCGGCGAGCGCGGCGACCTCGCTGCGGCGTAGCCCCTTCACGCGGCGCCGGGTGCCGGCCGGCAGGCCGGCCCGCGCCGGGGTGATCTTGGCTCGCCGCGAGACCAGAAAGTCGCGGACCTGGTCATGGTTGTCCACGCGGTCGACCGTACGCGGCGTGGGCCGCCGCAGCCATGTACTGCCGGTACACCCCTCAGCAGGAACTCCCTGCCGGCGCGGGACGGGAGTTACCTGGTTCCCGAGCGGGACTAGCCACCCGCTGTCGGGGCAATCCGTGAGGCGGCTCACCGTCGGACTCACACACGTCAAACGATCGATGATCGGCAAGGGAGAACATCATGCGTGGCGTCGTCATGCACGCCCCCGGCGACATCCGGGTGCAGAACCGCCCGGATCCGCGGATCGAGCAACCGACCGACGCCGTCATCCGGGTGTCGGCGACCTGCGTGTGCGGCTCGGACCTGTGGCCGTACCGGGGCGTTCAGAAGCTGGACGGCCCGACGCCGATGGGCCACGAGTACGTCGGCATCGTCGAAGAGGTCGGCTCGGAGGTGAAGACCGTCACGCCGGGCCAGTTCGTGGTCGGCTCGTTCTGGGCCTCCGACAACACCTGCGAGATCTGCCGGGACGGCTACCAGTCCGCCTGCGTGCACCGGGTGCCCATGGGCATGCTCGGGTCGCAGGCGCAGTACCTGCGGGTGCCCCTCGCCGACGGCACCCTCGTCGCCACGGACGAGGTGCCGCCCGCCGACCTGATGCCCAGCTACCTGGCCGCGTCCGACGTGCTGGGCACCGGCTGGTTCGCCGCGGTCGCCGCCCAGGCCGGCCCCGGCAGGACCATCGCGGTCGTCGGCGACGGCGCGGTCGGCCTGCTCGCCGTCCTGGCGGCCCGGCAACTGGGCGCTGAGCGGATCATCGCCATGAGCCGGCACGAGTCACGGCAGAAGCTCGCCCGCGAGTTCGGCGCCACCGACATCGTCACCGAGCGCGGCGACGAGGGCGTGGCCACGATCAAGGACATGACCGGCGGGCTCGGCGCCCACTCGGTGGTCGAGGCGGTCGGCACGCAGGAGTCGATGATGCAGGCCATCCATTCGACACGCGCCGGCGGGCACGTCGGGTTCGTCGGCGTCACCCACGACGTGGCCCTGCCCGGCATGGAGATGTTCTGGTCGCTGGTGCACCTGCACGGCGGTCCGGCGCCCGTACGTCGGTTCCTTCCGGACCTGATGCGCCTGATCGGCGACGGCACGATCGACCCGGGCAAGGTCTTCGACCTCGACCTGCCCCTCGAGCAGGCCGCCGAGGGCTATACGGCGATGGACGAACGCCGCGCCATCAAGGCGCTGCTGCGCCCCTGACCAACCCGCGTACCGAGGAGCGTCGATGGAACTCAAGCCCGTCAACCCCACCGTGAAGACACCTGCGCAGAACTTCACCGGCGACGTCTACCTGACCCCCGTCTACAACGGCACCGAGCCGTCGCGGATGACTGTCGCCCTCGTCCGCTTCACCCCCGGTGCCCGCACCAACTGGCACTCCCACGCCGTCGGGCAGACCCTGCACGTCACCGAGGGCGTCGGCCTGGTCGGCACCCGCGACGGGACCGTGCTGCGCGTGCGCGCCGGCGACACCGTCATCTGCCCACCCGGGGAGGAACACTGGCACGGCGCCACCACCGACACCTTCATGAGCCATCTCGCCATGCTCGAAGCCCTGCCGGGCGGGCAGGACCCCACCACCTGGGTCGAACCCCTCGCCGACGAGCAGTACCGGGCCGCGAACCAGCACCACGGGTGACAGCCACGCGAAGCGGGGGATCGTCAGGAATCCCCGGACGCATCGAGACGCGCCGACGCGACACGCCGTGTCGCAACACACGACAGGCCCGGGTGGGTTGACAGCGGCGGGGGTGCACGCCGTACCGTCTTTGAGTCCTACCACGGGAAGCGGCTGTTGTTCGCTTCGTCCCTTCGTCCGCTGGCCGAGCGACCGGAAGGTTGCGGCGGCCAGGTCCAGCGGGCGGGGGTCGGCGGGGCGGCGCGAACCGGCCGCGGTTACCGGTGTACGGGCAGGGTGAGAGGCACGGCCAGTAGACAACGGCCAGGCGGGGGCAGCCAGTCCACGTCGGGTCGGTCCGAAGGTCGGCGCCGATCGTCCTCGCCCCACCGGCCGGGAAGGGCCTGGGAGCATCGGGGCGCGGCGCGAGCCGCGCCCCGATTTTCATCCCCGCCGGACCCCGACCAGGAGCGGTGCCACCGGTTATGCTGCGCGGTATGACCGGAGCGGTGCGGAAGTTGTCGATCTCGGTTCCGCCGGACGTCGCCGAACGCCTCGAACGGGAACCCAACGCCAGCGCCTTCCTCGTGCACGCCGCGCGGGCGCTGATGCGCCGGGAAGCCCTCGACGCCGAACTGGCCCACCAGGGCGTCGCCGTCACCGAGGAGGGCGTCGCCCGGGCGCGGGCGGCCCGCGCCGCCGTCGACGTCGACTGGCCGGCCGAGCGCTACCAGGCGATCCGGGAGCGGGTGCGGCAGGCCGCAACCGACGGCGAGGGGGTCACCGCGGCGTGAGCGACCCCGACGCTGCGCCCGTGCGGCTGGTCCTCGACCGGTCGGCGCTGCTGGCGTACCTGGCCGGGTCGGTGCACGTCGGGGAGACGCTGCACGAGGTGATCGCCGACGGGGTGCGCTTCGGGGTGCCCGCGGTCGCCGCCGCCGAGGCGTACGCGGCCGTCGACGACCCGAAGGACCGGGCGGCGCTGCGGCGCCTGCTCGCCCTCGACGCCTGTGCCGTGCTGGCCACCGAGGGCGGATCGTGGCAGGAACTGGCGTACTGGCGGGGCTTCACCGGGCGGGTCGACCTGGCCGCCACCGTGCTGGCCTGCCTCGACCACGACGCCCCGATCCTCACCGGCGAGGACCGCTACGGCGCCGACGACCTGCCGGTCATCCGGCTGCCAGAGTGATCCGGCCCGGACGGGCCGACGGGCGGCTCCGGCGGGTAGCCTTCGGCGCGTGATCGTGGTGAGGTGCCGGTGACGACGCTCGACCGGGAAGAGACGCGTGCCACCGGCGGGGCACGCCCGGGCGGCGGCGGGCGCCCGCTGCCGCTGAAACTGGCCGTTCCGGCGGCCCTGCTGGCCGGTCTGGCGCTGCTTGTCGCCTTCCCCCCGTACGGGCTGTGGCCCCTCGCCCCGGTCGGTGTGGCGCTGCTCGCCGCGGCGGCGCACCGGCGGCGGCTGCGCGCCGGCGCCGGGCTGGGCTTCCTCGCCGGGGTGGCGCTGTTCGCGCCGCTGCTGGAGTGGACCAACCTGCACACCGGCTACCTGCCGTGGCTGCTGCTGTCCCTGCTCCAGGCCGGCTACCTGGCGCTGCTCGGCGCCGCCACCGCCTGGGTGTCCCCGCTGGTCGACCGGCACCGCGCGGCGTGGCCGCTGGTCACCGGGGTGCTGTGGGTGGGGCAGGAGGCGCTGCGCGACCGCACCCCGTTCGGCGGGTTCCCGTGGGGGCGGCTGGCGTTCAGCCAGGACACCTCCCCGCTGCTGCGGCTGGCCGCGCTCGGCGGCGCCCCGCTGGTCACCTTCGCCGTCGCCCTCGCCGGCGGCATCCTGCTCACCCTCGCCTGGCGCGACTGGCGCCGCCGCGCCGGGCTGTGGCGGCCGGTGGCCGGGCTCACCGCCGCCCTCGCCGCGGTGCTCGCCGCCGGCCCCGCCGTGCCGGCCGGGGTACGCGGCGGCGGCGACACCGTCACCGTCGCCATCGTCCAGGGCAACGTGCCCCGCCTCGGGCTGGACTTCAACGCCCAACGGCAGGCGGTGCTGAACAACCACGTCGACGCCACCCTGAAACTGGCCGAACAGGTCGCCGCGGGCACGCAACGCCACCCCGACCTCGTGGTCTGGCCGGAGAACTCCAGCGACATCGACCCGCTGCGCAACCCCGGCGCCGGCGAGCGGATCTCCCAGGCCGCCGACACCATCGGCGCGCCGATCCTGGTCGGCGCCGTGCTGCTCGGCCCCGGCGAGGGTCAGGTCCGCAACGCCGGCCTGCTGTGGCGCCCCGGCAGCGGCGCCGACCTGGACCAGCTCTACACCAAACGCCATCCCGTGCCGTTCGCCGAGTACGTGCCGCTGCGCGGGATCGCCCGGATGGTCAGCTCCGAGGTCGACCGGGTCCGCTCCGACTTCGTCCCCGGCAGCACCCCCGGGGTGCTGGACACCGGCGTGGCCACCCTCGGCGACGTGATCTGCTTCGAGGTCGCCTACGACGGCATCGTCCGGGACACCGTCACCGGCGGCGCGCAGCTGCTGGTGGTGCAGACCAACAACGCCACGTTCGACGCGGCCGAGGCCCGCCAGCAGTTGGCCATGGTCCGGCTGCGCGCCGTCGAGCACGGTCGCGCCGCCCTGATGGCCTCCACGGTCGGGGTGTCCGGGTTCGTTTCCCCGGACGGGCGGGTAGACGGAGCCACCGGGTTCAACACCGCCGCGGTGGCGGTGCGGCAGATGCGGCTCGGCGACGGACGTACCCCGGCCACCACGGCGGGGGTGTGGCCGGAGGTGGCCCTCGCGGCCCTCGCCGTCGCGGCCCTGGCCGGCGCGGCGGTGCTGCGCCGCCGCCGGGAGGTCGACCCGGGGTAGGACGACGAGCGGGAGGCGGTACACGGTGGGCGTGGTAGCCGACAGGCGCACGGTCGGCCATCCCGGGGTGGGACGGGTCCTCGTGGTCATTCCCACCTACAACGAGGCCGACAACGTCGACAGGATCGTCGCCCGGGTGCGGGAGGCGGCGCCGGGGGTGGACGTCCTCGTGGCCGACGACAACAGCCCCGACGGCACCGGCGCGATCGCCGACGGGCTGGCCGGCGCCGACCCGCACGTGCACGTGCTGCACCGCCCGGGCAAGGAGGGGCTCGGCGCGGCCTACCTGGCCGGTTTCGCCTGGGCCCGGCAGCGCGGCTACGACGCCGTGGTGGAGATGGACGCCGACGGCTCGCACGCGCCGGAGGACCTGCCGGCGCTGCTGGACGCCGCCCGCGACGCCGACATGGTGATCGGCTCCCGGTGGACCCGCGGCGCGCGGGTGCTGAACTGGCCGCTGCGGCGGCTGCTGCTGTCCCGGGCCGGCAACCTGTACGCCCGCCTGGCGCTGGGCGTGCCGGTCTCCGACGCCACCGGCGGCTACCGGGTGTACCGGGCGGCCGCGCTGGACGCCATCGACCTGGCCTCGGTGCGCTCCCAGGGGTACGCGTTCCAGGTGGAGCTGTCCCGGCTGGCGCACCGCGCCGGGGTGCGCATGGTCGAGGTGCCGATCACGTTCGCCGAGCGGGAGCACGGCGACAGCAAGATGAGCCCGCTGATCGTGGCCGAGGCGCTGTGGCGGATCACCACCTGGGGGTTGCGGGACCGGCGGGCGGCGGCCCGTCGCCCCGACGCGTTGGCCCGCTGGCCGTGAGCGCGGGCGTGTCATGCTGGAGGGGCGTGATGACACCCCCGGGCGGATGAGGTGAGATGCGCCGAGGACTGAAGTACGTACCACCGGCTCTGCTGCTGCTCGCGCTGCTGGAGCTGACCGTGTTCGTCCTGGTGGGCCGGGGCGTCGGGTTCGGGTTCGCGGTGCTGCTGGTGTTCGCGGCCTCGCTGCTGGGCCTGGTGCTGCTGCGCCGGGAGGGCATGCGGGCCTGGCGGGGCTTCCGGGCCGCCGTGGAGTCCGGGCAGCCGCCGGGTCAGCAGGTCACCGACGGCCTGGTGGGCCTGCTGGGTGCGCTGCTGCTGGCGCTGCCCGGCCTGGTCAGCGGCGTGGTGGGACTGCTGTTGCTGGTGCCGCCGGTGCGGCGGCTGGCCCGCGCCGGGGTGCGCCGGGCCGCCGAGGGCCGGGTGTCGTCGATGGTCGCCGGTGACCTGTTCGGGCCGCGCCGGGTGCGGGTGCGCCGCGGCGCGCCGCAGCCCACGCCGACGCCGACGCCGCAGCAGCCGCCGGTGACCGAGCCGGGCCGGGCCATCGAGGGGGAGATCATCGAACCCGGCCGGTGAAACCGGACAGGCAAGACGAAGCGCCCCCGGGGTGATCCCGGGGGCGCTTCGGTCGTTACGGGTGCTCAGGCGCGACCGCGGCGGGTGCGGACCTCCTGCAGCCGCTCGGCGAGGATGTCCTCCAGCTCGGCGATCGACCGCCGCTCCAGCAGCATGTCCCAGTGGGTACGCGGCGGCTTGGCCTTCTTCTGCTCCGGCTCGTTGCCGTCGACCAGCCGGGCGACGCTGCCGTCGAACTTGCACTCCCAGGTCGTCGGGACCTCGGCGTCGACGGCGAACGGCACCTCGAACTGGTGCCCCTTCGCGCAGAGGTACTCGCGGGTCTGACGCGGCGCGAGCTCCGTGTTGCGATCGGATTCGTAGCTGACTGCTCCCAGCCGGCTACCGCGCAGCATACGCTCGCCCATGATCGACTTCCCCTCGTTCGTGGTGCTGGTCTTCAGGTGTAACGGCCCGTCACCGCCGCCCCATTCCCGGCCACGCCGACGGCCCGGCACGGGGTCGGGATCCTCAAGACTAGCCGGTCATGACGGCTGCCCGGCGGGGTCGTCCCCGGCCGGGCCGAATCGGTGGAGTGTTTCGACTGTCAACGGGGATGTTAGCCGCCTCCACAGGTGCGGAGGTGACGATGACCGGTGACGCGCCGGCCGCGGCCCGAGCGCCCGGCGGGAAGACCTTCTTCGGCCACCCGCGGGCGCTGTCCACGCTGTTCCTCACCGAGATGTGGGAGCGGTTCAGCTTCTACGGCATGCGGGCCATCCTGGTGCTGTACCTGACCGCGTCGGTCGCCGATGAGGGCCTCGCCATCGGGGAGTCCACCGCCAACGCCGTCTACGGCACCTACAACGCCATGGTCTACCTGATGGCGCTGCCCGGCGGATGGGTGGCCGACCGGCTGATCGGCGCGCGGCGCAGCGTTCTCTGGGGCGGCGTGGTGATCGCGGCCGGGCACTACGTGATGGCCGTCCCGGCCCGGTGGAGCGTGTTCGCCGGCATGACGCTGATCGTGCTCGGCACCGGCCTGCTCAAGCCCAACATCTCCACCATGGTCGGCGACCTCTACGACCGGGACTCCCCGCGCCGCGACGCCGGCTTCTCGATCTTCTACATGGGCATCAACCTGGGCGCGTTCATCGCCCCGCTGATCACCGGCTTCCTCGGCGAGAAGATCAACTGGCATCTGGGCTTCGGTGCCGCCGCCGTCGGCATGACCTTCGGCGTGATCCAGTACGTGCTCGGCCGGCGCAACCTCGGTGACGCCGGCGCCCGCCCCGCCGACCCGCTGCTCGGCGCCGACCGGCGGCGGGCGCTGACCCGCATCGCCGTGGTCACCGTGGCGGTGCTCGTGGTGCTGGCCGTGCTCGCCCTCGTCGGGCTGTTCACCGTCAACACCGTGGTCAACCTGCTCACCCTGGTCACCGTGCTGGTCACCATCGCCTACTTCGCCCGGATCCTGACCGACCGGGAGATCAGCGGCACCGAGCGCAGCCGGATGAAGGCGTACCTGTGGCTGTTCGTCTTCGCCGCGGCGTTCTGGCTGATCTACGACCAGGCCGGGTCGGTGCTGAACATCTTCGCCGAGGACCAGACCGACCGGAACGTGGCCGGCTTCACCTTCCCGGCGTCCTGGCTGCAGTCGGTGAACCCGATCCTGATCATCATCGGGGCGCCGTTGGCCGCCTGGCTGTGGCTGAAGCTCGGGCACCGGGTGTCCACGCCGATGAAGTTCGCCGTCGGCCTGGTGCTCAACGGCCTGTCGTTCGTGCTGATGGCCGCCGCCGCGCAGGCCGCCGTCGGCGGCGACCTGGTCTCCCCGTGGTGGCTGGTCGCGGTGTACGCGATCCAGGTCGCCGGCGAGCTGGCGCTGAGCCCGGTCGGCCTGTCGGCCACCACGAAGCTGGCCCCGGTCAAGTACGCCAGCCAGATGCTCGGCCTGTGGTTCCTCGCCACCGCCGTCGGCGACGCGATCGGCGGTCAGGTCGCCCGGCTCGCCGAGAGCTGGTCGGAGCCGACGTACTTCCTGACCTTCGGCCTGGCCTCGGTGGTGCTGGGGCTCGCCGCGGTGATGTTCACCCGGCAGATCCGGCAGCTGATGGTCGGCATCCACTGACCGACCCGGAGATCACCTGGCCGGGGTCGGCGGCAGCGGCAGCGGCAGGCCGGGCAGCCCGTCGATGCTGGTCGCCACGTGCTCCTTGCCGGCGAAGTACGTGCTCAGCGAGGAGTCGTCCTCCCGGGCGAGCCGCCGCCCGTGCAGGTCGCGGTCGGCCTCGTAGGTCATCAGCGGCACGGCGTAGCCGCAGGTGTCGCGGATCAGCTCGGCGCGGACCACGACGATCGCCCGCAGGCCGTGCAGGGTCGGATCGATGTCGGGGAAGTGCCCCAGCAGCTCCGGCCAGCGCGGGTCGTCGCGGAACACCGGCTCGCCCCGCCCGTGCACCCGGACGATGTTCGGCGGGCCGGCGAAGGCGCACCACATCAGCGTGATCCGGCCGTTCTCCCGCAGGTGCGCGACGGTCTCGGCGTTGCTGCCGGCGAAGTCCAGGTAGGCGACCGTCAGCTCGTCGAGCACGGCGAAGGAGCCACGCAGGCCCTTGGGGGAGAGGTTGATCGTGCCGTCGCCGGCCAGCGGGGCGGTGGCCGTGAAGAACATCGGCTGCGCCTCGATGAAGGTCCGCAGCCGGCCGTCGATGCGCTCGTACGTCTTACCCACGCCCTGATGATCCCCGTCGGAGGTCACCTCCCGCTGCCCCGTCCCAGCCCGTGGCCAGCGGACGTCGGCGGCCTCAGCCGGTGCGCGAGCCCAGCCGGGCCAGGGCGCTGGCCAGGTCGCTGACCTGGTCGGCGAGCTGACCGGCCCGCCGCTGGGCGGCGTCGCGGTCGGCCTCGGTGGCGGCCAGCCGTACGGTCAGCTCGGCCAGCCGGGCCTCGACGGCGGCGACGGCCTGCCGCGCGGCCGCCAGGTCGGCCGCGCGGGCGTCCCGCTCGGCGGTCCGGGCCGCCAGCTCCTCCCGCGCGGCCGAGGCCGCCGCGACGGCCTCCGCCCGATCGGCCTCGGCCCGGTCCCGGGCGACCTGCGCCTCCTGCCCGATCCGCCGCGCCTCCGTGGCCTCCGCGCGGGCCTGCTCGGCCGCCGCCTGCTCGGCCCGGCGCGCTTCGGCAGTCTCCGCGCGGGCCTGGTCGGCCGCGCCGCGGGCCGTCTCGGCCTCGGCGCGGGCCCGGTCGGCCTCGACGCGCAGCCGCTCGGCCCGCTCCAGCGCCTCACCGGCCGAGCGGGTGGCCCGCTCGGCGTCGACCCGGGCGGCGTCCCGCTCGGCGGTCAGGTCGGTGACCCGCCGGCGCTCACCGTCGCGTTCGGCCCGCACGGTACGCAGCTCGTGGCGCGCGGCGTCGCGGTCCCGCTCGGCCTGCACCCGTAGCGCCTGTGCGGCGCCGGCCTGGCCGCGGGCCTCGTCCCGGGCCGCCTCGGCGTGCCGGGCCCGGTCGGCGGCCGCGGCGGACTCCGCCTCGGCCCGGTCGGCCCGCTCCCGGGCGGCGTCGCGTTCGGCCAGCGCCGCCTGAGCGTCCTGGCGGGTCCGGGCGGCGGCCGCGGCCGCGTCCTCGGCGTCCCGGCGGGCCTCGTCGCGTTCGGTGTGCGCCGCCGCCACCTGGGCGGCCGTTTCGGCGCGGACCTCGGCGAGCTGCCGCTCCACCCCGGCGGGGGACAGCTCGGCGTGCAGCGCGTCGGTGAGGGTCTCCACGATCTGGTCGAGACGGTCCACCGCCTCCCAGGTGCGGGCGACCTGCCCGGGCAGGCCGGGGGCGTTGCGGTGGCGCATCCGGGAGTTGCGCGACGCGCGCTGGCAGGCGCCGTCGTTGTCCCGGCAGTACCGGAAGGGACGGCCCGCGCCGACGCGCTGCGGCACCTCCCGTCCACAGTGGGCGCAGGGGCGGGTCTCGGGGGCGGGCTGGGCGTCCATCGGCGGCGAAGTCTAGTTGCCGCGGGTCACGACGGTAGCGAGGGCCTGGTGCGGGCGGCCGCTCGCGCAGGAGTCACGCCGACACGCTGCACCGGCAGCCTCGCCACCTTCCCGTATTCTGGCCACCGTCACCTGCCCGTGAACCATCGATCATCCGCATCCCCGAGAAGAGGCAGACCACCACATGACGGCGGTATCAGGCCAGCGACCCACCGCTGCGGATCCGGCGGTTGCCGGGCAAGCAGCGGAGGAGGACCTGCGCGCATTGTTCGGCCAGTCCATCGCCGTTTTCGCGTCCCTGGCGGGGCCGGCGCACCTGGTGGAGACGGCGAACCGGGCGTTCTTCGCCGCCATCGGTGAAGAACGGGCCCGCACCGGGGTCGAGCTCGCCGAGCTGATGCCCGAGCTGGCCGGTCAGGGCTTCATCGCTCTGCTGGACCAGGTCTACCGCACCGGTGAGCCCTACACCGGCCGTGACGTCCGGGTCGTGCTCGGCACCGGCCCGCACGCGCGGGAGGCGTTCTTCGACTTCACCTACGAGCCGCGCCGAGACGCCGGCGGCAACGTGACCGGGATCCGTGTGATCGGGGTGGAGACCACGCAGGTCAAGCATGCCCAACATCTGATGGCCGAACACCGCGCCCTGGTGGAGCAGATCGCCCGTCAGGCGCCCCTGACCGAGGTGCTCGACGGAATGGCCCGCTGTATCGAGGATCTCGCACCGCAGGAGGTGCTCGTCTCCGTTCTGCTCGCCGACCCCGATGGCCGGCACCTGCGCCACGGCGCCGCGCCCAGCCTGCCCGACTTCTACAACCAGGCCATCGACGGGATCGCCACCGGTGAAGGCATCGGCTCCTGCGGCACCGCCGCGCACCGGCGCCAACCGGTCATCGTCACCGACATCGCCACCGACCCGTTCTGGGACGACTTCCGGCAGCTGGCCGACCAGGCCGGGCTGGCCGCCTGCTGGTCCACGCCGATCCTGGCTCGCGACGGCGCTCTGCTGGGCACCTTCGCCATGTACCACCGCACCCCGCGGGCCCCGCAGGAGACTGACCTCGCCCTCGCCCGGGTCTTCGCCGGCACCGCGGCCCTGGCAATCGAACGCCACCACATCGAACAGGCGAAACTCGCCGCCGAAGCACGCGCCAAGGCAGCCCATGACGAGCTGGCCAAGGCGGTACGCGCGGAGCGGGAGCTGCGCGCCGAGGCCGAGGAGCGCGCCGCCGCCGCTGCGGAACTCGCCGCCCGGATGCGCGCCGCCGCGGCCGCGCAGGCCGCCACGCCGCGCCCCGAACATTGCCAGCTCGGCGGCACCTCCGGATGCACCGCACCGGCCGAGATCAAGATCGCCGACTCGTGGGGCGACTCCGCGTGGGGCTGCCCCATCCACGTCGAGGAAGCCATCCTCAACGTGCGATCGGTGTTCATCGCCAGCGAAGAACTCGGCGGCCTGGCCGCCTACCTCAACCGCTGACCACGGCCGGGGCTCGCGGCCGCGTACGGGGTGAGCAAGCGGGCCCTCGTCGCGTACGCCGACGCGCTGCGCCACGAGGTGGGCACCCACGTCGGGGTCGGCGTCGTCTACCCGAGCATGGTCGCCTCGCCGATTCACCACAGCACCGCCGAGGCCGGGCGGATCGCCGCCGGAGACCTCGACGCCGCGCCGCTGGCCGCCGGCATGGTGCGGCGGCGCCGGGAGGCCCGCCGGTAGGGTGCCGCCATGCCTGTCTCGCCCTACATCGCGCGGATGCGCCGGCACATCGGACGCGACCTGCTCATGCTCTACGGGGTCAGCGCCGTGGTGACCGACGAGGCGGGGCGGGTGCTGCTGGCCCGCCGGGGCGACAACGGCCGCTGGTCCGTGCCGGCGGGCACCGTCGACCCGGGCGAGCAACCGGCCGACGCGCTGGTCCGCGAGGTCCGCGAGGAGACCGGCATCGAGGTCGAGATCGAGCGGATCGGCGGGGTGGCCACCCATCCGGTCGTCTACCCCAACGGGGACGCCTGCGAATATCTCAATGTCTGGTTCCGCTGCCGGGCCGTCGGCGGCGAGCCCACCGCCGACGGCGACGAGTCCCTCGCGGTCGGCTGGTTCGCCCCCGACGAGCTGCCCGAGCTGGACGAGTGGTCACGCCTGCGGATCGCCACGGCGCTGCGCGAGGACCCCCACCCCTGGTACGCCGCGCCCGGCGAGCACCACCCCGCGCTGCACCAGCCGGACAACCTCTGACCCTCGACACCGGCGCACCGCCGGCCGTGGCGTTCCGGTGGCGTACCGGTCAGGGGGTGGCGACGGCGGCGCGCGAGCGGTCGGCGGCGATGCGGACCGCGAGGCCGGCCAGCACGGTGCCCATCACGTAGCGCTGGGCCCGCGCCCAGGCGGGCCGCCGGGTGAGGAACGCCGACACCGTGCCGGCGGTGAGCACGATCAACCCGTTCACGGTCAGCGCGATGCCGATCTGGGTCAACCCCAGCAGCAGGCTCTGCACCGCCACGTGCCCGCGCGCCGGGTCGACGAACTGCGGCAGCAGCGACACGTAGAGGATGGCGATCTTCGGGTTCAGCAGGTTGGTGACCAGGCCCATGGTGAACAGCCGCCGCGGGCGGTCCGGCGGCAGCGGCGCCGGGGTGAACGCCGACCGGCCGCCCGGGCGCAGCGTCCGCCAGGCCAGCCACAGCAGGTACGCCGCGCCGGCCAGCTTCACCGCCGTGTACAGCGGCGGGACCAGCACGAAGACCGTGGCGATGCCGGCCACCGCGGCGGCCAGGTAGACCAGGAAGCCGACGGCCACGCCGAGCAGCGACACCAGTCCGGCCCGCCGCCCCTGGGTGACCGACCGGGACACCAGATAGACCATGTTCGGGCCGGGCGTGAGCACCAGACCCAACGCCACCAGGGCGATGCCCACCAGCGCGCCGACCGTAACCATGCGACCTCCCCGCCGTCCGTCCTGCTCGGACCCTACGCCGGGGATACGATGCCGCGAGAGCGGGCTCGCCGCGGGCGGCGTGACGGGCCACACTACCGGGATGCCGATCGTGCTCCACGCCGCCGCCACCCTCTCCGCCCCCGGCCTGCTGCTGCGACCCTGGCGCGACGACGACGCCGAGGCGCTGCTGGCCGCGTACCGGGACCCGGTGCTGCAAAGCTGGACCCGCTACCCGGTGACCACCCGGGCCCAGGCCCGAGCGTTCCTGCGCCGCAGCCGGCAGGGCTGGGCGGCCGACCGCCGGTTCAGCTTCGCGGTGCTGGAGGCCTCGGCCGAGGGGGAACGGCTGGTGGCCAACGTGGTGCTCAAGGAGGTCACGCCCGGGCAACCGGCCGCCGAGGTGGGCTACTGGACGGCCGCGCCGGCCCGGGGCCGCGGGATCGCGCCGCGGGCCGTGGAGGCGGTCACCGGCTGGGCGTTCGCCCGGTTCGCCGCCGGTGGCCTGACCCGCCTGGAACTGCTGCACCAGGTGGACAACCTGGCATCCTGCCGGGTGGCCGAGAAGAGCGGGTACGTCTTCGCGGAGGTGCTGCCGGCCCGGCCGCCGTTCCCGCGCGACGGGCACCGCCACGTCCGCCTGCTGCCCTGAGCCCCCCACCGGCGGGCTCAGCGGTCGGTCGGTCCGGAGCCGGCCGTGGGGGTGTGCGGCGCCGGGCCGAGCAGGCGCAGCAGCAGCCGGGGCTCGCCCGGCCAGGCGTCGAGCAGCACCTGCCGGGGCACCTGCCGGCCGGCGTAGCGCAGCGCGAGCGCCACCACCACGATGTCGTCCAGCGGGCCGATGACCGGCAGGAACTCCGGGATCAGGTCGATCGGGCTGGCCAGCCAGAGCCCGGCGAACACGATCGCGACCTTGGCCCGACGCGGCACCCGGGGGTCACGGCGCAACCGGCGCACGGTGGTCAGGCAGTCCGGGATGAAGGCGGCCAGGTCGCGCAGGATGCCGGGCGGCAGCCGCCGGGCCAGCAGCACCAGCAGCGCCCAACTGGCCAGCAGGCAGGCCACCGCGACCCCGAGGCCGATGAGCCAGTCGCGCACGCCGGTGGTCCCTCCCGTCCGGGGTACGGGCCGCCCGCCGGCCCACCAGAAATGTACGACGCGCTCGGGCGGCACGGGGATCCAGAGCAGCGGCGTCGACGAGGACGCCCCCGTCGATGCCCGTTTGCGGCTGGTGACCTGTTTCTCACCGGCCCCTGGCGGGCGCCCGGGCTGGGAACAGCCCGGTCCCGGTCGGCGCTGAACCAGGTCGGTGACCGGCGGATACGGTGGAACGGGAGGTGACGGCGGTGACGACAGCCTGGGAGGCCGCGGTCGAGGCGCAGATCCGCTCGGCCCAGGAGCGCGGCGAGTTCGACAACCTGCCGGGGGCCGGCAAGCCGATCCCCGGCCGCGACCTGCCCTACGACGAGGGCTGGTGGATCCGGAGCTTCCTGGAGCGCGAGCAGCTGCCCGGCGACCTGCTCCTGCCCACCCCGCTGCAACTGCGCCGCCGCATCGAGAACCTCCCCGAGGAGGTCCGCGACCTGCCCACCGAGGAGTCGGTGCGGACGTACGTGGCCGCCCTCAACACGGAGGTGGTGGCCTGGCTGCGTACGCCCACCGGGCCGCGCGTGGTGGTGCGCCCGGTCAACGCCGATGACGTGGTCCGCGACTGGCGGGCCGCCCGGGAGCGGGCCGCGGCCGAGCGGGTGGCCGCGGCGACGGACCCGGCGGCCGCCCCGGCCCCGCCGCGGCGTCGCCCGTGGTGGCCCTGGCGACGCCGCTAGCTCCTAGGTGACCCGAACAGCGCGGCGACACTGCCTGAGGCGATTAACGAATTACCGGTAACGCCAATCCGCTAAACAGCCCGGACAAATAGGGCGTAACCCGGCAGCACCATAATGACAGTTCTTGTGTAACAACAAAAGTGATACTGTTGTTGGGTGTCCAGAGTGTGCAGACGATGCCAGAAGACCAGACCCCTCGACAGCTTCATGAAGGGCGACAGGGAGATGCTGTCCTGCGCCCCCTGCCGCGACTACGCCCGGGCCAACAGCCACAAGAACCGAAGGGCCAACCCCGACAAGATCCGCACTGACAACCTTTGGGCCTTCTACCGCATCAGGCCAGAGGAGTACGACGCCCGCCGGGAGGCCCAGGACTACCGGTGTGCCATCTGCGGCCGGCACGAGAGCGAACTCAAGGTCAGGTCCCGGGGCCGCCCACGGAAGGACGGGACACCGAACGCCGAGCCCTTCCGCCTGGTCGTGGACCACTGCCACAACTCCCGCCAGGTACGCGGCCTGCTCTGCACCGACTGCAACGTCGGCCTCGGAGCCTTCCGAGACTCCCCCGAGGCGCTCATGGCTGCCGCGCGGTACCTGCTCGAAGGCGACCGGACTCCGCTCATGTTGGAATCGAGCGCCGAGCACCCGTGAGGGAGAATGGATCTCATGCCCGACGAATACCTGACCGATGACGAGGGGCGCATCGCCTCCCTCGGCCTGGCCGCCCTGACCGCGTACATCAACGACGACGCGGTCGGAACCGCCCGGCTCATCAACGACCCGAGCGCAGGCCCCCAGAACGCGATCAACGGCCTGCTCGTCACCGCCTCGGTGCTACTGCACAGGCTGAGCAAGGCGACGGGCCAGCCGGAGGAAGACATCCTCCAGGAGCTGGGCGTGGCGTACGCCGAGCGCGACCCGGACGCCTCGGCGTGATCCGGGTCGACGGCCGGGAGTACGGCACCGCCGCCGAGATCGCCGCACGCCTCGGCCCCGACATCACCCCCGCCAAGGTCCGAGACTGGGCCACCCGCGCCACCAACCCCGACGACCGCCTCCACGGCCTCCTCGACCGGCATCACGTCCCCGGCCGCGGCCGAGGCACCACGTACTACCGGCTCGACCAGGCCGCCACCGTCGAGCACATCACCCGCACCTCGACACGCGGGCAGAAGCGCCAACTTGACTCCACCCCGGCCGCTGCCTGATCATTTCCGTCATCACCTCCCACTAGGCGAGGTGTCCCCACAGCCCGGTTGAGCGCCACGCTCCCGGGCTGCTGTGCGTCCGGGGTCGGGACGCGGGGGCGGGGAAGCGGGCCGGCCACCGCGGCGGGAGGCCGGCCCGCACACCCCACCGCAGCGACGTGGAGCAGTCGGTAGCTCGCTGGGCCCATAACCCAGAGGTCGCGGGTTCGAGTCCCGCCGTCGCCACAACGAGAGGTGCGCCATGGCCGCCCGCTGGGCAGGACAGTTGTGCGCGTACCGGCGCTTCTCGCCGGGTTACTGACCTAGCCGGCAGTGGGGGAGTGCGTGGGCCGGTGCCCGGCGGGCCCGGGCGGCGTTGTCGGCGAGCGCGACGTCGAGGAACGCGCCGACCCCGACCTCGGTGGCGTCGGCGAGCCGGGCGATGAGCAGCAGTCGCCGCCGCAGCGCCTCCGGCTCGCCGGACCCGGACTGCGCCGGCCGGCGGCCACCGGGGTACGGCGACGCCCGGCGGCGGGTCGTCGGGGAGGCGGGTGCGTCGTCGTCGAGTTGCGCCGCGAGCAGCGGCCAGACGTCCTGGCCGTCCGGGTCGAGTTCCTCGATGAGCAGCGCGGCGGTGTCGCCGAGGACGTGGTACGCCCACGGGTCGGGCAGTTGCGCCAGCCGGTCGACCGCGGCGTCGACGCCGGCGAGGTCGGACTCGTCGGCCGCCCGCACCCCGGCCACCACCGCGTTCCACAGCTCCTGCTCCGCCGGGCTCGGCGGGTGCCTCATCGCCATCTTCGCTCCGCTTCTGACCTGCGAGGGGTCAGGCGTCGAGAGTTCGAGGCGGCCGGTGCGCCGCCCGGGTCGGGGGGTGGCCGGCACGGGCCCGTAGGAGGGCGAGACCCGTGCCGGCCGCGGTGATCACCCCAATCACCGCCTTCGCGCCGCCGCGGGCTGCCGGCCCGCGGTGACGTCGTCTCCGAGGTGGACGGACCCGGCTCGGGTACGCCCGCCAACATGAGTCAAGTATCCGACATATTTACCTGATTAGGACGATTCGAACGTTCGTGTCGCACGTGTTCACGTCCTCACCGGGGTTGGTTCGCGTTCCACCGTGGTGGGACGCGCCGCGGGCGGTATCGCCGGGTGTCGACCGGCCGTACGGCGGGGCCAGGGCAGCAGCCGGGGTGCCCGCCGGGCGCTGAGGTCCTCGATCCAGCCGAGGGCCAGCACCAGGCCGATGAGCAGCATCAGGGCCGCCGCCAGGTAACCCACCTGGCCGAGCCGCCAGAAGCCGATCAGGTCGCCCACGGCGAAGCAGACCGCGATGGCGGCGTTGTGCCAGAGGTAGATGGTCAGCGCCCGGCTGTTCAGCGCGGTCACCAGCCGGTCCAGCGACCGGAGCCGGGACAGCCAGCCCATCGGCGGCGCGACGCGCAGCAGCACCAGCACGAACCCGAGCGACCAGAACGCCTGCGCCACGGGGATGTCGTTGAGGTCGCCGCCCACTCCGGTATGCGTGGCCAGCCAGCCCACCGCCACGCCCAGGCAGAGCACCGCCAGGCCCAGCAGCGCCGGCAGCGAGAGCCGCCGCAGACGGCGATCCTGGTGTGCGAAGCCCACCAGCCAGCAGGCGGCGAACGTGAGCAGGTCGGTCAGCACCGACTCCACCGGTCCGTCGAACCCGGGCGCCGCGGTCTGGAGCAGCACCACGCCGGCCAGTGGCACGAGCACCGACCACAGCGGCCACCGCCGGTGCAGCGCCAGCATCGCGGGGGAGAGCAGCACCAGCCAGAGATACGTCACCAGGTACCAGAGCACCCCGGTCACGTCCGCCGCCCACGCGCTGCCCGGCGGCTGCACCAGCGGCACCGCCCAGCTCAGCAGCGCCGGCCAGGCGGGCCGGTCGGACCAGCCGTGCCAGAGCATCACCGGCACCAGCACCAAGCCCAGGGCCCACAGCCCCGGCAGCAGGCGACGCAGCCGGCCGCTGACCGCCCGCTTCGGCGTACGGTCCAGCGAGCGGGCCATCAGCGAACCGCCGAGGGCGAACATCACCCCCATGGCGGGGAAGGCGAAGCTCAGCCAGGCGGCGCCGAACATGTGGTACGCGATGACCCGGCCCAGCGCGAGGGCCCGCAGGGTGTCGAACCAGCGGTCCCGACCGGGCCGCGTCCCGGCCCCCGGTGGCACGGGCGTCTCCTCGACCGCATCGCCGGCCCGTTTGACCCGCCGCCAGCCCAGCCGCGCTCCGGTCAGCGCGGTGACCATGGACCGGGCCAGCACCAGGTACATCAGCTGGCGGTAGGCGAACTGCTGGATGGGCAGGGTGAGCAGCGGGCGCAGGGGCTCCCGGTCCAGTTTGAAGGCCACGGTCGCGGTGAGCATCTGCACGGCCAGCATGACCAGCCAGGCCACCGCCGTCTTCGTGGTGTCCAGGAAGAACAGTCCGTAGACGGCGAGCAGGTCGAGCACCGGCCCGAGCAGGGGAAGCAGCACGCCGAACAGGGCGAGCATGGGCAGGCCGAACCGGCCGAAGCGGGCGCCCGCACCCCGGTCGCGCAGGGCGCCGCGGTGCTTCCACATCGACTGGAGGGTGCCGTAGCTCCAGCGGTAGCGCTGCCGCCACAGGTCGCCCACCGACGCGGGCGCCTCCGTCCAGGCCCGGGCGCGGTCCTGGTACACCACGCGCCAACCCGCGCGCAGGACCGCCATGGTGACGTCGGTGTCCTCGGCCAGGGTGTCGCCGCTCATCCCGCCGACCCCGGTCAGCGCCCGACGGCGGAAGGCGCCGATCGCGCCGGGCACCGTGGGGATGCAGCCCAGCCTCTCGTAGAACCGGCGGTCCAGGCTGAAGCCGATGACGTACTCGATGTGCTGCCACTGGCCGAGCAGCCGGTGCCGGTTGGCGACCTTGACGTTCCCGGCGACCGCGCCGATGCGCGGGTCGGTGAACGGCTCGACGAGCCGCCGGATCGCGTCCGGCTCGAAGACGGTGTCCGCGTCGACGGTGACGATGATGTCGTGCGAGGCGTACAGGAGTCCGGTGTTGAGGGCGGTCGCCTTGCCGCCGTTGGGTTTGCGGATCACCCGCACGCCGGGCAGGCCGAGGGAGTCGACGAGGTCGGCGGTGCCGTCGGTCGAGCCGTCGTCGACCACGATCACCTCGATCCCGGGGTGGTCGTTGGCGACCAGGGACCGGACGGTGGCGACGATGCCGGCCCGCTCGTTGTAGGCGGGCACGATGATCGAGACCGGCGCGGTCGTCACTCCCCAGGGCCAGCGCTGGGCCCGGCGGCGGCGGGCCAGCCGGCGGGCCAGCAGGAGCAGCATCACGGTGCGGACCAGCATGAGCAGGCCGACCACCACGAAGATCAGGGCGAGCCCGCGCAGGATGCCGTCGGCCAGCCGGATCGCCCAGCAGACCGGCGCGGCCCGCCAGCGGTCGCCGGTGGACGCCGCGACGTTGCCGGCGTACGCGGGCGCGTCCGGTCGGGCTCGGTTGATCCCGGCGCTGACGGTGGTGAAGGTGTAGCCGCGGGCGCGCATCAGCGGGATGAACCGGTCCAGGGCCGCGAGGGTCTGCGACCGGTCCCCGCCGGCGTCGTGCAGCAGCACGACGGCGCCCGCGTCGCCGGCCGGCGTCAGGTTGCGCACGATGGTGTCCACCCCGGGCCGCGCCCAGTCCTCGCCGTCGAGGTCGTTGACCACGGTCAGGTAGCCCTGCGCGGCGGCCCGGCGGATCACCGGCCAGTTGGCGTCGTCGACGGCGCTGGGGACCGAGGAGTACGGGAAGCGCAGCAGGCTCGTCCGGATCCCCGCGGCGTGCACGATCGCCATCTGGGTCTGCGCGTACTCCATCCGTTGCCGCCAGGCGGGCAGCAGGCTGGCGTCGGGATGGGTGAAGGTGTGCACGCCGAGTTCGTGCCCCTCGGCCGCGGCGCGCCGGGCCAGGTCCGGGTGGCGGGCCACCTCCGACCCGATCACGAAGAAGGTGGCCGGGGTGTGGTGCCGGCGCAGGACGTCGAGGACCCGCGGGGTCCAGGTCGGGTCGGGCCCGTCGTCGAAGGTGAGGGCGATGGTCCGCGCGGGCAGCCGGTAGGTGCGGGGCTGGTCGCCGCGGGCGTCGAGCACCGGCCCGCCGTCCAGGATCTCCGTGGGCACGGTGACCTGGTCCTCGGCGTCGCGGACGTGGTCGGGGCGGAAGCTGGCGTTCGCGTACGCCTCGACCAGCAGCACGGACCCGACCACCAGGGCCAGCGACGCGACGACGAACCGGCCGGCGGTGCGACGACTCGGGAGCGTCATCCGACGCCCTCCGGACCGGTCCCGGGCAGGGTCGGCAGGGTGCTGCCGGGCTCGGTGGTCGCGGACGGCGTCGGGGTGCCGGGCGTTGTCGGGTCCTCCGGCGGCGGGGCCGGCGACGGGGTCGGGGCGGCGGGCCGGTCCTCCCGCGGCGCGTCGACCGGGGCGGGGTCGACCTGCCGGGGCGCCGGCCGCGCGTTGCGAGCCGGGCGGCGCGCGGCGGCCGGCGCCACTGGCGCCTCCGTGGCCTTCGTCGACGGCTGAGCGGGGCGCGGCTCCGTGGTCCCGGGCGAGGGGGCAAGGACGGGTGGGCGGGTGGCTCCGCCGCTCGGGGCGCCGCCGACCGAGACCGGGCCGGGCAGCATCGGCGTCGCAGGGCCCGGGAGCAGGGCGGCGGCGGCCATCGGCAAGTAGCTCAGCGAGGCCACCGCGACGAGGACGCCGGCGCGCCGGATCCGTTGCCGGCGGGCGCCGGTGGCGTCGACGAAGACCGGTCGGGCGGGTCGGGACGCGACTGTTGTCATCGGAGGGTGCGGGTCGCCGGGGAGCCCGTCGAACGAGATGCGAGAAGCCACCGGCTGAGGCTATTGGGGAGGTTGTGAGCGTATATACCGATTTGAAGGCGAGGAGAAGGGCGGATCTTTCACCATTCGCATATCCGGAAAAAGAGGCATGGTGGCCCCCAGACCACGCAGACGTGCGTTGAGCGGCCAAACAGGATTAACATCCACAATGCTCCGCGGGCCACCCCGCTCCGGGGCGGCCCGCGTCGTCGGTCGGTCAGGGCTGGGTGCGGTCGTCGATCTCGCTGTCGGACTCCCCGGGTCGAGCGCCGATCGCCTCCTCGGCGGCGCGCCCACCGGTGCTCTCGTCGCCCAGGTCCAGGCTGCTGCGGGGCAGCCCCGACAGCCCGGCCGGATCCTGGATGTCGCCCCGCACGCCCCGGTCGTCCTCGGTGCGGTCGTCGATCTCGGTGCCGGACTCCCCGGGTCGAGCGCCGATCGCCTCCTCGGCGGCGCGCCCACCGGTGCTCTCGTCGCCCAGGTCCAGGCTGCTGCGGGGCAGCCCCGACAGCCCGGCCGGATCCTGGGTCGGCTGGTCCGGCCAGTCGGCGGTCTGCCCGCCCGCCCCGCCGACGGACTCCCGCCGTCCGACCCCCTGCGCGTGGTACGCGCCGGGCACGCCGGGATCACCCGGATCGGCCAGGCTGGTGTCGACCGGCCGGGCGTCCGGGTCGGCCAGCCCCGCCCGGCGCAACATGTCGACCAGTTCGTCGTGCGGCATGCGCTCGGTGTCCGTTATTCCGGCCCCGCGCGCGATGGACCGCAGGGTCGTCAGGTCCTGATCTGCGAAGGTCTCGGCCATGCCGATGCCTTCCCGGCGCCCGAGAGAAGGAAACCTGTCAGGCCCGTGCGCCACCCAGTCCCAGCAGCACGGCCAGGCCGAGCGCGCTGCGCGGGGCGTACGGGACCCGCCACAGGCCGCCGTGCGCCGCCGCGTACGCCTCGTCCCGCCACGGGTGGTCCTGAGCCGGACCACCGCCGGTGCGCAGGTCGTGCACGAGCAGCGCGGCCATCAGGGTGTTGCTGGTGGCCGGCTCGAACACCTCGATGCCGAACCGGTGCGCCCCGGCGTACGCGGCCGCGAGGGCGCGGTTGCGCAGCACCGAGCGGGTCCGGGTGGGCGGGGCCACGGTGAACGACACCGTGGCGCCCGAGTCGCGGGCCACCGCCGCCCGCCAGCGTTGCAGCCGCTTGGCCAGCGCGTAGTTCGGCCCCTGCTGCGGCACCAGGCTGTCGTTGATCCCGGGGTCGGCGCCGGGCGGGTAGTTGCGGTGCAGCAGCCGGCCGCCGGAGAGCAGCCGCAGCGACCGGCGCGCCAGGCCGCGGGCGGCGTACCCGCGTTCGGCGTGGGCCACGGCCTCGGCGGGCACGGCGTACACGTCGGTGGGGGTGGCCAGGAAGGCCAGCGCGGTGTCCGGGCGGCGCCGCCCCAGGTGGACGGTGAGCGCGTCGACCGCGGTGGCGACCCGGACGTTGGTCGCGCCGTCGGCGTACACGTAGTTGCCCAGCACCAGCCGGCCGTCCAGGCCGTCCAGCCAGCGGGCGGCCTGCGGCAGGCGGTGCAGCAGGTCGGCGCCGGCACCCGCGACGAGGGCGGCGTCGTCGTCGCCGGTGCCGGGCCGCACCGGCAGGTGCAGCCGGCCGCCGTGCCGGTGGGCGGTGCGCAGCAGGCGGCGCCAGATCTCCGGGCGGGGCAGGTCGACCGCGACCACGTTGCCGCCCCAACGCAGCAGCGACGGCAGCGGGCCCATCTCGGCGCCCGCGCCGAGCACCACGATCCGCTGGTCGCGCAGGTCCAACCAGTCCGGGTTGGCCTGCACCGCGCGGACGGCCTCGGCGCAGCTCGGCTCGACGACGCCCGCGTCCACCCAGGCATCGAGCCGGCGGCGCAGGTCGTCGCCGCGCAGGCGCTGCCCGCGGTACGGCACGGACAGCTCGCGCTCCACCGGGCCGGCGCCGCTCACCGTGGCGGTCTCCAGCGGCGGCTCCCCGTCGGGCAGCGCGAACGCCTCGTCCAGCGCGACCTCGGCGCCGTCGGCGGGGACGTAGCGCATCCGGGCGTGCAGGCCGGCGAGCCCGTCCCGGGCGATGGTGAGCGCGGCCTCGCGGGAGAGCAGGCCGGCCTCGACGAGCCGACGGAAGTGGCCGAGGTAGCCGTGCCGCCAGTCGGTCTCGTGTTCGGCCGAGCGGGCGCCGACCGGGTCCACCGCGCGCAGCGCGTCGGCGACCACCGCCCGCCCCAGCACGGTCGTGCTGCGCCGGCCGTCGCCGGTCGCGGGGAACACCACCCCGGTCGGGCCGTCCACGCCTCACCTCCTGCTCGTAGCGGCCGCAGCCGGCCGTGGGCCCACTCTGCCCCATCGACCGCCCCGCCGCCCGCCGAGGGGCCCGCCCGCCGGCCGCTCAGGTCACGGCCCGCGCACGGATCGGTCACAACCGTCGCGCTTGGGTATCGGCTCGGCCACGGCGGGATCCGGCGCGCCGTCGCCCTGCGTCAATGGCCATGACCCGTCCCCAGCCCCTTGGAGGAACCATGGTCCACCTGAGACGGTCGATGCTGCTGCTGGCGGCGCTGGCCACCACCGTGACGGCCGGTGCCTGCACCGCCGACGGCGGCGGACAGCGCAGCGACGCGGCCCACGGCCCGGGCCGCCCGGACGCCGGTACCGCCTGGTCCGGCGACGAGACCCGGGCCTCCGACGACCCGCTCTCCACCTTCGCCGTCGACGTCGACACCGCCTCGTACGGCTACGCCCGCCGGCTCATCATGGACGGCCGCCTGCCGGAGCGCGGCACGGTGCGGCCGGAGGAGTTCGTCAACTCGTTCCGCCAGGACTACCCGCAGCCCGCCGGCGACGGGTTCGCGGTGCACGTCGACGGCGCCCGCCTGCCGGAGACCCACGAGGCCGGCGGCGACGAACGGCTGCTGCGGGTCGGCCTGCAGACCCGCGCCGAGGACGAGGAACGCCGCCCCGACGCGGCGCTCACCTTCGTCATCGACGTCTCCGGGTCGATGGGCGAGCCCGGCCGGCTCGACCTGGTACGCGACGCCCTGCACACGCTGGTGGACCAGCTGCGCCCCACCGACTCCATCGCCGTGGTCGAGTTCAGCAACCAGGCCCGGGTGGTCCGGGAGATGACGCCGGTCGCCGACGCCCGGCCGCTGCACGCGGCGATCGACTCGCTGCACACCCGGGACAGCACCAACCTGGAGGCCGGCCTGGTGCTCGGCTACCGGGTGGCCCGGGACGGCTTCCGCCCGGGCCGGACGAACCGGGTGATCGTGCTCTCCGACGGGCTGGCCAACGTCGGCAGCACCGACGCGGAGCCGATCCTGCGCCGGGTGCGCGCCGAGGCGGAGAAGCAGATCGCCCTGCTCGGCGTGGGCGTCGGCAGCAGCTACGGCGACGAGCTGATGGAGCAGCTCGCCGACCGGGGCGACGGCTTCGCCGTCTACGTCAGCGAGCGGGAACAGGCCCGCGAGGTGTTCGTGCGGCAGTTGCCGGCGACGCTGAGCGTGCGGGCGCTGGACGCCAAGGTGCAGGTGACCTTCGCGCCGCAGGCGGTGCGCTCCTACCGGCTGGTCGGCTACGACAACCGGGCGCTGGCCGACGAGGACTTCCGCGACGACCGGGTCGACGGCGGCGAGGTGGGCCCCGGGCACAGCGTCACCGCGCTGTACGCGGTCCGGCTCGCCGAGGGCGCGTCCCCGTCGGACCGGATCGCCCAGGTGCAGGTGCGCTGGACCGACCCGGCCGACCGGACGCCGGCCGAGACGTACGGGTCGGTGACCGTCGCCGACGTGGAGCGGAGCTTCACCACGGCGTCGCCGCGGCTGCGGGCCTGCTACGCGGCCGCCTGGTTCGCCGAGACGCTGCGGGGTGACCGGTCCGACGAGCCGGTCCGGCTGACCGACCTGGCCACCATCGCGGACGGGGCGGCCGCCGCCACGGAGGACGCCGAGGTGCGGGACCTGGCACGGGTGATCCGCTCCGCCGACGGGCTGCGCTGACCCGCGGGGGCCGGCGCCGGGCAGGGGAGGCGCCGGCCGGTCGGGTCAGCGGCGGGCGGGTTTCCGCTCCGGGGTGGGGCGGTTGCGTTCCGGGTCGACCCCGACCTGCACGGCGAAGCCCGGGTCCACGGCGAGCAGCGGGCGCGGCCCGAACAGCGCCATCGCGGTCAACAGCTGGTCGGCGCCCCGCTCACGCCAGGTCGGCCGCCGCTGCGGGTCCAGCTCGGCGTGCTCCCGGCGCTGCCGACGCAGCAGGCGGCGGGCGGCCGCGCCGGTCTCCGGCACCTCGCACAGCCACCAGCCGCCGAGGGCGGTGGCCAGGCAACACAGCAGCAGGCCCGCCACCGAGGCCGGCCCGCCCGCGTCCCGCCCCTCGACGGCGCTCTCCACCAGCCGGGTCACCCCGACCGCGGCGACCGCGAACAGCGGCAGCGTGCCCAGCGCGATGCGTCGCCGCTGCGCCGGGGTGAGCAGCCAGCCGTCCCGGACGAGCCGGCCGACCAGCCGGCGCAGCGCCCGGCCGACGCCGGGGTCGGCGAGCACCGCGGCCCAGGTCTGCGGCCGGCGCAGCGCGGCGTGCAGGGCGCGGACGAGCGCGGGCGACCGGGGCGGCGGCGGGCCGTCCACCGACAGGGTGGCCAGCTCGCCGAGGCGTACCACGCCGGCGCGGTGCAGCGCGGCCACGCCCACCTGGCAGGCCAGCAGGGCGCGGTCGGTGAGGTAAGCCAGCTCGACCGCGTCCGGGGGGGCGCCCCGGGCCCGCCGGCCGGTCAGCTCCCGCGCCGCCAGCGCGAGGGCGAGGGCCACGGCGACCGCCCCCAGGTAGTCGAGGAGGAAGAGCGGTCCGCTGACACCCCAGAGCATGGCGACAAGTATGGCCCGGCCGTCCCGCTCGCCCGGCGGCCGTGCGCCCGCCGCTCAGGAGGCGTGGCTCACCTCACTGTCCCAGATCTGCGACCAGGGGCGGCGCAGGCCGCGGCAGACGAAGATCGGCTCGCCGTTCTCGTCGTTGTCCACGTCGACCCGCTGGTCGACCCGGCCGGCCTCGGTGACCTCGGTGAACCAGGCGCGCAGCCGGTCCGGGCGCTCCCAGCCGACGGCGATCACCACGTCGGCGTCGTCGGCCGGGCGGCCGAACCTGGCCATGCTGTTGTGCCCCGAGTAGGCGCGGGGCAGGCCACGGGCCGGGCCGTAGCGGGCCAGCGCGCCGGCCTCGCCGTAGTTGCCGGTGAGCACGACCGCCCGGGCCCGCTCCTCGGGCGGCAGGCCCCGGTGCACGGCGGCGACGGAATCGGCGAACTCCGGCCAGCCGATGGTCTCGCCCGCGTCGTAGTTGACGTCGACCACGAACCCGGGCAGCCGGTCGGCGGGCAGGGTGGGCAGCAGCAGGATCGCGCTGCCGGCGACCATCAGGACGGCGGCGGTGGCGAGCAGCGCCTGCCGGGCCCGGGCCGCGCCGCGCCGGGCCCAGTCGGCGGTGACCACCGCGCCGGCCGCGCTGAGCACGAGCAGCAGCGGAGCGTCGTAGTAGCCCTTGCCGCCGGCGAGCACGACGATCGCGAACACCACGAGCCAGGCCCAGCCGATCGCCCGGTACGCCGCCCAGCCGGGCCGGCGCAGCAGCGCGACGAGGCCGGCGACCCACACCGGGGTGGCGAACGGGCTGATGATGAGCACCTGGAGCACGACCGCGTCGAGCCGGCCGCTGTAGGAGCTGTCGCCGTCGGCGATCGACGAGGCCACCGAGAGCTGGGGGAAGCCGTGCGCGGCCTGCCAGGCGAGGTAGGGCACGGCGAGCAGGACGGCGACGCCGGCGCCGGCCAGCACCCACCGGTCGCGCAGCAGCCGGCGCGGCCCAGCGATCAGCACCCCGGCAAGCAGACCGGCGCCGAGCAGCGCGGGCAGCAGCTTGTTGAGCATGCCCACGCCGAGGGCCAGGCCGATGCCGAGCGCCCAGCGGCTGTCCGCGGTGCGCAGCATCCGCACCGCGCACCAGGCGGCGGCGAGCCAGACCAGCAGGTCGACCGTGGTGGTGCTGAGCAGGTGACCGGGGGCCAGCACGATCCCGGCCGCGGCGGCGAGCACGGCGGCGGCCAGCTGGGAGCCGCGACCCGCGCCGAACTCCCGGGCGACCGCCGCGACCAGCACCACCGACGCGCCGGCGATCAGCGCCGACGGGGTGCGCAGCAGCACCAGGTTGCCGGGCGCGATGGTGTCGGCCAGCCGGGCGAGGGCGGGCACGAGCGGGCCCTGGTCGACGTAGCCCCAGTCGAGGTGCCGGCCGCAGAGCAGGAAGTAGAGCTCGTCGCGGTGGTAGCCGTAGCGGCCGGCGAGCAGCAGCAGCACGGCGGTGACCGCCCCGCCGACCAGCCAGGGCGCGGCGGTGCGCGGCCCGGGTGGCGGGGTCGTCGGCGCGGCGGACGCCCCGGCGTCGGGGCGGTCGAGGTCGGTGACGGGTTCGGCCACCTGTCCATGATGGTCCCGCGGGGCCACCTTGCGCTGCCCCGCGACGTGGGACGGAAATCGGGTACCCGCCCGGCCACGGCCCGGCTAGCGTGCGCGGGATGCGCATCCGGGAGTACGCCGAGACCGACTGGGCCCAGGTCTGGCCGATCGTCGAGGACGTCATCGTCGCCCAGGAGACCTTCCCCTTCGACCCGACGTGGCCGGCCGAGGTGGCCCACGAGGTGTGGGTGGAACGGCCGCCGGGCCGCACGGTGGTCGCCGAGGAGGACGGCACGGTGCTCGGCACGGCCAAGATGGGCGCCAACCGGCCGGGGCCGGGCGCACACGTGGCCACCGCCAGCTTCATGGTGGCCGCCGCCGGGCGGGGCCGCGGCGTCGGCCGGGCCCTGTGCGAGCACGCCCTGGACTGGGCCCGGCGGCAGGGCTTCGCCGCGATGCAGTTCAACGCGGTGGTGGAGACCAACATGGCGGCCGTCGAGCTGTACCGGCGGCTCGGCTTCACGGTGGTCGGCACCGTGCCCGACTCGTTCGCGCACCCCACGTTCGGTCGGGTGGGGCTGCACGTCATGCACCGTCCCCTGTGAGCGGCGGCGCTGCGCGAGGATGGGCCGATGAGCCCAGAGCCGATCGAGCTGGCGGCCGCCCTGGCGCGCTTCGACCAGCTGTGGAGTCCGCGCATCGTCACCACCGTCAACGACTACGACGTCCGGATCGCCAAGGTGGCCGGCGAGCACGTCTGGCACGCCCATGACCACACCGACGAGTTCTTCCTGGTGCTCGACGGCGAGCTGCGCATCGCCCTGCGCGACGGCGCGGAACGCGAGGTGGTGCTGCCGCGCGGCGCGGTGTTCGTGGTGCCGCGCGGGGTGCAGCACCGGCCGTCCGCGCCGGACGGCGCGTCGATCCTGATGTTCGAGCCGTCCGGCACGTCCAGCGTCGGGGAGCGGCACGACGAGCTGCCCGGGCACGTGGACGCCACCACCGGGCACCGGCTCTGACCGGCCCGCCTCAGCGCACCGCCGGCGCGGGCTCCACGGCGGCCGGCGGGGTCGGGGCCGGCCAGCCCAGCCGGCGTACGCCGGGGACGGCGGCCGTCCCGACGCAGGCGACCAGGACCAGCGCCCCGGCCACCGCGAGGGGGACGGGGGCGCCCCAGGCCCCGGCGGCGAGCGGGGCGAGGGCGTACCCGAGCGGCATGGCGCCCAGTGACATCAGCCAGTCGTACGAGGTGACCCGGGCGAGCACCTCGGGCGGGAACTGGCCCTGCACGACGGTCTCCCAGACCGGGTTGAGGAAGCCCAGAGCGATCAGCGCGAGGCAGTAGGCGGTGACGGTCACCGGGGCGGGCGCCGCGGCGGCGAGCAGCAGCAACGGCGCCGCGTACGCGGCGAGGGCCAGGTTGCCCAGCAGCACCGGCCGGCGGGGGCGGGCCCGGGCGGCGAGCAGCGACCCGGCCAGCAGGCCGATGGCGCCGGCCTGCTGGAGCAGCACCCAGACGCCCTCGCCGCCGAGGCGGTTCACGGCGACGACCGGGCCGAGGGTGAGCAGCACCGCGGCGGCGCCGTTCCAGACGCCGTGGGCTATCAGGCTGGTCCAGTACCAGTCGCGGGCGCGGACCTCGTGCCAGCCGAACACCAGGTCGGCGCGCAGCGACCGGTGCGGGACGGGCACGTGCCGCACCCGGATGACGGCCAGCAGCGTGGCGCTGAGCGCGAACGAGGCGGCGTCCAGCACGAACGCCCAGCCCGGTCCGGCGGTCCAGACCAGCAGCCCGGCCAGGGCCGGGCCGGCCAGCCGGCTGGCGTTGACGGTGGCGCCCATCAGCGCGTTGGCCCGTTGCCGGCCGTCGGCCTCGACGGTGCCGGCGACCAGCGGGGACGAGGTCGGCATGGCGAACGCCGAGGCCGCGCCGCCGACGGCGGAGGCCACCGCGAGGTGGGCCAGGGTGGGGGCCCCGCCGAGCAGTTCGACGCCGACGACCAGTTGGGCGACGCAGCGCAGCAGGTCGGTGCCGAGGGCGACGCGGCGGGCGTCGAAGCGGTCGGCGACCACCCCGCCGAGGGGGAGCAGCAGCAGCCGGGGCACCATCGCGCAGCCGAGCACCACGGCGAGGGCGGTGGTCGAGCCGGTGGCCCGGAGCACGGCGAGGGCCAGCGCGGTGGGGACCACGGCGTCGCCGACCGCGGAGACGGTGCGGCCGAGGAACAGCAGGCGGAAGGCGCGGAGCCGGAGGGGATGCGTCACTTCGGTAGACTACTTCGACATCGAATATTTAGACAACGAATATTTAGTCGTCGGAGTACCGTGGTCGGGTGACCGACCGCGACCCCGTCGACGAGCACGTCGAACGCTGGCTGCCCGTGTTGCCCGACCTGGACCCTGACGTGGAGGGTGCGGTCATCCGGATGCTGCTGCTCACCCGGCACCTGCGCGAGGTGAAGGACCGGGCGCTGGCCGAGCTGGACCTCCAGGAGAAGGAGTACGGCACCCTGCACGCCCTCGCCGGCCGGGGCGGTCGGGCCGCGCCGTCGGAGATCGCCGGCGACCTGCGGATGGCGCCCGCCTCGATCACCGCCCGGGTGGACGCGCTGGTCCGCCGGGGCTACGTCCGGCGGATCCCGTCCGAGGTGGACCGCCGCCGGATCGACGTGGAGCTCACCGACGCCGGCCGGGCCGCCTGGCAGCGCGCCATCGGCGTGGTCGGCGACGAGGAGCACCGGGTCCTCGGCGCACTGACGCCGGACGAGCGACGGGTCCTGTCCGACCTGCTCCGCCGGGTCACCCTGGCGGCCGAGCCGCCGCCGGGCCGGATCTGACCGGCCGGAATGTCGGTGGCCGGGGCTAGGTTCGTCACCGACCAGCCCACGCCCGTCCAGGGAGGCGCCATGAGCACGCTCGTCGACCGACCGCACACCGCCCTGCTCGTGATCGACGTGCAGAACGGCGTCGTGCAGCACGCGCACGACCGGGACCGGGTGGTCGGCAACATCGCCGCCCTCGTCGACCGGGCCCGCACGGCCGGGGTCGAGGTGGTCTGGGTGCAGCACCGCAGCGAGGAGCTGCCCACCGGCAGCGAGCAGTGGCAGTACGTGCCCGAGCTGGTGCGCCGCGACAGCGAGGCGCTGGTGCACAAGGCCTACGGCGACTCCTTCGAGGAGACCGACCTGGAGTCGGTCCTCGCCACGCGGGGCGTCGGCCGGCTCGTCGTGACCGGCGCGCAGACCGACGCGTGCGTCCGCTCGACGCTGCACGGCGCGATCACCCGCGGCTACGACGCGACGCTGGTCGCCGACGCCCACACCACCGAGGACCTCTCCGCCTACGGCGCCCCGCCGCCGGAGCAGGTCATCGCCCACACCAACCTCTACTGGCGCTACCACTCCGCGCCGGGCCGCACGGCCGGCACGGTCGACACCGCCGACGTCGACTTCGCCGCGGCGGTCCCCGCCTGAGCCGGGCCGCGCCGGTCCCCGCCTGAGCCGGGCCGCGCTGGTGCGTCGTGCCGCCGCGGCCGCGCTCCGCGCGGGCCAGTAGCCGGCCGCCGGGCGAGAACCCCGCGGCCGGCGGCCGGCGAATACCGGTAGTCGGCGGTCCGGCGGAAAACCCGTTGGCCTCCCGGGGGCGGGCGCTGGCAGGGTTCCCGCCATGAGTTCACAGGCCCTCGCGGGAGCGCTCGCCGACGACCGCCGCCGCGCCGTGTTCGCCGCGATCGTGCTCGGCGCCGCGGACATCCCCGCCGTCGTGTCCCGGACCGGGCTGTCCGCCCGGGACGCCGCCACCGCGGTCCGCCGGCTCACCGACATCGGCGTGCTGACCGACGACGGGGCCGGGTTGCGCGTCGACGGCCAGCGGCTGCGGGACTTCGCCCGCGCCGGCGGTCCGCCCGCGCCGGCCCCGGCGGCGAACCCCCGCGAGACGATCCTGCGCACCTTCCTCCCGAACGGCACGCTGACGCGGCTGCCCGCCCAGCGCGGCCGCCGCCGGGTGCTGCTGGAGCACATCACCGAGCGCTCCTTCGAGCCGGGCGTGCGCTATCCGGAACGGGCCGTGGACGACGCGCTGCGCCGGTGGTGCGAGGGCGGCGAGGCCGACCACGTGACGCTGCGCCGCTACCTGGTCGACGACCTGCTGCTCGCCCGCGAGCACGGCGTCTACTGGCGACCCTGAGCTGAGCCGGAGAGGCGTTGAGCGGCCGGGTCTACGTCCCGCCGGCGCGCCGGGGCGCCGGCGGGGGCACCGCCCTGCTCGCCGCCGTCGAGGCGTCCGCGCGCGACGCGGGGCGGGCCGGATCCGGCTGGACACCCGCAGCGACCTGGTTGAGGCGCGGCCCTGTACGCCCGCCACGGCCACCGGGAGATCCCCGCCTTCCACGCCGGCCCCTACGCCCAGCACTGGTTCGAGAAACTGCTGCCGGCCGAGTTGACGACGCGGCCGTAGCGCGCTAAAACAAGAAATCGAGAACTTGAGTCGCCCTGACTCAACTTGACACCTTCGGCCAGGAGAACCGAGGAGGCACGACCATGTTGATGCGTACCGACCCGTTCCGCGAGATCGACCGGCTCACCGAGCAGTTCTTCGGCACCACGGCCCGGCCGGCGGTCATGCCCCTCGACGCCTACCGCGACGGCGACTTCTTCTACGCCGCCTTCGACCTGCCCGGCGTCGACCCGGACAGCATCGACTGCACGGTGGAGCGCAACGTGCTGACCGTCCGCGCCGAGCGGCGCCGGGCAGGCGGCGACAACGTCGAGCTGGTCGCGGCCGAGCGGCCGATGGGCACCTTCACCCGTCAGCTCTTCCTCGGCGACACCCTCGACACCGACAAGCTGGAGGCCGGCTACGAGAACGGCGTGCTGACCCTGCGCATCCCGATCTCCGAGCGGGCCAAGCCGCGCCGGATCGCGGTCACCGCGGCGGGCAACGGCCGCCGCGAGATCAGCGCCTGACCAAGGGGTGCGCGCCTGATCAGGCGCCGCCCGGGAGATCAGCGCCCGTGGTCAGGAGACCGGGGAAGCGGGGGTGGCCGGGGAACCGACCGCCCCCGCCGGCGTGTCCGGGGCGACCGGATAGAGCCGGGCCAGGGCGTGCGCGGTGGCGGCGAGACGGTCGCGCAGCTCGGCCGGCTCCAGCACCTCCGCCTCCGCACCGAGCTTCAGCAGCTCGGTGTGGGCGTGCCGCAGCGACTCGATCGGCACGGTGGTCTCCAGCCAGCCGTCCGGACCGGGCTCGCCGGCCGCGGCCCGGGCCGCCCGGCTCATCTCCGGCGGGAAGACGTACGGCATGAACTCCAGCGCGGCCACGGTCAGCCGGATCCGGGCCCGGTCACGGTAGACGTCCCGCTCGTAGCGCTCGGTCCACTCCCGCCAGTAGGCGGCCAGGTCGAAGTCGGCGGGCCGCTCGCAGCGCTCGTCGCAGATCGCCACGTCGAGGACCGCGCCGACCCGGTAGGTGCGCAGCTGCTCGTCGCAGCGGGCCACCAGATACCACCGGCCCGCCTTGAGCACCACGCCCAGCGGGGCGACCACCCGGGTCACCTCGCGCGGCGCGCGCCAGCGCCGGTAGCGCATCTCGACCAGCCGGTCCTCCCACACCGCCCTGGCCAGGGCGGCCAGGTGCGGGGTGGGTTCGGGGTGCCGGAACCAGCCGGGCGCGTCCAGGTGAAACCGCTGCCGCGCCCGGCCGCCCCGGTCGGCCAGCTCGTCGGGGAGCGCGGCGAGCACCTTCAGCTCGGCGGCCGCCACCACCGGCCCGAGGCCGAGGTCGGCGGCGGGACCGGGCATGCCGGCCAGGAACAACGCCTCGGCCTCCGGCGCGGTCAGCCCGGTCAGGCGGGTCCGGTAGCCCTCCAGCAGCCGGTAGCCGCCGGCCGGACCGCGGTCGGCGTACACGGGGACGCCGGCGGCGCCGAGCGACTCGACGTCCCGGTAGACGGTCCGAACCGACACCTCCAGGGCGTCGGCGAGCTCCTGGGCGGTCATCCGGCCCCGGGTCTGCAGGAGCAGCAGCAGGGAGACCAGGCGGCTGGCACGCACGTCGTGACGGTATCCCGCGCCGGAAAGCCGCCGGCGGTCCGGCCCGCCGGCTGGCTGGCAGTGCAGGAGCCGACCGAGTCGTGATCGAGTGGCGGGGAAAGGGCTGGACGGGATGATGCTCGGGCTTGTAGCTTGCAGTTTGCCGTGACACCGCCCGAGGAGGTGAGACCCATGAACGCTGTATCGATGTGGGTGCTCCCCCTTCCCGTCACGGTCGGGCGATTGACGTAGGTGTCGCCGGGAGCGCCTCGCCAACACGGCACTCCCGAAAGGCAACACCAATGCAATCTCCGCAGTTCACCGCCGAGCCGTCGTCGAACGATCCGGTCGAGCGCGACGTCACCGTGGGCGACGTCCCCGGGCTCCCATCGCCCGCCTCCGGCGCCGATCGCGCGCCCCTCATGTTCGACGTGATCATTGCCGGGTGCGGGCCGACTGGTGCGATGCTGGCCGCCGAACTGCGGCTGCACGATGTACGGGTACTCGTTCTGGAGAAGGAAACCGAGCCCGTGTCGTTCGTCCGCATAGTCGGTCTGCATATTCGCAGTATCGAGCTGATGGCAATGCGCGGGCTGCTGGAGCGCATTCGCGAACGCGGAAGACAGCGTCCGGCCGGCGCCTTCTTCGCCGCCATCGACAAACCCGCGCCCGAGGGCCTGGATTCCGCGTACGCCTATCTGCTGGGCATCCCGCAGCCGGTCATCGTTCACCTGCTCGAAGACCATGCGATCGACCTGGGTGCGCAGGTCCGGCGCGGTGGTGCGGTGGCCGGTTTCGAGCAGGACGACGAGGGTGTGACCGTCGAGCTGGCCGACGGGGAACAGCTGCGTTCGCGCTATCTCGTCGGCTGTGACGGCGCACGCAGCACGGTGCGCAAACTGCTCGGGGTCGGCTTTCCCGGCGAGCCCTCGCGGACCGAGACGCTGATGGGCGAGATGGGAGTGGGTGTGCCGCAGGAGGAGATCGCCGCCAAGGTGGCCGAAATCCGCGAGACCGACAAGCGATTCAGCCTCGGGCCCGCAGGCGTTGGGGTCTATCGCGTCGTGGTCCCCGCCGAGGGCGTCAGCGATCGTGCGGAACCGCCCACCATCGAGGATTTCCAGCAACAGTTGCGCACCATCGCCGGAACCGATTTCGGCGTGCACTCCCCGCGCTGGTTGTCCCGCTTCGGGGATGCCACACGGCTAGCCGAACGTTATCGGGTCGGGCGGGTGCTGCTGGCCGGCGATGCGGCACACATCCATCCACCCATCGGCGGACAGGGCCTCAACCTGGGTGTTCAGGACGCAGTCAACCTCGGCTGGAAACTGGCCGCACAGATCCGCGGGTGGGCGCCGGAAAGACTGCTGGACACCTACCACGCCGAACGTCATCCGGTCGCCGAGGACGTGCTGGACAACACCCGCGCCCAGATGGAACTGCTGTCCGCCGAACCGGGCCCGCAGGCCGTGCGCAGGCTGCTCACCGAACTGATGGACTTCGACGAGGTGAACCGCTATCTGATCGAGAAGATCACCGCGATCGGCATCCGCTACGACTTCGGCGAAGGCCCCGACCTGCTCGGCCGCCGCCTGCGCGACATCGACGTGAAACAGGGCCACCTCTACGGTCTGCTGCATCACGGCCGCGGCCTGCTGCTGGACCGCACCGAACGCCTGACCGTCGGCGGCTGGTCGGACCGGGTCGATTACCTCGGGGATCCCACCGCGGTACTGGACGTTCCGTGCGTCCTGCTACGCCCCGACGGTCACGTCGCCTGGATCGGCGACGATCAGCAGGACCTGGACGACCACCTCTCGCGCTGGTTCGGCAAGCCCGCCAACTGATTTCGCCTGAGCAACCGAACATGATTGTGTCGGCACGGCGAGCTGCGCCGGCGGTGGCGGCTCGACGCCGGCCGGCTGGTGGAGGAGGCGGGGTGAGATCTCCTCGGGCGCGCCTCGTCGCGAAACGCGCGGCCGGCTGAGAGCCTTTCTCACATGCTGCGTCCCGAGGTGCTGCCCCGCGGGTCGGCCCCCGCCGCCCTGACCGGCGGGCCGACCGACTTCACCGAGGCGTGGCTGCGCAACCGGCGGCTGTCCGAGCACACCCGCGACGCGTACCGGCGGGACGTCACCGGCTGGCTGAGCTGGTGCGCCGGCCGGGGCCTCGACCCGCTGCGGGCCAGCTTCCTCGACGTCAACGCCTACGGGCGGGAGTTGGAGTCGACGCCGCGCGGGCGGGGCGGCCGGCCGCTCACCGCGGCGACCGTGGCCCGCCGCCTGTCGGCCCTGTCGAGCTGGTACGACTTCCTGGTCAAGCTGCGTGCGCTGGAGGCCAACCCGGTCGCCGCCGCGGACCGTCCCCGGGTCGACCGGGACCACTCCGCCACCATCGGACTCACCCCCGACGAGGTCGACGCGCTGCTCGCCGCCGCCGACGCGGACACGGGCCCGACCGCCGCCCGCAACCGGGCGGCTATCGCTCTCCTGGCCGACCTGGGGCTGCGGGTCGGCGAGCTGGTCTCGCTGGACCTCGCCGACCTGGGCGCCGAGCGCGGCCATCGCAGCGTGCGGTTCGTCGGCAAGGGCGGCAAGGTCCGCCGCCGGGCGCTCACACCTGGCACCGCGTACGCGGTCGACGCCTACCTGGCGGCACGCGCCGCCGACGAGGGGGTGAGCGTGTCGGAGCTGACCGGTCCGCTGCTGGTCACCGCGACCGGCGGGCGGCTGGACCGGCACGCGGTGTTCCGGCTGGTGCGCCGGCTCGCCCAGGCCGCCGGGATTCCCGCCTGGGCGAAGCTGTCCCCGCACTCGCTGCGGCACGCGTTCGCCACCACGGCCCGCGCCGAGGGGGTGCCGCTGGAGGACGTGCAGGACGCCATGGGGCACGCCGACCCGCGGACCACCCGCCGTTACGACCGGGACCGGCACAACCTGGACCGCGACCCGGCGTACGCGATCTGGGCGGCCCGGGCCCGCCGGCGCGGATAACCGATTGACGGAGTGAGTGCTCACTCCGCATGCTGGTCGGCATGACCGATCCCCAGCCACCCCGACTCCGCGCGCCCGGCATGAGCCCCGACCAGCGCCGGGCGATGATCGTGCGGGCGGCGCTGCCCCTGCTCGCCACCCACGGGGCCTCGGTCACCACCGCGCAGGTGGCCCGCGCCGCCGGCATCGGCGAGGCGACCGTCTTCCGGGCCTTCCCCGACAAGGACGCCCTGCTCGACGCCGCCGTCGCCGAGGCGCTGCGCCCCGACACCGTGCTCGCCGAGCTGGCCGCGATCCCGCTGGGCCAGCCGCTGGCCGACCGGCTCACCGCCGCCGCCACGACGCTGCTGGCCCACCTGGACCGGCTCGGCGCGGTGCTCGCCGTCGCCCACACCGCCGGCCGCCCCGGCCGGGCCCGGCGAACCGCGACCGGGGACCACCCGCCGCGCGACGGTGCCGCACGCCACGAGGCGGCGGCCGCCACCCGGGCGGCGGTCGCCGCCCTGTTCGCCCCGGAAGGGGACCGACTGCGACTGCCGGCCGACCGGCTGGCTGCCCTCTTCCTCGCCGTCCTGCTGCCCGGCCGTCCACCACTGGCGGACGACCGGCCGACGCCGACCGAGCTGGTCGACCTGTTCCTGCACGGCGCGCTCGCGCCGGCCGCCCCCGAGGAGAGCCGATGACCGCCACCCTCAACCACACCATCGTCCCGGCCCGCGACCACCACGCCGCCGCCCGGTTCTTCGCCGACGTGATGGGCCTGCCGGTGCTGCCGCCCGCGGGCCGGCACGGCCACTTCGCCCCGGTCCGGGTCAACGACCAGCTCACCCTGGACTTCATGAGCGTGCCCGCGCCGGAGGGGCACCACCTGGCCTTCGACGTCGACCCGGCCACCTTCGACGCGATCCTCGCCCGGCTGCGCGCCACCGGTGTGCCCTACGGCAGCGAGCCGGGGGCGCCGGACAACGGCCGCACCGACCATCCCCTGTGCCCCCGGGGGCTGTTCTTCCGCGACGACGCGGGCAACCTCTTCGAGGTGATGTCCCCGGCCTGACCGTCGTACCCCGGCCGTAGGGTGCCGGGATGCGGCACGGGCTGGAGATCTCCTGCGGGGGCGCGTCGGTGACGGTGTCCGACCTGGTCGCGCTCGGCGAGCTGGCCGAGCGGGCCGGCTGGGACGGCGTGTTCCTGGAGGACTACCTCATCCACCACGCCGGGGACGACCCGCCGACCTGGGATCCCTGGCTGGTGCTGGCGGCGGTGGCCGGCCGCACCGACCGGGTCCGGCTGGGCACCACGGTGACCGCGCTGCCCCGGCGCCGCCCGGCCAAGCTGGCCCGCGAGGTGCTCACCCTCGACCACCTCTCCGGCGGCCGGGCCGGGGTCGCGGTGGGTGTCGGTGACCCGGCGGACCGGGGGCTCGCCGCGTTCGGCGAGCCGACCGACGTGAAGACCCGCGCCGCGATGCTCGACGAGGGCCTCGACCTGCTGGTGGGGCTGCTCGGCGGCGAGCGGGTCACGCACCGCGGCACCCACTACCGGGCCGAGGCGGTGGCCCTGCGGCCCGCGCCGGTGCAGTCGCCCCGGGTGCCCGTCTGGGTCGGTGGCAGCGCGCAGGCCGGGGCCGTGCTGCGGAGGGCCGCCCCGACGGCATCGTGCCCTACAAGCTGACCGACACGGCCGGCTGGTCCGACTTCACTCCCGACGAGGTGCGCGACCTGGTCGCCGCGCTGCCGGCGGTCCGCGCCGACGGGCAGCGGTTCGACGTGGCTATCGGTGGCCGGCGGCGGCGACCCGACGAGCGGGCCGAGCGCGCCTACCTGGCCGAGCTGGCGGCGGCCGGCGCGACCTGGTGGCTGGAGTACGTACCGGCCGGAGACCCGGCCGAGATGCGCGCGGCGGTCGCCCGGGGCCCGCTGCGGTGACCGGTCAGCGCCCGCGCGGCGGCCGCTGGCGGACGTCGTAGTCCTGGCGGGCCTGCTCGACCCGGTCGAGGTGGCCGGCCGACCACTGCGCCAGGTGGGCGAAGAGCGGGGCCAGGCTGCGTCCCAGCTCGGTGATCTCGTATTCCACCCGGGGCGGAACCTCGGCGTGGTAGGTGCGCTGCACCAGGCCGTCGCGTTCGAGCTGCCGCAGCCGCTGGGTGAGCACCTTCGGGGTGATGGTGACCAGACGGCGTTCCAGCTCGACGAAGCGCTGCCGGCCGTACTCGTGCAGGGCCCAGAGGATCGGCGTGGTCCAGCGGCTGAACACGAGGTCGACCACCGGGGCGATCGGGCAGGCCTGCTCGGGGTCACCGCCCGTCCGGGGCTGCCAGGTGGTGCTGCTCACATTCCCTCCCGACGCCGTTACTTTCCTCTAGGTACCTACTATACGCAGGAGATTAGCGTGCTCCACATCGCACATCGAGAGGGGCACATCATGATCGTGGTTACCGGAGCGACGGGGAACGTCGGACGGCCGTTGGTGCGGGCGCTGGCCGCAGCGGGTGAGCCGGTGACGGCCGTGTCCCGGCGGGTCTCGGCGACGGACCTGCCGTCCGGGGTCCGGGCGGTCCGCGCCGATCTGGCCGACCCGACCGGGCTGAAGGCGGCGTTCGACGGCGCCGAGGCGTTGTTCCTGCTGCTCACCGGCGAGCAGCTGACCGGCGGCGCGGGCCCGGGCGCCATCCTCGACACCGCGCGGCAGGCCGGCGTACGCCGGGTGGTCCTGCTGTCCTCGCAGGGCGTGGCGACGAAGCGCCATCCGCCGGGTCAGGAGGAGGCGGTCCACGCGTCCGGGCTGGAGTGGACGGTGCTGCGACCGGGCGGCTTCCACTCCAACGCCCTCGCCTGGGCGCCCGGGGTACGCGCCGGGCGGGTGGTGCACGCGCCGTTCGGCGACGTGGCGCTGCCGAGCGTCGACCCGGCCGACATCGCCGAGGTGGCGGCGCTCGCGCTGCGCGACGGGCGCCACGCCGGCGGCACGTACGAGCTGACCGGGCCGGTGGCGGTCTCGCCGCGGGAGCGGGCGGCGGCGCTCGCGGCGGCGCTCGGCGAGCCGGTCCGGTTCGTCGAGCAGACCCCGCAGCAGGCGCGCGAGCAGCTGCTGGCGTTCATGCCGGAGCCGGTGGTGGCGGCGACCCTGAGCATCCTGGGCACGCCGTCGCCGGCCGAGCAGCGGGTCAGCCCGGACATCGCGCGCCTGCTCGGCCGTGCGCCGCGCGGCTTCGCCGAGTGGGCGGCGCGGCACGTCGCCGACTTCCGCTGACCGGTCCGCCGGCCCGCCGGGCAACCCCCGGAGGGCCGGCGGCGGTGGTCAGCCCTGCGGCCGGGGGCAGAGGCAGAACGGCTGGCCGATCGGGTCGAGCAGCACGGTCCACCGCTCGCCGCCCGGCTGGAACTCCGGCCGCGTCGCGCCGGCCGCCACGAGGTCCTTCTCGGCCACGGTCACGTCGTCGACGTAGAGGTCGAGGTGGTAGCGCTTGCCGCCGGTCTCGTCCGGCCAGGCCGGCGGCGCGTATCCGGGCACCAGGCCGAAGCCGATCGAGGTCCCGTCCTTGCTGATCATGGCGTATTCGGCCTGGCTGTGGGTGACCTCCCAGCCCAGGGCGCGGGAGTAGAACGCGGCGTGGGCGGCCGGGTCGGAGCTGTCGAGGTTGACCATCGCGAGGTCGGCGTGCGCTGTCATGCCCGGCAGTCTGCCGAAGGTACCTGCCACCTGCTGTCAGGTTCATCCGGCGGATCATCGCCGAGCGGTGATCCGCCCCGGGCGGCCACAACTTCCTGCGGACCGGCCCGCCAGTCTTTACCGTCGGTGGTGATGGGCAGGGAACGGGCGGAGAGCCGGCCGGCCCGGCGCCGCCGCCGGCCGGTGCGCGGCGGTGTGCTCATCGCCGGCCTCGGGCTGGGCACCTGCCTGGTCGGGGTGGCCGGGCTGGGCGTCTGGAACGTGCAGGTGGTGCTCCAGGCCAACGGCCCGGTCCGGGACACCGCCGACACGTTCTTCCGCCAGGTCGCCGCCGGGGAGACCGACCAGGCGTACGACAAGCTGTGCCGGGAGGCGCGCGGGAAATGGAGCCAGGTCGGCTTCGGCAGTTGGGTGCGCACCCCGCCGCAGGTCAGCGGCTACGAGATCGTCGACGTGGCGGTGCAGACCCGGGGCGGCCGGCCGCGCGGCACGGTGACGGTGCGGCTGACCCGCGACGGCGGCGGCAGCGAGGAGCGGGAACTGCCGATCGTGCAGGAGAACGGGAAGTGGCGGGTCTGCGGGGACCCGTTCTGACCCCGGCGGACCAGCCTCAGGCGCGCGGGCCGAGGTCGCCGGAGCGGTAGTGGCGTCGGCACAGCACCTGATAGCGCACGTCCGCGCTGTCCACGGTGTCGCCGATGACGACCTGCTCGCCCTCGCGCACCACCCGCCCCTCGACGACCCGGGCGTTGAGCCGCCCTTCGCGGCCGCACCAGCAGAGCACCTCGACCTGGATGCGGGCCACCTCGTCGGCGAGTTCGAACAGCCGCTGCGCGGCGGGGAACAGGCAGGAGCGGAAGTCGGTGGCCAGGCCGAAGGCGTACACGTCGACGTCGAAGTTGTCGACCAGGTCGGCCATCTGCTCGATGTGGGCCAGGTCGTAGAAGGAGGCCTCGTCGCAGATGAGGTAGTCGACGCGTACCCCCTCGGCCCAGGCGTCGCGAACCAGGTCGCGCAGGTCCAGCTGGTCGGTCACCTCGACGGCGGAGTGGGCCAGCCCGATGCGGGTGGTGACCTGCGGGCCGAGCGAGCGGTCGATGCGGGTGGTCACCAGGCCGCGCCGGCCCTGCCGGGCGTGGTTGTAGTTCATCTGCAGGGCCATCGTGGACTTGCCGCAGTCCATCGGCCCCCAGAAGAACTTCAGCGCGGCGGCGTGCAGCGGCCGGCCGTTCACGGCGCGGGCGGCGGCGCAGCCGCCGGTACGGTCGTCGCCGGGGCCCGGAAGCGGGAGGGCCAGGCAGATCGGGGCGGCAGCGGCGTCGTCGGTCACGTCGGGGCAGCCTAGCCCATCGACCCGGAAGGATCTTGCCCGCGCGGACCGCGTGCGAGCCTCACAGCACCCGGGGCGGGGTGTTGCCGGCGGCGACGATGGCCCGGCGGATCGGCACGGCGGCCAGCAGCGCGAACCCGACCACGAAGAAGATCAGCAGGGAGACCAGGCCTACCCGGTAGGAGGAGGTGAGCTGGAACACCAGGCCGAAGGCGAGCGGCCCGAGCCAGCTGGTGCCCTTGTCGCTGATCTCGTAGAAGCCGTAGTACTCGCCCTCCTTGCCGGCGGGGATGAGCTGGCTGAACAGCGACCGGCTCAGCGCCTGGCTGCCGCCGAGCACGAGGCCGATGCACCCGCCGAGGATCATGAACGGCACCGGCGCCTCGGCGGGCAGCCGGAACGCGGCGATGATCACCCCGGTCCAGAGCACCAGGGACAGCAGCACGGTCTTCCAGGCGCCGATGCGCCGGGCCAGCGCGCCGAGGGCGAGCGCGCCGCCGAAGGCCAGGAACTGCACCAGCAGGATCGTCACGATCAGGGTGCTCTGCTCCAGCTTCAGTTCCTCGGTGCCGTACTGGCTGGCCAGGGTGATGACGGTCTGGATGCCGTCGTTGAAGACCAGGAAGGCCAGCAGGAAGAACAGCGTCAGCGGGTACGTCTTGATCTCCCGCAGGGTGTGGCCGAGCTGCCGGAACCCATCGGTGAGCACGTTGCCGCCGCCGTGCAGCGCCGCGGCGGTGGGCCGCTCCCGCAGCCAGCGCAGCGGCAGCAGGGTGAACGCCGCCCACCAGATGCCGGCCGACACGATCGACCAGCGGGCCAGGTCGAGGGTGCGCTGCGGGTTGCCCTCCTCGCTGAGCAGGGTGACCGCGACCAGGTTCAACGCGAGCAGCAGTCCACCGCCGAGGTAGCCGATGGCCCAGCCGCGGCTGGAGATGCCGTCCCGCTCGTCGGGGCCGCCGAGCTGCGGCAGGAACGAGTTGTAGACCACCACGGCGGCGCCGAAGGAGATGTTGGCGATCAGGAACAGCGCCCCGCCGAGCAGGTAGCGGTCGCCGGTGACGAAGGCGAACCCGATGGTCGCGCCCGCGCCGGTGAACGCGGCGAGGGCGAGCAGCCGCTTCTTGTGCGCGGACCGGTCGGCGATCGCCCCGACCACCGGCAGCACGAACACGGTGAGGAACACCGACAGCGAGATGAGGTACGGGTAGTAGGAGCCCGCCGCGACCCGGATGCCCAGCGGGTGCACGGCCCCGTCGCAGCTGTCGGCGCCCAGCTCGCAGCCGGCGGCCAGCTCGGTGACCGTGGTGAGGAACGGGCCGAGGAAGACCGTGATCACCGTGGTCTGGAAGGCGGAGTTCGCCCAGTCGTAGAAGTACCAGCCGGTGCGTTCACGGCGGGTGCTGCCCGGGCGGGCGGGTTCGGCGACGGCGGGGGCGACCGTATCGGCCATCGGGGTCCTCGGAGGTTCAGGCGGCCCAGTGGCCGCGGCTGCGGTAGACGTCGCGCAGCACGCCGACGTGATCGGTCATGATGCCATCCACACCAAGATCAAGTAAGTCGTGCATGTCGGCGGGTTCGTCGATCGTCCAGACGTGCACCTGCAACCCGAGCCGGTGGCAGTAGTCGAGGAACCGCCGGTCGACCACGGGCAGCCGCCCGTACCGGACCGGGACCTGGGCGGCGACCACCGACGGGGGCAGCCGCATCGGCCGCCCGTGCAGGGAGGCCATCCGCAGCCGGGCCACCCCGCGCATGCCGAGGCTGGTGGCGACCTTCGACCCGGCCAGGGCGCGCAGCCGGGCCAGCCGGGCGTCGCTGAACGAGGCGAGCAGCACCCGGTCGCCGGCCCCGGTGCGGGCCACCGTGTCGACGGTCGGCACGACACCGCCGTCGGCCTTGACGTCGACGTTGAACCGGACCTCTGGCCAGGCGCCGAGGACCTCGTCGAGGCGGGGCACCACGGCGGCGCCGCCGACGCGTACCGAGGCCAGGTCGGCCCAGCGCAGGTCGGCGATGCGGCCCGGTTCGCCGGTGACCCGGCGCAGGCTGGCGTCGTGGAAGATCACCGCGACGCCGTCGGCGGTGGCGTGCACGTCGGTCTCCACGTAGCGGTAGCCCAGGGCGATGGCGCGGGCGAACGCGGCGGCGGTGTTCTCGTCGCCCTCGGCCGCGCCGCCGCGGTGGGCGAAGGCCAGTGGCGCGGGGGCGTCGAGGTAGCCGTGACGGGGCTGCACGCCGGAAGTATGGCGGGCGCGGGTGGCGTCCGGGTGACCGGCCGGCATCGCCGCAACGAACTTCCCTATCATTCCCTGATACGGCTAGCATAGGGCGCGATGGGTAATGACATGTACTCGGTGGAGCAGGTGGCGGAGCTGCTCGGGCTGCACGTGCGCACCGTGCGCGGCTACATCCGCGACGGTCGGCTGCGCGCCGTGCGGATCGGCAAGCAGTACCGGATCACCCGCGCCGACCTGGACGCGCTGACCGGCCGGCCCGCACCGGCGCCCGGACCGCCCGCCCTGGAGGTGTCCAGCATCGTGCAGGTCGACGGCGTCGACCGGGCCGCGGCCGACCGCCTGGCCACGCTGGTGCTGGCCGGCGTCAACACCCACCACGACCCCGCGCGCCCGCTGCGCGTGCAGACCGTCCACGACGAGGAACGCCACCGCATGAAGATCGTGATCCTGGGCGACGCCGCCGCCACCGCCGACCTCCTTCACCTGGTCGACGCCGTGCTGGCCGGCGACAACGACCTGCTCACCCGGAAGGAGACCGGCGATGCCTGACCTGCTGGAGGAACGGGCCGGGGTGCCGGTGCTGGTCTGCGACCCGGCCGGCCCGCCCGTGGCCACCACCGACGCCGCCCTCGACCTGATCGGCGGCGCGGCCTTCGGCGGCGCCCAGGTGGTCGCGGTGCCCGCCGACCGGCTCGACCCGAGCTTCTTCTCCCTGGGCACCCGGTTCGCCGGGGACATCATGCAGAAGTTCGTCAACTACCGGGTGCGGCTGGTCGTCGTGGGCGACATCTCCGCGCACCTGGCGGCCAGCGGCGCGCTGCGGGCCCTGGTGGCCGAGTCCAACCGCCACGACCACGTCTGGTTCGTGCCCGACCTGGCCGCGCTGGACGCCCGGCTGGGCGCCGCCGGCTGAGCCTCAGCGCACCCAGCCGGCGGTCAGCGCGGTCACCCCGAGCCCGTCGGGGTCGGTCAGCTTGACGCCGACGAACTGCCGGGCGGCGGGGGAGGTCTGCACCCGGGGTGCGGGCTCCGGGTCGATCAGCGTCGCCACCACCGCCGCGGCGGCGTCCGCGGGCGACTGGGCGGCGGCGAACGAGGCGGCGCTGCGATCCAGGTACGCGCGCAGCGCCGGCCCGTACACCCCGGCGGCGGCGACCGCGGCGTCGGGGTCGAGGCCGACGTTGGCGACGAACTCACTGGCCACGGCGCCCGGCTCGACCACGGTGACGCTGACCCCGACGGTGGCGGCGACCGGGGCGAGGCTCTCCATGAAGCCCTCGACGGCGAACTTCGCCGCGCAGTACGCCTCGTTGAACGGCTGCCCGACCACCCCGCCGACGCTGGTCACGGTGATCAGCCGTCCCCGGGTGGCGCGCAGGTGCGGCAGGGCGGCCCGGGTGACGTGCAGGACGCCGAAGAAGTTGACCTCCAGGACGGCGCGGACGTCGTCGACGGTCTCCTGTTCGAGGGTGCCCACGTGCCCGGCGCCGGCGTTGTTGATCACCGCGTCGAGCCGGCCGTGGCGGGCGACCACGTCGGCCACGCAGGCGGCCGCCGCGGCCTGGTCGACGACGTCGAGCGGGCGTACCTCCAGCAGGTCGCCGACCCCGGCGGCCTCGGCGGCGGCGCGCAGCCGGTCGGCGCGGGCGGGGTCGCGCAGGGTGGCGACGGTGCGCCAGCCGGCGCGGGCCGCGCCCACGGCGGTCTCCAGGCCGATGCCGGTGGACGTGCCGGTGATCAGCACGGTGGGTGCGCTCACGGGTGCCTCCTGCCGCCACGGTCTCACCGTCCGGGCGGGCGGGGCGGCGAATCGGCGGCATCAGCTCCAGTCGGTCCGGTAGCCCTCGTGGCGCAGCAGCTCCAGCAGTTCGGCGTCGGTGGGCCGGTGCACCCGGTCCAGGGCGGCGCGCAGCGTGTCGACCCCGACCGGGTCCGGCCCCTGCACCTCGACCGCCCGCACCCGGGCGCCGTCGGTCCGGTAGAGGGCGGTGGAGGGGCTGCTGTTGTCGGTCCGGTGGGTGACGATCAGCAGCTCGCCGTCGCCCAGGTCGGTGCAGGTGCGCAGCCGGGACGAGCCGCAGTCGACCCCCTCGGGCAGTCCGGTTCCGGGCTGCGGGACGCGCAGCCCCCAGACCACCGGCACCGTCCGACCGTCACCGGCGTCCAGGTCGTGGGCCACCTCCAGGCCGCCCCGGTCCAGCCAGGCGACGTTGCCGGGACGGGCCGACCCGTCGGGGATCAGCAGCTGCTCCCGCGGCCACGGCGACAGCCCGGTCAGGCTGACGAGGTCCCGCTGGTCCTTGGCCCGGTGGTACGCGACCCGCAGCCCGGCGTACCCGAGCCCGGCGGCGACGAGCAGCACCAGGGCCACCAGGGCGAGGCGGCGCGGCACGGTCATCCCGCCAGCCGGCGGCGGTGCGACCGGCTGGTGTCGAGCGGCCGTCCCGGGTCGACGTGGCGGGGCCGGTCCGGCTCGTCGGGGCGCAGCGGCGCGAGGTCGTCGGTGATCGCGTCGATGATCCGGTCGGTGGCCCGCCGGGCCGCCCCCGGGGTGCCGGGGTGCAGGTCGCGCAGCAGCACCGGGGCGCCGAAACGCACCCGGATGACCGGCCGCCGCAGCACTGCCCGGGCCAGCCCGCGCAGCATGCCCTTCGGCACCCGGTAGGGCAGCACCTCGTGCGAGCCCCACTGGGCGACCGGGACGACGGGAGCGCCGCTGGCGAAGGCGAGCCGGGCGGCGCCGGTCTTGCCCCGCTCGGGCCACATGCCGGGGTCCAGGCCGATGCGCCCCTCCGGGTAGACCAGCACCACGGAGCCGCCGGCCACCGCGCCGGCGGCGGTCTCCAGCGAGTGGTGCACCGAGCCGGTGCCGCGGTCGACGCGGATGTGCCCGGCGCGGCGCATCAGCGGCCCGATCACCGGGGCGCGGAACAGCCCGCCGGTGGCCATGATCCGCGGGTGGATGCCGCGGACCTGGCAGGCCGCGGTGAGGACCACGGGGTCGAAGGGGCTGATGTGGTTGGCGGCCAGGATCAGCGGTCCGTGGCGCAGGTCGTCCGGCACGTCGCCGCTGACCTCGAGGCGGCCGGCCAGGCCGACGAGGCCGCGGGCGGCCAGTTGCGCGGCGCGCCAGAGCAGGGGCGCCCGCCAGTGGGTGATCGGGGTGTCCATCAGTGCTGGATGGTCGCACGCGCCGGGGTGAGCGGGGGAACCGATCCCGGGTGCGGCGCTGCTGCCGGTGCCCTCCGCCAGGGCGGAGGGCACCGACCCGAGTCCGTCGTCGGCGGCTACTCGGCGTAGGGCTGGTTCTCTCCCTGCGCGCTGTAGCCGAGGCTCCAGATGTAGCCGTCCGGGTCCGCGAAGGACCCGCCGTATCCGCCCCACGGCAGGGGGCCGGCGGGCTTGAGGATCGTGGCGCCGGCCTTCTCGGCCTCCGCCATGACCTCGTCGATCCGCCCCTCGCTGCGGACCACGTAGGTGAGGACCAGCCCGCTGAAGCCGCCGCCCTCCGGGCTGGCGCCCACCTGCTCGGCCAGGCCGTCGCGGCCGTAGAAGCCGACGGGCGAGCCGCCGTCCGGTGCGAAGAACACCGAGACGCCGTAGTCCTGCGCGATCTTCCAGCCGAGACCGTCGGTGTAGAACCGCTTGGACCGCTCCATGTCCCGTACGCCGAGGAGGATCGAGCTGACGTGGGCTTTCATGCGTTGTCTCCTTCTCCGTGCCTGCTGATCAGGTGCACGTCAGTCACGCTACGGAGCGGCTGCGGGCCGGCGCTTCTTGAATCCTGACCGGTTCCGAGGGTGATCAGGGTCATTGGTCCCGGCCCGGATCGGGCCCTGTGGCCCTGCCCGTCCCTCTACGACGCCGAGTAGTATTTACTACGTCTCGTAGTATGCACAGCTGGGGGTTTCAGGTGGACGCGTTGGACGTCGCCCGCTGGCAGTTCGGTGTCACCACCGTCTACCACTTTCTCTTCGTGCCCTTGACCATCGGCCTGTCCGTGCTGGTGGCCATCCTGCAGACCCTGTGGCACCGCACCGGCAACGAGCGGTACCTCAAGCTCACCAAGTTCTACGGCAAGCTCTTCTTGATCAACTTCGCGATGGGCGTGGTCACCGGCATCGTGCAGGAGTTCCAGTTCGGCATGAACTGGTCGGACTACTCGCGCTTCGTCGGGGACATCTTCGGCGCGCCCCTGGCGATCGAGGCCCTGGTGGCGTTCTTCCTGGAGTCCACCTTCATCGGCCTGTGGATCTTCGGCTGGGACCGGCTGCCCAAGCGACTGCACCTGGCCGCCATCTGGGCCGCGGCGATCGGCACCAACCTGTCCGCCTACTTCATCCTCGCCGCGAACTCGTTCATGCAGAACCCCGTCGGCTACCGGATCAACCCGGACACCGGCCGGGCCGAGCTGACCGATTTCGTCGCCGTGCTCACCAACAAGGTCGCCCTGGTCACGTTCCCGCACACCCTGGCCGGGGCGTTCCTGGTCGCCGGGTCCCTGATCGTGGCCGTCGGGCTGTGGCACGTCATCCGCGACCGCGGCGGCGCCGACACCGACGCCTACCGCTTCGCCACCAAGTTCGGCTCCTGGGTGGTGCTGGCCTCCTCGGCGCTGGTGCTGTTCACCGGCGACATCCAGGGCAAGATCATGACGCAGGTGCAGCCGATGAAGATGGCCGCCGCCGAGGGCCTCTACACCACCGAGAGCCCCGCCTCGTTCTCCGTGCTCACCGTGGGCAGCCTCGACGGCAGCCGGGAGATCTTCGCCCTCAAGATCCCGTACCTGCTGTCCTACCTCGGCACCGGTGACCCGAACGGCACCGTGCACGGCATCAACGACCTGCAGGCCCAGTACGCCACCCAGTACGGCGCCGGCAGCTACACCCCGATCATCCCGGTCACCTACTGGAGCTTCCGCTTCATGATCGCGCTCGGGATGGCCGCCGCCGCGATCGCCCTGATCGTCCTCTGGACCCACCGCAAGGGCCGCACCCCGACCAGCCGGTGGCTGCTACGCGCCGGCCTGGTCATGCCGGCGCTGCCGCTGCTGGCCAACTCCTTCGGCTGGATCTTCACCGAGATGGGCCGCCAGCCGTGGATCGTCTTCGGCGAGATGCTCACCCGCAACGGCGTGTCCCGCAGCGTCTCGCTGACCGAGGTGCTCACCTCGTTCACCGCCTTCACCCTGATCTACGCCACCCTCGCGGTGATCGAGTTCAAGCTGCTGGTCGGCTACGCCAGGGCCGGCGTGCCCGACGTCACCGCGCAGCCCGCCGCGGACGACACCGACGACGCCGAGCGCCCGCTGGCGTTCGCCTACTGACCCCGGAGCCCACCGTGGAACTGACGACCGTCTGGTTTCTCCTCGTCGCCGTGCTGTTCACCGGCTACTTCGTCCTCGAAGGCTTCGACTTCGGCGTCGGCATGCTGCTGCCGGTGCTCGGCCGCGACGACCGGGAACGCCGCGTCCTGATCAACACCATCGGCCCGGTCTGGGACGGCAACGAGGTCTGGCTGATCACCGCCGGCGGCGCCATGTTCGCCGCCTTCCCCGAGTGGTACGCCACCCTTTTCTCCGGCTTCTACCTGCCGCTGCTGCTGATCCTGCTCGCCCTCATCGCCCGCGGGGTGGCCTTCGAGTACCGGCACAAGCGCCCCGAGGCGGCCTGGAAACGCCGCTGGGACACCGCCATCTTCGTCGGCTCGCTGCTGCCGGCGATCCTGTGGGGCGTCGCCTTCGCCAACATCCTGCGCGGCGTGCCGCTGAGCGCCGACCACGAGTACGCCGGCGGCCTGCTCGACCTGCTCCACCCGTACGCCCTGCTCGGCGGGGTGACCACCCTGGGCCTGTTCCTCACCCACGGCGCGGTGTTCCTCGCCCTGAAGACCGCCGGCGACATCCGGGCGCGGGCCGGCGCGCTGGCCGTCCGGCTCGGCGCCGGCACCGCCGTGGTGGCGGTGGCCTTCCTGGCCTGGACGCTGACCATCCGCTCCAGCGGGGCCGCCGTCATGCTCGCCGTGGGCGCCGCCCTCGCCCTGCTCGCCGGTCTCGCCGCCGCCCGGGTACGCCGGGAGGGCTGGGCGTTCACCGGCACCGCCGTGGCCATCGCCCTGGCCGTGGCGACCCTGTTCGCCGCGCTGTTCCCGAACGTGCTGCCGTCCACCCTCGACGCCGCCGGCACGCTCACCGCCACCAACGCCGCCTCCACCCCCTACACCCTGAAGATCATGACCTGGGTGGCGGTGGTGTTCACCCCGATCGTGCTGGCCTACCAGGGCTGGACCTACTGGGTGTTCCGCAAGCGGATCGGGGTACAGAACATCCCGCAACACTGACGAGGCTGCGGGCGAGGGTGACGCGGGGCCGGTGCGAGGGGGTCGCACCGGCCCCGCGGGGCGTTTCAGACCAGGTCGATCCGCTCCCACTCGATCGGGTAGCCGGCCCGGGCGAAGGTGGCCGCCATCGGCGCGTTGCCCTGGTCGGTGGCGGCCACGACCGAGTCGGCGCCCGCCTCGACCAGCAGGTGGGTGCCCTCGACCAGCAGGTCGTAGGCGTAGCCGTGACCGCGCTGGGCAGGCAGCACGCCGACGAACCCCACGATGTGGTGGGTCTGGTTGCGGGTCGGCACGAGCAGCCCGACCGGCTCCCCGCCGGGGGTGAACGCCATCCGCCACCAGTCCCGGGGGCTCGGCATCCACCGCAGCAGGTCCAGGTCCTCCTGCGCCGCCGCGACCGGGCCGTGGGCGGCCGCCGCGGCCCGGAAGTGGGCGTCCAGGCTGCCCTCACCGATGCGGCACAGCACGTCCAGGATCACCGCGTCGTCCGGCTCGGGCCGGAACTCCAGCCGCCCCGGCCGGGCCGGCAGGCCGCATTCGGGCGTCCAGTGGTAGCGGTACCGCTCGACCAGTACCCGCATGCCGGCCGCCGTCGCGGCGTCGATGCGGGCCTGCGCCTGGGCGCGGACCGCGGGATCCTGGCGCCAGCCGTGGGGGAGCAGGATCTCGTACTCGGCGCGCAACGGCGCCGTGCGCAGCAACTCGACCGCCGCGGCCGCGTCGGTGAAGTCGAACCAGTCCAACGCCAGCGGCGCCGGGTCGTCCGGCCCGGCCCACCAGGCGGCACGGGCGACCACCACCCCGTTGCGCAGGGCTACCCAGGTCCACTCGGGGCGGAAGCCGCCGCCGGCGTACGTCTCGCCGAGCACGGCGCGCCCGACCAGCCCCGGGTCGGGCAGGGAGTCGAAGAGATGTTCCTCGCCCGCGACGAGCGGGCGGATGACCAGATCGGTCATGAAGGTCCTTCCAGGAAGCGGTGCGCTCCCCGGTTCAGGAACCCGACGTCCTCACGGCCGGGTGGGAGCGCGTGACAGTCGTGCGTGCCATGGCGCTCACCTCCCTCCGGCCTCGTTCGAGGACGCGGCGGAACCGTACCAGACGGCCCGCGCCCCGGCCGAGGTGTTTTCCGGCCGGGGCGCGGGCGGGTTCAGCGGGCCTCGCGCAGCTCCGCCAGCCGGGCCTCGATCTCGGCCAGCTCGGCGCGCAGCTTCTCCGCCTGCTGCTCGGCCTCGGCCCGCTCGGCGGCCAGGATCTGCTCCACCGCCTCCTGCACGCCGGGCACGTCGACCAGCGCCACCATCCGCAGCGCCTCGGCCGGCTTCACCACGTACGGCTTGGCGAGGGCCTTCGCGCCCTGCTGCGCCGCGACCGTCCACTCGCCCTCGGCGTAGGCCAGCGTCACCGTCAACCCGGCCGGGCCCTTCGGCTTGACCGCCTTCACCGCCCGCCGCGCCGGCTTCGGCTCCGCCTGCTGCTCCACCCTCGGCTCCTCCCGCCGCGGCGCCGGCACCGGCGGCGCGTCCAACACGAACTCCGGCTCCGCCGGCGCCGCCTCGACCGGGGGCTCCGGCTTCGGCTCCGCCGGCCGCCGCCCGGCCCCCTTCGGCGCGATCGCCACGTCGGCGGGGGAGAAGGGCAGCTCGTCGCGGCCGAACCGCACCACCACGAACTCCTCGGACACCTCCGGGTCGGTCAGCTCCACCACCTGCCCGAGCTGGCCCGCCATCTGCCCGGCCGCCGCCGTGAACACCACCCTGGGCTTGCGGCCGGCCGCCAGCGCCTCCCGGATGCCCTGTACCTCGTCAGTGGACAAACCCTGGCCCGCCATCACAGCCCTCTTCCGTACACGTGTCTGATGCCTGCCTTGATACCAGCCGGCACCGACAGCCGGAAGATCAACCCCCGGTCACCCAGACGGCCGCCACCTCCTCGGCCACCGCGGCCGCCTGCGCGAACCCGGCCCGCGCCGACGCCGCCCGCCGCGCCGGGTCCAGCACGTTACGCCCGATCGCCGCCCGCGCCGCCCGGTCCGGCGACACCACCACCACCCCCGCGCCCGCCGACCGCAACTGCGCCACCTGCGCCGACAGCCGCGGCATCGGCCCGAACCCGGCCCGCGTCGGCGCCAGCACCACCACCGCCCGCGCGCCGGTCGCCAGGTCCGCGTTCACCGCCGAGCGCACCCCACCGTCGACGTACCGCCGGCCGCCGATGGTCACCGGCGGCCACACCCCCGGCACCGCGCAGCTGGCCCCCACCGCGTCCACCAGCGCCACCTGCGCGCCGGCGTCGAAGACCACGAACTCGCCGGAGGCCGCGTCCACGGCGGTCACCAGCAGCCGCCGCGCCGGCCAATCCCGCACCGGCAACCGCGCCACGATGACCGCCCGCCGCGACTCCTCCGACGGGGTACGCGCCGCCAGGGCCATCGCACCGACCCGGGCCCGCGCCTGCGCCGCGTCGCGACCGCGGGCGCCCGCCCACGCCCAGCGGGCCAGCACCCCGACCCCCAGCCGGGCCGGCACCTCACCCCGGGCCGGGCGCAGCTGCGCCGCGTACAGCTCCTCGACCGGCGTGCCCGAGCACACCTGCGCGCCCACCACCGAGCCGGCCGAGGTGCCCACCACCAGCTCCGCCACGGTCAGGTCCAGTCCCCGCGCCGCCAGCCCGGCCAGCAGCCCCAACTCCCAGGCCACCCCGGTCACCCCGCCGCCACCCAGCACCAACGCCCGCGTCATGTGTGACCGTCCTCTCCACCCGGGTCCCGCGCCGCTCACGGTAACGTCACCTCCACCGCAAGGGCAGGGGAGAGCACATTGACGTCCGTCACCATCGTCACCGGTGGGGGGCGCGGCATCGGCGCGGCCACCGCCCGCCGCCTCGCCGCCGCCGGCCACGACGTCGTCATCGGCTACCGCAGCGACCACGCCGCCGCCGACGCCGTCCTCGCCGACGTGCACGCCGCCGGCCGCCGCGGCGTGGCCGTCCCCGCCGACACCGCCGACCCCGACCAGGTCCACCACCTCTTCGACGCCGCCGCGACGCTGGGCCCGCTCACCGGGCTGGTCAACAACGCCGGCATCACCAGCCCGATCGGGCCCTTCACCGACCTGCGCGTCGACGACCTGCGCCAGGTCGTCGACATCAACCTCGTCGGGTACGTCCTCTGCGCCCAGCAGGCCGCCCGCCGGATGACCCGCGGCGGCGCCATCGTCAACGTCTCGTCCGCCGCCGCCACCCTCGGCAGCCCCGGCGAATACATCCACTACGCCGCCGTCAAGGCCGCCACCGACACCCTCACCGTCGGGCTCGCCAAGGAACTCGCCCCGCGGGGCATCCGGGTCAACGCCGTCGCCCCCGGCATCATCCGCACCGACATCCACGCGCTGTCCGGCGCACCCGACCGCCCCGACACCGCGGCCGGCCGCGTCCCGCTGGGCCGCGCGGGCGAACCCGACGAGGTCGCCGGCGCCGTCGCGTTCCTCCTCGGCCCCGACGCCTCCTACACCACCGGCGCCGTCCTGCGCGTCGCCGGCGGCCTCTGACACCGCGGCGGCCCGGGGGAGAGTCGCCCCCGGGCCGCCGCCGCCTCGGCTAGTGGGTGAACAGCTTCGCCGCCGTGATCACCGTCTGCACCACCCCGTACCCCAGCAGCGCCGACACCACCAGCCACGACACCACCAGGCGGACCCGCTGCCCGCCACCGGTCTGCTCGTTCACGACCCGCTCCTCTCCGCCGTCACCGGCTGCGCACCCTCGACACCGTCCCGACCCGAGGCCGGCTCGTGGAACCGCTCCGGAACCGGCCGGATCAGCAGGTTCGCCACGAAACCGACCGCCAGCACCCCGACCATGGTGAACAGCGCCGGCCGGTACGCCGCCGCCGTCAACGTGCCCGGCTTGCCCTGCGCGTCCAGGAACGCGTTCACGATCAGCGGACCGGCCACCCCGGCCGCCGACCACGCCGTCAGCAACCGGCCGTGGATCGCGCCCACCTCGAACGTGCCGAACAGATCCCGCAGGTACGCCGGCACCGTGGCGAACCCGCCGCCGTAGAACGACAGGATCACGCACGCGAACAGCACGAACAGCGCCGTCGCCGCCTGCCCGAACAGGGCCAGCAGCACGTACAGCACCATGCCCACGCCGAGGTACAGCAGGTAGATCGGCTTGCGGCCGATCACGTCCGACGTCGACGACCAGACGAACCGGCCGGCCATGTTGAACAGCGACAGCAGGCCCACGAACCCGCCGGCTGCCGCCACCGACACCGCCGACGTCCCGTTGTCCCGGAAGAAGTCCTGGATCATCGGGCTGGCCTGCTCCAGGATGCCGATGCCCGCCGTCACGTTGCAGAACAGCACCACCCACAGCAGCCAGAACGACCGGGTCTTCACCGCGTTCGCCGCCGACACGTTCGCCGTGGTCACCAGCGGTTTCGCCGCCACCCGCGCCGGGTCGAACCCGGCCGGCCGCCAGTCCGCCGCCGGCACCCGCACGTTGAACACCCCGAACATCATGATCACGAAGTAGCCGACGCCCAGCGTCAGGAACAGCCACACCAGGGCGCTGCCCGACGCCGTCGAGCCGGCGTTCGCCGGGTCGTACCCCGGGTCGTAGAACGACAGCAGCTGCCGGGACAGGGGAGAGGCCACCATCGCCCCACCACCGAACCCCATGATCGCCAGCCCGGTCGCCAGGCCCGGCCGGTCCGGGAACCACTTGATCAACGTGGAGACGGGGGAGATGTACCCGATCCCCAACCCGATCCCGCCCAGCACCCCGTACCCCAGATACAGCAGCCACAACTGCTTCGTCGCGATGCCCAGCGCGCCGACCAGGAACCCGGCCGCCCAGAAGCACGCCGACACGAACATCGCCTTGCGCGGACCGTTCGCCTCCACCCACGTGCCCGCCACCGCGGCCGACAACCCCAGCATCACGATCGCGATGCTGAAGATCACCCCGATCGCCGTCTGACCCGTGTCGAAGTGCGCGATCAGGGAGTTCTTGTACACGCTGGTCGCGTACACCTGCCCGATGCAGAGATGGATCGCCAACGCCGCGGGCGGTATCAGCCAGCGGCTGTAGCCCGGCGGCGCGACGGTGTGCCGACGATCGAGTGCGGAAAGCATGGGTGCTTCCTCTCGGGAGAATGGCGAGAAACTCACCCGTTCATGCCCCCGGCACGTGCCGCGGCGAAACCCGTCACGCGCCGGGCGGTCGAAACCCTGAGCCGAGCGGTCACCCCTGCTGCAGGCCCCGCACCGGCCGTCGCTCCGCCGTCACCACGGGTTGTGGCCGATCATGAGCACATGCCGCTGCTCACCACCCCGGCCCTGCGCCCCGGCGTCCTCGCCGGCCAGCCCCAACCCGACCTCGACGCCGGCGACCTGCTCCTGCGCCCCTGGCGCCCCGACGACCGGCCTGCCGTCCTCGCCGCGTACGCCGACCCCGCCGTCCGCCGCTGGCACTGCCGCGCCATGACCGACGACGAGGCCCGCGACTGGATCGACGCCTGGCCGCGCCGCTGGCGGCAGGAGACCGGCGCCGGCTGGGCGGTCACCGACCACACCGCGGTGCTCGGTCAGATCAGCCTCCGCGCGGTCGACCTGCCCGAGGCCCAGGCCGAGGTGTCGTACTGGGTGCTGCCCGCCGCCCGCGGCCGGCGCGTCGCCGCCCGCGCCCTGACCGCGCTCACCGCCTTCGGCTTCGACCGGCTCGGCCTGCACCGGGTCTGGCTGCGCCACTCCACCGCCAATCCGGCCTCCTGCCGGGTGGCCGAACGGGCCGGCCTCACCGCCGAGGGCACCCACCGCGGCGCCGCCCGGCACACCGACGGCTGGCACGACATGCACGTGCACGCCCGCCTGCGTACCGACACCTGACCAGGGCCGCCGCCGCGGATGCGACGATGAGCCGGTGAAGATCCTGTCCATCCAGTCGTCGGTCGCCTACGGTCACGTCGGCAACTCCGCCGCCGTCTTCCCGCTGCAACGGCTGCGCCACGAGGTCTGGCCGGTGCTGACCGTGCACTTCTCCAACCACACCGGGTACGGCGCCTGGCGCGGGCCGCTGCTGCCCCCGGCCGACGTCGCCGAGGTGATCGCCGGCATCGAGGACCGCGGCGTGCTCGGCACCGCCGACGCAGTGCTCTCCGGCTACCAGGGCGACCCGGCGATGGGCGCGGTGATCCTCGACGCGGTCGCGCGGGTGAAGGCCGCCAACCCGGACGCCCTGTACTGCTGCGACCCGGTGATGGGCGACGTCGGCCGCGGCATGTTCGTCCGGCCGGGCATCCCCGAGTACCTGCGCGACACCGTCGTGCCCCGCGCGGACATCGTCACCCCGAACCAGTTCGAGCTGGAGTTCCTCGCCGGCCGCAGCACCGACACCGTGGCGGACCTGCTCGCCGCCGTCGACGTCGTCCGCGCCACCGGACCGCGGCACGTGCTGGTCACCAGCGTGCTGCACGGCGACGTCCCCGCCGGGTCGCTGGAGGTCATCGCCGTCTCCGACGACGGCGCATGGGCGGTCACCACGCCGCTGCTGCCGATCAGCCCCAACGGCGGCGGCGACGTCACCGCCGCGCTCTACCTGGCCCACCTCGCGACCACCGGCTCGCCGGAGACCGCTCTGGAGCGCACCACCAACTCCATCTACGCCGTCCTCGAGGCCACCCTCGCCGCCGGCACCCGGGAACTGCAACTCGTCGCCGCCCAGGACGCCATCGCCGACCCGCCGACCCGGTTCGGCGCCCGCCGGCTGCGCTGAGGCGACCCACCGCCGCGCCGGTCGGGGGACTTCGCCGGACCGCCGTCCCCCGACCGGCGGCTCGCCTAGGCTCGAAAGCGACGCAGTCCGCCGCCGCGCCTGCGGGCCGGCCCGGGCGCCCCGCCCCGCCCTGCTGCGGATGCGGAGGACGCCGGATGGAGGGAACCGCCTTCGTTGCGCCGGCCTGGGCGTGGATGGCCGTCGGCGCGGTCATCGCTGTCATGCTCGCCGTCGACGTGTTCTCCCATCGCGACCACCACGTCATCGAACTGCGCGAGGCGCTGCTCTGGAGCGCGGTGTGGATCACCGCCGGGGTCACCTTCGGGCTGGTGATCTGGCTCTGGCGCGGCAGCGGGCCGGCGGTGGCGTACTACTCCGGGTACCTGCTGGAGAAGGCGCTGTCGGTCGACAACGTGTTCGTCTTCGCACTGCTGTTCGGATACTTCCGGGTGCCCGCCGTGTACCAGCACAAGGTGCTCTTCTGGGGGGTGCTCGGGGCGCTCGGCTTCCGGCTGGTGTTCATCTTCGCGGGCGCCGAACTGCTGGACCGGCTGACCTGGGCCGGTCTCGTGCTCGGCGCGTTCCTGATCTGGACGGGCTGGCGCCTCGCCGTCCGCGGCGAGCCGGACGTCGACCCCGACCGCAACGTCGCCGTCCGGCTCTTCCGTCGGCTGGTGCCCACCGAGCCCCGCTACCGCGACGGCCGCTTCACCGCCCGGGTCGACGGCCGCCGCACGGGCACCGTGCTGCTGGTCGCGTTGGTGGCGATCGAGGCCACCGACGTGGTCTTCGCGATCGACTCGGTCGCGGCGATCCTGGCCATCACCACCAACACCTTCCTGGTCTGGACGGCGAACGCCTTCGCCGTGCTCGGGCTGCGCAGCCTGTACTTCTGCCTGGCCGGCCTGCTGCGGCACTTCGGCCACCTGCGCTACGGGCTGGCCGTGCTGCTCGCGTTCGCCGGGGTGAAGCTGATCCTCGCCGAGACCCCGGTGGGCAAGCTGCCGGTCTGGCTCACCCTCGCCGTGGTGGTGCTGACGCTCGCCACCGCCATCGGCTGGAGCGCGGTGGCCGCCCACCGGGGCGCGCGGGCCCGGTGACGGCCGCCACGAGACGTGTCGACAGGAACCGGGACGCCACGGCGACGCGGTGGGCAACCCCGACGCGACGTGGCACGATCTGGCAGGTGACCAGCAGTTCCGACCCGGCGCAGCACCTACGCGACCTCGCCCGGCTGCGCCGCGTCCGCGACCGCATCGACCGCGAGTACGCCCAGCCGCTGGACGTCGAGGCGCTCGCCCGCGGCGCGCACATGTCGGCCGGGCACCTCAGCCGCCAGTTCCGGCTCGCCTACGGGGAGTCGCCGTACGCCTATCTGATGACCCGGCGCATCGAGCGGGCGATGGCGCTGCTGCGACGCGGCGACCTCAGCGTCACCGACGTCTGTTTCGCGGTCGGCTGCTCGTCCCTGGGCACCTTCAGCACCCGCTTCACCGAACTGGTCGGCGTGCCGCCGAGCACCTACCGGGCCCGCGCGGCCGGCGGCTCCGGCGAGATGCCGCCGTGCCTGGCCAAGCAGGTGACCAGACCGATCAGGAATCGAGAAGCGCCCGCCGTCACGCCGCACCTAGCCTGACTGCCATGGACATCACCATCAACACCACCGTCCTCCCGCACGACGACCCGGACGCCTCCCTGGCCTTCTACCGCGACGTCCTCGGCTTCGAGGTCCGCAGCGACGTCGGACAGGGCCGGATGCGCTGGATCACGGTCGGCCCCGCCGGGCAGCCCGACACCTCCATCCTGCTGGCGCCGCCGGCCGTCGACCCCGGGGTCACCGACGAGGAGCGCCGTACCATCGTCGAGATGATGGCCAAGGGCACCTACGGCTGGATCCTGCTGGCCACCCACGACCTCGACGGCACCTTCGACAAGATCCAGGCCGGCGACGCCGAGGTGGTCCAGGAGCCGATCGAGCAGCCCTACGGCGTCCGCGACTGCGCGTTCCGCGACCCCGCGGGCAACCTGATCCGCATCAAGGAGCTGCGCTGACTGTCGGACCGACATGATCAGATCGAGCCAGCCGACGCCGACGGCGGCCGCGGAGGCGGCCCACGTGACAGATGGAGACACGATGAGGACGGACACCCCGTCGCCCGCGCAGCACGTCGCCGACACCCATGACCTGATCCGCGTGCAGGGGGCGCGCGAGAACAACCTCAAGGACGTCAGCATCGAGATCCCGAAGCGCCGGCTGACCGTGTTCACCGGCGTCTCCGGCTCCGGCAAGAGCTCACTGGTGTTCGGCACCATCGCCGCCGAGTCGCAGCGGCTGATCAACGAGACCTACAGCGCCTTCCTGCAGGGCTTCATGCCGACCCTCGCGCGGCCCGAGGTCGACGTCCTCGACGGGCTGACCACCGCGATCATCGTCGACCAGGAGCGGATGGGCGGCAACCCCCGCTCCACCGTCGGCACCGTCACCGACGCCAACGCCATGCTGCGCATCCTCTTCAGCCGGCTCGGGCAGCCCCACATCGGCTCGGCCCAGGCGTTCTCCTTCAACGTCGCCTCCATCAGCGGCGCGGGCGCCGTCACCCTCGAACGTGGCGGCCAGACCACGAAGGAGCGGCGCAGCTTCAGCATCACCGGCGGCATGTGCCCCCGTTGCGAGGGCACGGGCTCGGTCACCGACTTCGACCTGACCCAACTGTATGACGACAGCAAGTCGCTCAACGAGGGTGCGCTCACCGTCCCCGGCTACAGCATGGACGGCTGGTACGGCCGCATCTTCAGCGGCTGCGGCTTCTTCGACCCGGACAAGCCCATCCGCAAGTTCACCAAGAGGGAGCTGCACGACCTGCTCTACAAGGAGCCGGTCAAGATCAAGGTCGAGGGCATCAACCTCACGTACGAGGGCCTGATCCCGAAGATTCAGAAGTCGATGCTGTCCAAGGACATCGACTCGATGCAGCCGCACATCCGCGCCTTCGTGGAACGGGTCGTCACGTTCACCACCTGCCCCGACTGCGAGGGCACCCGGCTCAGCGAGGCCGCCCGCTCGTCGAAGATCAGCGGCATCAGCATCGCCGACGCGTGCGCGATGCAGATCAGCGACCTCGCCGCCTGGGTACGCGGCCTCGACGAGCCGTCGGTGGCGCCGCTGCTGGCGAAGCTGCAGCACACCCTCGACTCCTTCGTCGAGATCGGGCTCGGCTACCTCTCCCTCAGCCGACCGTCCGGCACGCTGTCCGGCGGCGAGGCACAGCGCACCAAGATGATCCGCCACCTCGGCTCCTCGCTCACCGACGTCACCTACGTCTTCGACGAACCCACCATCGGGCTGCACCCCCACGACATCCAGCGCATGAACGACCTGCTGCTGCAACTGCGCAACAAGGGCAACACCGTCCTCGTCGTCGAGCACAAACCCGAGACGATCGCCATCGCCGACCACGTCGTCGACCTCGGCCCCGGCGCCGGCACCGCCGGCGGTGAGGTGGTCTTCGAGGGCACCCTGGAGGGACTGCGGGCCAGCGGCACGCTCACCGGGCAGCACCTGGACGACCGGGCCCACCTCAAGCCGTCCGTCCGCACACCCTCCGGAGCGCTGGAGGTGCGCGGCGCCGACACCCACAACCTGCGGAACGTCGACGTCGACATCCCGCTCGGGGTGCTCGTCGTCGTCACCGGCGTGGCCGGCTCCGGCAAGAGCTCACTCATCCACGGCTCGGTGTCCGGGCGCGACGGGGTGGTGACGGTCGACCAGGGCGCCATCCGCGGCTCCCGGCGCAGCAACCCGGCCACCTACACCGGGCTGCTCGACCCGATCCGCAAGGCCTTCGCCAAGGCCAACGGCGTGAAGCCGGCACTGTTCAGCGCCAACTCCGAGGGCGCCTGCCCCACCTGCAACGGCGCCGGCGTCATCTACACCGACCTGGCCATGATGGCCGGCGTCGCCACCACCTGCGAGGAGTGCGAGGGCAAGCGGTTCCAGGCATCGGTCCTGGAATACCACTTCGGCGGCCGCGACATCAGCGAGGTGCTCGCCATGTCCGTCACCGAGGCCGAGCAGTTCTTCGGCGCCGGCGAGGCCCGCACCCCCGCCGCGCACAAGATCCTCGACCGGCTCGCCGACGTCGGCCTCGGCTACCTCACCCTCGGCCAGCCGCTCACCACCCTGTCCGGCGGCGAGCGCCAGCGCCTCAAGCTGGCCACCCAGATGGCCACCAGCGGCGGCGTCTACGTCCTCGACGAGCCGACCACCGGCCTGCACCTCGCCGACGTCGAACACCTGCTCGCCCTGCTCGACCGGCTCGTCGACTCCGGCAAGTCGGTCATCGTCATCGAGCATCACCAGGCCGTCATGGCGCACGCCGACTGGATCATCGACCTGGGTCCCGGCGCCGGCCACGACGGCGGCCGGATCGTCTTCGAGGGCACCCCCGCCGACCTCGTCGCCGCCCGCTCCACCCTCACCGGCGAACACCTCGCCACCTACATCGGCGCCTGACCGGCGCGCCCGACAACGGGACGGAGTGGCCGCGGCGCCACCCCGTCCCGACGCCGGCCAGACGGCGGACAGGCCGGGGGAGCGGCCCGGCCCGGACGATCCCGGGCCGGGCCGGCATCCGCCGCCGATCACCCCAACGCGGCGGCGAACATGCCGGGCTCGTACGAACCACCCCGCTGGTGCACGATCACCGCCATCCGGTTCGCCGCGTTGATCAACGAGACCAGGGCGACCAGCGCCGCGATCTGGTCGTCGTCGTAGTGCTTGCGCACCGCGTCCCACGTCTCGTCCGACACCCCCTGGTGGGCGTCGGCCAGCCGGGTGCCCTCCTCGGCGAGCGCCAGCGCCGCCCGCTCGGCCTCGGTGAACACCGTCGACTCGCGCCACGCGGCCACCAGGTTGAGCCGCACCGGCGTCTCACCGGCGGCCGCCGCCTCCTTGGTGTGCATGTCGATGCACCACCCGCAGCCGTTGATCTGGCTGGCGCGCAGCGACACCAACTCCTGCGTGGAACTCGGCAGCGGCGACTGGTGGATCACCAGAGCGGCGTTGGCGAACCGCTTGGCGAACTTGACGGCGATCTCATTGGCGAACATGTCGAACCGAGCATCCATGGCTCGTCCTCCCTCGTGGTGCCGCATCGGACGACCACGAGATGCCGGACGACCCCATCCCCGTGACAGCGCGCCCGCGTGACGAGCACCACAACCATCGCCGCCGCCCCGGTGTCACACGACGGCCCCGCCCGGCATCTGATGGGGGAGACCGACGAGACCGAACAGGAGCCACCCATGGCCGGCACGGCGCAGACCGCACCCGACGACCGCCCGGACCCCGCCACCGAGGTGTTCCTCGCCCACCGCAACCTGCTCTTCACGGTCGCCTACGAGATGCTCGGCTCGGCCGCCGACGCCGAGGACGTCCTGCAGGAGACCTGGCTGCGCTGGGTCGGCGTCGACCTCACCACGGTCCGGGAACAGCGCGCCTACCTGGTCCGGATCACCACCCGCCAGGCACTCGCCCGGCTGCGCACGCTCGGCCGCCGCAAGGAGTCCTACGTCGGCTCCTGGCTCCCCGAGCCGCTGCTCACCGCGCCCGACGTGGCCGAGGACGTCGAGCTGGCCGACAGCGTCTCCATGGCGATGCTGCTGGTGCTGGAGACCCTCACACCCACCGAGCGGGCCGTGTTCGTGCTGCGCGACGTGTTCGACCTCGGCTACGACGAGATCGCCGAAGCCGTCGACAAGAGCCCCGCCACGGTCCGCCAGATCGCCCACCGGGCCCGGGGACACGTCGCCGCCCGCCGCCCGCGCGGCGTCGTGTCCGCCGCACAGACCCGGGACGCGCTCGACGCGTTCCAGAAGGCGACCGCCACGGGCGACCTGCAAGGCCTGCTCGACATCCTCGCACCGGATGTCGTGTTCCTGGGCGACGGCGGGGGAGTCAAGCAGGCCGTCCCGCGGCCCGTCGTGGGTGCCGACAAGGTGGCCCGCCTGCTGGCCGCCGGGCTGGGCCGGATCGCCGAGCTGATGTCGGTGCGGCCGGCGCAGGTCAACGGCTACCCGGCGCTGATCCTTCAGCAGGGCGACGAGATCGACACCGTCCTGGCGGTGCGCATGGACGACGGCCTCGTCACCGGGCTCTACGCCGTGCGCAATCCCGCGAAGCTGTCGCACATGGAGCGCGAGGTCAGCCTGCGCCGCTGAACGCGCCTGCCGTGGCCACCAGCACCGTCAGTTGCGCACCGCCAACACCGGTCACCCGTCGAGGGTCACCGGACGGCCCCGCGCCGTCGGGTCAGGAGCAGCAGCACGCCGCCACCCACCAGCATCGCGAGGCCGGTCCCGGCGGTCAGCCCGGCCCGGGACCCGGTGATCGGCAAGCTGCCGCCACCACCAGCGCCACCACCGTCGCCGGGGTCGCCGCCACTACCAGCGCCACCACCGTCACCGGAGTCGCCGCCACTACCTCCGCCGCTGCTGTTCGCGACCACCACGACCGCGAACCCGTCCTGGTTGTCGCTGTCGTCCACGTCGACCGCCCGTACGGCGACGGCGTTCGTGGGAAGGGCGCTCCGCGCCGGGCCGGAACGGTCCGACCGAGGCTCGCTCAGACCCTCGACCCGGACGGTCCCGTTCCGCAACGTGACCGGCGCCTTCGTGGCGGCCGAGACTGTCACCAGGTGGTACAGCTCGACGGCGGAGTGGCGCTGGTCGTTCGGGTCGGTGTCCTGGTCGACAGGAACGAGGGCCAGCCGGTCGTAGGTGCAGACCGCCGCACGCCCGCCGTCACCGAGGACGCATTCACCCGGCGGCCTGGTGAACCTGGCGCCCGTGGGCAGGCGCAGCTCGACCTTGATGCCGTCGACCGGCTTCCGCCCCTGGTTGGCGATCGTGTAGCGCACCGCGCCCGTCTCGCCCGGATTCAACGTGCCGGTGGATGTGATGCTGCCGTCGGCAGCGATCCGCACCGACTGCGTCACGTCCGGCGCGATTACCGAAAGGTCGGCTTCGGCGTGATCCACCACCTCGATCGGGAACCACTTCGTGTTGTCGGCCGGATTCGTGTCGACCGGTTCGACCTCGACCGTCACCTTGATCCGGCCCGCGAAGGGCTCTCCGGTCTGGACGGTGGCGAGAACGGGAAGTTCCACCGTCTCGCCCGGCCCCGGAAGCTGATCCGGCAGCAGGTCGCAGTACCAGCCGGAGAAGTCGCCGTCGCACTCACCCAGCCCGCCGGTCGGCCAGAGCATGATCCGGAAACTCGAATCGTCCAGCTCCGACGCGTCGACCCGGACGACGACCCGGGTCGGGGTCGCGTCGCCCGGGTTGCTGATCTTCAGGTGAAGCGTCTTCTTCGTGACCCCCAGCGGGATCGTCCCGCCGGCCAGGTCGACGGTGAGGTCCGTACCCGCCGGCGCCGTCGGCGCCGCCGAGGCGGATGCCGCGGGCACGCCGACCCCTCCGAGAAGAAGCAGCACGGCCGCCACCGTTCGGCGCAGCCACGGAAGTCCGAACCTCATGACGCAGCCCTCCGGATGAACGGACGGTGGATGCGTGGACACTATCGGCAACCGGCCGGGTCCGGTACCCCCGGCGTGCCCGTGTCGGCCGCACCGAAAAGCTGTCGCACATGGAGCGAAAAGTCAGCCCGAGCCGCTGAACACGGCCGGGCGGCACGATCTCGTCCGAGGAGAGGCAGGAGAACATGGCGGACGAAACCAGCATCCGGCAGCAGATCGACGGGATCGTCGAAGGACTGCGGAACAAGGACCTCGAGGCCCTGCGAAGGCTCTACACGACCGACGTGGTGTCCTTCGATGTCGAACCGCCACTGCAACACGTCGGGATCGACGCCAAACTCAAGAACTGGGCGAACGTCTTCGCGTTCTTCGACACCGTTTCCTACGAGGTCCGGGACCTGACCCTGACCGTCGGCGACAACGTCGCCTTCGGACACGCGTTCGGCCGGCTCAGCGGCACACTGCACGACGGGACCGCGACGAACGGCATGTGGGTCCGGGCCACCTTCTGCTTCCAGAAGATCGACGGAACCTGGCTGATCGCCCACGACCAGGTCTCCGTGCCGCTCGACATCCGCACCGGCCGGGGAGTGGTCGACCTCCGGCCCTGACCCGGCGGCCGAGGCCGGTCGAGCCGCAACAGCGGGGCATCCGCCCAGCCAGACACCGTGATAGACACCTGTTGTGGGTGCACTGCGCGACCTCGGAATGTCCGACCTGACCGAACGCGCCTACCTTGCCCTCGTGCAGGGAGGTCCTCCACACCGCGAGAAACTCGCCGCACGGCTCGGCATCGACGTGACCGCTGTCGACGACGCCCTCGGCGAGCTGGCCGGCCTCGGCCTCGTGGAGCCCGACGGGGACAGGTGGGTCCCCCTGCCGCCCCGGCTCACCCTCGAGGTCCTCGCCGAACGACACCTGCGAGCCGCCGCGGCCGCCCGCCAGGGCTCCGAGGCGCTGGGGCGGCTGTGGGCGGAGCAGTCACCCCTGCCCGACTACCTGGAGGTGCTCACCACCACCGACAGCACGGTCGCGGCCCAGGAAAAGCTGCACCGCGAGGTGCGCAACCAGGTCATGGCGCTGTCCGTCGGGCCCGTCGGCGACGGCGCACCCCAGCTCGCGCAAGCGCCCGGATCCGCCGAGGCGATGCACCGCGGCGTCACGTACCGCGTGGTCTACGGCACGCACATCCTGCGGCAGCCCACGGCGATGGCGCTCGTCCAGCAGGCGATCTCGGCGGGGGAGTCCGCCCGGGTCTTCCCGCACGTCCCCTGCAACCTCACCGTCGCCGACAGCCGGTGGGCGGTCCTCACCGCGCCCATGCCCGGCGCCGAGCGCCTGCACGGGCTGGTGATACTCGGCGGCGGCTTCCTCGACGCCATGATCGGCGTCTTCGAATCGTTCTGGGCACTGGGCGTGCCCATCTCCGCCATACCCCTGCACGGCGCGCCCGACGGTGGTCCCAGCGAGTCGAACCGGCACCTGCTCACCCTGCTCGGCGCGGGCCTCACCGACGAGTCGATCGCCCGGGAGCTGGGAGTCAGCGAGCGTACGGTCACCAGGAGGATCGCCGCCCTGCAGAAGTCGCTCGGCGCCCGCAGCCGGTTCCAGCTGGGCGTGCAGGCAGCGCGCCGCGGCTGGCTCTGAGACCGCCCCCGATCGCAGAACCGGGCCGGCCGTCCACGGGGGACAGCCGGCCCGGTTTCAGCCGCGTCGGATCACTCGTTCGCGTCCGGCGCGACGAACACCGGCAGCTGCTGCTCGAACTGCAGATCGAGGGTGGCCGACGGCAGGATGTGACCCTGCTTCTGGGCGCCGTCGGCCAGCTCCGCACCCCAGGTCGAGGCCCGGAGTCGCTGGTTCGGGGTGCCGTGGTGGCCGTCCGCGGTGAACGAGCAGTCGCCCACCTCGTAGAAGGCCCGCTCCGCCTCCAGGACCCGGCGGTCGTTCAGAGCCAGACCACGCGCGTGGGTGACGAAGTAGGTGCCGAAGGCGTCGGCCATCAGCTCGGTACGGCGGGTGGCCTCCGGACCGGTGAGCGGGCTGTCGAACAGGCCGGCCTCGTACTGGACGTGGTGGGCCATCTCGTGACCGAGCACCGCGCGCGGGCCGGCGTCGCTGATGCCCAGCACCTCCAGCGCGGTGAACATGCCCTCGCCGAAGACCATCTTGTCGGGCAGGCCCGCGAAGGGCGGCCCGGTCTCGTCCGCCGCGCTGAACGCGAAGGCGTTGAGGGTGAACAGCGGGCTGTTGCCGCCGGCCAGGCCCGGGTCGGAGTTGATGATGTCGACGAGCTGCTCGGCGATGCTGCGCGCGTCGTCACCGGTCAGGCCCAGGAAGAGCGTGACCATGCGGGCGACCCGCTCCGGATCCTGCAGCATGTCGTTCTGCATGGCGAAGAAGTCGACGTCGCCGAGCGGGACGTCCCAGAACTTCTGCGCGGCCCGGAAGGCCCGCGACATCGAGTTCTGGTACTCCGCGGGCAGGCCGTAGTCGGTCTGGTCCGCCGACGAGCCGTACAGGACCGCGTCGTAGGTCGGGTAGTCGAGGACGCCGAAAATGACCAGGATGAACAGCGTGCCGATGTCGATGCCGCCGATCATCTGGTCCACCCAGGCGCTGAACGCGGTGTCGCCGCACTCGTAGTCGCCGGGGTCGATGGCTGCCGCGATGGCGTTCCGCAGGCCGGAGGGCTCGATGCCGGACGCCGCCCGCACGGCGGCGAGCCGGGCACGCCAGTCCGCCGGCAGCTGCGCGGCGATCCTGTCGATCTTCGCCTGGGTCACCGGATCGCTCGTGGTGCCGGTGGCGAGGTCGTAGGTGTAGGTCTGCGACGCGGTCGTCGCGAGGGCGGGTTTCGCCGCGGTGGCCGGCAGTCCAGGCCCCACGATGAGGGCCATGGCGGAGACTGCGGTGACCAGCCGAAGGGCGATCTTCCTCATGTACGCTCCCTGGGTTGTTCGGCCGGGAGCCGTCCGCGAGGCGGAGGGCTCCGGTGCAGTCAGCATCGGATCCGGCTTGAGGAAGCGACAGGGCCCTCAGGTGGCGGGAAGTCGCCATGGCCGAATCCAGCCGCGCACGCTGCCGCAACGGCAAAGTCGATAATGTACATTATGTCAAGTAAGCAGGTTCCGGGGTCTCCCCGACGTCAGTCCACGACCGGATCGGCCAGGACCGACGCCAGGATCCGCACCTGCTCCTCGTACCGCTCGCCCGGACGCGCCAGCTGGATGAGCGCCTTCCACAGCGCCCAGCCGCGGGAGCGCCGCCAGGCGTCGTCGGGCAGGCCGGCCGCCTCCCGGAACTGTTGTCGCTCCGGGCCGGTGAACCAGGTCCACGCCGGCACCAGGTCGCAGGCCGGGTCCCCGACGCCACACGTACCGAAGTCGATGACCGCGGACAGCCGACCACCGGAGACGAGCAGGTTGCCGACGGCCACATCCCCGTGGAACCAGACCGGCGGCCCCGGCCACGCCGAGGTCAGCGCCCGCGCCCAGACGTCCCGGCAGGCCGCGGTGTCCACCCGGCCCCGCAGCACGTCCAGGGCGTCCTCCACCTCGTCGCCGTAGGCGCTCGGGTGGCAGCCCCGGAAGCAGGAATGCCTCCCGGCCGCCGGGCCGCCGGCCGTCGGCACCTCCCACAGGGCGGTCAGGAACGCCCCGAGGTCGCGCGCCACGGCGGACCGGTCGACCTCCCCGGCGACCTCAAGGGTGTCGCCGGGCAGCCAGCGCCGCAGAGACCAGGGGTACGGGTAGCCGGCGCCGGGCCGGCCGGTGGCGACCGGTTCGGGCACGGGCAACGGCAGGTGGCGGGCCAGCGCCGGCAGGCAGCGGTCCTCCTTGGCGATGCCGGGCACGTATCCCTCGGCGCTGGGCAGCCGCACGACGAGATCGTTCCCGAGGCGGAACGTCCGGTTGTCCCACCCCTGCCGGTCCACCGCCGTGACGGGCAGGTGCGCCCAGCGCGGGAACTGGGCGGCGACGAGCCGGCGTACGAGTTGTTCGTCGATGTCCACCACGGACCCAGTCTGGGTGCCGCGACAAGTGGTTTCCCGGGTCGCTCCCCCGCACCGAGCACTGGCGGGAACGCGAAAATCGTGCATAATATGCCTTATGCACGACAAACCGGACGAGCCGGTAGGACAGTTGATTGAGGAGTTCCTGACCGCCCGGGCCACCCGGAAGCCCTCCCCCCACACCCTGGCGGCATACCGGCGGGACCTGACCACCGTGGCCGGACTGGTGGCGGCCGGGGATGGGACCACTCCCCTCCCCCTCGACCGGCTCCCGGTCACCGCCCTGTCCCCCCGGGTCATGCGCGCGGCGTTCGCCCGCTTCGCCGCGCCCCGCGCCGCCGCATCGGTCCACCGTGCCTGGTCCACCTGGAACAGCTTCTTCACGTTCCTGGTCGCCGAGGGCGTCGTACCCGGGAATCCGATGCCGGCGGTGGGGCGGCCCCGGACGCCGCTCCCCCAGCCCAAGCCGCTGCGGGGCGAGGACACCCCGGAGGAGCTGCTGGCCGCGGTGGCCCGGGAGGACGGCCGGCAGCGCGATCCGTGGCCGCAGCGGGACCTGGCGGTGCTGGCGTTGGCGCTCTGCGCGGGCCTGCGCCTGTCGGAGCTGCTGGCGCTGCGGGTGGCGTCGGTGGCCGGCCGGGCCGGCGAGCGCCGGGTGGACGTGGCGGGCAAGGGCGGCCGGCCGCGCACGGTGCCGATCGAGGCGGGCGTGGACCGGGTGCTGGCGGACTATCTGGACAGCCGGCGGCGGCGGTTCGGGCCGCGTACCGTCCGGCCGGATTCGCCGCTGCTGGTGGACCGGCGGGGTGAGCCGCTGCGCCGGGGTGGCCTGCAGTACCTGGTGGAGTCGTGTTACCGGCGGGCGGGGATCGGTGACCGGGTGCCGCGGGGCGCGCGGCTGCACGCGTTGCGGCACACGTTCGCGACGCGATTGGCGGAGGACGGGGCGAGCGCGGCGGAGATCATGCGGTTGCTGGGGCACGCGTCGTTGGCGTCGTCGCAGACGTACATCGAGGTGACGGCGGGTCAGCAGCGCGCGGCGGTGGCGTCGAACCGCACGAACCGGGCCCTGGCCGGTCTGGTGGCGCGGCGGGAGGCGCCCTGAGCGGGCAGCATGGTCGGGATGCGGGTGGGTGCGGCGCGGGCGGTGGCGGTCGAGTGGGTGCGGGAGGAGATGCGCCGGGATCCGTCGATCGGGGGCGCGTTCTTCAGCGGGTCGACGGTGGGTCTGCCGGACGAGGCGGTGCTGCCGCCGTCGTCGGATGTGGACGTTCTGCTGGTGCGGGACGCCCCGGCGGCGAAGGTGGGCAAGTTCCGGCACCGTGGGGTGCTGGTCGAGGTCTCGGCGCTGACGTGGGCGGAGTTGGGGTCGCCGGTGGACGTGCTGGGGTCGTGGGTGTTCGCGCCGATGTTCCGGGCGGACGCGGTGATCGCGGACCCGTCGGGTCGGCTGGCGGTGATCCGGGATCGGGTGGCGGCGGGGTTCGCGGATCCGTTATGGGTGCGCCGGCGGTGTGCCGGGGTGCGGCGCCGGATCGAGGACGGGTTGGCGCGGCTGGACGAGCGGGCGTCGTTGCCGGAGCAGGTGCTGGCGTGGGTGTTCCCGACGTCGGTGCTGGCGGTGCTGCCGGCGGTGGCGGGGTTGCGGGATCCGACGGTGCGGCGGCGGTACGTGCGGGCGCGGGAGGTGCTGGCCGGGTACGGGTTCGCCGACCGGTACGAGGAGTTGCTGGCGTCGCTGGACGGCGGTGGGGTGGGTCCGGGTCGGGTGCGGGAGCACCTGGCGGGGTTGGCGGTGGCGTTCGACGAGGCGGCGCGGGTGGCGCGTACCCCGTTTCCGTTCGTTGCGGACCTGTCGGCGGCGGGGCGGCCGGTGGTGCTGGACGGGAGCGCGGAGCTGGTGGCGGCGGGCGCGCACCGGGAGGCGATGTTCTGGATCGTGGTGACGTACGCGCGGTGTCACGCGGTGCTGGCGGTGGACGCGCCGCGGCGGGAGCGGGTGTTGCGGCCGGCGTTCGAGGCGGTGTTGGCGGATCTTCAGGTGGCGTCGGTGGTGCAGCGGAGGCGGCGGGCGGCGGCGTTGTTTGGGTCGTTACCGCGGTGGCAGGCGGTGGCGGATGCGGTGGTGGAGCGGGCTGTGGCAGGCTGAGGGTGAACGCGACTGGCGGCACGGGGATGGGCAACCATCGGGGAGCTCGGCGCGGGGGTCGACCGCCTGGGCCTCCGTGGGCGGGGTGCGGCATGTCTTCTTCGGGTACGACGACGGCGCGGTTGCTGCCGGGTGCGCCGGTGGCGGAGCAGGTGTTGGCGGAGGTCGCCGAGTCGGTGGTGGCGTTGCGCGCGGCGGGGGTGACGCCGGCGTTGGCGACGGTGCTGGTGGGCGACGACGACGCGAGCGCGGGTTACATCCGGATCAAGCAGCGGCAGGCGGCGGAGCTGGGTTTCGTGTCGCCGCATGTGCATCTGCGGGCGTCGGCGTCGCAGGCGGATCTGCACGCGGTGCTGGCGGATTTCAACGCGGACAAGGCCGTGCACGGGGTGTTGGTGCAGTATCCGATTCCGGGTCACCTGGACTACGACCGGGCTCTGGCGGAGCTGGACCCGGACAAGGACGTGGACGGGATGCACCCGGTGAACATGGGCCGGTTGGCGTTGGGGTTGCCGGGCCCGTTGCCGTGCACGCCGGCGGGGATCGAGGCGTTGCTGGCGTTTCACGGGGTGCCGGTGGCGGGCCGGGAGGTGGTGATCCTGGGTCGGGGCGCCACGTTGGGCCGGCCGTTGGCGATGTTGCTGGCGCAGAAGCGGCCGACGGCGAACGCGGCGGTGACGGTGGTGCACACGGGGGTGCCGGACTGGCCGCGGTACACGCGGCGGGCGGAGATCCTGGTGGCGGCGGCCGGGGTGCCGGGGATCATCCAGCCGGAGCATGTGCGTCCGGGTGGCGTGGTGGTCGGCGGTGGGGTGCGTTACGAGGGGCGGCGGCTGCTGCCGGACGTGGACGAGTCGTGTGCCGAGGTGGCGGGGGCGATCACGCCGCGGGTCGGCGGGGTGGGTCCGACGACGGTGGCGATGCTGTTCCGCAACGCGGTGCGCGCGGCGGAGCGGATGTCCGGGCTGGGCTGAGCGCCCGGTCGGGCGGTCAGCCGAGGTCGACGACGAGCGGCCGGTGGTCGGAGATGGTCGACGGCGGGGTGTCGACGGCGGTGACCGGGGGCAGCCGGTCGAGGCCGCGCCGGTCGGCGAGGATGTGGTCGAGTTGGACCCGGGGTTGCCCGGCCGGGTAGGTGGGTCGGCGGCCCAGGGGTCGCCAGCGGGTCAGCAGGGCGGCGGGTCCGGCGGGCAGGTTGAGGTCGCCGAGGAGGATCCGCGGGGCGGGCAGGGCGCGCAGGGCGCGGACGACGCGGCGCAGTTGCAGCATGTTCCAGCCGGGCACGAAGGACAGGTGGGTGGCGGCGACGGTGAGCGGCCCGTGCGGGGTGTCGAGGACGGCGGCGAGCACGACGCGGGGTTCGTCGCGGAGCAGGACGAGCCCGCCGCCGGGGCCGGGGACGTAGATCGGTGAGCGGACGGGCGCGGGTCGCAGGCGGGTGACCTGCCAGGAGCGGACCGGGTGGCGGCTGACCAGGCCGACGCCGTAGAGGGGTTCGCCGTGGCCGTCGTCGTCGTGGGTGAGGGGGCGGAACTGTTCGCCGGGGGTGCCGACGACGGCGGCGGCGAAGCGGTGTTCGGGGGCGTCGAGGGCGCGGGCGGCGATGGCGGTGAGGTCGAGGTTGCCGCTGCGGGTCTGGTCGCGGTCGACCTCCTGCAGGGCGAGGACGTCGGCGTCGAGTGCGGTGACGGCGGCGGTGAGCCGGTCGGGGTCGACGAGTCCGTCGGTGAGGGACCGGCCGTGCAGCAGGTTGAAGGTGGCCAGGCGCACCTGCACACCCTACGTCCGCGTGGCAGGCTTGCCGGGTGCTGAAGGCGTTGCTGTGTTCGATGCTGGTGTTCGTGGCGGTGGCGTGGGTGGGGCTGTTGTTGCGGCGGCGTCGGGGGCGTTGAGCTGCGGTGAGGCTGGCCACAGGGTGCCTCGTCGGGGTGACGGGGGTGGGCAGAATGACGGCCCGTGGATCCTCTGTCGCTGACGACCCTGTTGAGCGCGGCCGCCGTGGCGGGCTGGGTGGACGCCGTGGTGGGCGGCGGTGGCCTGTTGCTGTTGCCGGCGCTGCTGCTGGGCGCGCCGGGGGTGCCGGTGGCGACGGCGTTGGGCACGAACAAGCTGGCCGCGATCTTCGGTACGTCGACGGCGGCTCTGACGTACGCGCGGCGTACGAAGCTGGACTGGGCGGTGGCGGGGCCGGCGGCGGGGTTGGCGGTGCTGACGGCCGGGGTGGGCGCGGCGCTGGCGGGGGCGGTGCCGGCGGGGGCGTACCGGCCGGTGGTGCTGGCGGTGCTGGTGTCGGTGGCGGTGTTCGTGCTGACCCGGCCGCGGCTGGGGGTGGTGTCGTATCCGGGGCGGCGCACGCCGGTGCGGGTGGCGACGGCCGTGGCGGTGGCCGGGTTGGGCATCGCGCTGTACGACGGGTTGATCGGCCCGGGCACGGGCACGTTCCTGGTGGTGGCGTTCACCGCGCTGGTGGGCGCGGATTTCGTGCACGCCTCGGCGATGGCGAAGGTGGTCAACGCGGGCACGAACCTGGGGGCGCTGGTGGTGTTCGCGGCGACCGGGCACGTGTGGTGGCTGCTGGGCGCGGCGATGGCGGTGTGCAACGTCGCCGGGGCGGCGGTGGGCGCGCGGATGGCGTTGCGGCGCGGCTCGGGTTTCGTGCGGGTGGTGCTGCTGGTGGTGGTGTTGGCGCTGGTGGGCAAGCTGGGCTACGACCAGTGGGTGGCGGCGTGAGGCGCTGACCGCCGGCGTGTGATCATCGGCGGGTGGCTGTCCGCGCCGAACATGACCGTGCCGTCCTCGCCGGGTTGCTGGGTCGGGACCCGGTGCTGCACGCGTACCAGTTGGGTGACCTGGACGACTTCTTCTGGCCGTACACGTCCTGGTTCCGCCGGGGCGATGAGGTGGTGCTGCTCTACCACGGTGTGGAGCTGCCCACCCTGCTGGCGTTCGCGCCGCCGGAGCGCGCCGGGGACCTGGCGGCGCTGCTGGTCGAGGCGGCGCCGGTGCTGCCGGCGAGGTTGTGGGCGCACCTCTCCCCCGGCCTGGACGCCACGGTGGCCCGCTGGTACGCGGTCTCCGACGCGGCTGTGCACCACCGGATGGCGCTGACCGACCCGGTCCGGCTGGCCGCGGTGCCGCCGGCCGGGGAGCCGCTGGGCCGCGCCGACCTGCCGGAGCTGCGGGAGTTGTACGCGGCCGCGTACCTGGGCAACTGGTTCGACCCGCGGATGCTGGACACCGGCCGTTACGTCGGGGTGCGGGAGGCCGGCCGGCTGGTGGCGGTGGCCGGGGTGCACGTGTGGTCGCCGACGTGGCGGGTGGCGGCGCTGGGCAATGTGACCACCCACCCGGACGTCCGGGGTCGGGGCCTGGCCGGGGCGGCCGTGGCCGCGCTGTGCGCCGGGCTGCGCGCCACGGTCGATCACGTGACGCTCAACGTGAAGGCGGACAACACCGCGGCGGTGCGTCTCTACGAGCGGCTCGGCTTCACCCGGGTTGCCGACTTCACCGAGTGCGCGCTGCGCCGCCTGCCGTGACCGCCTGACCGGTCAGTCTGTCCTGTCCAGCCGCCACGCCGGGTCAACAACCCGACCCTGACCTGGGCTTGTGTCTGACCGATCCGGCGCGGCCCAGCCCCTAGCGTCTGGCTTCGAGGCCGCGCCCGGGGCGGGCGCGGCGGAGCTGAAGGAGACACGATGGGTTTCACAGCAGTGCCCCACGGGCGAAGAACGGCGGTGACCGTGGCTGCCGCGGTGACCGCGTTGGTCACGGCCACGCCCGCGTGGGCGGCGCCCGGCGTCGACCCGGCCACCGTGGACCGGTCCGCGGACCCCGGCGCCACCATCGGCATCAGCAAGGTGGTCTCGACGCCGCCGATCCCGCCGAACCCGGACGTGGTGCTGCTGGTCGACACGACCGGCAGCATGGGCGCGGCCATCGCCAACGTCCGCACCAACCTGCAACAGGTGATCAACAATGTGCGCGGGGCGCAGCCCAGCGCACAGTTCGCGGTGGCCTCCTACCGCGACGAGGGTGACGGCGCGGAGCTGTTCCGGGTCCGGCAGAACCTGACCGGCGACGCCACCGCGCTGCAGAACGCGGTCGACGGGCTGGCCGCCGGGGGCGGCGGCGACGTCCCGGAGGCGTGGGTGAACGGGCTGTTCCAGGTCTCCGACGGGGGAATCGCCTACCGGGCCGGCAGCAGCCGCATCGTGGTGCTGGTGGGCGACGCGCCCAGCCACGACCCGAGCGCCGGGCACACCCTGGCGCAGGCCACCGCCGCGCTGCAGGCCGACGACGCCCGCGTGCTCGCGGTCGACGTCACCGGCGGGGGCGGCGGCCTGGACGCGACCGGGCAGGCCACCGACGTGGCCGCGGCCACCGGCGGGCAGGTGGTCGGCAGCGCCCCGGACACCGTCACCGCGGCGATCCTGTCCGGGCTGCGGGACCTCGACGTGACGGTCGCCCCGCAGGTGGTCTGCGACCCGGGCCTGTCGGTGAGCTTCGACGCGCCGTCGAAGACCCAGCAGAGCGGCTCCGACGTGCCGTTCGCCGAGACCATCACGGTCGCCGGCGACGCCGCGCAGGGCGCCACCCTGCACTGCACGGTGGAGTTCCTGCTCAACGGCCTCTCCGGCGGGCCGGCGTTCGTCGAGCACATCGCGGTGACAGTCAACGACGTGACCCCGCCGACCGTCGTCGTGGACGACCGGACCGTGGAGGCCACCAGCCCCGCCGGCGCGGTGATCAACTACCCGGCGAGCGCCACCGACAACGTCGACGGTCCGCTCACCCCGACCTGCGCGCCGCCGCCCGGCAGCACCTTCCCGCTGGGCGCCACCACGGTCACCTGCACCGCCACCGACGCCGCCGGCAACACCGGCAGCGACACCGCGGTGATGCGGGTGGTCGACACCACCGCGGCGGTCACGCGGTGCGTGCCGACCAACAACCCGAGCGGCGGCAACATCCCCGGCTCGTACAACCCGGACGGGTTCTACCAGTTGACCGCGACCGACATCGTCGACACGGCGGTCCAGGTCTACATCTCCGACGCCGCCGACCCGTCGGTGCGGTTCGGGCCGTTCCCGGCCGGCACGAAGATCAAGCTGGTGCAGGCGCCGGGCGCGCAGTCCCGGGTCAAGGACGGCACCGGCGACATCGACTACAAGGTGACGTTGCGTGGCGACGCGATCATCACCGGCGTGGACGACTCCGGTAACACCTCGACCGCGACCTGCCTGGTGGCTCCGCCGCCGAAGTGACCCGTCGCGACTGATGTGCGGGGGTGGCCGGCGTGCCGGCCGCCCCCGCACCTCGCGGTCAGCGGCCGCGGCTGGGCGAGTCGAAGCGGCCGGCGCGGATCTCCCGCAGCGCCCGGCGGCGGGTGTCGCCGCGCAGCGTGTCCACGTACAGGCGGCCGTGCAGGTGGTCGGTCTCGTGCTGCAGCGCGCGGGCCAGGAACCCGCTGCCGGCGATGGTCAGCGGCTGGCCGTGCTGGTCGAAGCCGTGCGCGCTGGCGTGCATGGCCCGCGACGTCGGGAAGTACAGCCCGGGAATGGACAGGCAGCCCTCGTCGTCGTCCTGGCGCTCCTCGGACAGCTCCAGCGTCGGGTTGATCAGGTGGCCGCGGTGCCCGTCGGCGTCGTAGACGAACACCTGCGCGTTCACCCCGATCTGCGGGGCCGCCACGCCGGCCCGGCCGGGCGCGCCGAGCAGCGTGTCCATGAGGTCCTGCACGAGCGCGCGCAGCTCGGCGTCGAAACTGGTCACCGGCTCGGACGGGGTGCGCAGCACGGGGTCGCCGATGATCCGGATCGGGCGCATAGTCATGCCCGGAAGGCTATCCGCCCGTTACCCCGGCGGGTGCGGCACCCGCCCGGTCGCGGACCAGGACCTCGACGCCGTCGAGCAGGCGGGCCAGCCCGAACTCGAAGGCGCGGGCCGGGTCCCCGGCGGCCTGGTACTCCTCGCCGGCGGTGGCGCCCACCCGGGCGGCGAGCGGGAACCGGTTCGGGTCGAGGACCTTCTCCAGGTACGGGGCGTGCGCGTGCCACCACTGCTGCTCGGTCATCCCGGTCTGCCGGGTGGCCTGGGCCGCCTCCACCGCCGGGCGGGCCGCGCCGTGGACGTAGCCGGTGACCAGGGTGACCACGGCGTCCATCTCCAGGTCGGTCAGGCCGATGCCGTCGACGGCGCGCAGCTCGTACTCGTACTTGGCGATCAGGTTCGGGCCCAGCGGCGGGCGGGTCGTGGCGACCTGCAGCAGCCACGGGTGGCGCAGGTAGAGGGCGAAGTTCTCCCGGGCGATCTGCGCCAGCCGGCCCCGCCAGCCGCCCGGCACCTGCTCCGGGCGGGCGGTCTCGCCGTAGACGGTGTCGAGCATGACGTCGAGCAGCTCGCCCTTACCGGGCACGTGCGTGTAGAGGGTCATGGTGCCCACCCCGAGCCGCTCGGCGACCCGGCGCATCGACAGCGCGGCCAGCCCGTCGGCGTCGGCGACCTCGATGGCCGCGCGCACGATCCGCTCCACGGAGAGGTCGCCGCCCTTGCGGCTGGCCTTCTCCCGGGTACGCCAGAGCAGGGCGAGGCTGCGCGCCGGGTCCCCGGTGCCGCTGTACTCGGTGGTCACCCGCCGACTGTACCGACCCCCCTTGTCGTGTGGTGTACGGTACGGCGTACCGGACGAGGGAGCGGAGGGGCGATGCGACGGGACGGACCGGCGATCGAGGCGCAGGGCCTGCGCAAGCGTTACGGCGACCTGGTCGCCCTGGACGGCGTCGACCTGGCGGTGCCCGCGGGCACGGTCTGCGCGGTCCTCGGGGTGAACGGGGCCGGCAAGAGCACCCTGGTCCGCATCCTCACCACCCTGCTGCGCGCCGACTCCGGGGTGGCCCGGGTCGCCGGGTACGACGTGCGGCGGCAGGCCGACCGGGCCCGCGCGCACCTGGGCCTGGTGGGCCAGCACGCGGCGGTCGACGAGATCCTGGGCGGCCGGCAGAACCTGGTGCTGTTCGGTCGGCTGCACCACCTCTCCCCGGCCCGGGCGGCGGCCCGCGCCGACGACCTGCTGGACCGCTTCGACCTGGCCGGGGCCGCCCACCGGCCGGTGGCCGGCTGGTCCGGCGGGATGCGCCGCCGGCTCGACCTGGCCGCCGCGCTGATCGTCGACCCGCCGGTGCTGTTCCTCGACGAACCCACCACCGGCCTGGACCCGCGCGCCCGCAGCGACGTCTGGGACGCCGTCCGCGCCCTGGTCGACGCCGGGACCACCGTCCTGCTGACCACCCAGTACCTGGAGGAGGCCGACCGGCTCGCCGACACTGTGCGGGTGCTCGACCACGGGCGGGTGACCGCCGCCGGCACGCCGGAGGAGCTGAAGTCGACCCTCGGCGGTGACCGGATCGACGTGGTGCTGCACCACCCCGACGACCTGGCCGCGGCCGCCGCGGCGGTCACCGCCGCCACCGGCGTGGCGCCCACCGTCGACCGTGCCGCGCTGCGGCTCAGCGTCGCGGTCACCGACCGGGTCGCCGCGCTCGCCGCGGTGCTGCGCGCGGTGGAGGCCGCCGGCCTGCGCGCCGGCGACGTGGCGGTGCGCCGCCCCACCCTCGACGAGGTGTTCCTGCACCTCACCGACACCCGCACGGAGGTGCCGGCATGAGTGTCCTGCCGCTGTCGCGGGCCCGCTGGGCCGCCGCCGACACCGCCGTCCTGACCCGCCGGACCCTCGCCCACTGGGCGCGCCGCCCCGGCGAGGTGCTGGTCGGCCTGCTGTTTCCCGTCCTGCTGCTGCTGATGTTCGGCTACCTGTTCGGCGGCGCCATGGCACTGCCCGACGGCGGCGGGGCCTTGGCGCTGTCCGACGGCGCCGACTACCGGGAGTTCCTGCTGCCCGGCATGGTGGCCATGACCATGCTCTTCGGCGTGGAGACCACCTACACGGCCGTGGCGGTGGACACCGCCCGTGGCGTGACCGACCGGTTCCGCTCGTTGCCGATGAGCCGCGCCGCGGTGGTCACCGGCCGGGCCGTGGCCGACCTGCTGCACTCCGCGGTGGCCCTCGCGGTGGTGCTCGCCTGCGGCGTCCTGGTCGGCTGGCAGCCGCACCGCGGCCCGCTCGCCGCGCTGGCCGCGGTGGCGCTGCTGCTGCTCCTGCGCTTCGCGTTGATCTGGCTCGGGGTGTACCTGGCGCTGCTGCTGCGCCGCCCCGAGACGGTCGCCGCGCTGCAGATCCTGGTCTGGCCGCTGGGCTTCGCCTCCAACGCGTTCGTCGCCCCGGCCACCATGCCGGGGTGGCTCGCCGCGGTCGCCGCCTGGAACCCGCTGTCGGCCACCGTCGCCGCCGCCCGGGACCTGTTCGGCAACCCCGGCTGGGGCGCCGGCTCCTGGCCCGCCGAGCACGCGGTGGCCCTGGCGGTGGCCTGGCCGCTGCTGCTGGTCGCCGTGTTCCTGCCGCTGTCCGTGCGCCGCTGGCAGCGCCTGGGCCGGTAGAGCCGCGCCGCGGCGGCTCCGCTGCGCCGGGGGCCGCGCGGGTCAGGCCGGCCGGGTGGGCGCCAGGCCGGTGTCGGCGATCCGGTCGCGCAGCGGCCGGCGGCGCAGCGCGGCGAGCACCGCGTACAGCTCGTCGGCCAGGGGTACGGGCAGCTCGGCGTCGAGCCCTCGCATGGCGGTGGTGGTGGCCGCCCACTCCGCCTCGATCACCGGCAGCAGGGCGTGCGCCCGGTCGGTGAGGGTGACGATGCGCTGCCGGGCGTCCGCGCCGGGAGCCAGGACGACCAGGCCGGCGCGGGCCATCTGGGCGACGCTCTGGCTGGCCGCGGAGTGGGTGACGCCGACCCGGGCGGCCAGGTCGCGGATCGCGAGGGGCCCGTCGGCGACCAGCACCCGCACCAGCGGTGAGAAGCGCGGTCGGTAGTCGGCCAGGTCGAGGTCGGCGTAGACGGCGGCGACGTCGCCGTCGAGCAGCTCGAGAACGTGGCGCAGCAGGGTGCCGAGGGCCTCGCGGTCGGGGGTGGCGGTCACGTCCGCTAATGTAACAGCGCTGTTGTATCTGGGCCGTGGGAGGGGAACCCGATGTATCCACCGATCGAGCCGTACGCGCAGGGCCAGCTCGACGTCGGCGACGGCCAGCGGATGCACTGGGAGACCTGCGGCAACCCCGACGGCCGGCCGGCCCTGGTGGTGCACGGCGGCCCCGGCTCCGGCGCGGGCGCCTCGTGGCGGCGGCTGTTCAACCCGGCCGCCTACCGGATCGTCCTGTTCGACCAGCGCGGCTGCGGCCGCAGCACCCCGCCCGCCAGCGATCCGGCCACCGACCTGTCGGTCAACACCACGGCGCACCTGCTGGCCGACATGGAACGGCTGCGCGAACACCTGGGCGTCGACCGGTGGCTGCTCTGCGGCGCCTCCTGGGGCTCGTCGCTGTCCCTGGCGTACGCCCAGCGCCACCCGCAGCGGGTCACCGCGCTGGTGCTGTTCAGCGTGGTCGCCAACACCCGCCGGGAGATCGACTGGGTGACCCGGGACATGGGCCGGATCTTCCCCGAGGAGTGGGCCCGCTTCCGCGACGGCGTGCCGGCGGCCGAGCGCGACGGCGACCTGTCCGCCGCGTACGCCCGCCTCGTCAACGACCCGGACCCGCGGGTGCGCGACCGGGCCGCCCGGGACTGGTGCGCCTGGGAGGACGTGCACGTCTCCCTGGCCGGCGGGTTCGCGCCCAGCCCCCGCTACGCCGACCCGGTGTTCCGGGCCGGCTTCACCCGGCTGGTCACCCACTACTTCAGCAACCTCGGGTTCCTGCCGGACGGGCAGCTGCTGCGCGACGCCGGCCAGCTCGCCGGGATCCCCGGCGTCCTGGTGCAGGGCCGCCTGGACGTCAGCGGCCCGCCGGACATCGCCTGGCAGCTCACCCGGAACTGGCCCGACGCCCGGCTGGAGATCGTCGAGTCCGGCGGCCACGGCAGCGGCCACGGGGTGGGCGAGCGGGTGGTCGCCGCCCTGGACGCCTTCGCCCGCGCCTGACCCGCGCCACCCGGCGGTCGCGCGGGGCCGCCGGCAGGGCCCGGACCGAAGCGGGTAAGGCGGCGGCCGGCAGGGCCCGGACCGAAGGGGATTAGGCGGCGGCCAGCAGGGCCCGGACCGAAGCGGATCAGGCGGCGGCCAGCAGGGCCCGGATCGGGGCGGCCTTCGCGGCGGCCTCGGCGACCTCGGCGGCCGGGTCGCTGCCCCAGGTGATGCCGCCACCGGCCCACAGGTGCAGCCGCTCGGCGTCCGCGGCGGCGGTGCGGATGGTCAAGCCCAGGTCCACGCGGCCCGGCCCGACCCAGCCGAGCGCGCCCATGCTCGCGCCGCGGCCCACCGGCTCCAGAGCGGCGATCCCGTCCAGGGCGGCGAGCTTCGGGGCGCCGGTCACCGACCCGCCGGGGCAGACCGCGCGCAGCAGGTCGGCCAGGCCCAGCCCGTCGGCGGGCGCGGCGGACACCGTCGACTCGGCCTGCCACAGGTCACACCACCGGCGTACGGCGAACAGCTCGTCGACCCGCACCGAGCCGGTGCGGGCCACCCGGGCCAGGTCGTTGCGTTCCAGGTCGACGATCATGACGTGCTCGGCGCGTTCCTTGCCCGAGGCGAGCAGCTCGCGGCGGCCGGCCGGGGTGGCCGGGCGGGTGCCCTTGATCGGCCGGGTGATCAGGCGGCCGCCCTCCACGGCGACGAGGGTCTCCGGGGAGGCGCAGCCGATCGCCCAGCCGAGCCCGGACAGGGTGCCGCCGTAGCGGGCGCCGGGCAGCGCGCCCAGCCGCGCGAGGGCGGGCAGCGGATCGCCGGCGTACCCGACGGCGGCGTGGCCCACGATGGTGACCTGGTAGACGTCGCCGCGCCCGATGGCCGCCCGGACCGCCGTCACGGCCTGGGCGTGCGCGGCCGGCGTCCAGCTGTCCCGCCACGGGCCCAGCCACCAGCCGCCCGGTCCGGGGCCGTCCTGCGGGGCCGGCCGGTCGGCGTGGCCGTAGACCACCACCACGAGGTCCGGCAGCGCGGGCACCGGGGTGGGTGCGCCCGTCGCGCCGCCGGCGGCCCGGGCTCCGGCCGCGGCGGACAGGAACAGTGCGGCGCCGCAGGTCCCGTGCGGGTCGTGGGCGGCCGGCCGGGCCAGGTCGGTCAGGGCCACGCCGTGCGCGGCCAGGAAGTCCTCGGCGAGTCTCGCCGGGTCGCCGCCGTCGGCGAGCCACCATTCCAGCCGGGCCCGTTCCACGAGCCGGTCCCGGCACTGGGGCGGCGCCGCGGGCACGTCGACCCGCACCGATGGGAGCGCTTCCACGCCGTCCGGTCGGTTCACACTCATCCGTTCAGCCGATTTCGGGTGAACAAGCCGCATCCTTGCTCGATAGCGCGCGCTTCCGCTTGGTACTGTGCGTCACTGGTCATGTGAACCATGACACAGTGCCCCCACAGTCCGGAGAACCCGATGTGCCAGCACCTACCCACCTGCCCCTCCGCTGAGGCGACCGATCGCGAAGCCGCACGCGTCATCGCCTGCTTCCGTGAGCAGGGCTGGAGCCTGCTCTGCAACGGTGTCATCGTCTTCGAGGACACCGGTGAGCTGCTCCCCGACGGCAGCACCATCGCCCCGCACCGCGGCCCCGCCCGGCACGCCCTCGTCGCCTGACCATCACGCTCCGTCAGGGAGCGTACGCGTCGGCCCCACCGGTCGACGCGCCGGCCGGGGCGGCGGCTCTGCACCGCCCCGGCGCGCTGCGCCTCAGCTCTCGAACGCCTCCGGCGCCGGACACGAGCAGACCAGGTTCCGGTCGCCGTACGCGCCGTCGATCCGCCGCACCGGCGGCCAGTACTTCCCCGCCCGCTGCACGCCGGCCGGGTACGCGCCCACCGACCGCGGGTACGGGTGCGGCCACTCGTCACCCGACACCATCGCCGCGGTGTGCGGCGCGTTGGACAGCGGGTTGTCCCCCGCCGGCCACTCCCCCGAGCCGACCTTGTCGATCTCCGCGCGGATGGCGATCATCGCGTCGCAGAACCGGTCCAGCTCGGCCAGGTCCTCGCTCTCGGTCGGCTCCACCATCAGCGTCCCGGCCACCGGGAACGACATCGTCGGCGCGTGGAAGCCGTAGTCGATCAGCCGCTTCGCCACGTCGTCCACGCTCACCCCGGTCGTCTTCGTCAGCGGCCGCAGGTCCAGGATGCACTCGTGCGCCACCAGGCCCTTGTTGCCGGCGTACAGCACCGGGAAGTGCTGCCGCAGCCGCGCGGCCACGTAGTTCGCCGCGAGGACCGCCACACCGGTGGCCCGCGCCAGCCCCTCGGCGCCCATCATCCGCAGGTACGCCCACGGGATCGGCAGGATCCCCGCCGACCCGTGGTTCGCCGCGGAGATCGCCGGCCGCCCGTCGCTGTGCGCGCCCAGCGGGTCGCCGGGCAGGAACGGCGCCAGGTGCGCCCGCACCGCCACCGGGCCCACGCCGGGGCCGCCACCGCCGTGCGGGATGCAGAACGTCTTGTGCAGGTTCAGGTGCGACACGTCCGCCCCGAACCGGCCCGGCTTGGCGAACCCGACGAGCGCGTTGAGGTTCGCGCCGTCGACGTACACCTGCCCGCCGGCGTCGTGCACCTTCGCGCACAGCTGCGCGATGCCCGTCTCGTACACCCCGTGGGTGGACGGGTAGGTCACCATGATCGCGGCGAGCGCGTCCCGGTGCTTGTCGATCTTCGCGTCGAGGTCGACGAGGTCGACGTTGCCGTCGTCGTCGCAGCCGACCACGACGACCCGCATGCCGGCCATCACCGCCGACGCGGCGTTGGTGCCGTGCGCCGACGACGGGATCAGGCACACGTCGCGGTGCGCCTCGCCGCGCTCGCGGTGGTAGGCCCGGATGGCCAGCAGCCCGGCCAGCTCCCCCTGCGACCCGGCGTTGGGCTGCACGCTGACCGCGTCGTAGCCGGTGACCTCGGCCAGCCAGCCCTCCAGCTGGGCGATCAGCTCCCGGTAGCCGGCGGTCTGCTCCGCCGGGGCGAACGGGTGCAGGTGCGCGAACTCCGGCCAGGTGACCGGCTCCATCTCGGTGGTGGCGTTCAGCTTCATCGTGCACGACCCCAGCGGGATCATCCCCCGGTCCAGGGCGTAGTCGAAGTCCGACAGCCGGCGCAGATAGCGCAGCATCGCCGTCTCCGAGTGGTGCGTGCGGAACGCCGGGTGGGTCAGGAAGTCGCTGCAGCGGGCCAGGTCGTCGGGCAGCGCCGCGTCCACCTCGCCGTCGACCCCGGCGACGCCGAACGCCGCCCACACCGCCGCCAGGTGCGCGGCGGTGGTGGTCTCGTCGCAGGAGATGCCGACCCGGTCGGCGTCGACCAGCCGCAGGTTCACGTTCCGCCGCGCGGCGGCGGCCACCACCTCGGCTGCCCGCCCCGGCACGGTCGCGGTGACGGTGTCGAAGAACGCGACGTCCGCGACCTCGACGTCGCCGGCGCGCAGCCCGGCCGCGAGCCGCGCCGCCGCCTCATGGGTACGCCGGGCGATGTCCCGCAGCCCGTCCGGGCCGTGGTAGACGGCGTACATGCCGGCCATCACGGCCAGGAGCACCTGCGCGGTGCAGATGTTGCTGGTCGCCTTCTCCCGGCGGATGTGCTGCTCGCGGGTCTGCAACGCCAGCCGGTACGCCGGGTTGCCGTCGGCGTCCTTGGACACCCCGACGAGCCGGCCGGGCAGCATCCGCTCCAGCCCGGACCGGACGGCCAGGTAGCCGGCGTGCGGGCCGCCGAAGCCCATCGGCACGCCGAAGCGCTGGGTGGTGCCGGCGGCGATGTCGGCGCCGATCTCGCCGGGCGGGCGCAGCAGGGTCAACGCCAGCAGGTCCGCGGCGACCGTCACGAGCGCGCCGGCGGCGTGCGCGGCCTCCACCAGCGGGGTGTGGTCGCGCACCGCGCCGGACGCCCCCGGGTACTGCAGGTGCAGGCCGAAGAACTCGGCGGGCAACTCGTCGCGCTCCACGTCGAGCACCCGCACGTCGATGCCGAGCGGCTCCGCGCGGCTGGTGATCACCGCGATGGTCTGCGGCAGGGTGTCCGCGTCGACCACGTACACCGGGCTCTTGGTCTTCGCCGCACGGCGGGCGAGGGTCATGGCCTCGGCCGCGGCGGTGCCCTCGTCGAGCATCGAGGCGTTGGCGGTGGCCAGCCCGGTCAGGTCGGTGACCATGGTCTGGAAGTTCAGCAGCGCTTCGAGGCGGCCCTGGCTGATCTCCGGCTGGTACGGCGTGTACGCGGTGTACCAGGCGGGGTTCTCCAGCACGTTGCGGCGGATCACCGCCGGGGTGTGCGTGCCGTGGTAGCCCAGCCCGATCATCGACACGGCGACGGTGTTGCGGGCGGCCAGGGCGCGCAGCTCGGCGATGGCCTCCCGCTCGCTGGCCGGGGCGGGCAGGTCCAGGGCGCCGTGCCAGCGGATCACCTCGGGGATCGCGGCGTCCATCAGCTCGTCGATGGAGCTGTGGCCGACGGTCTCCAGCATCCGGCGCTCGTCGTCCGGGCCGGGGCCGATGTGCCGGTCGGCGAACTGCTCTGCGGTCATGCGCTGCGCTCCTTGCGGGGGCGAGGTCGACGGGTCGGCCTCCCCCTGAGTCGCGCTGACGCGCTCCACAGCGCCTGCCCACGTGGTCCTTTTGCCTGAGAGGTTCCGGGGAGAATCTGCCCCTTCGGCGCCGTCCGGGTGCTTCCCGGGCGGTCTCTCCCACGTGGGTGGTACCGGCATGGTCAACGCTACCAGCGACCATGTTTCCGGCTCATGTCGTACCCGGCGGGGCGTGGGTCACACGGCGGCGGGAACCGGTCCGGCGGCGACCCGGTCGGCCAGGGCGGTCAGCGTGGCGCCCAGCGGCGCGTCGAGGGTGAGGGTGGCGTGCCCGTCGCCGCGGGTGGGGCCCTGGTTGACGATGGCCACCGGGATGCCGAGCTTCGCCGCGCGCAGCACGAACCGGCGTCCCGACATGACGGTCAGGGAGGAGCCGAGCACCAGCAGCGCCCGGGCCCGCTCGACCCGGGCGAAACAGTCGGCGACCCGCGGCGCGGGCACCGTCTCGCCGAAGAACACCACGTCGGGTTTGAGCATCCCGGCGCCGCAGATGCCGCAGTCGACGGTGCGGAAGCGGGCCACCGCCTCGTCGGGCAGGTCCACGTCGCCGTCGGGGTTGACGTGCGCGACGTGCGCGTCGAAGCCGGGGTTGGCCTCGGTCAGCCGCCGGTCCAGCTCGTCGCGGGAGGTCAGGTTCCCGCAGTCCAGGCAGGTCACCTCGTCGAGACGGCCGTGCAGCTCGACCACGCCGGTGGCGCCGGCGGCGGTGTGCAGGCCGTCGACGTTCTGGGTGATGATCCCGCCGAGCAGGCCGGCGCGTTGCAGCCGGGCGACCGCCCGGTGCCCGTCGTTGGGGGCGGCCCGGGCGATCAACCGCCAGCCCAGGTGGCTGCGCGCCCAGTAGCGCCGCCGCGCGTCCGGGTCGCGGGTGAACGCCTGGTAGGTCATCGGGGTGTGCCGGCGGGCCGCGCCGGAGGGCCCCCGGTAGTCCGGGATGCCCGACTCGGTGGACAGGCCGGCGCCGCTGAGCACCACCACGTCCCCGGCGCCCACCAGCCGGGTCAACGCGTCGAACGTCTCGGTCACCCGTCCATGCTGCCTCGCCCGACCGCCGCCGACGACCCCGACCCCGCCGGTCGCGGCCGCTCGCCGGGTGGGGGCCCGGTCGCGGGGCTAGGTTGAGGGCATGCGCGTCGTCATCGCCGGAGGCCACGGGAAGATCGCCAAACTGCTGGAGCGGGAACTCGCCGGCCGCGGCGACACCGCCGTCGGGTTGATCCGCAACCCGGAGCACGCGGCCGCGCTGCGCGCCGCCGGCGCCGAACCGGTCGTCTGCGACCTGGAACACACCGACGTCGACACCGTCGCCGGGCACCTGGCCGGCGCCGACGCGGTGGTCTTCGCCGCCGGCGCGGGCCCGGGCAGCGGCGCGGCCCGCAAGGACACCGTCGACCGGGCCGCCGCCGTGCTGCTCGCCGACGCCGCGCAACGCGCCGGGGTCCGCCGCTACCTGCTGGTCTCCTCGATGGGCGTGGACCGGCCCCCGAAGGCCGGCGCCGACGAGGTGTGGGCGGCGTACCTGCGGGCGAAGAAAGCCGCCGAGGACGACCTCCGCGGCCGGGACCTCGACGTCACCGTGCTGCGCCCCGGTCGGCTCACCGACGACGCGCCGGTCGGCCGGATCACCCTGGCCGGGCACGTCGACCCCGGGGCGGTCACCCGCGCCGACGTGGCCCGGGTCCTGCTCGCCCTGCTGGCCGCCCCGGACACCGCCGGGCTCACCCTGGAGCTGGTCGGCGGGGAGACCCCCATCGCCGAGGCGGTCACCCGCGCCGCTGCGCGTTGAGCCGGGCCGCCTGTCGGGTGAGGTGGTCGCGTTCGGGAAGGCTGGGCGCCGACCGGGCGGCCTCGGCGTAGAGCCGCGCCGCGGTTACCGGGTCGCCGTCACGCTCGTGCAGGTACGCCGCGACGGCGGCGTGGCGGGGCAGGGCCGGGTCGAGCCCGGCCAGGGCGGCCAGGCCGGCCCGCGGGCCGTCGGCCTCGCCGACCGCGACAGCCCGGTTGAGGCGGGCCACCGGGCTGTCGGTGAGGCGCACCAGTTCGTCGTACCACTCGACGATCTGCACCCAGTCGGTCTCCTCGACCGTCCGGGCGTCGGCGTGGAGCGCGGCGATGGCCGCCTGGGCCTGGAACTCGCCCAGGCGGTCGCGGGCGAGGGCGCTCTGGAGCACGTCGACGCCCTCGGCGATCAGGCGGGTGTTCCACCGCCCGCGGTCCTGCTCGGCGAGCGGCACGAGCCGGCCGTCGGGGCCGGTCCGCGCCGGGCGCCGAGCGTGGTGCAGCAGCATGAGCGCGAGCAGGCCCGCGACCTCCTCGTGGTGGGTCCGGGCCGCCAGCTCACGGGTGAGCCGGATCGCCTCCCCGGCGAGGTCGACGTCACCGGAGTAGCCCTCGTTGAACACCAGGTAGAGCACGCGCAGCACCGTGGCGATGTCACCGGGCTGGCGGAACCGGACCCCCGAGACGGTCCGCTTGGCCCGGCTGATCCGCTGGGCCATGGTCGCCTCCGGCACGAGGTAGGCCTGCGCGATCTGACGCGTGGTCAGGCCGCCCACCGCGCGCAGCGTGAGCGCGACGGCCGACGCCGGTGTCAGGGACGGGTGCGCGCACAGGAAATACAGCTGAAGCGTGTCGTCCGCCGCCTCCCCCGGGCCAGGTAGGGGCTCGCCCTCGACGCGGGCCTCCCGGTGCCGTCGGGAGTCATCGGCGCGGACGGCGTCGAGGAACTTGCGCCACGCCACCGTGACCAGCCAGCCCTTGACCTCGCGCGGCGGGTCGTCCGGCCACACCCGCACGGCCTCGACCAAGGCGTCCTGGACGGCATCCTCGGCCGCCGCGAAGTCGGCTCCGCGACGGACGAGGATCCCGATCACGGTGGGGGTGAGGGTCCGCAGCAGAGCCTCATCCACCGTGCGTCACTCCGTGATCGTCGGGGCCTCGCCCAGGAACGGGCGCACCTCGAGCCACTCGTGGATCGGCTTCCCACCCGCACCCGGAGCCGCGGACAGCTCCCCGGCCAGCTCGAGCGCCCGCTCGTAGGTCTCGACGTCGATCACCATCCAGCCGGCGATGAGGTCCTTGGTCTCCGCGAACGGACCGTCGGTGACCGGCGGCCGCCCCTCGCCGTCGTAGCGGACGAACGTGCCCTCCGGGGAGAGCGCCTGACCGTCGACGAACTCGCCGATGCCCTCGAGCCGGGCGGCGAAGTCACGCATGTACTGCACGTGGGCCGAAACCTCCTCCGGCGTCCACTGGTCCATCGGCACGTCGTTGACCGCCGCCGGCGCGCCCCGGTAGTGCTTGAGCAGCAGGTACTTGGCCATCGTGTTCTCCTCGGAGCGGTACGGCCATTGTGGCCGTGTTCACGCCAGGGACGGAGCCGCGCCCCGGTTCTCGACATCCCGCCGCGACATTTTCTGGCCGACTTTTCCCAGACTCCGCGCACGTGACGGCCCGGCCCACCGGGGTCACCCCGGTGGGCCGGGCCGCCGCTCAGCGCTGATGGCGGGGCAGCGCCACCTGCGGCTGCCCACCGCCGACCGCGGGCACCTCCCGGGCGATCCGCTCCATCGTCCGCGACAGCTGCTCGCTGCCGTCGTCGAGGTGGCGGGCCGCCGCCTGCATGTGCGAGATCATCATCTCGCCGAAGATCCGCAGGGCCTCCCGGGTGGCCACCGAGTCGTCGAAGTTCACCCCGGCGGTGCTGCGGTACTCCGTCACCGCCCGCTCGGCCTCCTGCTTCGCCTCCTCCGCCGCGGCCTGCATGTAGCTCTCGTACTGCATCCGGGCGTACTCGGCGACCCGGCGGGCGTAGTCGTGGGCCTGCGCGATGATCTGCTCGGCCTCCCGCTGCGCCGCCGACAGCAGGTTCACCTCCTTCGCCGCGGGCGCAGCCGCCGCGGTGTCGGCGCTCGGGATCACCCCGTGCCGGTGCAGCTCCAGGTGGTCGTTGAGCCGCTCGTTCTCGGCCCGCAGGTTCGCCAGCTGAGTGGCCAGCAGGTCCAGCTCGTCGGCCACCTGCAGCCGGAACCGGTCCACGTCGGCGTGGTCGTAGCCACGGCGGGTGAACGACGCCGACCCGAACTCCCACCGGCGCACCCGGTCGGCGCTGAGGCGCACCTGCACCGCACCACCGGTCACCTGGCCCTCGTACCTGCTGATCGGGGTCGCACTCACCGAGCCACCCCCGTTCGCGACTGCGGGGCTCGCAACTTCGACTCACTCCTCGCACTCACCGAGCCACCCCCGTTCGCGACTGCGGGGCTCGCAACTTCGGCTCACTCACCGGACACCTCCGGAATCGTCAGGGGCGGTCATGGTCCGGAACGCCGGCCCGTACCAGTGCTTGCCGAAACCCTCGTGGTGCAGCTGGCCCGGCTGGTAGCCGGCGGCGGTCAGCGCCGCCACCGAATGGCTCACCATCTCGTCGGAGCCGCACACGTACACGTGCCGGGACCGCCAGTCGCCGTCGGCCAGGGCCTGATCGGCCACCTGCACGAACTCACCCGGCCGCCGCGGGTCCGACCCCGCCACGTACGTCACCCGCAGCCACGGGTACGAGGCGGCGAACTTGTCGATCGCCTCGCTGTCGTAGAACTCCAGCCGGGAGCGGGCCCCCACGTACAGGTCCACCCGGCGGCCCACGCCCTCCGCGGCGACCTGCTCCAGCAGGGACTTCACCGGCGCCCAGCCGGTGCCACCGGCCATCAGCAGCAGATCCGACGACCCGGCCTGCCACAACGACAACTGGTCGCCCACCGGCGCGGCCAGGTGCAACTGGTCACCCACCGCGCACCCGTACACCAGCCGCGACGACACCGCGCCACCCGGCGCGGCCCGCACGTGCAGCTCCAGCGTCCCGTCCGGGCGGGGCGCGTTCGCCGGCGAGTAGTAACGCCACGACCGCACCGCCGGGTGGGACACCCCGATCGACTGGCCCGGGGTGAACTGCAGCAGGTACTGCGGGCGCACCGTCAGCACCGCCACGTCGAACGTGCGCCGCTCGTGCCCGAGGATCTCCGCCACCCACCACGGCGGGGACTTCGCCTCCGCCGCCTGCGCGGCGTCCATCATCACCTGCGCGACCAGCCCGTACGCGGCCGCCCAGTCGGCGGCCAGCTCGTCGGTCCACGCCTCGCCGGAGAAGTGCCGCAGCGTCGCCAGCAGCGCGTCACCGACCGCCGGGTAGTGCTCGGCGCGCACCGCGAACTTGCGGTGATCCGCGCCGAGGTCCTGGAGGAACCCGACGAGCCGGTCCACCTGGTCCACGTGGGACACGATGTGCCCCAGCGCGTTCACCAGGCGGTCCCGCTGCCCGGCCATGTTCGTGGGGAACATCTGCCGGGTCTCCGGGTACGCCAGGAACAACGTCGAATAGAAGTAGAGCGGCACCTGGTCGCCGTGCGCGGCGACCACGGACCAGCTCTGCTTGAGCCTTGCCGCATCCACGGCTCAGGCGTTCCCCGACGACACGACCTGGTCCTGGACCTGACCCAGCACGACGTGCACGTCGGCGATCACGTCGGCCGGCACCCCCAGCTCGACCAGCGTCGCGGTCAGGTGCTCGCCGACCTTCACGTAGTGCGCCACCGGGATGTTCAGCGGCTGGTGCGCCTCGGCCAGCCCCCGACCCGCGTACTCGTTCGGGCCGCCGAGCACCACGGCGAGCATCAGCGCCAGGTGCCGCCGCTGCTCGGGCATGTTCACGTCGGTGAAGTAGCCGGCCAGGTCCGGGTCGGCCAGCACCTTGTCGTAGAACAGCTCCACCGCGGCCTTCACCGCGGCGGCGCCGCCGATGCGCTCGTAATGGGAGATCGGGGTGGTCTCTTCGGTCACCGTCATGGTGGTTCCTTCCGGGAGGGGGCAACGCGACCAGCGCCGCGGAGGGGGCAACCGGCAGCCCGCGCGCATCCCACCCGGCTCCACCGAACGGCCACGCGCAAGCGACCGTGTCGGACCATAGCGTGCCCGCCGAAACGGTTCAGCCCTGCCCTATCCGATTCCCGACAACCATCGATCACGGACAGTCAACAACTCCGTCGGGGCGCTTGCGGGACGCGAGCACACCGACACGCTGGGTGGATGCCATCACCACCGCGCAACGTCGACGGTCCCTTTCGGACAGCACCCGCCGGCGATCCGCCCGGCCGCCGTTTCCGCACGTCACGGCCGCACCACCCAGCCGCGGACACGGCCACGGCGGGCCCGCGGCACGCCACCGGCCGGACGACACGCGCTGTGATCAAAAAAGGGGACCGCGCCGTGCCCGTTTTGGGCGTGGCGCGGCCCCGCAGGCCACGACGGCGGGCTCAGCCCGCCCGACGACGCGCCCGACGTGCCGCCAACTCGTCACCCACCGACTCGGACTCCGCCTCCACCGGCGGCGCGGCCGGCTCCGGCTGCCCACCCACCGGCTCCGCCGGCAGATGCGACAGCGAACCCTGGATCTCCTTGAACGCGCCACCGATCGCGATGCCGAACACCCCCTGGCCGCCCTGCAACAGGTCGACGACCTCCTCCGGCGACCGGCACTCGTACACCGTCGTCCCGTCCGAGATCAACGTGATGCCCGCCAGGTCCTCCACCCCACGCGACCGCAACGCGTCGATGGCCTTCCGGATGTTCTGCAACGACACCCCGGCGTCCAACAGCCGCTTCACGACCTTCAACACCACCAGGTCGCGGAAGGAGTACAACCGGGACGTCCCCGAGCCCGAGGCGTCCCGCACGCTCGGCACCACCAGACCCGTCCGGGCCCAGTAGTCCAACTGCCGGTAGCTGATGCCCACCGCGTGACACGCGGTCACACCCCGGTAGCCCACCTCACCGTCAACCACCGGGTCGGGCTGCTGCTCCGTATTCGGACCAGGATCTCGCGGCTCATGCATCCGGACAACCTCCCCGCCCGTGCGGTGCCACGCCGTCTCCCCGTGTGCGCACCCCTCGACACCGCAACCCTAGCGCCGACACCGGGAGTTACCCCGCAGGAGAACCCGCGACACGCCGCACCGCCACCCGGAAGATCACCGACGGCGGCCCGCCGTCACCCACCGTGACAACCGCCGCCGCACCGACACCGGCCCACGGCCGGGCCACCTCAGCCCGCGAAGTCCTCCGGACGCACCTGCTCCAGGAACTCCCGGAACTTCTCCACCTCGTCCTCCTGCTCGTCCGGGATCACGATCCCCGCCTCGGAGAGGACCTGCTCGGCACAACGAATCGGAGCACCGACCCGCAACGCCAACGCGATGGAATCGCTCGGCCGCGCCGACACCCGAACGCCGTCACCGATCAACAGATCGGCGTAGAAGACGTTCTCCTTCAACTCGGTGATCTCCACCGCGTGCAACGGCGCCTGCAACGCCGCCAGCACGTCCCGCAGCAGATCGTGGGTCAACGGCCGCGCCGGCTTGACACCCTGCTGCTCGTAGGCGATCGCCGTCGCCTCGACCGCGCCGATCCAGATCGGCAGATAGCGGTCCCCCTCGACCTCCCGCAGCAGGACGATCGGCTGGTTGCTGGGCAGCTCCACCCGAACTCCGACCACGCTCAGCTCGCGCACCGCCGCCTCCGTGTCGTTGTCACCTACGCCCGCACCGCGCCCTTCCCTGCACGGTACACGGACCGCGACACGGGAGTCCCATCCGCTACGTGCACCACGCCTCGCCGCAACGGGTTACCCCGGCAAGCCTACGACACGCTTCCCGGCACAGATCTTTCCGCGCCCGCCCACGGCGAAGGCCGGGCGCCCCCACGACACCCGGCCCCATCCAGCTCACCGACCCAACGTCGACCGCAGCCCCACCCGCACCAACGCCGCGTGCAACTGCTGCGACAACGCCACCAACTCCCGCGCCGTCTCCGCCGCCCGCGCCCGCGCGGCCGGATCCGACTGCCGCGCCAACGGCGCCACCAACTGCGCGAACAGACCGACCTCCCGATCCGCCGCCGTCCGGTACGCCCGCAGGTGCCGCGGCTCCAACCCGTACTCCGCCAGACCCGCCACCGCCCGCGCGATGATCAACGCATCCGTGTCGTACCAGCCCGGCGGATCCGACACCAGCACACCGAGCCGCTCCAACTCGGCCAACGTCGACTCGTCGATGCCGCTGCGGGAAATCAGCTCCGCCCGACCCAGCCGCACCTCCGACGACTCGGCGGACTCCGCCACCTCCCGACCCGGCACCTCACCACCGGGGCCCACCGCCACCAGATTCGGCCGCTGCCGCCCCGACGCCGCACCCGACGAGTCCCACTCCGCCAACTGGTCGCGGATCACCCGCAACGGCAGGTACTGGTCCCGCTGCGCGGTCAGCACGAACCGCAACCGCGCCACATCGTCCCAGCTGAACTTCCGGTAGCCCGCCGGCGTCCGCTCCGGCTCCACCAGGCCCTCGGCCTCCAGGAACCGCAGCTTCGAGATCGTGACGTCCGGAAACTCCACCCGCAACTGCGCCAACACCTCGCCGATGCTCATCAGCGGGGTCGACGACGAGCGCCGCGGGTCGTTCGCCGCCCCGGGCGACGTCGAAGCCGCAGGCCCGTTCACCCCCGGCCGGCCTCCTCCTGCGGACGCGGACCGGCGATGAACACCACCCGGAACTTCCCGATCTGCACCTCGTCGCCGTTGCTCAGCGTCGCCGCCTCGACCCGCTCCCGGTTCACGTACGTGCCGTTCAGGCTGCCCACGTCCCGCACCGTGAACGTGCCACCGTCCCGGTGGAACTCGGCGTGCCGCCGCGACACCGTCACGTCGTCGAGGAAGATGTCACTGTCCGGGTGCCGGCCGCTCGTCGTCACATCGTGGTCCAACAGGAACCGGGCGCCCGCGTTCGGACCCCGGCGAACCACCAGCAACGCCATCCCGGGCGGCAACGAACCGGACATGCGGCTCGGCACCACATCGGTGTCCGGACCCTCCAGCACTTCGTCGAGCGAACCGAGATTGAGCGTCGAAGTGACGTCGAGCGGGGGGAACTCGTCGTCTGGGCGCGTCATGGGGACCACCTCACGGATCTGTTTCGGTCGGCGTCGGGCAATGGCGGGTCTGGCCGCCGGGCAGAAACACACCCGGCGGCTGGCTCCCCGTGCCGGGAAGGCGCATTCCGCAACGCTCAAACTATTGGTTCTCGGTCAACTGGGCGAGCCTAGCCAGCGCCGAAAAACAGGGCAACCGGACGCGCGGACATGAGCCCGCCGCCCGGAACGCACGAACTCAGCTCTCGGTGAGCTCGCGGTACGCACCAGCGGTCAACAAACCCTCGACCGCCGCCGGATCATCCGGAGTGATCTCAACCAACCACCCCGCACCGTACGGATCCGTGTTGATCACCTCAGGGGTGTCGGCCAACGCGTCGTTGCGCGCCGCCACCGTGCCGCTCAACGGCGCGTAGATCTCCGACACGCTCTTCGTCGACTCGATCTCGCCCAGCGACTCACCTGCCGCCACCACCGCACCCTCGTCCGGCAACTGGACGAACACGATGTCACCCAGGGCGTCCTGCGCGAAGTGCGTGATACCGATCCGGACGGCAGCGCCGTCCCCACCAGCCACCCACTCGTGCTCGGCGGTGTACCGCAGATCCTCAGGAATCACCAGCTGCGTCCTTCGTCATCGGTGCACCGGGGAAAACCGGCGCGGCCGCGACCGGTCAGGAGACCGGCCGGGCGTGTTCCAGCTTGATCGGCGCGTGCAGCTGCGAAACCTCCACAGCCTCACTGTCCTCCGGCGTCACGTTACCGCCGGCCTCCTCCACCGATGCGACCACCCCGCCGGGAATGTTCAACGCCGTACGCAGCGTCGCCGGATCACCGATCACCAAGATCGTGTACGGGCCGTTCAACCGCCGCCCGTCCACCACCAGGCCACCGCCGGGCCCGTCCACGAAATACGTCGACGCGATGATCCGCACCGCCGTCCCGTCCGAGCCCGCGATCTGCATCGCCTCCGCGCCCGCGCCCCGCAGCTCCTGCACCGCGTCCAGGATCCGCGCCGCCGAGATCGCCTTGTCCGGACCGTCGAACCGCACCGACAGGCCCGGCCCCACCGCCGGCAACGTACCCGCCAGGATGCCCAGCTCGTCCGCCCGCCGCGTCGCCTCCTCCAGCGCCGCCTGCCGACCCTGCTCACCCGAACGCAACTGCCGCTGGCTCTCCTCCAGCGCCTCGATGTCCTGCCGAAGCCGCCGCTCCCGCGAATCCAGGTCCGACGAGATCCGGACCAGGTCCTCCTCCCGCGTCGCCGCGAGAGTCGGATCCGTCGACGTCGTCTTCAACTGCACCACCAGGGTGAACCCCAGCAACGCCAGCAACACCGCGATCATCGCGCCCGCCGACGTCAACCGCCGCGACACCGGCTTCGCCTCGGCCGGCGACGGCTGCTCCGCCGCCCCCGGCTCCTCCGCCATCGCTCCCGGCTCCTCGGCCGGCGGCGGCACGTCCTCCTGCTCGACCGGCCCGGCCGGCGCCAACGGGCTCAACTCGTCCGGGTCGGGCGCGTCCGGACGCGGATCCGGCTCACCGGCCGGACCCGCCGGCCGCTCCGGCTCCGCCGGCTCCGGCCAACCCGTGCCCGTCTCCCTGTGCTCCTCGCTCATCGCCACAAACCTACGCCCGGAACAGGTGCCGGCGGATCGCCGCCACGTTTCCGAAGATGCGCACCCCGAGCACGACCACCACACCCGTGGACAACTGACCGCCCACCCCCAACTGGTCACCCAGGTAGACGATCAGACCCGCCACCAGCACGTTCGAGATGAACGACACCACGAACTGCTTGTCGTCGAAGATCCGGTCCAGCTTCGCCCGCACCCCACCGAACACCGCGTCGAGCGCCGCCACCACGGCGATCGGCAGGTACGGCTGCAACGCCGCGGGCACCGTGGGATCCAGATACACCCCGAGCACCACACCGGCGAGCAACGCCAGCACCGCGATCATCGGCCACCTCCGGAGGGGCGAGGAGAGGAACCCGAGCCGGACGGCCCGGGACTGGTCGAACCGGCGACACCCGAACCCGACGGGCTCGGACTCACCGAAGGCTCGGCGTAGCGTAGCCGCGGCTGCGGAGCGGCCGGCAGGGTGAGGTCGTCCGCGTCCCTGACCCTGAACGACAGGCCCGTCGTCCGCTCCACGTCACGCATCAGGTCCGCCGCCCGGCTGTCCTCGAACCGGTCCCGCATCGACCCCGGCCCGATCGCCGTCACCTCGTACGGGCTCGTCACCGGCCGGTAGTCCACCAGGATCGCCTCACCCGCCTGACGGATCGTCGACGTGGCCGTCAACCGCTGGCCGTTCACCGCCACCGCCTCCGCGCCCGCCGCCCACAGCGCGTTCGCCACCTTCTGCAGGTCGGAGTAGAGCACCTGCGACGGCCCCGCCTCCGCCCCGGTCACCGCGTCCTTGTCCCTCGGCGCGTCCGCCAGGCGCACCACCACACCGTCACCGCGCACCCGGCCCAGACCGGTGCCCGCCTCCAGGGTGCGCAGCCGGGACGCCTGCGAACCGCTCAGCGCCGCGTCCCGCTGCCGGCTGACCTCCTCGCGCAGCTGATCCGCCCGCGCGGTCAACCGGTCCGTCTCCGCCTCGCGCTGCTTGATCTCGGCGATCAGCCCGGCCCGCGCCTGCGCCCGACCCGGCTCCTCGGCCATCGTCTCCCGGTAGGCCACCGCGAACAGCAACCCGATCACCAGCAGCACCACCACGCTCACCGGCCGGGCGAGCACCCGCCGCAGCCGCGACGGCGGCGCCACCGCCCGCCGGGCCGCCGCGTCGGCGTAACCCGGATCGAGCGGGTTGCGGAACAGCTCGGTGAGGAAGTCCGGCGCGTACACCCGCGCGGACGGGTCGCGGCCCTTGTCCTGGGGCGGCACCGCGGTCACGCCGCCGCTCCCGCGCGCCGCGCCCGCATCGCCCGGACCAGGCGGCTAGCCTGCACCACGTACATCGCGCCGGCCACCCAGTAGAGCACCAGGCCCCACCAGGCCAGCCCCCAGCCGATCGCGCCGGCCGCGGTGGCCACGCTCGAGGCGGCGGACGCCAGCAGCAGGATCGGGAACGCGGCCAGCAGCAGGAACGTGGCGGTCTTGCCCACGTAGTGCACCGGCGGCGGGCCGTAGCCGTAGCGGCGCAGCACCCCCAGCGAGCCGAGCAGCAGCACCTCGCGGGCCAGCAGAGCCCCGGTGAACTGCCACGGCACCACCTCACGCGCGGTGAACGCCAGCAGCGTGGCCAGGATGTAGAGCCGGTCGGCGAGCGGGTCGAGCAGCTCGCCCAACCGGCTGACCTGCTGGAGGCGGCGGGCGATCCAGCCGTCCACCCAGTCGCTGGTGCCGCCGATGGCCAGCACCACGATGGCGGCCACGTCGGCCTTGACCACCAAGAACAGGTAGAGGAAGAGCGGCACGCCGAGGAGCCGGACGAAGCTGATCACGTTCGGCAGGGTGAGGACACGGTCCCCCACGACCGCCGCCGCACCGCCGGGAGCCGGGTGCTCCGATGGAGCCGGCCGACGCGACACCGAACCTCCCTTCGCAGCACGGTCCGGCAGCCGAGTGAACGGCCGCCGCAGGAACGTGCGCGTTGCCGGCCGGTCTGACGCCGGCGCCCTCTGCGATCCCGGGCTGGGACCTCCCCGTTGCGGCCCAGGATCGCGTCGATCATGGGCCGGCCAGTTGCGCTGCCACTATATCGGGCTCCCCCGGCCCGCTTCGGGCCCCGCGCTGCGCCGGCGCTCAGCTTCAGCTTCTGTGCGGCGCCGCACAACCGGTAAGGCATCCTAGGATACTAGTTGAAAACGGCAGGGTGCCGACGGCTCGGGGCCGGTCGGGTCAGGCGGTGCGGGCCGAGTCGGAGGCGGCCTGCGGGCTGTTCATCGACGCGGCCTGGCCGAACGCGAGCAGCGCCAGCAGCAGTTCGTGCTGCACCCGGTTGGGCATCCGGTCCAGCACCGCCTGGACCGCCCGGTGCCGCCGCTCCATCAGCTCGTCCAGCAGGGTCTCCGCGGCGGCGGTGGGGATCAGGCGCACCTCGCGCCGGTCGCGGGGGTCGGGCACCCGGCGCAGCAGGCCGACGGCCTCCAGCCGGTCACAGAGCCGGCTCGCCGACGAGGGCACCACGTCGAGCAGCTCGGCCAGCCGGTTCACGTTGGTGCGCGGGTGCGCCATGATCAGCGACAGCACCCGCAACTGGGTCGGCGAGACGCCGACGGTGTGCCGCGAGGCGGCGGAGTCGAGCACACCGACGAGCGCCTCGGCGGCCGCATCGATGGCCGCGGCAAGATTCGGAGGTCGCTCCACCCGGTGTCCCCTGCGATCGTCCCGCTCGTGTTCGCTCCGCCGGTCCGTCACCGCACGCCGACGTCGTCCTCCGGCGGGCGGGAACCGCGCCAGTCCAGGCAGACGACGACCGCGTCGTCGCGGAGATCCGCGTCGGCGTGGTGCGCGTGCAGTTCGCGCATCACCGTACCAACTGCCTCGGTCGCCGGCTGCAACCGAGTGGACCGCATCGCGCGCGCCATGGCCCGGTCCCCGTACGGCTCCCGGCCGGCCGGCTCCGCCGCGTAGACCCCGTCGCTGACCACGAAGAGCCGGTCCCCCGGCTCCACGGCGAACTCCTGCAGGTCGTAGCGGGTCTCGGCGAACATGCCCAGCGGCAGTTGCTGCTCCAAGTCGATCGGCGTGACCGTCCCCCGGCGCAGCCGCAGCACGTGCGGCGAGCCCGCGTCCACGGCGCGCACCACGCCCCGCCGGTTGTCCAGCTCCAGCAGCAGCGTGGCCACGTGCCGGCTCCCCCGGTGCTGGTAGAAGATGGTGTCCGAGGCCAGTTCGGCCTGCTCGACCAGGCTGCCGCCGGAGCGTCGCGCGTTGCGCATCGCGTTGACGGTCACCGCGGTGAGCAGCGAGGCGGCCAGCCCGTTGCCGGCGCCGTTGAGCACCGTGACGGTGAGCCGGTCGCCGTCGACCGACCAGTCGAAGTGGTCGCCACCCACCGTGTACGCCGGTTCGAGCTGCCCGGCCAGCACGAAGTCGCCGTGCGTGACACTGCGCCCGGGAAGCAGGTCCCACTGCATCTCGGCGGCCATGGTGAGCCGCTCCCGGCGGCGCGCGCCGGTAGCGGTCGGTCTCCCGGTCCGCCGCCCGCAGCGCCACCGCCAGGTCGCCCGCGGCGTCCCGGGCCGCCTCCACCGTCGCGGCGTCCGGTGCGGACGGCAGCTCGACCATCAGCACGCCGAGCCGCTCCCCCCACGTCGACAGCGGCAGGTAGGCGCGGCAGCGGCCGTTCTCGCCGGTGTCCAGCACCGGCTGCTGGCTGCTGAAGCAGCGCTGCGCGACGCCCTGGCAGGCGAGGAACCCGCCCTCGGGCAGCTCCGGGTCCAGCACCGGCCAGAGCCCGGTGGACCGGTAGTCGGCGACGAACACCTCGGTCCGCGACGCGCCGAGCACCCGGCGGACGGCCGCGTCGGCGGCCTCCGCCAACTGGTCGGGGGGCGCGGCGCGCAGGGCGCGCGACACCGCTCCGGACGCGTCCGGCATGCTCACATCCTCCGCTGGCGACTATTGCCGTAGAGCAAGCATCATACGGAGGCCCACCGACACCGGTACGCCCCGGCTCCGGCCTGCGCCGCGGCGGTGTCGGTCGCGGGTGGACGGCCCCGCGCTCAGCCGGCCGGCTTGGTGGCCAGCGCGCCGTAGAAGGCGTCCGGCACGGGCTCCGGGGTGCCGGCCGGCCGCCACCGCGCCACCGGCACGATGCCGTCCGCCGTCGGCTGCCAGCGACCCAGCAGCGGCGCGAACCGCGCGGGCGCCCGCATCCGGAACGCCGGCCCCATCATGGCCAGCGCCTCCGGGTACGCGGCGAGCTCCTCGCTGTCGAAGTCGATCGCCAGGAAACTGCCCGGCGCGACCGCCTCGTACAGCTCGTCGAGGGTGCGGGCGAGGCTGTCGTCGTCGAGGAAGGCGGCCAGCCCGAGGAAGACGATCCCGACCGGTCTCCTCCCCCACCCCGGCACGAACCGGTGCAACTGGGCCGGGTCGACGGTGCCGATGTCGGCGGCGTCGCCGTAGCCGTAGCCGGCGCGGTCGCTGTCGGCCAGCAGGCGCTGGCCCAGCCGGACCGTCACCGGGTCGACGTCGGTGTAGAGCACGGTGGCGTCCGGGGCCACCTCGTGCACGTTGCCGCGGGTGGGCACCCCCGCCCCGAAGACCAGGAAGTTGTCCACCCCGGCATCGGCGATCGACCGGACCGCCCGGCCGAGGAAGTCGCGCAGCGCGCGGAAGATCTCCGCGCAGGGCCCGTACGCGTCCTCGAAGGCGCCGGCCGCGGCCACGTCGACGGGGTGGTGGTGCTCGCCGCCGAGCCAGTAGTCGATCATGCGGGCGGTACTCGGCTGGTCGGGCTCGGCCATCGACGAGGCTCCCTCTCTCCGGCGACGGTCGCCAGCGTACCCACGGGTCGGCTCGTGCGGTATCGCCTCGGCGGCCGCCCGCCGGCCGCGATACTGGCCGCGGGCGCCGACGGCGAGGAGGTACGGCATGAACTCGGCGAACGGCGCGGCCGTGGTGGTCGGGGTGGACGGCTCGGAGCCGGCGCTGAAGGCCGTGCGGCTGGCGGCGCAGGAGGCGGCCCGACGACAGCGACCGCTGCGGGTGGTGCACGGATTCATCTGGCCGCTGCTGCGCGTACCCGTGGCGCCGGCGGCCGGGGGGCCACCCGGCGGCGGGCTGCGGCACCAGGCGGAGGAGCTGGTCGCCGCGGCGGTGGCCGCGGCCGAGTCGGCCGCGCCCGGGCTGCGGGTCTCCGGCGAGATCATCGACGGGGAGGCCGCGGCGGTGCTGCTCGGCGAGTCCCCGACCGCCGCGATGATCGTGCTGGGCGACCGCGGCCTGGGCGGCTTCGCCGCCCTGGTGGTCGGCGCGGTGGCGATCCAGGTCGCCTCGTACGCCGACTGCCCGGTGCTGGTCGCCCGCGGCACGCCGCGCCCGAGCGGCCCGGTGGTGGTCGGGGTGGACGACTCCACCCTGTCGCACGCCGCGGTGGACTTCGCCGCCGAGGAGGCCGCCCTCCGGGGCACCCGGCTGCACACCGTGCACGCCTACACCCACCCGGTCTCCACCGGCCCCGGCGACATGCAACCCCTGGTGTACGAGGAGGGCCAGCTGCGCGGCGAGGAGAATCGGGTGCTGGACGACTCGCTCACCGACCTGGCCGAGCGCCGGCCGGAGGTGCCGGTCACCCGGGCCGTGGTGCACGCCCGGCCGGTCGCCGCGCTCGTCGAGGCGTCCCGCGAGGCCCAGTTGCTGGTCGTCGGCCGGCGCGGCCGGGGCGAGCTGACCGGCCTGCTGCTCGGCTCGGTGAGCCAGGGGGTGCTGCACCACGCCGACTGCCCGGTGGCCGTGGTCCGCGCCGCCGGCTGAACGGTTGGGCCCGGCCCCGGCGGGTAGACCGTACGGTCAGCCACAGCGACCGGAGGAGGCAGCGATGCCAGGACCACGGCCGGGCAGCAACGCGTACGACAAGGAACGGGCGCGGCTGCGTGATCTGATCGAGCAGTCCGGGCGAGCCGCCGATCAGGAGGCGAACCAGGTCGCGAACCGGATTCTCCAGGACGACCGCGGCCAGCGGGGCGTGGTGCGGGGCGAACGGACGTTCGGGCCCAAGGGCGAGCGCGAACCGGGCGACCCGAAGTGAGGGCCGCTCCCGTGGTCGACGGCGCCATCGCGGGCGCCGTCGGCAGCGCCGCGTTGAACGTCGTCAGCTACCTCGACATGGCGCTGCGGGGACGCCCGGCGAGCAGCACGCCGGAACTAACCGCCGGCAAGCTGGCCGACGCGGCGCACGTGGATCTGGGGCCCGAGGCGAAGGCGGCGAACCGCCGCTCCGGCCTCGGGCCCGTGATCGGCTACGGCACCGGCGTCGCCGCCGGCGCGCTCTTCGGCATCCTGGCCGCCCGCCGCCGGGTCCCCGTGCCGCTGGCCGTGGGGCTGCTCGGCGGTGGGGTGATGGCCACCTCAGACGGCTCGATAGCGGCGCTGCGCATCAGCGACCCGCGAACCTGGGGCAAGGCCGACTGGCTGTCCGACCTGGTACCGCACCTGGCGTACGGAGCGGCGGCCGCAGCCACCTGGCGGAGGCTGCGGCCGCCGTCGCGGCGGGACTGATCAGTCCCGCCGGTCGCTCTCGTCGTCGGCCACCGGCTCGCCGGCCGGGCCGTACGGCGACACCTGCCCCTTCGGGACCGGCCGCCCCACGTCCGCGTTGGACGTGCCCTTGTTCAGGGGATGCCCGCCCGCGTGGGTGGCGACCTTCCGGCTGTCCTGACTGGTCGCGCCGAGGTTGTTCCGGCGCAGCTCCTCCTGTTGCGGATTGACCACGGGTCTCTCCTTCCGGATGGAGCGCGCGACGTGGGCCGCGCACGTGATCTGGGTACCCGCCGCCACGGAGCGCATTCCGGCTCGGCCGCGGGCGTCTCATCGGGCGCCGGGCGGGTATCACCGAGGGATGCCAGACGATCGGAACGTGGCACGGGCGCTGCTGGACCGGCAGTCCCGCACCTACGCGGAGGAGGCCGGGATCGGCCTCGCCGACCGGCCGGGCCCGCTCTACCAGCTGCTCGTGCTCACCACGCTGCTGAGCACCCGCATCCGGGCGTGCGTGGCGATCGCCGCGGCGCGGGAGCTCTTCGCCGCCGGCTGGCGCACCCCCCAGGCCATGGAGGCGGCGACCTGGCAGGACCGCGTCGACGCGCTCGGCCGGGGCCACTACCGGCGTTACGACGAGCGGACCGCCACCATGCTCGGCACGGGAGCCCGGCTCTGCCTGGACCGGTGGCACGGGGACCTGCGCCGGATGCACAAGGAGGCCGACGGCGACCGGAGCGCGCTGCGCCGGCTGCTCACCGAGTTCCCCGGCATCGGCCCGACCGGCGCGGACATCTTCCTCCGCGAGGCACAGGCCGTCTGGCCGGACGTGCGCCCGTACGCCGACCGGCGGACCCTGGCCGGTGCGCGCCGGCTGGGCCTGCCGGCGAACCCGGGCGGCCTGGCCGGCCTGGTCGGCGAGGCCGACTTCGGGCGGCTGGCGTCGGCGCTGGTGCGGGTGGCGCTCGGCGAGGAGTCGGCCGGCGAGATCAGCCGGACCGCGGCGGCCCGCTGAGCCGGCCGGGCCTCACTTGGCCGGGCCCGGCTTGGTCAGGTTCCAGGCGAGCGCCGAGGCGAGCAGGGCCAGCAGCACCACGCCGCCGGAGATGCCGCCGCCCTCCTCGCCGCTGCTGCGGTGCCCGGTGGCGCCGAAATAGATCACGGCCAGCCCGGCGAGCACGGTGATGAACGTCCGCAGTCCTCGGTCCTTCACGTTCCGGACGGTACGGCCACCCGGTGCCCCGGAAGGCCCGTTTCGCGCGCTTGTCCCCCGGTCGGGTCACTCCGCCCGGCCACCGGCGGCCGGGCCGCGCAGGCGCACCCGGCGGATCGTCCGGTCGGACACCTCGACCACCTCGACGGTGAGCCCGGGCAGCCGGATCCGCTCCCCCGGACCGGTGGGCAGCCGGCCCAGCCCGGCCAGGACCAGCCCGGCGACGGTGGTGTACTCCCGGGTCAGCGGGAAGGTCACCTGCACGCCGGCGTCGGGGAGGTCGTGCAGCGGGAAGTCGCCGGGTAGCAGCAGCGCGCCGTCGGGCTCCCGGACCGCCTGGTGCACGTCCCGGTCGGTCTCGTCGTACAGTTCGCCGACCACCTCTTCGAGCAGGTCCTCCATCGTGACCAGGCCGTCGATCCCGCCGAACTCGTCGATGACCAGGGCGAGCTGCTCGTGGCGCTGGCGCAGCTGCCGCAGCGCGTCGGCGACCGGCAGCGTGCCGGGCAGCAGCACCGGCGGCCGGGCGCGCTGCCCGACCCCGGCCCCGTCGGCGTCGACCAGGTCGCGGATGTGCACCACCCCGCGCACGTCGTCCAAGCCGCCCGGGCCGGTCACCGGCGCCCGGGAACGGCCGGTGGCGGCCAGCCGACGCATGGCCTCCGCGGCCGACAGCTCCACCGGCAGCATCGTCACCTCACGGCGCGGCACCAGGATCTCCCGCAGGGTACGGCCGGCGATGTCGAACGCCCCGGCGAGGATCTCCCGCTGCTGCGCGGAGAGCCCGCGCTGGCTGACCAGCATCTCGCGCAGCTCCTCCTCGGTCACCTCCTGCCGGTTGGCCCGCGGATCGCCGCCGGCCAGCCGGACCAGCAGGTCGGTGGCCCGGCTGAGCAGCCACACCGCCGGGCGGGACACGCGGGCCAGCAGGTCCAGCGGCGCGGCGCTGAGCAACGCCCAGCGTTCCGCCGACTGCATGGCCAGCCGCTTCGGGGCCAGCTCGCCGACGACCAGCGTCACGAAGGTCAACACCATCGTCACCAGCACCACGGCCACCGGGCGCGCCGCCCGGCCGAGCAAGCCCAGCGGGCCGACCAGCGGCTCCGCCAGCGACACCGCGGCGGCCGCCGAGGCGAGGAACCCGGCCAGGGTGATGCCGAGCTGGATGGTGGCCAGGTAGCGGTTCGGCTCCCGGGCCAGGCGGGTCAGCCGCGCCCCGCTGCGTCCCGAGCGACCGAGCCGCCGCAGCTGCGCCTCGCGCAGCGTCACGATGGCCATCTCACTGCCGGACAGCGCCGCGTTGACCAGCACGAGGACCAGCACCAGGGCGATCTGGCCGGCCATCAGTCGGTCTCCAGGTCGTCCAGGGAGATCGCGTGGGTCATCAACCACCGGGCCAGCGCGCCCATCCCGAACAGCCACAGCGGCGCCGACTCGGTGGTGCCGTTCGTGGCGAAGACGGCGAACCGCAGGTCCGGTGCCCGGTACGCCTCGATGCGCCACCGGTGGTTCCTGTCCCGCCAGACCGCCGAGGGGTCCATGGCGTCACCGTAGGTGACCGGGCGCGACTCCCGGTGCCGCTTGGCTCACCCGCCCGGGTGGACCACCTCGCGGGCGTCGTCGGGCAGCCGCCGGGTGGCGCCCCGCCGGTCGAGCAGTTCCAGCAGCGGCACCGCCACGCGGCGGGTGGTGTCCAGGGCCTGCCGGGCAGCGCTGAGCGTGAACGGCTGCGGCAGCCCGGCGAGCACCCGCACCGCGTCGTCCAGGGCGCCGGGCAGCAGCACCACGTTGTCGGCGAGCTTGAGCAGGGCACCGGCGCGCACGGCCGCCCCGATCTCGCGGGGGCCGAGGCCGAGGTCGGCGAGGCGGTGCGCCTCGGGCGCCTGGAACGGGCGGTCGCCGTACTCGGCGCGGACCCGGGCCACCGCCCGGGCCACCGGTTCCGGCAGCGCGTCGCCAGGGGTGGCGGTGACCCGGCCGGCGCGCAGCCGCAGCGGTGGGCGCAGCAGCGCCTCCACCAGCGCCCGGTCGGGCAGGCCGAGGCGGTGCCGCAGCACGTCGACCGGTACGCCGGCCGCCAGGGGCTGCTCGCGGGCGTACCGGGCGACCTCCTCGGCGAGCCGGCGGCCCAGCTCCCGCCAGTGGTCCGGGTCGGCCAGCCAGTCCCCGGTGACCGGGGCGGCGCCGGCCGGCACGCCCATCCGGGTCAGCTCAGCGGCTCGGATCAGGCGCCGCCGGCGCAGCTCCCCGGCCAGGTCGGGCCGGCCGTCCAGCCCCGCGAGCACCGTGGCCCGGGCGGCGGCCGCGCCCCGGCGGCGCAGCGGCGGCGGGTCCACGTCCAGCACGGTCACGCCGCCGCTCACGTGGTGCCGGCCCGGGTCGCGCAGCAGCGCCCGGTCGCCGATCAGCAGCGGCAGCGGGCGGGCCAACCGGAGCCGGACGGTGTCCGGGCCGAGCGGGCGGACCCGGGCGGGCACCGCGGCCGAGCCGACGTGCAGGGTGAGGGTGGTCGGCAGGTCGGCGGCCGGATCACCGGCGAGCCGGACGTCGAGCAGGTCGGTGCCGCGGAACCGGCCCGGGCTGAGCAGGGCGTCGCCGCGGGCCACCCGGTCGCGGGGCAGCCCTCGCAGGTTCACCGCCACCCGGGCCACCGCGTCGACCTGGGCGTGGGCGGTGTTCAGCGCGTGCAGGCCGCGGACCCGGACCGGTTCCCCGGTGCCGGCGAGTTCGAGGGTGTCGCCGACGCGCAGCCGGCCACCGCCGAGGGTGCCGGTGACCACCGTGCCGCTGCCCCGGACGGTGAACGAGCGGTCCACCCAGAGCCGGACCGGGGCGTCGCGCGCCGGGTCGGGTAGCCGGGCGACCAGCCGGTCCAGCGCGGCCCGCAGGTCGGGCAGGCCGGCCCCGGTGACCCCGCTGACCGGCACGGCCTCCACCGCGCCGAGCGAGGTCGCGGCGATCTCCGCGCGGGCCCGGGCCAGCACCGGGCCCGGGTCGGCCAGGTCGGTGCGGGTCACCGCCAGCAGCCCGTACGACACCCCGAGCGCGTCCAGCGCGGCCAGGTGCTCCGCGGACTGCGGCATCCAGCCCTCGTCGGCGCCGACCACGATCAGCGCGGCCGGGACCGGCCCGACCCCGGCCAGCATGTTCGGCACGAACCGCTCGTGCCCGGGCACGTCGACGAACGCGATGGTGCCGCCGGAGGGCAGGGTGGTCCAGGCGAAGCCGAGGTCGATGGTCATGCCCCGGCGGCGTTCCTCGGCCCACCGGTCGGGTTCCATCCCGGTCAGCGCCCGGACCAGCGTGGACTTGCCGTGGTCGACGTGCCCGGCGGTGGCCACCACCCACACGGTCAGGCCCCGACCCGCAGGATCGCCGACCGCACGTCCGGGTCCGCGGCGGCGGGCACGCAGCGCAGGTCGAGCAGGAGCCGGCCGTGCAGCACCCGGCCGAGGATCGGCGGCGCGCCGGTGCGCAGCGGCTCGGCGTACCGCTCGGGCAGGCTCAGCGCCCACGAGTCGAGTTCGACACCGGGTGCGCCGCCGCCGCCGACCACCGCCGCGCTGGGCACCACCTCGGCCTTGCAGCCGTCCTCGCCGAGCCGGTCGCGGAGCCGCTCGGTGCGGGCGCGCAGCGCGCCCGGCTCCGCGTGCAGGGCCTCCCGGGTCGGGTTGGTCGGCGCGTGCAGGGTGGCGGCGAGCGCGGCCAGGGTCAGCTTGTCCACCCGCAGCGCCCGGGCGAGCGGGTGCCGGCGCAGCCGCTCGACCAGGTCCGCCGCGCCGAGCAGCAGGCCGGCCTGCGGCCCGCCGAGCAGCTTGTCGCCGCTGGCGGTGACCAGGTGCGCGCCGGCGCGCAGCGTGGTCGCGGCGTCCGGCTCGTCGGGCAGCAGCGGGTCGGGGGCGAGCAGCCCGGAGCCGATGTCGGCGACCACCGGCACACCGAGGGTGGCCAGGTCGCCCACCGGCACGGCCGAGGTGAAGCCGGTGACCCGGAAGTTCGACGGATGCACCTTGAGGACGAACCCGGTGCGCGGACCGACGGCGGCGGCGTAGTCCGCGAGGCCGGTGCGGTTGGTGGTGCCGACCTCGCGCAGCCGGGCGCCGGTGCTCTCCAGCAGGTCGGGCAGGCGGAACCCGTCGCCGATCTCGACGAGTTCGCCGCGGCTGACCACGATCTCCCGGTCCGCGGCGAGCGCGGTGGCGGCCAGCACCAGGGCGGCCGCGCCGTTGTTGACCACGTGCACGGCCGGCGCGTCGGGCACGGCGGCGGCGAGCGCGTCGAGCGCCTCCCGGCCGCGCCGGGCCCGTCGCCCCGTGCGCAGGTCCAGTTCCACGTCGGTGTGCCCGGCGGCGGCCACCAGGGCGTCGACGGCGGCGGCCGCCAGCGGGGCCCGGCCCAGGTTGGTGTGCAGCACGACGCCGGTGGCGTTGAGCACCGCCCGGGGTGCCGGCGCGGGCAGGTCGGCCAGCGCGGCGTCGCGTACCTGCTCGGGGGTGAGCTCACCCGTGCGGGCCCGCCGCTGCGCCCGGACGATCGCGGCCTTGACCCGGTCGCGGCCGAGCGTGCCGGCTGCGGCGGCCAGCGCCGGGTCGGCGAGCAGCGCGTCCGTCCGCGGCACCCGCCGCCGCGGGTCGACGTCACGCATCGGGTCTCCCAAGGGACAGCTTGGCGGAGACGGACGGGAATCGAACCCGCCTGGCCCGGGTCCCGGACCACACCGGTTTTGAAGACCGGGAGGGGCACCAGCCGCCTGAACGCCTCCACCCAGCACCTAACCACATGTGATCTCCGGCCGCCTGCGGAGGGCGGGAAGCGCACCGGATCAGGGCCCCGGCGTCTGGAAGTGAGGTCGTGGCTCGCCGGGCGTGGTGGGCAGGTGGGTGATCGGCGGAAGCACCAGCGCGACGAAGGCGAGGATGCCGATCACCGTGAAGGGCAGGGTGTAGCTCTTGCCGCTGGCGTCGTAGAGCAGCGCCGTGAGCAGGGGACCCACCACTCCCCCGATGCTCCACGCCACGATCATCGCCCCGTAGATCGCGCCGGCGTTCGGCGTGCCGAAGTAGTCGGCGGCGGTCGCCGGCATGGTGCCGAAGCCGCCGCCGTAGGCGAGGTAGACCAGGGCGGCGAGGACGGCGAAGAGCCAGAACGCGGAGGCGTGCGGCAGGATCAGGAAGCAGACGCCCTGCAGCGCGAGCATGCCGATGAACGCCGTCATCCGGCCGACCCGGTCGGACAGCCACGCCCAGGCCACCCGTCCGCCACCGTTGAACAGGCCGAGGATGCCGACCAGGCCGGCGGCGGTCGCGGCGCCGACCCCGGCAACCGCCTGCGCGGCGTCCGCGGCCTGGGAGATCAGCGCGATACCGCAGGTCACGTTGAGCGTGAGGATCAGCGTGAGCAGGTACCACTGCCGGGTGCGCAGCGCCTCACCGAAGGTGTAGACCCGGGTGCCGGCGACGGCCCGGCCGCCGACCGCCGGGGTGAAGCCCGGCACCTGGTAGCCGGTCGGCGGGTCGCGGAAGAAGGACGCTCCCAGCAGCACCGCGACCAGGTAGCCGATGCCCAGGGGCAGGAAGACACTGGTCTTGTGGTCGGTCCCGGCCAGCAGCGCCTTCGCCACCGGTGCGGTGATCACCGCACCGAAGCCGAAGCCGGCGACGGCGATCCCGGTGATCAGCCCGCGCTTGTCGGGGAACCACTTGCTGAGCATGGCGATCGGCGTGATGTACGCGGCGCCGAGCCCGATGCCGCCCAGCACGCCGTAGGTGAGCAGCAGCAGCCACAGCTGGTCGCTCGACGACACCAACGACGCGAGCATGGTCCCGACGGCGTACAGGATCCCGCCGCCCAGCGCCACCGGCCGTGGCCCGCGCCGGTCCTGGATGCGCCCGCCCACCAGGCTGCCGATGAAGATGGTCCCGATCGCCACCTCGAACGGCAGCACCACCTCGGCCTTGCTCCACCCGAACTCGGCCTGGAGCGGCTTGTTGAACACACTCCAGGCGTAGACGGCGCCCAGCGCGAGCTGGACGAGCACGGCCGCGACGACGAGACCCCAACGGCCTCGCGTCGGTGGTGGATTTCCCCGCGAATCCGCGGTTGTTGTGGCCATGAGCGGTACCCCCGTATCGGCTCATGGGCCGGCGCCTGTCCTGCCTATCCCCCGTTCGGGCCGGCGCCCGGCCCGTTGACGTCTGGTCCTTGGCTCTCCCGCCGCCCGGCCCGTTCCCGCTGCGGCACCACGGTGTACTTCGGGTCCTTCGCCGAGACGATGCCGCCGTGGAAGATGCCGAACCGGGTGCAGACGGAGGCGGCGAGCAGCGCGCCGCCGGACAGCCCCGAGAGCACCCGGCTGCGGCGCCCGACGAGCGCGCCGACCACCCCGGCGGCGGTGAGCGCACGACCGGCGCGCAGCAGCTTCCCGGCGGTGCCGGTCGCGTAGGGCTCGCTGAGCAGCCCGAGCCGGGTCTCCACCCGGTGCGCGCCCCACAGCTCCAGCGCCGCGCCGGCGACCGCGAGACGCCGCGCCGGCCCGGCCTGCCCGGTGGGCGCGGCCAACAGCCCGACGCCCGCCCCGCTGGCCAGCGCGCTGCCCGCGAAGATGACCGGCAGTTCCGGGTACGCCTCGTGCCAGGACGGCACCGCCGTGTCGGCGAGCAGCACCCCGGTGTACGTGGCCAGGGCCGGAGCGGTGACCGCGGCGACCAGCCCGGCGGCGTTCCCGGCCGGCGGCAGCAGCTTCCGGCCGAGCCCCAGCAGCCCGCGCTCGGGCAGGCGCGGCGCGGCCTCGGCCACCGCGGCCAGCCCGGCGGCCGGCCCGAAGGTGGTGAGGATCCAGGTGCCCACGGACATCGGCGAGGTCACCTTCGCCACCCGCAGCATGTGGTGGAACCGGCTCGGCTTGCCCAGGTCGTGGACGAGGAAGTACGCGCTGGCCGTCACCGCCGCGAGCGAGGTGACCCGGCCGGCGCGGCGCAGCGCCGGCCGCGCGGTGAGCTGCCCGCCGGCGGCCAGCAGCGACGACCCGGCGGCGAGCCCGCCGGTGAACAGGTACGCGGCGACGTCCCACCGCCATACCGGCGCCTTGAGGATCGGCCGCCCGTAGTAGGAGGTGAACTCGGCGGGCGGCACGGCGAGCCGCTCCCCGCCGCCGCCCCTGCGGCGGCCCCGACGCCGTTCCGCGGGTGGGACGTCGCCGGGTGGCTGGGGCGCCAGCCCGGCCTCGACGGTCCCCGCGTCGGTGCGCGCCACGCCGGCCCCGGCGCCGGTCGCCCGGCTCCCGTTCGCGCCCGTCGCGCCCGCCTTCGGGCCGTGGCCACCCGGCTCGCCGGCGGCGAGCCGCTCGCGGAATCGGCGGAACAGGTCGCCGACGGCGGGGCGATCGGGACTCACGATGAACCTCCGACGAACGCGGCGACGGCCGCCGCCGCCATGGCCAGGGCGGCCAGCCCGGCCCGCTTCCACATCTTCGGCAGGTCCCGGGTGGTGACCACCGGGTCCGGCGGCAGGCCGTACACCTCGGGCTCGTCGAGCAGCAGGAAGAACGCGCCGTCCCCGCCGACGCCGTCGGTCGGGTCGTGGCCGTAGAGGCGGGCCTCCGGCACACCGCGGTCGTGCAGCTGGGCCACCCGCTGGGCGGCGCGCTCCCGCAGCTCGTCCAGGGGTCCGAACTGGATCGACTCGGTCGGGCAGGCCTGCGCGCAGGCCGGCGTCTGCCCGGCGCCCAGCCGGTCGTAGCAGAGCGTGCACTTCCACGCCCGGCCGTCGCCCTTGCGCTGGTCGATCACCCCGTACGGGCAGGCGGAGATGCAGTAGCCGCAGCCGTTGCAGATGTCCTCCTGCACCACGACCGTGCCGAACTCGGTGCGGAACAGGGACCCCGTGGGGCAGACGTCCAGGCAGGCGGCGTGGGTGCAGTGCTTGCAGACGTCCGACATCATCAGCCAGCGGAAGTCGGTCCGCGTGTCGGCGCCGGTGGCCCGCCCCGGCGGCTGGGCGCCGGGCATGCCGAGGAACTCCGGGCCGGCCGCCATCCGCGCCGCCGGTTCCGGCCGGCCGGGCGGCACCCCCGGCGTGGTGCCGGTGTCGGTGGTCGTGCCGGCTGCGATCGCCGCGCTCTGCGCGCTGGCCGGCGGGCCGGTCGGGGTGTTCTCGAAAGGCGGGGTCCGGTGCCCGGCCGGGCGGGGCTGCTCGATGAACGCGACGTGCCGCCAGGAGTTGGCGGTCAGTGCGCCGGTGTTGTCGTACGACATGCCGAGCAGGTCGAAGCCCGAGTCCGGGACGCCGTTCCACTCCTTGCAGGCGACCTCGCAGGCCTTGCAGCCGATGCAGACGCTGGTGTCGGTGAAGAAGCCCATCCGCGGACCGGCCTCGACCCAGCCGGCGTCCGGCGCCGGGTCCAGCGGACCGTAGAGGCTGTTGGCGTCAGGCATCCTCGCCCCTGTCCCGCGCCGCGTCGGCGGACCGCTCGTCGGTGCCGCCGGCGGCGTCGTCCCCGGTGGTGACGATCGGCACCCGCCGGCCCGGCGCCATCCCGGCGCGCCGCCGGTAGTCGGCCACCAGGTCGAGCAGGGACGGTCCGGTGGGCCGCCGGCCCGGCCGGACGTCGCAGGTGCCGACCTTGCTCTCCTGGATGAGCACGTTCGGGTCCAGGGTGATGCCGAACAGGTCGTTGGCCGAGTCGCCGGTGACCAGGCCCTCGGTACCGAAGTGGTACGGCAGCCAGACCTGGTGGATCACCCGGCCGTCGACCCGCAGCGGGGTGAGCCGGTCGGTGACCAGCACCCGCGCCTCGATCACCGCGCGGCCGCTGACCAGGTGCGCCCAGCCGAGGTTCGCCAGCCCCACCTCGGCGGCCAGCTCCGGAGACACCTCCACGAACATCTCGGGTTGCAGCTCGGCCAGGCGCGGCACGGTCCGGCTCATCCCGCCGGCGGTGTGGTGCTCGGTGAGCCGGCTGACCGTGAACACGTACGGGAAGACCTGGCTGTGCGGCTCCGGCGGGCTCGGGTTGACCGAGTTCACCGGGTGCTCGTAGACCTTGCGGGTCGGGTTGGCCTGCTGCCCGTAGAGCGGATTGCGCATGGGCGACTCGGCCGGCTCGTAGTGCGTCGGCAACGGCCCGTCGAGCACCCCGCTGGGCGCGTACAGCCAGGCCTTGCCGTCGCCCTGCATGACGAACGGGTCGTCACCGGCGAGGGCCTCCGTTCCGGAGGTGCCGTCCAACGGCCGGTAGCTCGGCGGTTTGGTCTTCTCGAAGTCCGGCACGTCGTAGCCGGTCCACTCGCCCTTGTCGGGGTCCCACCAGACGTACTTCTTGCGCTCGCTCCACGGCCGCCCATCGGGGTCGGCCGAGGCGCGGTTGTAGAGGATGCGCCGGTTGGCCGGCCACGCCCAGCCCCACTCGGCGGCCACCCAGTCCTGCTCGTACCGCGACTTGCGGCGGGCCGCCTGGTTGACACCGTCGGCGTAGACGCCGGAGTAGATCCAGCAGCCGACCGCGGTGGAGCCGTCGTCCCTGGCCTCCGGGAACCCGCTGAGCGGGCGGCCGCTGGCCACCTCGTAGCCGTTGATCTCCTTGAGCACCGCCTCGGCGCTCGGCTCGGCCTCGGGGCCGTGCGTCGGGTAGTCCCAGGCCAGGTCGAGCAGCGCCCGGTCGCGGGGCTTCGTGGAACCGGCCAGCTTCTCCCGCAGCACCCGGCCGAGGTGGTAGAAGAACCACAGCTCGGAGCGGCAGTCGCCCGGCGGCTCGACGGCCTTCTCCCGCCACTGGAGCATCCGCTGGGTCTGGGTGAAGGTGCCCTCCTTCTCCACGTGCGACGCGGCGGGCAGGAAGAACACCTCCGTGCGGCACTCCTCCGGCACGATCTCGCCGGTGGCGATCTCGGGACTGTTCCGCCAGAAGGTGGCGCTCTCGATCATGAACAGGTCGCGGACGACCAGCCAGTCGAGGTTGGCCATGCCGAGCCGCTGGGCCCGGCCGTGCGCCGAGCCGACGGCCGGGTTCTGGCCGAGCAGGAAGTAGCCCTTCACCCTGCCGTCGATCATGTTCAGCACCTGCTGGTACGTCCCGTGGTCGCCGGTCATCCGGGGCAGGTAGCCGTAGCAGAAGTCGTTCTCCGGCGTCGCCGCGTCCCCCCAGTACGCCTTGAGCAGGCTCGCCGCGTAGGCCCGCGAGTTGGCCCAGAAGCCCTTCTGGCCCGGGTGGCGGATGCTGTTCACCCACTCGTCGAAGGTCGGGTGGTCGGCGTGGTGCGGCATCGGCAGGTAGCCGGGCAGCAGGTTGAACAGGGTCGGGATGTCGGTGGAGCCCTGGATGCTGGCGTGCCCGCGCAGCGCCAGGATGCCGCCGCCCGGCCGGCCCATGTTGCCCAGCAGGGTCTGGATGATCGCGCCGGTGCGGATGTACTGCACGCCGACGCTGTGCTGGGTCCAGCCCACCGAGTAGACCAGCGCGCCGGTGCGCTCCCGGCCCGAGTTCTCCGTCCAGGCGCGGGCCAGCTCCTCGAACTTCTCCACCGGGATGCCGCAGACCCGGGCCACCATCTCCGGGGTGTAGCGGGAGAAGTGCCGCTTGAGGATCTGGTAGACGCAGCGCGGGTGCTGCAACGTCTCGTCCCGCTGGGTGTTCGCGGACACGGGCATGCCGTGCGACTCGTGGCGCAGGCCGGCCGCGGTCTCCCGCTCCTTCGCGGTGTCCTCCGCCTCGCGCTGGTGCTCCTGGCCCTGGTACTTCCAGCTGCCCTGGTCGTAGCTGTTCCGGTCGGGGTCGTAGCCGGAGAAGAGCCCGTCGAGGTCCTCGGTGTCGGCGAACTGGTCGCTGACGATCGTCGCGGCGTTGGTGTACGCCACCACGTACTCCCGGAAGTCCAGCTCGTTCTCCAGGATGTACCGCACCACGCCGCCGAGCAGCGCGATGTCGGTGCCCACCCGGATGGGCAGGTACGTGTCGGCGAGCGCGCTCGTCCGGGTGAACCGGGGATCCACATGGAAGACCTTGGCGCCGCGCTTCTTGGCCTCCATCACCCACTGGAAGCCCACCGGGTGGGCCTCGGCCATGTTGGAGCCCTGGATGACGATGACGTCAGCGTTGACCAGGTCCTGCTGGAAATCCGTCGCGCCGCCGCGACCGAAGCTGGTCCCCAGACCGGGGACGGTGGCGGAGTGTCAAATGCGGGCCTGGTTCTCGATCTGGAGTGCCCCCATCGCCGTGAACAGCTTCTTGATGAGGTAGTTCTCCTCGTTGTCCAGCGTCGCCCCGCCCAGGCTGGAGATGCCCAGCGTGCGGTTGAGCGGGCGACCCTGGTCGTCGACGTCCTCCCAGGTCTCGTCGCGGGCGGCGAGGATCCGGTCGGCGATCATGTCGAGCGCGACGTCGAGATCCAGGTCCTCCCACTCCGTGGCGTACGGCCGGCGGTAGCGCACCTTGGTCTGCCGCAGCGGGCTGGTCACCAGGTTCTTGCTGGCCGCGCCCTTCGGGCAGAGCCGGCCGCGGGAGATGGGGCTGTCGAGGTCGCCCTCGATCTGGGCGACCTGCCCGTCCTTCACGTACACCCGCTGCCCGCAGCCCACCGCGCAGTAGGGGCAGACCGACCGGGCCACGCTGTCGGCCGTCTCGGTGCGCGCGGTCAGCGCCGCCGAGCGGGCCGACTGCGCCGCGGCGCCCCGGCCCAGCGGGTCGGTGCCGGTGAGCTGCCGGTAGACCGGCCACCCCTGGATGAAGGTCTTCAGACCCATCGCGGCACCCCCTCCCGGCTCGCGGGTAGCTGACCTTTTGAACATTAGGCCAGGCGAGGTGTGCTCGCGACCCGGGGCGCAAAACAGCGGCGCCCCGACCGGATGGCCGGGGCGCCGCTGGGCGTCGGTGTGCAGGTCGCCTCTCGGCGAGTGGCACGACGCGGCTCCAGCCGAACGGTATTCCGCGAAGGCAATTTAGGTGAGGCCCGGGGACACTGGACACACCGACGCTCTGCACAACGGTACTGGCTCGCCTGTTCTTCCGCCGGTTCTCGGTGACGGCGGTCACGGGCGTTGTCCTCGGTACGCCGCTGGCCGGCACCCCGGTGTTCGGGGTGCCGGCCAGCGGTTTGTTGGCTCAGCTGTTCCAGTACTGGGCGACGATGTCGGCGGCCTGCTG
>NZ_JBIAKG010000006.1:0-203458 GCF_042872345.1 Micromonospora sp. NPDC005299
ACGCCGGGCAGGTCACAGAAACGTACGTCGACGAACTTCACGTCCTCGTTGCTGAGGTATCGCAGGAGTTCCTCGGGATTGGCGAACACACGTCCCCCTGACACGTCTGACACGGCGGTTGAGCGCCCGGGATTACCCGTTCTGAGCCGGCGTACACCCGAATCGGATGCTCCCGGCGGCCGGCCCGCCAGGAGCACCCGGTCCGCTCAGGGCAGCTCGGGCGGGTCCAGCCACGTCCAGGTGACGCCGTCGGCGGAGAGCCAGGCGCCCTTGCTGTCCGGCCAGCCGGTCTGCACGTACCCGTCCGGCACCGGGCGGGGGTCGGCGCCGGGCTCCAGTGGCGCGGGGCGCAGCGTCGCGCCGGTGTCGGAGCTGGCGAACATCAGCGGGTTCTCCTGGGCCGAGACGCCGGCCTGGACGACCAGCACACCGTCGGGCCGCACCGCCGCGCGGATCGTGCGGTCGCCGACCGTGGCCGTCGCGGCGGTCCGCCTCCAGGTGCCTCCGCCGTCCGTGCTGCGCCAGACCACCAGGGCGCCGCGCACCCGGCCGAGCGCGTAGACGGTGCGGCCGTCCCGGGTGGCGACCGCCGGGCCGCCGACGTCGTCGGAGGCGCTGAGGTCGTCCGGGAACTCGTGCCGGGACCAGGTGCGACCGCCGTCGCGGCTCACCTCCACGGCGCCACCGGTGCCGACGATTCGGCCGTCGTGCTCGATGCGCTCACCGGTGAACCCGCTGACCCACAGACCGGCCGCGGCGGGCACGCTCTCGACCACCGCCGAATTGCGCAGGGCCGACCGCCGGGTGAGCTGCGCCAGGTCGCCGGTGGCCGGGTCGGCCGCGATGATCGGGTCGTTCGTGGGGCCGGGCTGCCGGCCGAGGACCCGCCAGCCGGTCGGTAGCGCGTCCACGGGCCGCACGGTCACCTCGCGCCAGGTGGTCCCGCCGTCGGCGCTGGCGATCCATCGCCCGGACCTGCTGTCCGGGGCAGACCGAGCCACGTAGTGGGCCACCACGGTGCGAGGTCCGGCCGCCCGCAGGTCCACCATGGCGTCGGCCGGCACGGGTAGCGGACCGGTGCGCCAGTGCCGGCCGCCGTCGTCGGTGCCCGCCCAGCGAGGGGGACAGTCGCGGCACTCGGTCCAGCGCAGGTAGACGTGGGTCAGGTCGCCGGCGGCGGGCCGACCGGTGGCGACCTGCGGGCCGGTGCCCGGGCTGGGCGTGCCACCCGGAGTGGGGATGAAGTCCGGCGTACGGTCGGTGCCGAATCGGGTCGCCGGCGGGCCGTCCTCGCCGGATCGGGCCGCCACGGCCACGCCTGAGCCGGCGAGCAGCGCCGCGGCGGTGGCGACGGTCAGGATCTGGCGCCGGCGACGGCGTCGGCGCGCCGCGGCGACGACCTGCTCGAAGTGCGGCTTGAACCCGGCCTGGGCGGCGGCGTTGAGGCTGGCGAAGTTCAGCTCAGGCATGGCGGGCCTTCCGGTCGGGGCGGGTCGGGACACCGTGCGAGGCGGCCGGCGCGGGCGCGGACGGGTCGTCCTCACCGAGCTGCTCGGCCAGCGCGCGGCGGGCCCGGACCAACCGGGTCTTCACCGCCTCCACCGAGCAGCCCATGGCGGTCGCCACCTCGGTGACGGGCAGGTCCGCGAGGTGGTGCAGCACCACGGTCTCCCGGGCCGCCCGCGGCAGCCGCTGCAACGCCGCCACCAGCGCGACGTGGTCCGGGGACAGCGCCGGTGCGCTCGGCTGCGCCGGGTCGAGGCGACCGGAGCGGACGAGACCGTGCAGCAGCACCCGCCGGCGGTGCCGGGACCGGGCGACATTCAACGCCACCGTCCGCAGCCAGGCCTCCGGGTTGGCCACCTCGCGGAACCGTCCCGGCCGGGCCAGCGCCCGGACGAACGCCTCCTGCACCACGTCCTGCGCCTCGGCGTAGTCGCCGGTCATTCCGTACACCTGCGCCACGAGGCGGGCCGCTGAGGTGGCGTACACCTGTCTGATCTGTTGCTGTGGCTCCACATCGTCCCCTCCCGTGCCGATCACTCCACCCGTACGACCGGCGAGCGGGCCGCGAGGTGACATCATCGTCGGGCGATCACCGATCAGGCGCTGGTGAGGACGACGAGCTGCTGGGTCGCCCGGGTCATGGCGACATAACGGTCCACCGCTCCTTCGATGCCGTCGCCGAACGCCTCGGGGTCGACGAGGACGACCAGGTCGAACTCGAGCCCCTTCGACAGCTCCGGGGTCAGCGACCGGACGCGGGAGGTAGCCCGGAACGAGGGGTCGCCGATGACGCAGGCGATCCCCTCGGCGTGCGCGGCGAGCCAGGTGTCGAGGATCGAGCCCAGATCAGAAGCAGATCCGTGTACGACGGGGACGCCGCTGCCGCGGATGGAGGTCGGCACGTTGGCGTCCGGGAGCACGGCCCGGATGACCGGCTCGGCTTCCGCCATAACCTCCTTCGGCGTCCGGTAGTTGATGCTCAGGGTGGCCAGGCTTATCCGGTCGAGCCCGATCCGTTCGAGCCGTTCCTGCCACGACTCCGTGAACCCGTGCCTGGCCTGGGCGCGGTCCCCGACGATGGTGAAGCTCCGGGACGGGCAGCGGAGCAGGAGCATCTGCCACTCCGCGTCGGTCAGTTCCTGCGCCTCGTCCACGACGATGTGCGCGAACGGGCCGGCGAGCAGGTCCGGATCGGCGCTGGGCAGTGCGGCCTCGTCGACCAGGGCATCCTGGAGATCCAGTTGACGCAGGCTCGACAGCACACCTTCACCGTCGTCATAGGCGTGGGCCTCGATCAGTTCGTCGACGACCGTGGCCATGCGCGCGCGTTCGACGGCGACGATGGCCTCCTGCCGACGCTTACGCCCGGACTCCTCCGGGTCGCCGAGCCGCTGCCGGGCCGCGTCCAGGAGCGGCAGGTCGGACACCGTCCAGGCCTGGGCGTCCGCACGCTGCAACGTCCGAACCTCGTCCGGGCTGAGCCACGGTGCGCACTTCCGCAGGTAGGCGGGGACCGACCACAGGTCTCCGACGAGGTCGGTCGCTTCGAGCAGCGGCCACGCCCGGTTGAAGGCCGCGTGCAGCTCCCTGTTCCGCAGCAGTGACCTGCGGAGCTGGTCAGCCGGTTCGTCGCCGTCGTGCTTGTCCACCAGGATCGTGAGCAGCTCCTCCCAGATCTGGTCGCGCGCCTCGTTGTGCGGTGTGCCGGGGTCCGGTGCCTCGAACGCCTCGGCCCAGTCGTCGGCGCTCAGCCGGATGTCGGACTCGTCGGTCGTGACGGTCATCCCCTTGGTCGGCGGCTCCTCGTAGAACCGGACGGCCGCCTCGATCGCCTTCACCAGGTCCGCGGAGGATTTCAGGAGCGCCACGGCCGGGTCGGTCTCGATGGTTGCCGCGGCGCCCGCGGGGACGAGGTCGCGCAGGGTGCAGGTCTGCACCTCCTCCTCGCCGAGGCTGGGAAGGACGTCGCCGACGTAGGCCAGGTAGGGCTGGTGCGGACCGACGAACAGCACGCCGCCCCGACGGTGACCGAGGCGAGGGTCGGCGTAGAGGAGGTAGGCGGTGCGGTGCAGGGCCACGACGGTCTTTCCGGTGCCCGGACCGCCGTCCACGACGAGCGCGCCGCGGGAGTCCGCGCGGATGATGGCGTCCTGGTCGGCCTGGATGGTGCCGAGCACATCCCGCATCCGGTTCGACCGGCTGCCGCCCAGGCTGGCGATGAAGGCGGACTGGTCGTCGAGCGCGGCGTGCCCTTCCAGCCCGTCCGGGGCGAACACCTCGTCCCAGTAGTCCGTGATCCGGCCGCGGGTCCAGCGATACCGGCGGCGGCTCGCCAGACCCATCGGGTTGGCGTGGGTCGCGCCGAAGAACGGCTCGGCCGCGGGGGAGCGCCAGTCGAGCAACAGCCGACGACCCTCGCTGTCCGTGAGGCCACGTCGTCCGATGTACACGGGCTCGACGTCGTCGGCGCCGACCATGCGTCCGAGGCACAGGTCCACACCGTAGCGACGCAGGGTGCGCAGCCGGGCGGTCAGCCGGCGGACCTCCTCGTCCCGGTCCGACGCCTGCCGGCCCTTGCCCCCGGGCGCTCTGCGCGCCGCATCGAGGCGGTCGGACAGGTCGGCGGACAACCGCTCGAGGCTCTCCGCCATGGCGGCGAAGTGCTCCTCGTCGCGGGCGATCAGCGTCGGGTCGGCCTTGGGCGAGAGACGGTCGGGAAGGTCGAACACGCTGCTGGTCAGGGGATTCAACGCACCATTTCCGATCTGGGGCCGCGGCGGCGCCGCCGGGTCACCGGCACCGTTCCGCCACCCCGTTTCCGCAGGTTGCTGGCTTAGGCCGGTGATTCTGCGGCACTACCGGGGTCTTGCCGCAAGCCCCCAGGTGCGATATACGTTGGAGGTGGAAGGGAGCAGGTGCTCCCTTTTTTCGTGTCGAGGCCGGCCGCCCCGGGCCCGGTCGGTGCGACCCGGGGCGCCGGCGCGCGGTCAGGGCAGCGCCCTCAGGAAGGGGCCGTGCTGGAGCCGGAACTCCCACCCGTAGTAGCGGTCCCAGTTGATCGACCACGTCATCAGGCCGCGGAAGCCCGGGTTGGTGCCGCTGCGCGGCGTGTAGCCGCCGCAGCTCTGGCCCCTGACCAGGCAGGTGACAGCCTGCTGCACCCCCGCCGGAGCGACGTAGCCGTTGCCGGCGCTGGTCGACGACGGCGCGCCGAAGGCGACCTGGTCCTCCCGTAGTGCCGGGAACACGGCGCTGGCGTTCCCGGCGACCGGGAAGCCGGCGAGCAGCATGTCGGTCATCGCGATGTGGAAGTCCGCGCCGCCCATGGTGTGGTACTGGTTGTCCAGCCCGACGATCGGGCCGGAGTTGTAGTCCTGCACGTGCAGCACGGTGAGGATGTCGCGCAGGGCGTGGATCACGGGCAGGTACGACCCGGCGCGGGGATCCTGCCCGCCCCACGGGCCCGACCCGTAGAACTGGTAGCCGAGCTGCACGAAGAACGTCTCCGGAGCCATCGTGAGGACGAAGCCGGCGCCGTAGCGCTGCTTGAGGGTCCGGATCGCCGCGATCAGGTTGACGACCACCGGAGTGGTGGGGTTGCGGAAGTCGGTGTCGCCGGGGTTCAGGTAGAGGGAGTGGCCCTCGAAGTCGATGTCCAGGCCGTCGAGGCCGTACCGGTCGATGATCGCGGACACCGACCGGACGAAGGTGTCCCGGGCGGCGCTCGTGGTGAGCTGCACCTGCCCGTTCTGGCCGCCGATGGACAGCAGCACCTTCTTGCCCTGCTGCTGCTTGGCCCGGATGGCCGCGGTGAACTCCGCCTCGCTCTCGACGGTGGGGCACTCGGCGACGGGGCAGAGCTGGAAGCGGATGTCGCCGGAGGTGACCGAGGTGGGCTCGCCGAAGGCCAGGTTGACGATGTCCCAGTCGGCGGGCACGTCGGCCATCCGCAGGTAGCCGGAGCCGTTGGCGAAGCTGGCGTGCAGGTAGCCGATCAGGGCGTGCTTCGGCAGCCCGCCGGCGGGCGGCGGGTTCGTCGGCGGTGGCGTGGTCGGCGGGGCCGTGGTGGGCGGAGCCGTGGCGGGCGGCGGGCTGGTCGTGGGCGGTGCCGTGGTCGTCGGCGGGGTGGTCGGGGTGCCACCGCCGCACGGGGCGCCGTTGAGGGTGCAGTCGGTGGGCGAGCCGGACCCGGTGGCGAGGAAGCCGAACGACACCGAGGCGCCGGGGGCGATGCCGCCGTTCCAGGACCGGTTCGTGAACGTGTGCCGCTGGCCCACGCTGCTGACCGTGGCGTCCCAGTACGAGCCCAGGGTGGTGCCTGCGGGCAGGGTGAAGGCGACCTGCCAGCCGGTGATGGTGCTGGCGCCGCCGTTGGTGATGGTGTATTTGCCCTCCCAACCGCTGCCCCAGTCGGAGGTCTTGACGAAGGTCGCGGTGGGGCCGGCGGCCAGGGCGGGGCCGGCGAGCGCCACGGTCGCGGCGGCGGTGGCGAGCGCCGCGAGAGCGGCCAGGAACGGGGTACGGGCGGTGCGGTGCATCCGGTCCTCCCGGTACGGGGGTGGGCCGTCGGACGTATCGACGGATGCACAATTATTAGGTTTGTTAACTGTAGCTGTCCAGGATCGGTCTGTCGCCGCGGTCACTATCAGCGGTGGACCCCATCGGGCCGTGGTTGGATGGCGGAATGGGTTTCACGGTGACTGACGTGCCCGAGCGGGACCGGTTCGAGGCGCGGGACGAGACGGGCGCGACGGCCGGCCTGGTCACCTACCAGCTGACCGGCAACATCATCGCCTACACCCACACCGAGGTCGCCCCGGAGTTCGAGGGGCGGGGCGTCGGCTCCCTCCTGGCCCGCGCGGTCATGGACGACGCGCGGGCCAACCGGCGGACCGTGGTGCCGATCTGCCCGTTCCTGAGCGGCTGGCTGGAGAAGCACCCCGAGTACGACGGCATCGTGGTCCGCTCGACCCGCAAGGTCAAATAGCGGACGGCCTCACTCCGCCGAACGGGTGAGGACCGGTGCCGCGCCGAGCGGCGGCGAGGAGACGGCCGTTTCGGTGCCGTCGCCGCCCCGGACCGGAAGGGCAACCGGCGGGGTGTCTCCCACGGCGTGCCGGCGCCCGGCGCGGACCACCGCTGCCGCCGCCACCACCGCCGTCAGTGTGATCATCGCTGCCTGCAGCAGCGACCGCCGCCTGCTCCGTCGACGCTTCATCTCGTTGCCTCCTGGCTCTCGCGTCCCGTCTCGTTGTCATGATGAAGGCGTCAAACCGGCCGCTCGGGACGTTTCGGAACTTCGACACCGCACGGGTGAGTCCGCCCGGCTGCCGTTCCGGCCACCCGCGGTCACACCGGATCGACCGGGCCACGGCCGGGCCCTATCCTGCCCGTCTCGCCCCGGATCGGCAGCCAGTAGAAGGGAATGAACGCGGCGATCACCGCGACGCCCAGAGCGGGAACGAGGGCACCCAGCAGCGTGCCGGCGGCGATCCAGGTGAGGGCGAGCCGGAAGCGCCGGCCGATGGCTCTGGCGCCGGCGACATCGATGGTGGTCACGAGCAGCCGGGGACGACGGCGTGCGTACGCCCAGATCACGTTGAACAGGATGGCCGCCAGTTCGAACGTGATGCCGTGGAGGACGACGGCGACGCGCTCGCCCTGCCCGTCGCGGAACGCCTGGGACAGCACCGAGGCGGCGAAGGGCAGGAAGGCGATGTCCATCAGCAGCACGGTGTTGAGGAACAGCACCGTCCGGTCGGCGGTCCGGATCTGGTCGAACATGACGTGGTGATTGGCCCACACCTGTCCGATCAACATGAAGGTGACGACATAGGCCAGGTAGGACGGCCATAGCGCGAGGAGGCCGTGCACCAGGTGCCGGCTGTCCTGCGGCGGACGGATCTCCAGGACGAGCAGCGTGACGGCGATGGCGATGACGGCATCGCTGAACGCGACGACCCGCGAGGGATCCCGCTCCACGCCGAACGGTGATGACCGTCCTGGCCCCCGAGCAGGTTCTGTCACCGTCCCAGCATCAGGCACCGACCGCCGCGCGACGCGGAGCCGAGCCGCATGTCGCGGCGCCGGAGGACGGCCGGGAGTGGGTGGGCGCTGACGGGCCGCTGGTTCGCGGCCCGTCAGCCCCGACTGGTGGTGGCTACTTGCCGCCGCCGGCCCGGAACGCCACCCAGGCGTCGCTCATCCGGTCCGCCTGTCCGGCGGTGAACATGTTCATGCAGGAGTCCTGCGTGTAGTCCATGAAGTTGTGGATCGGGTCCAGCCCGGGTGCGGTGCAGGTGTCCGCGCCCACCGGGCAGTTGAACTGCGGCGCGGCCTCCCGCGGGGTGTCCGCGACGAAGTCGCCGGAGGCGGAGCACCCGTGCGCGAAGGTGTGCTCCAGCATCAGCCAGTGCCCGACCTCGTGCGTCAGCGTGTCACCCAGGGCGTACTTGCCCGCCGTCCCGCCCGGCATCGACTCGTCGAGCATCACCACGCCGTCGATGTAGTCCCGGCCGTTGTTGTAGCCCTTGGGGAAGTACGCCCAGCCGAGGAGGCCGCCGCCGATGTTGGCCGCGTACACGTTCAAGGTGCGGGCGTCGCCCGTGTACAACGCCTTCTTCATGTCGCGCTCGTTCTTGCCGGGCACGACCGTGTACCAGTCGCTGTTCACCGTCCACGTCGTCCCGACCAGCGAGAACCGGAACGGGGTGTCGGAGGCGTCCGCCGCGGTGCGGCCGGCGTACGAATCGTTGAGCACCGTCATCTGCGCCGCGATCAGGGTCTTCCACCGGTTGGTCTCCGCCGCGCTGAGGGGGTGGTCGGAGACCATGTGGAAGACGGTGGGCACGGTGACGCTGCCGTTGGGCAGGCGCGGCGAATCCTTGATCACGCCGTAGGCGTTCGCCTCGTTCTTGGAGTACAGCTCGGGCTCCTGGGCGGTGGCGCCCCCGCTCACCCGCGCCGCGCTGTGCCCCTCGGCACCCGGCGCGCACGCCGTCACGCCCGCGGAGGCGGTCACGGACCCTGCCGTGCCCGCCGCCGCGGAGGCCCCGCCGGACGCCAGGAACGTCGCAGCGGTGGCGGTCAGGACCGCCAGTTGGAACGTGGATCTTCTGTGCATCGTTGCACCTTTCGCCGGGGGATGGCGTCACCGACCGGATGGACGAGCGCTGCCGCCGGCAGGTCGGTGACATCGTCGTTCCGTATGAGAACACGCCGTTGACCTGAGCAGAAGGCCCCAACCGGCAGCCTTTGCCAACTCCCCGACCCGACGGGCCGGCCGCACCGTGCCAGTGCGCCTCGCGCCCCGGAGGGTGACAGGCCGCCGCCGGCATGGGAACCTACCGATCGGTAACGTCCTCGGCGGAAGGCAGTGACATGGCGGACCTGACAGCGCTGGCGGATCCGGGCGGGCAGCAGCCGGCCGCGCTCGATCCCGCCGTCGTGCGCCGGGCGTGGCGGGTGACCGAGCCCCTGCACGCGATGATCTACTTCGTGCCCGAGGCGCACGAGCGGTACGCCGCCCTCGGCCTCCCCGCGCCGGCCGGCTACTTCGCCTCCCGCGCGGCCGCCCTGGGACCGGTCGGCCCCGGCCCGGTCGTGGCCAGCTTCTTCAACTTCAGCCCGGACCTCGTGGCCCGGGTGCTGCCGGCCGCCTGGGAGCGGGCGACACCGGCCGCCGTGCTGGCCGCCCGGCGGGACGCCGCCGACGCGGCCCTGACCCGGGCGCTCGGCGACGCGGTGCGGGCCCCGGAGCTGGTCGAGGCCGCCGAGCTGGCCCGGCGCGCCGCCGAATCCGCCACCGCCCACCCCGAGGGTCGGCCGCTGTTCGCCGCCCACGCCGCGCTGCCCTGGCCGGACCAGCCGCACCTGATCCTCTGGCAGGCCCAGACGCTCCTGCGGGAGTTCCGCGGCGACGGGCACGTGGCTGCCCTGGTGCTCGCCGGCCTGACCGGGCTGGAGGCGCTGGTGCTGCACGCCGCCTCCGGCGAGGTGGCGGTCCGCTTCCTGCGCCGCACCCGGGGCTGGACCGGCGAACAGTGGGCGGACGCGATCGAGCGGCTGCGTGGGCGCGGGCTGGTCGAGGGCGACGAGCCGGCCCTGACCGACAGCGGACGGGCGCAGCGCGCATGGATCGAGGCGGCCACCGACCGGCTCGCCACGCCCGCGTACGCGGTGCTCGGCGCCGACGGGTGCGCCCGCCTCGCCGAGCTGACCCGGCCGCTGAGCCGGGCCGTGGTCGACGCCGGACTGCTCGACGTCGACAACGCCGTGCCGCCGCGCGCCGACCGGGCGGCGCCCCGCGCAACGTGAGCCGCGCTGGGCCGTTGCCGACGGTCAGGTGAGGTCGAGCTGCACCGTGGCGATCTCCCAGGCCCGCAGGGGCAGCCGGACCATCCCGTCACCGTCGACGGCGAGCGGCTCGCCGGCCCGGCCGAGCAGGTCGGCCCGCCACGCCCCGCGGACCGTCGCGGCGCCGAGCACGGCGGTGGTGTCGACCGGGGTCTGCGCCACCAGCCGGACCTCGGTGCGGCCCGCCCGGTCCCGGACGCTGGTCACCGCGACGCCCGCACCGTCGACGGAGAGCCCGACCGTCGGCGCGGGCAGCGCGGTGGCCGGGTCGGCGGTGCCGGGGAACGCCAGCACCTCGTGCCGGTACGTCTCGGCCGCCGCCAGCACCCCCGCCTCGTGCCAGGCGCCCTGGTAGGGCAGCACCGCCAGCTCGACGGTGCGGGTGCCGCGGCACTGCGCCTCGGGCGTGGGCAACTGCGGGCCGGCGGGCTCGTCGCGCAGCGCGTGCCGGTTGCGCGACAGCATCCCGATCGACCGCAGCACGGTGACCGCCAGCTCGCGGCCGGCGTCGGTCAGCTCGTACTCGGTGGGCTGGGTGAGCAGCACGGCGAGCGCGCCGTGCGGCCCGCCGGCGGCGACGAACCCGTTGGCCGGGAAGGTGGGCAGCGGCACCTCGCCGCCACCGCCCTCGGCCGTCAGGCCGCGCGCCACGACGGCGAACTGGCCCTCGGCGTACGAGGTGTCGGCCGGCGACGGCAGCGGCAGGTGCAGCCGCACCCGGTGGTCGTCGCAGCGGTTGTCGAACTCGACGCGCAGCCGGACGAAGCCTTCGCCGCGGCGCAGCTCGACCCGGGTGGTGACGGTGATCGGCTCCCGGTCCACGGCGCGCGAGCCCGCGTCGACGTCCGCGGCCACCGGCCAGCGGTACTCGCGTACCACCTCCAGGACGGCCACCAGCGGTCCGTCGTGGCGCACCACGGTCCGCACCGCCCGCGGCTTGTCCACCAGTTCGTCGGCGGCCGGCGGGGCGTAGTTGTAGCTGTCGCCGACGTCGCCGCCGTCGACGATCCGGCCGACCCCGTCCACGGTCACCCCGTCCGGGGTGGACAGCGACAGGGTGCCGTCCTCGGCGACGTCGACCCGGAGCAGGCCGTTGTCGAGGCTGCGGCCGGCCACCGTGACCGGGTCGGACGCGGGCGTCGCGGTCGCCGGGAGCGGCGCCGGCCGGACCGCGGCGTGCCCCAGCGGTGGCACGTCGACCAGGGCGGCGACGGTGGCCCGGGGAGCGGCGAGGATCCGTACCCGCCACCGGTCGGGCTGCCCGGCGGCGGCGAGCGCCAGGCGGACGTCCTCCACGTCGAAGGCCGGGTCGCCGTGTCGCGCCACCTGGACGGTGAGGGTGGCGTCGTCGGGCGACACCGACCAGGCGGTCACCTCCTGGCCGTAGAGCTCCCGGCCGTGCACCCGGGTGAGCACGGCCGGCAGGTCGGCCGCCGGCACCACGTCGTCGGCGAGCAGCGTGCGGCCCCGGTCGAGGACCTGGGTTGCCACACTGTGGCCGGCCGCGTCGGCGAGCGCCACCGTGCTGTCGGCCGGTGCCTCCACATCCAGGCACACCAGGGCGGTACGCGCCGCCGGGGTGGGGTTGAACAGCAGGTAGCCGTCCCGGGGCACGGCGGCCGACAGCCGCGCGCCGACCAGGTCGCAGACCGCCCGGCCGAGCTGGTCGGCCTCGGCGAGCCGGGCGGCGACCTGTTCGGCGGTCTCGTCGCAGCCGCAGCCGGTCACCGAGTCGTGGCAGCTGGCGTCGATCAGCCGGGTCCAGGCCATGTCGAGGAAGCGCTGGACGGACCCGTCGTGGGTGAGCGCGGCGAGCGGTTCGGCGTACCGTTCGACGCGCCGCTCGGCGCGGTTCATCGCCTGCTTCAGGTGCGCGCGGACGGAGATGACGCCGGGCAGGATGTTGGCCCGGGCGTGCGAGCGCAGCTCGCCGCGGACCACGGGCAGGCCGTCGACCGTGGCCGGTTGCGTGGCGAAGTATTCGGCGAGGGTGCCCAGCCGCAACCGGGTGCCGTCCACGTCGGCGGTGGCCAGCAGGTCGGGGGCGTCCGGCGCCGGGGCGGCATGGTCGGTGCCGTACATGGCCAGGACCGGGGTGTCGTCGCCGGCGGGCCGCCACGCGGCGAGCCGGTCGGCGAGGTCGCCGGCGCGGCGGGTGACCTGCGCGGCGTCGTCCATCAGTCCGGCCGCGTTGCCGTAGCCGCCGGGCAGGTACTGGGCCCGGAGCGTGGTGCCGTCGGGCGCCTGCCAGGCGAACGCGTGACGGTGCACCCGCTCGGGCACGCCCCGGAACACGCAGGCGTGCGCCAGCCCGGCGCCGGCCAGGATCTGCGGCATCTGGGCGATGTGGCCGAACATGTCGGGCAGGTAGCCGACCGGCATGGCGCCGCCCAGGTCGGCGCTGCGGGCCAGGCCGCGTTCCAGGTTGCGGACGATGTTCTCCCCGGAGCAGAGGAACTCGTCGAGCAGGATCTGCCACGGGCCCACCGACAGGCGGCCGGCGCGGACCAGCTCGATCACCTGCTCCCGCCGCTCCGGGCGGACCTCCAGGTAGTCGTCGACCGCGGCGAGCTGCCCGTCCAGGGTGAACCGCTGCCGCGGGTCGCGCTCCATCCGGTCGAACACGTCGTCCAGCAGCGCCACCAGCCGCAGCCGGAACCGCTGGAACGGCTCGTACCACTCCCGGTCCCAGTGCGTGTGTGGCACCACGATGATCTCGGTCGGTCGCGTCATCAGCTCGCCGCCTCTCCGCCGATCGCCGCCCCGGTCAGCTCACCGTAGCGGCGTACCACCTGCTGGCTGGTCCGCACGTCGGCCGCGCCCTCGGCGATTCCGGTCAGCGGCGCGGCGCCCGCGGTGACCATCGCGTGGAACGCCACCAGTTCCTGCTCGAACGCCTCGGTCACCGACCGGTACGCGGCCCGCCGCTCGCCGCCGCCGTGCTCGTCCACCACGGTCAGCGTGGTCGGCGCGTTGAGCAGGTACGGCGAGGGGAACACCAGCTCCAGCGAGCCTCGGGCGTGGTGCACGGTGACCGTCTCCCGGTAGGCGGGGTAGTCCGGCAGGTTGAGCCACCGGATGCCGTAGCGGGCGCCGCCCGGCAGCCGCCCGCTGATCTCCACCGACGGCTCGGTCGGGCCGTCCGGGGTGAGCGGCCAGGTGGCGACCTGCTCCACGGTGGCCGGCGCCCCGCTGAACAGCCGCAGCAGGGACAGGTCGTGCGAGATGCTGTTGATCAGGATCTGGTAGAGGGTGCGGGCGCCCGGGTCGGCGCCGACGGCGGCGTCGAGCAGCGCCCGGTCGACGGCGGAGAGCCGGGCCAGCTCCTCGGCCGGCACGTCGCCGGCGGCCGGGGGCAGGTTGGCGAAGCGCAGCTGCCGGTCGCCGCCGGCGTGCAGCACGGTCACCTCCACGGCGTGCACCCGCTCCGCGCCGCCGAGGTCCGCGAGCAGCCGCGCGGCCTCGGCCACCGCCGGGTCGTACTGCTTCATGTAGCCGACCATCAGCGCCGGGCTGCCGGCGCCCAGCTCGGCCAGCCGGGCCGTCTCGGAGAGGGTGTAGGCCAGCGGCTTCTCGCACAGCACGGGCAGGCCGGCGCGCAGCGCCAGCGCGGCCAGGTCGCCGTGCGAGCCGGAGGTGGCCAGCAGCACCGCGTCGCAGCCGCCGTCGGTGACCATCCGGGCCGCGTCGGTGTAGCGGCGGGCGGGCTCGACGCCGTACCGCTCACCCAGCTCGCTCAGCCGGGACGGGGACAGGTCGGCCAGCGCGACGATCTCGAACAGGTCGGCGCGGCGTTGCAGCAGCGGCAGGTGCACGGTGCGGGCGATGATCCCCAGCCCGGCCACCGCGATCCGGATCCGCTTGCCGGGCTCGGTCATCGCAGCGCCTCCTCGAGCCACCGCCGGTTGGCGTGCTGGTCGGCGCGGATCCGGTCGAGGTCCCGGCCGTCCTCGGGGGCGTCCTGTTCGACCACCAGCCAGCCGGTGTAGCCGGTGTCGTCGAGCGCGGCGAACACCCCGGCGAGGTCGACGTCGCCGCGGCCCAGGGCGCAGAAGCCGCCGGCCGCGACCACGTCCATCAGGCCGCCGCCGGCCGCCCGGGTCCGGGCATGGGCGGCGAGGTCGGCGTCCTTCAGGTGCACCTGGCCGATCCGGCCGGCCCAGCGGCGCGCGGCGGCCACCGGGTCGCCCCCGGCCAGCGCCAGGTGCCCGGTGTCCAGGCAGATGGCGATGTCGGTCAGGTCGAGCAGCCGGTCGGCCTCCGCCTCGGTCTCCACGTCGGTGCCGAGGTGGTAGTGGAACACCGGCTCCAGGCCGCGGTCGCGGCACCGGTCGGCGGCCTGCTGCACCCGCGCGGCGAAGTCCGGCCAGGCCGCGGCGGGCAGCGCCGACGCCAGGTCGGTCGGGACGCCCGGCCGGGCCATCCGGCCCGGGTTGCCAGGGCAGGCCAGGGTCGGCCGGGGCGCGAACCGGGGGTCGTCGACCGGCGCGGCGGTGAACACGTCGAGCGCGGCGTCGAGCTGGGTCAGGTCCTCGGCGAAGCCGGCCGGGTCGGCGAAGCGCAGGTCGACCCAGCCGCCGGCCAGCCCGATGCCGGCCGTGGCCAGCCGGCGCGCCAGGGTCTCGCCGGTGCCGAGGTAGCCGATCGGGCCGGAGTCCACCCCGGTGTAGCCGTCGCGGGCCAGGGCCGCGAGCAGGTCCTCGGGGCCGACGGGCGCGCCGGTGGGCTGGTAGATGCCGTAGTTGACGGGGGCGCCGGCCACCCGCGTGCGTGCGGTCAGCTGCACAGTGCGATCACCTCCATGCGGTGGGACTCCAGGACGTGCAGCCCGTCGCCGGCCGGCAGCAGGCACCGGTCGCCGCGGACCACCCGGTGCCGCCCGTCCGGGTCGGCCAGCAGCGCGCCGTCGGCGTCGAGCGCCAGCAGCTCGTCACCGAGGCGCAGCAGCAGCGGCCCGTCGGGGTCGGCCGAGACGGCGGTACGGCCGCCGCGCAGCGCGTCCAGCACGGCGTCGCCGGGTGCGCGGTCGGGGTCGGCGAGCACCCAGGTGGTGGGGGAGCCGGGCGGCGCGTCGTCGCCGGGGCGGTGGAAGTCGCTGCCGCCCACCGCCACGACGTCCGACCGCCAGGCCCGCGCCCACGCGAGGGGGGCGCCCCAGGTGCGGTCCCACCAGCCGGAGTGCCACACCTCGACCAGCGGGGTGCGGTCGGCCAGCGGCTGGCGCCAGGCGCAGTCGCCGCCGAGGGGGTGGTTGACCGACATGAGCCCGCCGTCGCGCCGGGCGGCGGCGAGCCACTCGTCCGGCGGGCGGCGGAAGTCGACCCAGCCCACCGGCCCGAACACGTTGGCGTGCCCCCGGTCGGTGGTCACCTCCTGGCCGGGCAGCAGGGTGATGCCGTAGTGGGCGGAGGCGGCCGGCAGCCACGGGTGGTGGCTGACGGTGTTGTGGTCGGTGACGGCGAGGAAGTCCAGGCCCCGGGCGGCGGCGAGCGCGGCCAGCTCGTCGATGGTCTGGCTGCCGTCGCTGTGCACGGTGTGCGCGTGTAGGTCACCGGCGAGCCAGCGCCGGCCGTCGACGGCGGGCAGCTCGCGGCGGGGCGGGCGGTCGGGGCGCGGTGGCGCCGCCGGTGGGGGTGGCGCGGGCGGCGGTGCGGTGCTGGTGGTGGCGGTGACCTCGTAGTCCAGCCCGTCGGGTGGGATGCGGTGCAACCGCAGCAGCACCTGCCACTCGCCGGGTTCCAGCTCGCCCGGCAGGTAGCCGGGGGTGGCCCAGTCGGCGGCCACCGTGTAGCCGTCGCGGGCGCCGCCCGACCAGCCGCGGAAGCCGTCCGGCCCGATGCAGCCCAGGTCGAGCACCCCGGCCTCGCGGGAATAGTCCAGCCGGACGGTGAGCGCGGCGGTGCCCGGTGCGACGGTGACCGGCAGGGCCCGCAGCACGTCGTCGGCCCGGTCCTGGAGGGTCCACCTGCCGCGGTGCACGACCATGGTCAGCTCCGGACGGCCGCGTCGGAGCGGGGGGCCGGCACGCCGGCCGTGGCGGTGGCGGTGGCGGTCACCAGGTTCCCGTCGCGGTAGAGCAGGGACCGGCCGGGGCGGGGCACCGCCCAGCCGGTGTCGCCCGGTTCGGGCTCGCCGCCCTCGGGCACCACGACCTGCACGCTGGTCCGGCCCGCGCCGCCGGCCTCCTCGCCCGCGTCGGTGTCGTCGGTGGGGACGTCCAGGGAGACCAGGGAGACGCTGCCCAGGTTCTCCACGACGACCACCTCGCCGGTCAGCGCGCCGGGGACCGCGGTGGGGGAGTAGTCGAGGTATTCGGGGCGGATCCCGTAGACCAGCCGCTCGCCGTCGGTGACCTGGCCGCGGGCGTCGTCGGGCAGCGGCAGCCGGGCCCGGGCCACGGCCAGCTCGTCGCCGTGCACCCGCGCGTCGATCAGGTTCATCGGGGTGGAGCCGATGAAGCCGGCGACGAAGGTGTTGGCGGGGCGGCGGAACACCTCGGTGGGGGTGCCGACCTGGCGGATCCGGCCGCCCTCCATCACCGCGATCCGGTCGGCCAGGGCGAGCGCCTCGGCCTGGTCGTGGGTCACGAAGACGGTGGTGACGCCGAGCTCCCGCTGCAGGCGCTTGAGGAAGGTCCGGGCCTCCAGCCGCAGCCGGGCGTCGAGGTTGGACAGCGGCTCGTCGAGCAGGAACACCTGCGGGTGGCAGGCCATCGCCCGGGCCAGGGCGACGCGTTGCTGCTGGCCGCCGGAGAGCTGCCCCGGACGGCGTTCGAGCAGCCCGGACAGGCCGAGCTCGTCGGCGGTGTCGGCGGCCTTGCTGCCCCGGCTGCGCCGGTCGACCTTCTTGATCCGCAGCGGGTAGGCGATGTTGTCCCGCACGGTCATGTGCGGGAAGAGGGCGTAGTCCTGGAAGACCATGGCCACGTCCCGCTTGCCCGGCGGCAGGTTGGTGACGTCGCGCTCGCCGATTTGCACGCCGCCGCCGGAGGCGACCTCCAGCCCGGCAATGGTGCGCAGCAGGGTGGTCTTGCCGCAGCCGGACGGGCCGAGCAGGGCGAAGAACTCGCCGTCGGCGATCTCCAGGTCGAGGGCGTCCAGGGCGCGTACCCCGCCGGGGTAGACCTTGGTCAGCTCGCGCATGGTGATGGCGGACATCAGCGCTTGATCCCTCCGTGGAAGCGGAACCCGTACCGGCTGCTGACGAAGACGAACATGAGCGCCACCGGCAGCGAGTAGAGGAGCGAGAAGGTGGAGAGCAGCCGCAGGTCGGCCTGCCCGCCCTCGGTGTAGAGCGTGTACATGATCACCGCGGCGGGGGCCTTGTCCGGCCCGCGCAGCAGCAGGAACGGCACCAGGAAGTTGCCCCAGACGTTGGCCACCGCCCACACCCCGACGGTGGCCAGGCCGGGGCGGACCAGCGGCACCACGATGTGCCACATGATCTGCAACGGGCCGGCGCCGAAGACCCGGGCCGACTCCTCGTAGGACGTCGGGGTGGAGTCCATGAAGTCCTTGAGGATGAAGATGGCCGCCGGCAGCAGCCCGCCGCTGAGGATCAGGATGACGCCCAGCCGGGAGTCGATCAGGTTGAGCCGGAAGGCCAGCTCGAACAGCGGCACCATGGTGGCGGTGCCGGTGACGATCGACGACAGCAGCAGCAGCCCGTAGAGCAGCGCGTCGCGGCCGGGCACCCGGACCCGGCTCAGCGCGTACGCGGCGAGCGCCGCGAAGGTCACCACCAGCGCCGCGGTGCCGACGGCCAGGTAGACCGAGTTGAGCAGCGAACTCAGCGCGTACGGGTTGTCGAGCAGCGCGCGGAAGTTGTCCAGGGTGAACCGTGGCAGCGAGGCGGTGACGGTCGGGGTGTCGTCGAACGGGGCGGTGGCCAGCCACAGCAGCGGCAGCGCGAAGAAGCCCAGCACGGCGCAGAGGAACGTGTAGCGGCCGATCTGGGCGAGCAGGTGGCGTACGGCGACGGTGGGCCGGGTCGACTCGGTGGTGGGCGCGGGCGCGGTATCGGTGGTCACGCCGCCTCCTTCCGCCGGCCCAGCATGCGCAGGTAGACCAGCGCGATGACCAGGTTGATCAGCAGCATGATGAACGAGATGGCGGCCCCGAAGCCGAGTTCACCGCCGGAGAGCGCCACCTTGTAGACGTAGACCGGCAGGATCTCGGAGCGCTGCTCGGGCCCGCCGGCGGTGATCAGGAACGGCGCGAAGTCGTTGAACGTCCAGAGGCTGATCAGCAGCAGGTTGGTCAGCACGTGCCCGCGGATGCGGGGGAAGACCACGTCGCGCAGCTGCTGCCAGGTCGAGGCGCCGGCCAGCCGGGCGGTCTCCAGGTGCGAGCGGGGGACGTTCTCCAGGGCGGCGGCGTAGAGCATCATCGAGAATGCCGTGCCGCGCCAGGTGTTGAAGACGATGATCGACAGCATCGGGTGGTCCAGCAGCCACGCCGTCCCCGGAATGCCGAGCAGCGCGTTGAGCGTGCCGGCGTCCCGGTCGAGCAGGGCGATCCACAGGAAGGCGACCACCGAGCTGGGCAGGATCCAGGAGAGCAGGACGAACCCCTCGACCACGCGGCGCAGCGGGCCGCGGCGGTCGCGCAGCGCGAACGCGATGGCGAAGCCGAGCCCGGCCTGGCCGATGACCGCCGAACCGAGGACGAACTGCAGGGTCAGCAGCAGGGAGGTGCGGAACCGCTCGTCGCCGAGCGCCTGGGTGTAGTTGTCCAGGCCGACGACCTCGGGATGGGCGGCGGCCAGGCCGGTCAGCCGGTAGTTGGTCACGCCCAGGTAGATCGTCCAGGCCGCCGGCACCACCAGGAAGACCAGGATGAGCACCATGGCCGGGACGAGGAATCCGGTGGCCCGGGCCCGGCCGAGCCCGGCGGCGTCGGGGGCCGGGGAGGCGCCCGTGACCGGGCGCGCTCCCTCGACCACCTCGTCAGGAGGTGACGTTACCTGGACCACCGACGTACCCTTCGACCTTCTTCTGGTACGCGGCGGCCGCCTCGTCGGCGCTCTTGCCCGACGTGGCCGCGGCGGTCGCCTCCTGCAGCGCCACCGACACCTGCGGGTACACCGCCAGCGGTGGCCGGTACGCGGTCACCGGCAGCACCTTCTCGGTGATGAAGCTCAGCATCGGGTCGCCCGCGAGGACCTCCTTGTTGACGTCCTGCCGCGCGGTGATGCGCGCCTCGCCGGCGAGTTCGGCCTTGACCGCCTCCGCGGAGTGCATGAACGACAGCAGCTCCCACGCCTGGGAGGGGAACTTCGAGTTGGGGTTGAGCGTCCGCACACCGCCACCGGACATGCTGACGAAGTCCTGGCCGCGGATGCCGGCGCCGGGCTGCTTGGCGGGGATCATCGCGTAGCCGACGGCGGTGTCCCGGTCGGCCATCTTGGCGATGCCGGTGGTCGGGTTGATGACGCTGCGCCAGAAGTAGTCGCCCTCGGCGAGGATGCCGATCTTGCCGGCGGCGAACTCGGCGAACGACTTGTCGCGCCCCTTGGCCTCCTGCTGGAGCTTCGGGTCGCCCAGACCGCCACCGTAGACCTTGGTGTAGAAGTCGAGCATGTCCTTGACCGGCTGGCTGGCCCCGGCCCACTTGCCGTCCTTGTAGATCTCGCCGCCCGCGCCGACCAGCAGCGGCAGCGCGCCCTGCATGGAGGTGGCCTCGCCCATCGCGGTGCCGGCGTTGATCTGGATCGGGGTCACCCCGGGCAGCGCCTTCAGCTTGGCGCCGGCGTCGAGGATCTCCTGCCAGCTCTTGGGCTGCCAGTCGGCGGGCAGGCCGGCCCGGGCGAAGAGCTTCTTGTTGTAGTAGAGGACCCGGCCGTCGGTGCCGAGCGGGATGGCGTAGCGCTTGTTCTCGAACGAGCCGAGGCCCTGCACGGTCTCCGGGATCTGGGACCAGCCCTCCCAGGAGTCGACCTGGTCCCCGGCCACCTCGGACAGCGGCTTCAGGTAACCGGCCTGGACGAACTCGCCGACCCAGATGCCGTCCACGGCGATCACGTCGGCGCCGCCCTTGGAGCGCAGGTCCAGGGCCAGCTTGGTCTTGTACTGCTCGTCGTCGACGCCGCTGGGCACGAACGTCACCTTGGCGGTGACACCCTTGGCCTTCTGCGCTTCGACGAACTTGGGGATGACCCATTTCTCGATCCACTCCGCGCCGGCGGAGTTCTTGCCGCCGACGATGGAGTTGGCGGAGATGGTGAGGGTGATGTTCTTGGCGTCCTTACCGGCGGGCTCGTCCGAGCCGCCGCAGGCCGTGGCGGCGAGGGCGACGGCGGTGAACGCGGCGAGCACGCCGGCGGCGCGTCTCGACTTGGCTGACATGGGCTGTTTCCCTTCGCAAGGAGGAACTTCGAAGAGACTCGCGGGGTCGCCCCACCGGCCGCACGTCCGCCGCCGGCGGTGCTTGCGGCCACAATGTCATGACAGCCTGACGACGTAAATACCTGTCACTGAAATGAGCGCGAAACATCCACCGTCACCGCTCGGCGACGGTCACCTCGAGGGAGTAGCGGCTGGCCCGGTAGATGTGCGCGCCGTGCTCGACGTAGCGGCCCTGGTCGTCGTAGGCCGTGCGGGTCATGGTGAGCAGCGGCGCGCCGCGCCGCTCGCCGAGCATCTGCGCCTCGGCGGCGGTGGCGGCCCGCGCCCCGATCCGCTGCTGGGCGCCGCGGATCCGCCGCCCGCCGGCACGCAGGATCGCGTAGAGGCCGTCGGCCTGCAGGGCCGCCATGGTGAGCCGCGGCAGGTCGACCGGGAGCCAGTTCTCCATCAGGGCGAGCGGTTCCCCATCGGAGAACCGCAGCCGGCGCAGGTGCTGCACCTCGCCGCCGGGTGCCACGCCGAGCGCCGCGGCGACTGCCGGCGGGCAGGCCACGGTGGCCAGCTCCAGCACCGAGGTCGACGGCCGCTGGCCGGCCCGGACCAGGTCGTCGTGCAGGCTGGTCAGCTCGACGGCCCGCCGGACCTCACCCCGCACCACCTGGGTGCCCACACCCCGCCGGCGGACAATCAGTCCCTTGTCGACCAGGTGCTGGATGGCCTGCCGCACGGTGGGCCGGGACAGCCCCAGCCGGTCGGCCAGTTGCAACTCGCTGTCCAGGCGGTCCCCCGGGGCCAGCTCACCGCGCTGGATCGCCGCGGCGAACTGCTGCGCGACCTGGAAGTAGAGCGGGACCGGGCTGCTGCGGTCGACCGCGATCTCGGGGCCGGTCACGGAAACCTCCTCGCTGCGGCTGCGCGGGATCGGGCGTGCTGATGCGCGCCACTGTACCGAAGCGATCACGGAGCGCAGAGCACGGTTGTCATGACAACACATTGACACAACTCGTAGAGCACTGTTACCAATCAGGGACGGAATCGAGCTGGCGGACACGCCGACGCCGGCCGGGACGGAGGGCGCCGCATGCTCGATGTGCTCACCATCGGCCGGGTCGGGGTGGACATCTATCCGTTGCAGGTCGCCACGCCGCTGGCCGAGGTCGAGACGTTCGGCAGGTTCCTCGGCGGCAGCCCCACCAACGTGGCGGTCGCGGCCAGCCGGCAGGGCCTGCGCGCCGGGCTGATCACCCGCACCGGTGCCGACGCCTTCGCCGGCTACGTGCACCGCGCGCTGCGCGAGTTCGGTGTGGACGACAGCCAGGTTCGCCCGGTCGACGGGCTGCCCACCCCGATCACATTCTGCGAGATCTTCCCGCCGGACCACTTCCCGCTCTGGTTCTACCGCACCCCCACCGCCCCCGACCTCCAGATCCACCCCGAGGAGCTGGACCTCGACGCGATCACCTCGGCCCGCGTCTTCTGGCTCACCGGCACCGGCCTGTGCCAGCAGCCCAGCCGCGATGCGCACACCGCCGCGCTGGCCGCCCGGGCCAGCCGCCCGCACACCGTGCTGGACCTGGACTACCGGCCGATGTTCTGGCCCGACCCGGCGGCCGCGACCGCGGCCGTCGCCGAGGCGCTGCCCCGCGTCACCGTCGCCGTCGGCAACCTCGACGAGGTGGAGATCGCGGTCGGCACCCGCGACCCGGACCGGGCCGCCGAGCTGCTGCTCGAACGCGGGCCCCGGCTCGCCGTGGTCAAGCTCGGCCCGGCGGGCGTGCTGGCCCGCACCGCCGACCAGAGCGTACGGGTGCCGCCGGTGCCGGTGGACGTGGTCAACGGGCTGGGCGCCGGCGACGCGTTCGGCGGCGCGCTCTGCCTCGGGCTGCTGCGCGGCTGGCCGCTGGAGCGGACCATGCGCTTCGCCAACGCCGCCGGCGCGATCGTCGCCTCCCGCCTGGCCTGCTCCGCCGCCATGCCCGACTACGCCGAGACCGCCGCGCTGGCCGGGGACGCCGCGCCGGATCCGGCGCCGTCGACCGCCGTCCTGACAGGAGAAGACCGGTGAGCACCGAGTACGACGCGCTGACCCGCACCCGCGCGCACCGGCCGCAGGCGATCGCCGAAGCCGCCGCCCGTCGTACCCGTCGACCCTGGCCCGAACCCGGCCGGCCGCTGTTCGTCATCGCCGCCGACCACCCGGCCCGGGGCGCCCTCGGGGTGCGGGACCGGCCGATGGCCATGGCCGGGCGGGTGGACCTGCTCGACCGGCTGCGCGTGGCGCTGTCCCGGCCCGGCGTCGACGGCGTGCTCGGCACCCCGGACATCCTGGAGGACCTGCTGCTGCTCGGGGCGCTGGAGAACCGCCTGGCCATCGGCTCGATGAACCGCGGCGGCCTCTCCGGCGCCACCTTCGAACTCGACGACCGGTTCACCGCCTACGACGCCGACAGCATCGCCGCGATGCGCTACGACGGCGGCAAGATGCTCTGCCGGATCGACCCGGACGACCCGGGCACCGCCTCCACCCTCCAGGCCTGCGCCCAGGCCGTCACCGCCCTCGCCGGGCACCGCACCGTGGCCCTCGTCGAACCGCTCTGGGTGGCCCGCACCGGCGGCCGGGTCAGCGCCGACCTGCGCCCGGAGGCGGTCATCAAGGGCGTCAGCGTCGGGCAGGCGCTCGGCGCGACCAGCGCGTACACCTGGTTGAAGCTGCCGGCCGTCGACGAGATGGAGCGGGTGATGGCCGCGACCACGCTGCCGGTCCTGCTCCTCGGCGGCGACCCGGTGGAGGCGCCGGACGTGGTGTACGCGCGGTGGGCGCGGGCGCTGCGGCTGCCCGGCGTGCGCGGCCTGGTGGTCGGCCGGGCGTTGCTCTATCCGCCCGACGACGACGTGGCCGCCGCGGTGGACCTGGCCGGCTCGCTGCTGCCCACCGGGCAGGACGCGTGAGGACCCGCGAGGCCCACCTGCCCTGGGGCGGCACGGCCCGCGCGCCGTGGGCGCTGGAGGTCACCCCCGAGCGGGCCGGCTGGACCTACGCCGGGCTGCGGGTGCTCACCCTGCCCGCTGGCGGCGAGGCCAGCTTCACCACCGGCGACGAGGAGATGTTGGTCCTGCCGCTGGCCGGCGCCGCGACCGTGCACTGCGACGGGTTGCGGCTCGCCCTGACCGGACGGACGTCGGTGTTCGCCGCGGTCACCGACTTCGCCTACCTGCCCCGGGACGCCGACGTGACGATCCGCGGCGCGGGACGCTTCGCGCTGCCCTCGGCGCGCGCCAGCCGCCGGCTCTCGCCCCGCTACGGCGCGGCCCGGGACGTGCCGGTGGAACTGCGCGGCGCCGGGCCGGCCAGCCGGCAGGTCAACAACTTCTGCGCGCCGGACGCCTTCGACTGCGACCGGCTGGTCGCCGTGGAGGTGCTCACGCCCGGCGGCAACTGGTCGTCGTACCCGCCGCACAAGCACGAGCAGGACCGGGCGTACGACGACGGGCGGGTCGAGGCCGCGCTGGAGGAGGTCTACTACTTCGAGGTGGCCGGCGGCGCGCCCGGCGAGGGTCCGGTGGGCTACCAGCGGGTCTACGGCACCGCCGACCGGCCCATCGACGTGCTGGCCGAGGTGCGCACCGGCGACGTGGTGCTCGTCCCGTACGGCTACCACGGGCCGTCGATGGCCGCCCCGGGCTACGACCTCTACTACCTCAACGTGCTGGCCGGACCCGGGGCTGCCCGGACCATGGCCTGCGTGGACGATCCCCGGCACGGCTGGATCCGGGGCAGCTGGGCCGGCCAGCCGGTGGACCCGCGGCTGCCGCTGACCCGCGGAACGAAAGAGGCGTGATGCCCAGGTTGACGGTGGCGCAGGCGGTGGTCGCGTTCCTGGCCCGGCAGTTCTCCGAACGTGACGGGCGGCGACAACGACTCGTCCCGGCCTGCTTCGGCATCTTCGGCCACGGCAACGTCGCCGGGATCGGCGAGGCGCTGGCCACCGCCGGCGCCGACCTGCCGTACCACCTCTGCCGCACCGAGCAGGGCATGGTGCACACGGCGGCGGCGTACGCCCGGATGACCGACCGGCTCAGCACCCTGGCCTGCACCACCTCCATCGGCCCCGGCGCGACCAACCTGGTCACCGGCGCCGCCGGCGCCACCATCAACCGGCTGCCGGTGCTGCTGCTGCCCGGCGACATCTTCGCCACCCGGGTAGCCAACCCGGTGCTCCAGGAGGTGGAGGACCCGCGCTCCCACGACATCAGCGTCACCGACGCGCTGCGGCCGGTCTCCCGCTACTGGGACCGGATCAACCGGCCGGAACAGCTGCCGGCGGCGCTGCTCGCCGCCATGCGGGTGCTGACCGACCCCGTGGAGACCGGCGCGGTCACCCTCGCGCTGCCGCAGGACGTGCAGGCCGAGGCGTACGACTGGCCCGACGAGCTGTTCGCCGAACGGGTCTGGCACGTGCCGCGCCCCCGCGCCGACGAGGCGGCGCTGGCCCGGGCGGCCGGGATCGTGCGGGCGGCCCGCCGGCCGCTGCTGGTGGCCGGCGGTGGGGTGATCTACAGCGGGGCCACCGAGGCGCTGCGCCGGTTCGCCGAGGAGCACGGGGTGCCGGTCGCCGAATCCCAGGCCGGCACCGGCGCGCTGCGGCACGACCACCCGCTCGCCCTCGGCGCGGTCGGCGTCACCGGCACCACGGCGGCCAACGAGATCGCGGCCGGCGCGGACGTGGTGATCGGGGTGGGCACCCGCTACAGCGACTTCACCACCGCCTCCGGCACGCTGTTCGGCGACGGGGCGCGTTTCGTGAACCTCAACGTCACCGGCTTCGACGCGGCGAAACTGTCCGGCACGCAGGTCGTCGGCGACGCGCGGGAGAGCCTCGCCGCCCTCGACGAGGCGTGCGCCGGCTGGGCCACCGAGCCGGCGTACCGGGAGTCGGTGACCCGGCTGCGCGAGCGGTGGACGGCCGTGGCGGACCGCGCCCGGCACGCCGACCCGGACGCGCGGCCCACCCAGACCGCGGTGATCGGCGCGGTCAACGACGCCGCGGGCCCGCGCGGCGTGGTGGTGTGCGCCGCCGGGTCGATGCCCGGCGACCTGCACCGGCTGTGGCGCAGCGAGGACCCCAAGAGCTACCACGTCGAGTACGGCTACTCCTGCATGGGCTACGAGATCGCGGGCGGGATCGGGGTGAAGCTGGCCGCGCCGGAGCGCGAGGTGTTCGTGCTGGTCGGCGACGGGTCCTACCTGATGCTGCCCAGCGAGCTGGCCACCGCCGTCGCCGAGGGCGTCAAACTGGTCGTGGTGCTGGTCGACAACGCCGGCTTCGCCTCGATCGGCCGGCTGTCGGAGAGCGTCGGCGCACACCGGCTCGGCACCGCCTACGCCGACCGCGCTGGGGAGCCGCTGCCGATCGACCTCGGCGCCAACGCGGCCAGCCTCGGCGCCCACCTGATCCGGGTGTCCACCATGGAGCAGCTCCGGGCCGCTCTGGCCACGGCGAAGGCGGCCACCCGGACCACCGTGGTGCACGTGCGGACCGACCGGTTCGAGGCCGGCCCGGACGCCGGCGCCTGGTGGGACGTGCCGGTCGCCGAGGTCTCGACCACCGCGGAGGGCCGGGCGGCCCGGGCCGCGTACGAGGCGGGGCGCAAGAACCGCCGCACCCATCTGCGTCCCTGAGGACCTGTTCGGTCCTCACCTGTCACGATGTGGGCCTGACCGGACATGGGATGGATGTGAGCTCCGGGACCGAGCACGAGGACCGCTTCCGACGCGTCTACGCCGCCGACTTCCAGGCGCTGCTGGCGTACGCCCTGCGGCGCGTCGCGCACCCCGAGGACGCGGCCGACGTCGTCGCCGAGACCTTCCTCGTCGCCTGGCGGCGAAGACGCGACCTGCCGGTCGACGGCGAAGCCCGGCTCTGGCTGTACGGCGTCGCCCGCCGCGTGCTCGCCAACCACCACCGCGGCGGCGTACGTCGGCAGCGGCTGGGGGAGCGGCTACGCCAGCGGATCACCATGGCGATCGGCGGCGACCCGGGCAGTGAGGTGCCCGAACGGCTCGCCGTGCGGGCCGCGCTGGCCCGGCTCGGCGAGCTGGACCGAGAGGTGCTGCTGCTCACCGTCTGGGAGGGACTCGAACCGCGCGAGGCGGCCGAGGTCCTCCGGGTGAGCCCCGCCGCGGTGCGTACCCGCCTGTCGCGGGCGCGAGCCCGGCTGCGCGAACTCGTCGGTGACGACCTCGGCCCACCCGGACATGTACTCGACGTCATGACCGCACCCGCCCCGAAGGAGGGCAGATGACCGAGGAGCACCTCGACCGGCTGGTCCGAGACGCCGATCCCTACCGACCCGATGTCATCGGGCACCTCGACGGGGCGCAGCAGGCTCTCCTGGAGGAGATCATGTCCGAACCGACGCTCGACCGCGTCGCCGAAGCACCGCAGCCAGGTCCCCGGGCGCGCCGCGGCCTGGTTCGCCGCTTCGCCGGCCCGCTGACCGCGGCCGCGGCGCTCATCGGTGTCCTCGCCGTGTCCACCATGCTCCGCGACCATCCGGACGACCGCCAGGCCGCCCCGACGGGTACCCCCGGACCGGCCACCTCCGTCGTCTACTCACCGGTGGCGTTGAAGGCCGCCGAGGAGAACCCGCGGCTGCTGATCGACGAGCCCGGTTGGAAGGTGACCAACGTCTGGGGGTTCGCCAAGCAGCAGGGCGCCATCGCGTTCAGCAACGGCGGACGGCACGTGGAGATGAACTGGTACCCGGCGGCCCAGTACGACGGTTACCACGCCGACCGGCTCAACGTCAGCCCACCGGAAGCGGTGAAGGTGGACGGCTGGCAGGGTGACCTGTTCCGCTACAGCGCCAAGGACTTCGCGGTCATGCTGCGCCCTCGCGACGGTGTCTTCGTCGAACTCCGCGCTGAGGGCGGGAACCGCTCCCAGTTCGACCGGATCCTCACCCACGTCGTCCGCGTCGACGTGCGCACCTGGCTGGCCGCGCTCCCGCCGGAGATCGTCACGCCGGCCCGCGTGGACGAGCAGGCCGCGAAGGTGCTCGCCGACATTCCCCTGCCGCCGAACTTCGACCGGGCCGCGCTGGCCGACGTCGGCACCAACGACGCCTACCAGTTCGGCGCCCAGGTGACGTCTCGGGTCGGCTGCGCCTGGATCGCCGAGTGGCAACGCGCGAAGCGGGCTGGCGACGACGCCGCGCTCCGGCGGGCCGCCGACGCGCTGCGCAGCAGCCACAACTGGCAGGTGCTGCACCAGATGAACGACGAGGGCGACTGGCCGGAGGTGTTCTGGGAGACGGCGGACAAGGTGGCCGCCGGACAACCGGTCGAGTACGCCCCGGCGCTGGGCTGCGACTGACCGTCCCGCGTCCCGGCCGTGCCGGCGCGTCCGCACCGGGAGCGCCGGCACGGCGGCCCGTAGGGTGGGTGCCGTGATCACCTGCGTCGTGCACTACACCATCGACCCCGCGCAGATTGAGGCGTTCGAACGCTTCGCCCGTGAGTGGATGCGCCTGGTGGCCAAGCACGGCGGCCTGCACCACGGCTACTTCCTGCCCGCCGAGGGAGCCAGCGACCGGGCCGAGGCGCTGTTCAGCTTCGAGAGCCTGGCGGCGTACGAGCGCTACCGCGCACGGTTCGGCGACGACCCGGAGTTCGTGGCGGCCGACCGCATCCGCGACGACTCCGGCTGCGTCCTGCGGTACGAGCGCACCTTCATGCGCCCGCTCCTGCCGACCGACTGAACGCTGCGGGGCTAGCGGCCGTTGGCAAGCGGCGGGTCATTGGTTGGCGGCCCGGGCCTCCGGTTTGATCCACCCGAAGGTGCGCTCCACCGCGCGTTGCCAGTTCTCCCGTTCCTCCGCGCGGATCGCCTCGTCCAGTTCCGGCTCCCACCGGGCGGCGAGGTGCCAGTTGCTGCGTAGCCCCTCCAGGTCGGCCCAGTAGCCGACCGCGAGCCCGGCGGCGTACGCGGCGCCGAGCGAGACCGTCTCGGCGACCATGGGGCGCACCACGGGGACGCCGAGCACGTCGGCGACGAACTGCATGAGCAGGTTGTTGGCGGTCATCCCGCCGTCGACCCGCAGCGCCGTCAGATCCAGGCCGGAGTCGGCGTTCATCGCCTCGACCACCTCGCGGGTCTGCCAGCCGGTGGCCTCCAGCACCGCCCGGGCCAGGTGCCCCTTCGTGATGTACGAGGTGAGCCCGACGATCACGCCCCGCGCCTCGCTGCGCCAGTGCGGCGCGAACAGCCCGGAGAAGGCCGGCACGATGTAGCAGCCGCCGTTGTCGTCGACGGTGCGGGCGAGGGTCTCGATCTCCGGCGCGGTGGTGATGAGGTCGAGCTGGTCGCGGAACCACTGCACCAGGGAGCCGGTGATCGCGATGGAGCCTTCCAGGGCGTAGACGGCCGGCCTGCCGGCGATCTGGTAACCGACGGTGGTGAGCAGGCCGTGGTCGGAGTGCACCGGCTCCTCGCCGGTGTTGAGCAGCAGGAAGCTGCCGGTGCCGTAGGTGCACTTGGCGTCGCCGGGCGCGAAGCAGGTCTGGCCGAACAGGGCGGCCTGCTGGTCGCCGAGCGCGGCGGCGATCCGCACGCCGGGCAGGACGGCGGTCGCCATGCCGTACACCTCCGAGGAGGAGCGGATCTCGGGCAGCATGGCGGCCGGGATGCCGAAGAAGGCCAGCGAGTCGGGGTGCCAGCGGAGCGTGCGCAGGTCCATGAGCATGGTGCGGCTGGCGTTGGTCACGTCGGTCAGGTGCAGGCCGCCGTCCGGCCCGCCGGTGAGGTTCCAGATCAGCCAGCTCTCCATGGTGCCGAAGAGCACCTCGCCCCGCTCGGCCCGCTCCTGCAGGCCGGGCGTGTGGTCCAGCAGCCAGCGCAGCTTCGGTGCCGAGAAGTACGTGGTGAGCGGCAGACCGCAGCGCTCCCGCAGGCCCTCGGCGCCGGCCGCCTCGGACAGCGTCTCCACCAGCGCGTCGGTGCGGGTGTCCTGCCAGATGATCGCGGGCGCCACCGGCACGCCGGTGCGGCGGTCCCACACCACGATGGTCTCGCGCTGGTTGGCGATGCCGATCGCGGCGATCTGGTCGACGCCGATGCCGGCCTCGACGAGGGCCCGGGGGACCACCTTGCCGACGTTGCGCCAGATCTCCAGGGCGTCGTGCTCGACCCAACCCGGCCGGGGGAAGTGCTGCTGGTGCTCCCGTTGTGCCACCGAGACGAGGTTGCCGCGGCGGTCGAACACGATGCAGCGGGTCGAGGTGGTGCCCTGATCGATGGAGACGACGTAGCTGTCGGTCATGTCCTCGTCCTCTCTGGCGCGGGTGTGGCGGAGCAGGGTGGACGGATCACCAGCGGGCGGCGCCGAGGTCGCGGGACACCGCGCGGGCGGCGTCGCGGACGTACGCGACGAGCACGGGCCGGGGGTGGCCCTTGCCGTCGCAGACCCGGTCGACCGGGCCGGAGAGCCCGATCGCGCCCACGACGAGGCCGCCGTAGCCGCGGATGGGCGCGGCGATGCCGGCCTCACCGAGGGTCATCTCCTCGATCTCGGCGCCCCAGCCGTTGTCCCGGATCTCGGTCAGCGCGCGGGACAGGGTCCGGGCGGTGACCAGGGTGCGGCGGGTGTACGGCTCGGGTTCGCCCTGCAGGACGGCGTTGGCGGCGCCGACGTCGTAGGCGAGCAGGACCTTTCCGAGCGCGGTGGCGTGCGGGGGCAGCAGGGACCCGACGTCGAGCGTCTGCAGGGTGTCGTCGGGCCGGAAGACGTGGTGGACCACCAGCACCTTGCCGTCCAGCAGGGTGCCGATGCGGACGGACTCGCCGCTGCGCGCGGCGAGCGGGTCGGCCCAGTTGATGGAGCGGGAGCGGAGTTCGTTGACGTCGAGGTAGCTGGTGCCGAGGTGCAGCAGCGCCGCCCCGAGCTGGTACTTGCCGGAGGTCTTGTCCTGCTCCACGAAGCCGACGTCCTGAAGGGTCCGGACGATGCCGTGCGCCGTGCCCTTGGGCAGGTCGAGGGAGCGGGCGATCTCCCCGATGCCGAGCCGGCCGGAGCTGCTGGCCAGCAGGCGGAGGATCGCCGCGGCACGCGCGATGGACTGCACCTGACCCGGCATGGGGCGGAATGCTAGCGGCGTTCCACGAATCGCAACAGTGTTCGACAATGTCGACCGGGGTTCGTTGACCGGCCTCGCGGCGCTTTCTACGGTTCACCCACTCCCACCGCTTCTGGAGGCACCAGATGACGCAACGAGCGAAAGTTCCGGGGCTCCTCGGCGAGTTGGCCGCCGAGTTCGCCGGCACCGCGATCCTCATCCTGTTCGGCGTGGGCGTGGTGGCCCAGGTGGCCGCCGCGGGCACCGGCGAGTTCGACAGCATCGCCTGGGCGTGGGGCCTCGGCGTCACGCTCGGCGTGTACGTGGCGGGCCGGATCAGCGGCGCCCACCTCAACCCGGCGGTCACCGTCGCCCTGGCCGTGTTCAAGGGCTTCTCCTGGCGCAAGGTGCTGCCGTACGCGCTGGCCCAGACCGCCGGCGCGTTCGTCGCGGCCCTGGTCATCCGCTGGAACTACAGCGAGGCGCTGTCCCGCTTCGACCCGGGCCTCACGGTCAAGAGCCAGGGCGTCTTCTCCACCCTGCCGGGCGCCGGCGTCACCGAGTGGGGCGCCCTGCGCGACCAGATCATCGGTACGGCGATCCTGCTGTTCCTGATCCTGGCAGTCACCGACGCGCGCAACTCGCTGCCCGGCGGCAACCTCGCCCCGCTGATCGTCGGCCTGATCGTGGTGGCGATCGGGATGGCCTTCGCCGCCAACGCCGGCTACGCCATCAACCCCGCCCGCGACTTCGGCCCCCGCCTCGCCTCCTTCCTGACCGGCTACGAGACGGCGTTCCAGGATGCCGGCGGTTACCCGTACTTCTGGGTGCCCATCGTCGGGCCGCTCGTCGGCGGCGTGGTCGGCGCCGGCCTCTACGAGCTGATCGTCGGCCGCTTCCTACCCGACGAGGACGCCCCGGAGCCGGGCGCCCTGGCCACCGAGGCCACCCCGGCCGAGGCCGAGCTTTCCCGAGTCTGACCCGCCGACCCGCATTCCCCCGTACCGGAAGGAGACCCCCGCATGGCTGACTTCGTCGGCGCCGTGGACCAGGGCACCACCAGCACCCGATTCATGATCTTCGACCACGGTGGCAACGAGGTCGGCCGCCACCAGCTCGAACACCAGCAGATCCTGCCGCGGGCGGGCTGGGTCGAGCACAACCCCCTGGAGATCTGGGAACGGACCCAGACGGTCATCCAGACCGCGATGAACGAGCACGGTCTGGCCGGCTCCGACCTCGCCGCGCTCGGCATCACCAACCAGCGCGAGACCACGGTGGTGTGGAACCGCCGGACCGGCCGGCCCTACTACAACGCGATCGTCTGGCAGGACACCCGCACCGACCGGATCGCCTCGGCCCTGGAACGGGAGGGCAAGGGGGACGTCATCCGGCGCAGGGCGGGCCTGCCGCCGGCGACGTACTTCTCCGCCGGGAAGATCCAGTGGATCCTGGAGAACGTCGACGGGGTCCGGGAGGCGGCCGAGCGTGGCGAGGCCGTCTTCGGCAACACCGACACCTGGCTGCTGTGGAACCTGACCGGCGGCACCGAGGGCGGTGTGCACGTCACCGACCCCACCAACGCCAGCCGCACCATGCTCATGAACCTGGAGACGCTCGACTGGGACGACGAGCTGCTGTCGTTCTTCGGCATCCCGCGGGCCATGCTGCCGGAGATCCGGCCGTCCTCCGACCCGCGCTCGTACGGCAGCACGCTGCCGCACGGGCCGTTCAGCAGCCCCGTCCGGATCACCGGCGACCTGGGCGACCAGCAGGCCGCGACGGTCGGGCAGGTGTGCTTCGCGCCGGGCGAGGCGAAGAACACGTACGGCACGGGCAACTTCATGCTGCTCAACACCGGCACCGACATCGTGCGCTCCAAGGCCGGACTGCTCACCACGGTCTGCTACCAGCTCGGCGACGAGGCGCCGGTGTACGCGCTGGAGGGCTCGATCGCGGTCACCGGCTCGGCAGTGCAGTGGCTGCGCGACCAACTCAAGATCATCAGCACCGCCGCGCAGAGCGAGATCCTGGCCCGCCAGGTCGAGGACAGCGGCGGCGTGTACTTCGTGCCGGCGTTCTCCGGCCTGTTCGCCCCGTACTGGCGCTCCGACGCCCGCGGCGCGATCGTCGGCCTGTCCCGGTTCAACACCGACGCGCACATCGCCCGGGCCACCCTGGAGTCGATCTGCTACCAGAGCCGCGACGTGGCCGAGGCCATGGAGCAGGACTCCGGGGTGCACCTGGAGTGCCTGAAGGTCGACGGCGGCGTCACCGTCAACGACCTGTGCATGCAGCTCCAGGCGGACATCCTCGGGGTGCCGGTCAGTCGGCCGGTGGTCGCCGAGACCACCGCCCTGGGCGCGGCCTACGCGGCCGGGCTCGCCGTCGGGTTCTGGAAGAGCACCGACGAACTGCGCGAGAACTGGAACGAGAGCCGGCGCTGGCAGCCGGCCTGGTCGCCGGAACAGCGCGAGACCGGCTACGCCCGGTGGAAGAAGGCGGTCGGCCGCACCCTCGACTGGGTCGACGTCGACTGACCGCGTACCCCTGTCCCACCCCCAGGGTCCGGGCGGCCGGCGCCCCCTCGCCGGCCGCCCCACCCCTCGCAGAGAGAGAAGACGGATGCACTCCGCGACACTGTCACCGGCCGCCCGCGAGCGGTCCCTGGCCGCGCTCGGTGACGGCCAGGAACTGGACGTCCTGGTGATCGGCGGCGGCGTCACCGGCGCCGGCTGCGCGCTCGACGCCGTCACCCGCGGCCTGTCGGTCGGGCTCGTCGAGGCGGGCGACTGGGCCAGCGGCACGTCCAGCCGGTCCAGCAAGCTGATCCACGGCGGCCTGCGCTACCTGGAGATGCTCGACTTCGGGCTGGTCCGGGAGGCGCTGCGCGAGCGGGGCCTGCTCCTGCAGCGGCTCGCCCCGCACCTGGTCCGCCCGGTGCCGTTCCTCTACCCGCTGCGTCACCGCGGCTGGGAGCGGTTGTACGCCGGAGCCGGCGTCCTGCTCTACGACACCATGAGCCTCTCCGGCAACCACGCGCGCGGCGTGCCGGCCCACCGGCACCTGACCCGCCGCGGCGCGCTGCGCGCGTGCCCGTCGCTGCGGCCCGAGGCGCTGGTCGGTGCCCTGCAGTACTACGACGCCCAGGTCGACGACGCCCGCCTGGTGACCTTCCTCGTCCGCACCGCCGCCGGGTACGGGGCGCATCCGCTGTCGCGGGCCCGGGTGGTGGGTTTCCTCCGCGAGGGCGCCCGCGTCACCGGGGCGCGGGTGCACGACCTGGAGACCGACCGGGTGTTCGAGGTCCGCGCCCGGCAGGTCGTCAACGCCACCGGGGTGTGGACCGACGACAGCCAGGCCCTCGTGGGCGAGCGGGGCCAGGTCCAGGTCCGGGCCTCCAAGGGCATCCACCTGGTCGTGCCGCGCGACCGGATCCGGTCCCGTACCGGCCTCATCCTGCGGACCGAGACCAGCGTGCTGTTCGTGATCCCGTGGGGCCGGCACTGGCTGATCGGCACCACCGACACCGACTGGGACCTGGACAAGGCGCATCCGGCGGCCACCAGCCGCGACATCGACTACCTGCTGGGGCACGTCAACCAGGTGCTGGCCACCCCGCTGACCCGCGACGACGTCGAGGGGGTGTACGCCGGCCTGCGCCCGCTGCTGTCCGGGGAGTCCGACGCCACGGCGAAGCTGTCCCGCGAGCACACCGTGCTCAGCCCGGCGCCCGGGCTGGTCATGGTGGCCGGCGGCAAGTACACGACGTACCGGGTCATGGCACGCGACGCGGTCGACGAGGCCGTGCGCGGCCTCGGCGGCGGTGTTCCCGCCTCGTGCACCGACCGGGTGCCGCTGCTCGGCGCGGAGGGCCACGTCGCGCGATGGAACCAGCGACGCCGGCTGGCGCAGCAGTTCGGCCTGCACACCGAGCGTGTCGAGCACCTGTTGCACCGCTACGGCGCCGCCGTCGACGAGGTGCTGGAGCTGCTGCGGGAGGACCCGACGCTCGGCCGGCCGCTCGACGGCGCGGAGGACTACCTGCGGGTGGAGATCGCCTACGCGGCCTCCGCCGAGGGAGCGCTGCACCTGGAGGACGTGCTGACCCGGCGTACCCACATCTCGATCGAGAGCTTCGACGGGGGGCTGACGGCTGCCCGGCCGGCGGCGGAGCTGATGGCCCCGGTCCTCGGTTGGGACGAGCAGCGGGTCGACCGGGAGGTGGCGCACTACCTGGACCGGGTCCGGGCCGAGCGAGCCGCGCACGAGCAGCCCGACGACACGGCGGCCGACGCGGCCCGGCTGGGCGCCCCCGAGGTGGTGCAGCAGGCGGCCCTGGCGGCCTGACCGGTCAGCTCAGCGCGATGGTGACGGTGGCGGTCAGGCCGTCGGCGCGCCGGTCCAGGCTCAGCGAGTCGGCCAGTTGGCCCGCCAGCCAGAGGCCCCGGCCGCCGGCCACGTCCCCGGCCACCTGCCCGATCGGCGGTGCGTCGATGCCCGCACCGTGGTCGACGACGTCGCAGAGCAGGAGGTCACCCTGCCGCCGCAGGTGCAGGTGGCCCATGCCGCCGCCGTGGCGTACGGCGTTGGTGGCCAGCTCGTGGACGGCCAGGACGAAGTCCTCGGCCGGTTCGCCGGTCAGCCCCACCGCCGTGACACCGGCGGCGACAGCATGCCGCAGCTCGGTGATGGTGGCAGCGGTGAAGTCCCGGGAAAGGAGCGACGACGCCCCACATCCCTCGTGCCCGGCCCCCGTGAAGTTGATCTCGGCCGGCGGTCCGAAACCGCCCATAGGAAAAGAGGCTACCTGCATTCCTGATATCCGGCCGCGGCACCCCGGCGTCGCCGTCCTACCCGGGGATGCCGGCCGGCTCCGGCGGAATCCGCAGCACCACCAGGGCGATGTCGTCGTCGCTGCTGGCGGCGAAGCGGGCGAGCAACTCGTCGCAGAGCTGCTCGGCGGTCGACCCGAGCCGGCCGGTGAGGCTGCGCACCAGCTCCGCCAACCCGTCGTCGATGACCGCGTCGCGCCGGTCGATCAGGCCGTCGGTGTACAGGACGACGGCGCAGCCGGGCGTGAGAGTGACCCGGTGGTCGCCGCGCGCGACGCCGGCCTGGACGCCCAGCAGCATCTCCGGCGGTGTGCGCAGCAGGGCCGCGGTGCCGTCGGGGTTGACGAGGACCGGTGGCGGGTGCCCCGCGTTGGACCACGACAGGGTGTGTACGCCGTTCCGCGCCTGCTCCTCGTCCTGCTCCACCCGGGCCAGGACCGCGGTCGCCAACGCCTCCACGCCCAGGCCCCGCATGGTCGCCTCCAGGCCCTCCAGCACCCCGCCCGGCGGCTTACCCACCACGTACGCGACCCCGCGGAGCACGTTGCGGATCTGCGCCATGGCCGCGGCGGCCTGCTGGTCGTGGCCCGCCACATCCCCGATCACCAGGGTGAGGGAGCCGTCGGGCAGCAGGAACGAGTCGTACCAGTCACCGCCGACCCGCGCGCGTTCGGCCGCCGGCTGGTAGCGGACCGCCACCTCCGTCCGGGGCGGCTGGGCGGGTGGCGTCAGCAGGCTGCGTTGCAGTCTCTCCGACAGCTCCCGTTCCAGGATCGCGACCCGCCGCTCGGCCTGGCGCGCCTGGGCCCGTTGCAGCGCCTGCGCCACCGTCGCGCCCGCCAGTCGCACGAACCCGACATAGCCGTCGTCGAGGGGTAGGTGCTGGCTCAGCCGTGCCACCAGGACCGTCTCCGCGGACGGTGCCAGGCCGGGCAGGCGCACCCGCATCACGGGGACGTCCGCCATCGTCTCCAGCACGAAGTCCCCGTCCCGGAAGATCGTCGACGGCAGCGCGGGCAGCGGTGGGCGACCGGCGTCGGCGGCGGCGTCCGGGACGAGGATGTCGACGTCCGGCAGGTCCTGGGGATCGGTGCGCAGCACCCGTACCGCCCGGTCGAGGATCTCCGCCGGATCTTCGAGGCCGCTGAGGGCGTCGCTGAGCCCGACCAGCATGATCAGCCGCCGCTGGGACAGCACCTGCGTGGTGGTCTCCGTCGCGATGTCGATCACGCCCTCGGCCTGGCCGTCCGGGTCGCGGACCGCGGAGTAGGAGAACGTGAAGAAGCACTCCTCGGGGTAGCCGCGCCGGTCCATCAGCAGCCGCATGTCCCGGGTCCAGGTCGCGCGCCCGGTCGACCGCACCGAACGGAGCATCGGCCCGATGACGTCCCAGATCTCCGCGAACACCTGGGCCGCCGGGGCGCCGAGCGCGGCCGGATGCTTCTGCCCGATCAACTCGACGTAGGCCTGGTTGTAGACCATGACGAACTCCGGGCCCCAGAACAGCGTCACCGGGAACCGGGAGTGCAGGGTGAGGTCGACGGCGGCGCGCAGCGTCGGACTCCAGTCGCACACCGCGCCCAGGGGCGTGGACGCCCAGTCCACCCCCCGGTACGCCGTACGCAGCGTCCCGGCCGGCTCGAACAGCTCATCCACCGCCCGACCATAGCCCCACCGCCGCACCCCGGTCGGGCCGCTGCCGCGACCTGAGGCCGGCGAGCCCGGCGGCCACCACTCCGAGGACGACCGTCGCCGCGGCGCACAGCAGCAGCGTGTGGCGGGCGCCCATGCCGGTCGTCAGCGGGCCGCCGAGCATGGTGCCGAGCGGCACCGCCAGCACGATCACCGCGCTGTAGGCGGCCAGGGCCTGCGGGAGTCGCGCGGTGGTGGTGCTGCGCTGGAACAGCGCCATCGACGTGGACGTGTAGGGAGCCCACAGGAGGCCGGCCAGGGCGAAGGCCGGCAGCGAGAGGCCGACGGGCACGTCCAGGCCGAGCGGCAGCATGGCGACGCCGAACCCGACGACGATGCCGATGGTGGTGGGCCACAGCGGCCAACGGCGCACGTAGCCGGTGGCGAGACCGCCGAGGAGGGAGCCGGCGCCGAATGCCGTGTAGTACAGCCCGAGGTTCGTCGCGGAGCCGTGCAGCTCCTCGGTGACCACGACGGGCATGGCCACGTAGAACGGGCCGAAGAGAAGGAAGAACCCGAAGGTCAGGGCCAGCAGGCCGCGCAGGGCCCGGTGGTGGCGGATGACGCCGAAGCCGGCCGTGCGGGACGGAGCTGCCTCCGTCGGCTCCGCACGCGTGCCACCGGGGACGGCGAGGCGGTAGGTGAGGGCCAGCACGGCGAAGGTGAGTGCGTCGAGCGCGATGACCCAGACCGCACCGGTCGCGCCGGTCAGGATGCCCGCGAGCGGCGGGCCGACGATGGTGGCGGCCTGGCCGAGGATGGCGAGCACCGCGTTGGCCGGCAGGTGGTCCCGTTCGGGCAGGAGTTCGGCGATCAGCGTGAAGCGTCCCGCGGAACCCCACGAGTGCAGCAGCGAGGACGTGGCGAGCAGGGCCACGTACAGGCCGATGCTGAGCGCCCCGGCAAGGTGGGCGGCGGGGATGGCCGCGAGAGCGCCGGCCCGCAGGACGGCGTCCCAGCCGGCGAGCTGCGCCCCGCTCCGACCGGCCAGGAGTCGGCCGAAGACGATCGTTCCGGCGGCACTGGGCAGGGTGTACGCGGCCACCGCGACGGCCGTCCACGTCCCGCGTTGACCCTCGGGCGCGAGCTGCAACGCCAGCCAGGTCACCGCGACCAGGGCCATGCCGTCGCCCAGGGCGGACACCGCCAGCCCGGGCAGGACCCGCCGCAGCAGCGGATGACTCACCACCGGCCAGTAGGGCGAGGAACGCGGAAATCGGGACGTCATGGTGTCGGGCGGCATGTCGCCACCCGACACGAGGCAGGCCACCTGCCACAACGAAATCGCCTGAGGGCAGAAGGCCTGTACCCGCCCGACCGACCCCGAAGTGGCGGCGCCCATTCGGGGCGATGTCGGTCATGCGACATGGCGCGGCCGTGCGACAAGAGAACGGGGGAAGGGCTTTGTGAATAGTCGGTGAAATTCGCGCGACGGCACCCGCGGAAGGTGAGCATTCGTTCCATGTTCCGCGCTTTTCCGACAGTCGACCGGAATGGCGAAACGGCAGTAGCTGGCACGCATCTTCCCTGGTCAGCGCCCATGACGTGGTGGATGCGGAAGAACCGGCAATGGTCGCACGCCGACCCGGTCGGGGTAAATGGCTGAGTCCGCTTGGTAGCAGGAGTCTGGTGAATGGGATTCATCGCCTCAGAATTCGAGTTCGACCGGGGAAATTGTCACCCCGGCGGCTCTCACCTCCAGGAGGTAAATCCCCATGAGTCGAATGACATCGGGCGGACGCGGGGGTACGGTCATGCGCCGTACCATCTTCGCGTTGGCCGCCGCGATCGTCGCCACCGGCGCGTTCGGGAGCCCGGCGCTGGCCGACGGCAAACCCGTCACGCCGTCGGCCCAGCCGGCCGAGGCCGTGCCGGGCGGGTTCGCCAGTTGGCGTGCGCTGTTCGCGGAGCAGGACCGGCTCAACGCGGCGGCCGGCGAGATCACGGCCGCCCGCGGCGAGGGCTTCGCCGGCGTGGTCGCCGCGCCGGAGGCCCGCAAGCTCACCGTCTACTGGAAGGGGCGGGTGCCCGGGTCGGTCCGTGACCTGGCCAAGCGGCTGTCCGTACCGGTGAAGTTCAAGCCGGCCCGGTTCCACCAGCGCGAGATGGTCGCCGAGGCGCAGCGGCTCGCCGCCGACCCGCGGGCCGTCTCGGTGGCTGCCAAGGTCGACGGCAGCGGGCTCGCGGTGACCGTCAGCGGCAAGGCGCTGGCGTCGGGCAAACGGGACGTCCTGCGTACCGCGCGGCTGCCGCTCACCGTGAGCACCACGCCGAGCGCGACGTTGCTCGACCGCCAGAACGACTTCGCCCCGTATTGGGGCGGGGCGCGCTACTACGCCGGCGGCGGCTGCACCACCGGCTTCGGGGTGTACTGGAACGACGCCCGCCAGATCCTCAGCGCCGGGCACTGCGGCGTGAACGGTCAGGTCGCCTACGACGGTGGTGGCCCCACCAACACCATGGGCCCGATCATCAACGACAACAACCCGCGGGACACCCTGATGATCCGGGTCTCCGCCGGCGGCCGGATCTACACGGGCGCGTACAACGCCGCCACCAGCATCGGGGTCGGCGGCGCCGCCTCGGACTACGTCGGCAACTACGTCTGCACCGGCGGCTCGTCCAGCGGTGAGCACTGCAGCCTGCGGGTCAGCGTGGTCAACCAGTTCATCAACATCGGGTACGTGATCGGGCCGGTGACGCAGGCCAACCACATCGTGGCCGGAAGCTGCGCCGCGGCGCCGGGCGACAGCGGCGGGCCGGTGTACTCGTACCGCTCGGACGGCCGGATCGACGCGCGCGGCACCGTCTCCGCCGGGGTGCTCGGCACGGCGGTCTGCCCGGGCGTGAGTCCCAACGGCTCCAGCACGGTCTGGTACGCGCCGCTGCTGCGGCCGGTGGGTGACGCGCAGATCGGCTCGCTGACCTACTACGGCGCCTCGCTCATCCAGGGCTGAGGCCGCGACGCCGCAACGGCGTACCGCAGATCCGAACAGCGTGGGCCGGTCCGCACGGGACCGGCCCACGCCGCTGCCCGGCGCCGCCGGAGCATTAGGTGGCCGTTAAGAAGCGCTTCCGGCTGGTTCACCGGCCGGGCGGCGCTGGCAGACTGGGGCGATGCCCTCCGCCGACACGCCCGTTCCCCGCCGTCGTACCCGGGCGCTCGTGGCGGTGGTCGTCGCGCTCGCCGTGGCGGGCGCGGCGGGCGCCTGGTCGCTGCGGGACCGGGTCGCCGGCGACGGCGGCGGGCCGGACCCGGGTGGCGCGGCCGCGGTCGCCGTCCCGGCGGGCGGTGGCCGGGACTGCGCGGGCCGGCCGGCCCGGGCGACCCGCGAGCTGCGCGGCATGTGGATCACGACGGTGAACAACATCGACTGGCCGAGCCGGCGGGGGCTGCCGGCCGAGGCAGCGCGGGCCGAATTCCGCGGCTGGCTGGACCTGGCGGTGCGGCGCAACCACAACGCGGTCTTCGTGCACGTGCGGCCGAGCGGGGACGCGCTCTGGCCGTCGAACTACGCGCCCTGGTCGGAGTGGCTGACCGGGCGCCGCGACGGCCGCGACCCGGGCTGGGACCCGATGGAGTTCATGGTCGCCGAGGCGCACGCCCGCAACCTGGAGTTCCACGCCTGGTTCAACCCCTACCGGGGCGGCCAACCGGCCACCGTGGGCGGACCGGGCCCTCGCCTGGACCAGCTCGCGCCGACCCATCCGCTGCGGCGGCACCGCGACTGGGCGGTGACCTATCCCAGCGCCGACCGGCCCGGCAGCCGCCTCTACTTCAACCCGGGCATCCCGGAGGCGCGCCGGTTCGTCGAGGACGCGATGCTGGAGGCGGTACAGCGGTACGACGTCGACGGGGTCCACTTCGACGACTTCTTCTACCCCTATCCGGAGGCCGGACAGGACTTCCCGGACGACGCGGCGTTCGCCCGCTACGGCCGGCGGTTCGCCGACAAGCACGCCTGGCGCCGGGACAACGTGAACACCCTGGTCCGCGAGATGAGCGAGCGGATCAAGGCGACCAAGCCGTGGGTGAAGTTCGGCATCAGCCCGTTCGGCATCTGGCGCAACAAGCGCACCGACCCGGCCGGCTCGCCCACCGCCGGCCTGCAGAGCTACGACGACATCTACGCCGACACCCGGCTCTGGGTACGCCGGCAGTGGCTGGACTACGTCGTGCCGCAGCTCTACTGGCACATCGGATTCGGCAAGGCCGACTACGCCAAGCTGCTGCCGTGGTGGGCGGCCACGGTCCGGGGCACCCGGGTGCAGCTCTACATCGGCCAGGCCGACTACCGGGTCGGTGAGCGCGGCGCCTGGCGGGATCCGGCCGAGCTGGACCGCCAGCTCGCGTTGAACCGGCAGCACGGGGTGAGCGGAAGCGTGCACTTCAGCGCCCGGCAGGTGCGCGCCGACAAGCTCGGGGCGGTCAGCCGGTACAGCCAGGCGCACTACGCCGCCCCCGCGCTGCTGCCCACGATGGCCCAGCTGCCGGCGGCGGCGCCGCCCGCACCCGCCATCACGGGCGTGCGGCGTCAGGACGCCGGCGGGGTGGCGCTGACCTGGCGTGGCGACGATGCCGTGGGCTTCGCCGTCTACCGGGTGGACGGCGGCGGCGCCCGGCTCGTCGGCACCACCCGTGGCGGTGACTGGGTGGACCCCGCCGCCCCGGCCGGTGGGCCGCTCACCTACTGCGTCTCCGGGCTGGATCGCAGCGGCAACGAGGGTGGGCTCAGCGCGCCGGCGTCCGTCGCGTGACGGTGGCCGGAGGCGGAACGCTCGGCGCCGCGGCCACGTCGGGGTCCGCCGCCATGGCCGACTGCGGGTCGTCGGGCGGCTGCGGCGGGTCGGGCGGCTGCGGCGGTGAGATCCAGGTGACCAGCACCACCGAGATGATCATGAGGAGCAACCACGAGGCGAGCTTCGCCGGCGAGACCAGGTGCCAACCACCCAGCTGGCTGGGGTAGAGCCAGGCGCTCGACCAGGTGGCGATGTTCTCGGCGAGCCAGATGAAGAAGGCGACGAGGAGGAAGGCCAGCAGCAGCGGCATGCGCCACCGGCACCGGAAGATGCGGAAATGCATGACGCAGCGCCCGAACACGAGCGCGACGGCGGCGATGAGCAGCCACCGCATGTCGACGACGTAGTGGTTGGTGAAGAAGTTGGCATAGATCGGGGCGGCCAGCACCGCCGTCACCCAGCGCCTCGGGTAGCGGATGAAACGCAGGTCGAACAGCCGGTTCACCCGGACCAGGTAGGAGCCCACCGCGGCGTACATGAACCCGCTGAACAGGGGCACCGCGCCGACCCTCAGCAGGCCCTCGGAGGCGTAGGACCAGGAGCCCACCTGGGTCTTGAACAACTCCATCGCCGTGCCGACGAGGTGGAACAGCACCACCACCCGCAGTTCGCGCAGGGTCTCCAGGCGTCCGGCCACCATCGCGATCTGGATGGCGACCGCCGCGAGCGTCAGGAAGTCGTTGCGGGCGAACGCCGGGTCCCGCGGGTACCAGAGATGCGCCGCGAAGATCACCGCCAGCATCGCCCCACCGAAGACGCAGGCCCAGGCCTGCTTGAGCCCGAAGACCGCGAACTCGGTCAGCCAGCCGGCCGGCCCGTGCCGGGGCAGCCGGGCGAGGATCGCGCGGAAGCGGGTGTCGATCGCGCGTTCGGCCGTGGTGAGGGCGGCCGGTCCGGACGGGTTGAGCATCGCCTGCGACGCTATCGCGGGCTCACCGTGGTCGTCCGGCCCGTTCCGCGCAGCCCGAGCAGGGCGACCACGGCGAGCACGATGACGGCGACGGCGTACTCCTCGGCGGTCCGGCGCAGGCCGCCGCCGTGGACCACGAGGAACCCGGCGACGACGGTGGGCAGGCCGAAACCGACGTAGCAGACGATGTAGAGCAGGGAGAGCACGCTGGCGCGTTCGTGCGCCTCGACCAGCGGCGTGACGGTCTTGAGGCTGCCCTGGAAGCCGCCCCCGAAGCCGACGCCCCCGAACGCCAGGCCGACGAAGAAACCGGCGATGGAATCGGCGGCGACCGACACCAACGTGATGATCATGCCGACGACCAGCGCCGTGATGCCGGTGAGCATGACGGTCCGCGCGGGCCGGTCGCGCAGCACGAGGATGCCGGCCGACCCGAAGATGGCGAAGACGAAGATGCTCAGGCCCCCGGCCACGATCGAGGAGTTCATGAGGGCGCGCACGAGCGCCGGGCCGAGCGCGGCGAAGAACCCCGCGAGGGCCCAGACGGCGAAGGCGACCGGGGCGACGACCAGCATCGGCCCGCGTACCGCGCGGGGCAGCCGGATCTCCGGCCGCAGGCTCCGCAGCGCCCCCGTCATGGGCGTGACCGTCTCCGGCATCAGCGCGACCCCGACGCCCTGGATCAGCAGGACCACGAGCAGGACGACGTACACCAGTCGCGTCGGCGCGGGCAGGAACTGGACGAGCAGCGCGGAGAACAGCGCTCCGACCCCGGTGCCGATGCCCGGGGCGATCGAGTTGGCGAGCGTGCCGCGGGCACGGTCGATGTCGAGCATGGCGGCGGCCGCCGCGCCGGTGGCGGCGCCGGCCGCGACGCCCTGCACCACGCGGGCGGCGACCAGCGTGGGTACGCCGCCGGCGAGGACGAAGATCACCAGCGAGATGATCTGGACCGCGATCGCGGCGAGCAGGACCGGCCGCCGCCCGACATGGTCGGAGAGCTTGCCCACGGTGAGCAGCGAGGCGAGCACCGCGCCGGCGTAGACGGCGAACACCACGGTGGTGGTGATCGGCGAGAAGTGCCAGCGCGACTGGTAGATCGGGTACAGCGGGCTGGGGGCCGTCGACGCGGCGACGAAGGACACGATGATCGAGGCGAGCAGGAACAGGGCGGCCCTCGACGCGGGGCGCCTCGTCTCAGCGGTGCTCATCGGGCCTGCTCCTCGAGTGGGCGGCGCGCGGGCGGGTTCAGGCGGACACGTCCACGGCCGCGGCGCCGACGACGGCCCGCTCACCCTCCTGCTGCACGTAGCCGACCACCGACGCCTGCGCGGGATCGAGGTCCGGCGGCACCGCCAGGTCCACCCGGCCCTCCTCGTCGCCCAGGCCGACCGAGGTGAAGGCGCGTACCACGTTGTCCTGCCGCAGCCGGCGGCCGGCGTTCTCGCCCCGGGGCACGTCGTTCTCCAGGCCACGCTCCACGACCGCCACGTGCAGCATGCCCCGCGCCGGCGGCCGCTCGACCCGGTAGTCCACCACCACGTGCCCGCCGCCCGCGTCCCCGACCGACAGGGCGAGCGGCGTGATGGCCGCCGCCGACAGCGCGGCCGCGATGGCCTCGGCCGCCCGCCGCCGGTCGGAGCCGACGAACTCGGCGGTGCCGTTGACGACCATCTGCGGGGTGTAGAGGTGTCCGGTGCCGAAGGCCCGGGCGTACGCCTCCTGCCGGGCGGTGTACGCCCCGGCGGCGTAGGGGTCGGGCCAGCCCAGATGGTCCCAGTAGTCGACGTGGAAGCCGAGGGCGAAGACCGGCTCTCCCCGCTTGCGGGCGTCCCGCTCGATCTCGGTCAGCACCTCCTCGGCGGGCGGGCAGCTCTCGCAACCCTGCGAGGTGAACATCTCCACGACGGCGAAGCCGCCGTTGTCCGCCTGCGGCGGCGACCCGGTGGGCGAGAGGTCCGTCATGGCGTCGCTCCTGGCGTCCGTCGGTCCTGCTGGCGGCACTCCGATTCCCGCTGCCGCCGGGACCATGCACCGGCGTCCGCCCCGCGTCAGGTCGGCACCGTGTCCAGCGCCGCCAGGAAGTCGTGCACCCGCAGGAGGCCCGGGCGCGGCTCCTGGACCACCTGCACCAGGCGCCGCGCCGCGTCGTCGCCCGTCGGCTCGGCCGGAGCGTCGGCGGCCGGCGTGAGGGTGGTGCGCAGTGCGGCGTGCCGGGCGACCAGCCCGTCGAGCGTCGCCGACAGGGCGTTCACGTCCAGTGGGCCGTGCAGCCGGTATGCCAGCGGCACCAGGTAGGTGGCCGTTCCCGGGTCGAGGCGGCTCAGCTGCCACATCTGGCGCTGCGCGGCGGAGGCCGGAGCAGGGGCCGCGTCGGGTAGAAAATTGCCGGCGTCGACCCTTGTGATCAGTGTTTTCATAAGACAGGTGCAGATCCCTCGATAGGAATTTCCTGTCCACATCATCGGCGGCCGTGATCTTCGGCGGGATCCCCGGATCGGACGGCCGTCGATGCGTTTGGCCAACGGTCTCGCACGTTCGTCTATTTTTTGGGCGGCGGTAACCTTTGCGACTGCGGCGGCCCGTCGACCTCGTCCCCGCGACGGCACGACGCCACCCTCTAGCAGGGGACTTGCCCTCTCCGAGCTGGCCCGGACGGTGGTGCCGCCGGCCCTGTCTCGGCTCGCGGGCGCCACTGTTGATAATCCGACTCCGGGCTGGGGGTGTCCTGTCGGCGCATTTTGGTCGGATGCACCCGGCCATGACCTCTCTATGCGGCTGTGCCACTCCTATGTCGACTTGAGGCAGGCGCCGGTTGTGGTGAACAGGGTGTCTGGGACGATTTCCCGGGACGGGCTTGCAATGAGCATTTCCGGCAGTTCGGTGATGAATTGAGGCAGTGGCAGGCGAGGCATGGGGTGTCGTCGTGTGCTCCTGGGATGCCGGACCTCGGCGCGGGGGGAGGATGTGACCATGAGTGGTCTCGAAGCAGTAGTTCCCAGGCGGGTCGTCGTCACCGGCGCGGCCGGAAAGCTCGGTCGCGCTGTGGTCGCGCACCTGCGCGCGGCGGGCGTCGACGTGCTCGCGGTCGACCGCGCCGGCGGGCGCGACCCGCGTGACGTCGACGGCGAGTTCCTCCTGGTCGACCTCACCGACTACGGGCAGGTGCTGGAGGCGTTCACCGGCGGCGCCGACGAGCACGCCGGCGGTGTCGGGGCGGTGGTGCACCTGGCGGCGGTCCCGGCGCCCGGGCTGCTGCCCAACGCGGTGACCTTCGCGAACAACTCGGCCGCGACGTACAACGTCTTCGCCGCCGCGCGGGCGGCCGGGATAAAGCGGGTCGTGTGGGCGTCGAGCGAGACCGTGCTGGGCCTGCCGTTCGACACCCCGCCGCCGTACGCGCCGGTGGACGAGGAGTACCCGCCGCGCCCGGAGTCGACCTACTCGCTGAACAAGGCCCTCGAGGAGGAGATGGCGCGGCACTTCTGCCGCTGGGACCCCGAGCTGGTCATGGTGGGCCTGCGCTTCTCCAACGTGATGGACGTCGAGGACTACGCGGGATTCCCGGCCTTCCAGGCCGACCCGGGGCTGCGCCGCTGGAACCTCTGGGGCTACATCGACGCCCGCGACGGCGCCCAGGCGGTCGAGCGGGCGCTCGCCCACGACCACCCCGGCGCCGATGTCTTCATCATCGCCAACGCCGATACTGTGATGACCAGGTCCAGCGCCAGCCTGATGGCCGAGGTCTACCCGGACGTCGAGATCCGCGGGGAGCTCGGCGAACACGAGACCCTGCTGAGCATCGACAAGGCCCGCCGGGTGCTGGGCTACGAGCCGCGGCACTCCTGGCGCGACCACGTCGATCCCGCCGGTTGATCCGCCGATCAGGCGGCGGGGGCTCCCGTGAGCAGGGCCCCGCCATCCGATCGGGGGAGCGGGTCTGTATCGGAAGGTGGGGCGGCCCGCCGGTGCGGCCGGAATTGATGCCGTGCGGTGGAATCCGGGTGCGGCGCGGTACCGCGAAAAGACCGTGCCTTCTACCGTGACGTCCGGCACGCGGGCGGGTGGACGTTGCCGGGGACCGACCCGGTGGTGCCGTCTCGGGCGTTCACAGGGAGTTGACTGGATGCAGGTCTGGAGTCGCACCGTCGCGGGTCTGGTCGCCGGGGCCGTCGTGGTGATGGGCGTACCGGCGGTCGCGGGCACCGTGGCGACCAAGCTCACCGCCACCGGCGCCGGGACCACCGTGCAAACCGGCGCGGCGGCGATGAGCGGCGGCGCCGCGCTCGGCGCGGCGCGCACGGTCGCCACGGCGGCGCAGGTGGTGCCCGGGGACACCCGGCTGGTGCCGACGGCGCCGCGTACCGACACGCCGCGGATCACCAACGGCGAGATCAAGGACCTGGAGGTGATCGGCAACCGGGTCTTCATCGCCGGCACCTTCACCTCGATCGCCAACGTCGGCGGAACGTCGATCGCGCAGAAGTCGCTGGCCTCGTACAACCTGGACACCGGGAAGGTCGACACCGGCTTCCGGCCGACGTTCGACGGGTCCGTCGAGGCCGTGGAGGCCTCGCCCGACGGGTCGTCGCTCTACGTCGCGGGGTCCTTCAACACGGTCAACGGCGTCACGAAGCGGAAGATCGTGCGGCTCAACCCGACCACCGGCGCACCGATCGCGGCGTTCACCGCGACCGCGAACGCCCGCGCGACCGCGCTGGCCGTGAGCAGCACCGCCGTCTACGTGGGCGGCCAGTTCAACACGGTCAACGGCGTGAGCCGCAGCGGCCTGGTCGCGCTCAACCCGACCACGGGCGCGGTGGACACCGGCTTCAACCTGCCGCTCACCGGCGGCATCGGTGTCGGCGGCATGCTCACCGTGCAGCAGCTCAAGCTGACCCACGACCGGAGCAAGCTGCTGGTCGTCCACACCGGTCGGCAGATCGCCGGCCAGGACCGCTACGGCGTCGCCCTGGTCAACACCGCCACCAAGGCCCTGCTGCCGTGGCGCACCCGGCTCTGGGAGGACAACCTCTCCTTCGTCGGCGGCATCCAGCGGGTGTTCGCCGGTGACATCGCGCCGGACGACTCCTACTTCGTCGTCACCAGCGGCTCGGGCGGCGACCGCCCGCCGATCAACGACACCGCGATGGCGTACCCGCTCACCGGCGCCGACAACGTCCAGCCGCTGTGGGTGTCGCGGCACTTCGACAGCGTCTACTCGGTCGCCATCACCGCCACCGCCGTGTACGTCGGCGGCCACTTCAGCTGGCAGGAGTCGCCGACCTCGAACGTGCCCTGGCCCGGCCTGGACAACGTCGGGTACGGCACCGGCCAGGGCCTGAGCGGCTACGGCCTCGGCGACCAGGTGGTCCGGCGCGACCACCTCGGCGCGCTCGACCCGAAGACCGGCACGGCGCTGGAGTGGAACCCCGGCTCCAACTCCTACGAGGGGGAGAAGGCCATGCTGGCCACCGCGCGCGGTCTCATCGTCGGTGGCGACGGCAACGTCAAGGGCGGCAAGACGGTCGGCCGGGTCGGCTTCTTCGACCTCAACACGGTGCCGGCGCCGGCGGCGGTCGACACCACCATCGTCACCCCCATCGAGGGCGCGGTGAAGCCGGCCAACGAGTCGTTCACGCTCGGCGGCCAGGCGCTCGCCCCGGCCGGCGTCAGCCGGGTCCAGATCGAGATCCAGAACCGGAACACCAGCCAGTACCTCCAGGACGACCTGAAGACGTGGGGCGCGTCCAACAGCATCAACGCCACGGTCGCCGCGGTGAACGCCACCTCGACCACCTGGACGCTCCCGGTGTCGCTGCCCTCCGGCGTCTACCAGATCCAGGCGAAGACGTTCGGCCGCAACAGCACGAGCGACGCCACGAAGGCGGTCAAGAAGATCGAGACGTTCCGGTTCGACGACCTGCCGCCGTCGACGCGGATCGACTCGCCGCCCGGCGGCCTCGTCGCCACGAAGACCTTCGTCGCCACCGGCACCGCCACCGACGACAAGGGCGTCAGCGGGCTCACCTACTCGTTCCGCACCCCCGACAACCGCTACCTGCAGGACGACGGGACGGTGGCCGCGGTCTACAACACCTTCCGCGGGGAGCCGGACGTCATCGGCGCGCTGTCGACCACCTGGCAGTTCGAGGTGGCCCTGCCGATCGAGGGCCAGTGGAAGATGACGGCCACCGCGATCGACAACGCCGGCCAGAGCGACCTGCGCGGCGACACCCGGGACTGGACGGTCTCGTCGACCGGTGTCCCGCCCACGGTGGCCATCACTTCGCCCGTGCCGATGACCCCGCCGACCGCGGCCACACCGGTCACCGTCGGGCCGGGCGGCACCGTCACCTTCGCCGGCACCGCACAGGACGACGACGCCGTCCGGTCGGTCGAGATCTACCTGCGCAACAACACCACGCGGGAGGCGCTGGCCGCCGACGGCACGTGGGGCGCCGACTCGGTGGCGGCCTACTACCGGATCTCCCCGACCAACCTGAACGCCGCGTCGTACGCCTGGTCGTACACCACCGTGCCGCTCACCCCGGGCGTCTACGACTTCCGGGTGCGGGCCACCGACAGCCTGGGCCTGACGACGTCGGGCAGCAACCAGGGCCGGCTCAGCGTCACCGCGCAGGTGCCCGGCGACGCGTTCCCGGACGGTCGGCTGAGCTTCACCGGTGTCGACCAGAACGTCGACCAGTTGCACCTCAACCTGGCCGGCACGGCGACCGACGACAAGGGCGTGCAGAGCGTCCGGGTGGCGCTGCGCGACCTGGACACCGGCCGGTACGTGCAGCCGAACGGCACCATGGCCGCCGCCTTCGCCACGCTGAACGCCACGCTGGCCGCGCCGGGCGCGACGAGCACCGCGTTCACCCTGTCGACCGACCTGCCGACCAAGGGCGAGTACAGCGTCGAGGCGTGGGCCGTCGACACGGCGGGCCAGCAGGACGGCTCGACGTCCGGCGCCACCGCGCGGTACCTGGTCTACCCGGGTGACCTCGATCCGCGGCTGGAGCCGAGCATCACCCCGGTGGAGGGCGAGGTCTACACCGGCGGCCGCATCGTGGTCACCGGCCGGGCCGTCGACGACGTCGGGATGCTCCGCGTGGAGATCCAGATCTCCAACAGCGCGGGTCAGGGAATGAACGCCGCCGGCACGTTCAGCACGCCGGGCACCCCGGGCAACTTCCCGTGGATCGCGTCCTTCCTCACCAGCCCGGGTTCCCCGGGGTCGAACTTCGCGTACACCTCGCCGGCGATCCCGGCGGGCACCTACACGGTCTCGATCCGGGGCGTCGACGCGTACGGGCAGTTGCAGCAGCCGCCGAGGACCGTCTCGGTGACCGTCAACTGAGCTCGGCCACGGACCGGTCCGGCCCTCGGGACGGATCGGTCCGCGGCCCGCTCAGCGGGGTACGACGAGGCACATCCCGCCGGCGGTAGGACCGTCCATCATGGTCAGCGCGTCGGGCACCTCGTCGAGGCCGATGGTGCGGGTGATCAGCTCGCCGGGGCGCAGCACCCCGGCCGTGACCAGCCGGAGCAGCTCCGGATAGGCGTGCGCGGCCATGCCGTGGCTGCCCCGCAGCTCCAGCTCGTACGCGATCACCAGCTCCATCGGCAGCGCCGGGCGGCCCTGCGCCACGGGGAGGAGGCCGACCTGCACGTGCCGGCCGCGCCGGCGCAGGCTTTCGACGGATGCCGCGCAGGTGGCGTGACTGCCCAGCGCGTCGAGGGACAGATGGGCCCCGCCGCCGGTCGCCTCCCGGACGGCCGCGGCCACCGCACCGGGTCCGGTGAGCGCGCCGCCGTCGAGGCAGACCGTCGCCCCGCAGCGCCGGGCGAGGTCCAGCGCGCCGGGGGCGATGTCGACCGCCACCACCCGCGCGCCGCAGGCCGCCGCGATCATCACGGCCGACAGGCCCACCCCGCCGCTGCCATGCACCGCCACCCACTCGCCCGCGGCCACCCGCCCCTGGCTGACCACCGCCCGGAACGCCGTGGCGAAGCGGCAGCCGAGCGCCGCGGCGGTCGGGTGGTCCAGCCCGTCGGGGAGCCGGACCAGGTTGACGTCGGCATGCCGCACCACCACGTATTCCGCGAACGAGCCCCAGTGCGTGAAGCCGGGCTGCGTCTGCCGCTCGCAGACCTGCTGGTCGCCGGCGAGGCAGGTGGGGCACTGCCCGCAGGCACAAACGAAGGGCGCGGTGACCCGGTCGCCGGGCCGCCAGCCGCGGACGTCCGCGCCGACCGCCGCGACGACACCGGCGAACTCGTGCCCGGGCACGTGCGGCGGGCGGATGTCGGGGTCGTGCCCCTGCCAGCCGTGCCAGTCGCTGCGGCACAATCCGGTCGCCTCGACCCGGACGACCGCGCCGTCGGGCGGCGGCACCGGGTCCGGGACGTCGCGGACCTCGGGCCGGGCACCGAACTCGTCGAAGATCACGGCACGCATGGCCGCATCCTCACACGCCGCCGCCCGGCCGGCGGGCCCGGGCTTCCGCCGGGCCGTGCACCGCCCGCAACGGCCACCCCCCGGCGGGGCGGTGGACCGTGGTGGGCGGCCCGCGCATACCGCCGCTTCCGGAGGGCGACGGATGCCACCATGGGGGCGTGACAGCGCGGGGCTGGTATCTGCTGGGGGCGCCGTGGGACTGCTCGGGGCTCTCTCGGGGCGAGCAGCTCGCGCCGGCGGCGCTGCGCGCGGCCGGGCTGTCGGACCTCGTCCCCGACGACGCCGGGGACGCACCGATCGTCATCGACGACGACCGGCGGGACGAGGCGACCGGCGTACGCGCGCTGGCACAGACCGGCCGAGCGGCGCGGGTGCTGGCCGACTGGCTCGACGACGCCGCGGGGCGCCGACCCGGCCGCCGGCCGCTGGTGCTGGGCGGTGACTGCAGCCTGCTGCTCGGTGTCCTGCCCTGGCTGCGGCGCGACCGGGGTCGGGTGGGGCTCTGGTTCGTCGACGGGCACCCCGACTTCCTCGACGGCCACTCCTCGCCGACGGGGGAGACCGCCGACATGGACCTGGCCCTCCTCACGGGCTCCGGTCCCGAGCGGCTCACCGCGCCGGCCGGGGTGACCGCGCCGCTCGTCGCGCCGGCGGACGTGGTGCTGGTCGGCCACCGTACCTGTGATCTCGACCCGGAGGCCGCCGCGGAGGTGGCCCGGCTGCCCGACAGCATCCGGCGCCTCGACGCCCGGACGGTCGTCGACGCGCCGCGGCGGTGCGGCGAGCGCGTCGCGGCCCTGCTCGCCGACGTCGACGGGGGTGTCTGGCTGCACGTCGACTGCGACGTCCTCGATCCGGCGGTCATGCCGGCCGTCAGCTACCCGGAACCCGGCGGGCCGACGCCCGGACAGCTCGCCGACCTGCTGGAGCCGCTCTTCGCCTCGCCCCTGCTGCTCGGCGTGAGCATCGCCGACTTCCGGCCAGACCTGGATGCGGACGGCACCCACGCGGCGACGCTGGTCGCGCTGCTGCGCCCGCTCCTGTCCGACGACGGCCATTTCCCGTGACGGGCGGTTAATGGCGTGGCTGGCGGCGGCAATCCCCTTTTGTCGCCTCTCGCGGTAAGGTCGTTCGCGCTGCTCATCGCCAGGATCGCTGCGCAATCGGCGGGCCGCAAGTTGCAGACAGGCAAGGAATTCGCAAGGCCGACGCAATGCTATTCCTAAGCAAATCCCATTGACGTCGGCAAATCTTGACTTGATTCGCTGAGGGGCGCACCGTGAAAGGTGCCGGCACCCGACGGGTCGCCGGGTCGCCATTCAGGAGGCGGTCATGCGGTGGAATCCGTTCGCCGGCGCGTATCTCGCCGACCCGGCGCAGGTGTGGCGGGAGCTCCTCGACTCCCCGGGCGGGGTGCACCACGACGAGGGCCTCGGGCTGTGGCTGATCACCCGGCACGCCGACGTGCGCCGGGCGCTCGGGGACACCGAGAGCTTCGGCAACGCCCTCACCCTCGCGCCGGTCTACGACGTCTGCCCGGAGGCGATGGCCGTCATCATGCAGATCGACGCCCCGCCCACCACGGCCGCCGCCGACCCGCCGGTGCACCCGCGGACCCGCCGGGCGCTGCGGGCCACCTTCGCCAACACCGCCGACCGGGTCGAGCAGCGGTACGGCGCGATCGTCCGGCGCCGGGTCGACGAACTGGTCTCCCGCCTCGCCGCCCGCGCCGGCCAGCAGGTCGACCTCGTCCCGGAGTTCACCACCGAGCTGCCCCTGCTGGTCCTGCTCGACCTCCTCGGCGTGCCCGAGTGGGACATCGCCCGAATCCGCGCCTGGGCGGACGGCCAGATCGCGCTGGTCTGGGGGCGGCCGGAGCCGGCGGAACAGGTCCGGCTCGCCCAGGGTCTGCTGGATTTCTGGCGCTACTGCCAGCAGCTCGTGCGCGACCGGCTCGACAGTGGCCGGTCCGGCGACGGCTACGTCGACCAGTTGCTCGCGTACCGGAACGGCGACGACGAGGTGCTCACGGTCGCCGAGGTGTCGAGCATCGTGTTCAACCTCCTCGTCGCCGGGCACGAGACCACGGCCGGGCTGCTCGCCCACGCGCTGGACCAGGCGCTCGCCGACCCCGACCGGTGGCGGGCCATGGCGGCCGAGCCGCACCGGGTGCCCGGGTTCCTCACCGAGACGCTGCGCTTCGCGCCCGCCATCGACGGCTGGCTGCGGGTGACCAACCGGCCGGTCGCGCTGGGCGGGGTCACCATCCCGGCCGGGGCGCGCTGCCTGCTGCTCATCGGCGCCGCGAACCGGGACCCGGCGGTGTTCGCCCACCCGAACCGCTTCGACCCGGAGCGGGCCGACGCGAACGACCACCTCTCCTTCGGGCACGGGCCGCACTTCTGCATCGGTGCGGCACTGGCGCGGCTGGAGGCCGGGATCGCGCTCACCCGGCTCGCCGCGGCCGTGCCCGGGCTGCGGCCGGCCCCCGGGCACCGCCGGTCGTACCAGCCCAACGTGGCGTTCCGCGCGCACCGTGGCCTACCCGTGGTGGTCGACACGGCGGTGCCCGCCGTCCAGCGGCCCGCGGCCTGACCCGCGTCGCCGTGCCGGGCGCTGACCTGGGCACGCGGTCACGGAGCGGAGTCATGTCTTCACACCCGTCGGTGAATGGGTTAAGAATTGTCCCCTGCGAATGCCCAGTCATCACCCCACCCCGATCTCATGTCGATGCCGGCCCGGCGTCGCGAAGGTGAGCACATGGATCGCACGCCCCCGTCGAGCGCCGCTCACTCCGCTGCTAGCCATCGCTTCCGGGCGGAGTTGCGTCGCTGGCGGACGCGGCAGGGACTGACCCAGCGGGCGCTGGCGGAGCGGGTGCGGTTCAGCCGGGAGACGGTCGCCGCGGTCGAGTCCGGCCGCCGGTTCGGCAGCCAGGAGTTTGCCGTCCGCTGCGACGACGTGCTCGGCACCGGTGGCCGGCTCGCGGCGCTGTGGCCCCAGGTCGCAGCGGAGCAGTTGGCCGCGGACGGTCGTCGCGGGCCCCGGTTCGGCGAGGTGGCGAGGCTGGAGGCGGCGCCGGTCGCCCGGCGCGACGCGCGCGATCCGGAGGCGGTGGTGGCGGCCATCGACGAGTTGCGGGAACTGATCGGTCAGGTGCTCGGCCAGCCGGAGGCCGACGGTCCGCCGCCTTCGGGGCCTGGCCGGCGCTGACGACGGAGGGTCCGCACCGGGTGGGGCCCGCGGGTGCCGTCGGCGCTGCCCACTCTGGGTACAGATGCTGGTACGGGCTGTTTGTACCACCCTCAGGTCTGGTCTGGACGCACGGCTTCCGGCGCAATGAAACGTGCAATCCGCAAATGCAGATAGACCGTTGTTGATGAGTGCGGGGAGTCAGCCTTGGCGTCGAGCATGAGGTCCCACGCGGCCCGACCCTACCCGACCCGCCGCCGCGGCTGGAAGATTGCCGCCCGGATGCGCCTCATCGTCGCGGCTCCGCTGGTCGCCGTGCTGGGCTTCGCCGGCCTGGCGCTGACCGAGAGCGCCCGCCAGACCACCCGCGCCAGCGACCTCGGCGTCCTGGCGCAGCTCGGTGCCGAGGCGGGCGACCTGGCCCACCGGCTGCAGAACGAGCGCATCGTCGCCGCCGACCTGCTCACCCGGGGCGCGCCGGAACAGCAGGACGCCTTCGCCGACGCCACCACCGCCACCGACGCCGCCGTCGCGCACTACCGCCGGCAGCGGGCGAAGCTGCCCGTCGGCGCCGCCGCCGACCAGGCCGTCCTGCCGCGGATCGACGCGGCGCTGGCCGGCCTGCCGCCGCTGCGCGCCCAGGTGCGCACGGCGGAACGCGCCTCGGTGTCGGCGATGACCTTCAGCTACCGGATCGCCATCGCCGACCTGCTCAGCCTCCGCGGGAGCGTCACGCTCGGCGTGGTCAACGCCCGGATCGCGGACGGCATCCGCGCCTCCGCGGCGCTGTCCGAGGTGGCCGAGGCGATCGGCCAGCAGCAGGTCGCCGTCCTGCGCGCGGTCGCGGCCGACCAGTTGACCCCCGCCATGCAGCAGGACATCACGGCCGCCCGGGCCGGCTTCACCGAGTCGAGCCTCGCTTTCCTGGCGCTCGCCCGGCCCGCCTGGCGCGGCTGGTGGGAGCAGGCCGCCAGCGGCGAGAGCGCGCTGCTGCTGCAACGGATGCAGGACCAGGTGTCCCGGAGTGTCGCCGGCAGCCCGCTGGAGCTGGACCTCGACACCTGGGTCACCGCCACCCGGCAGTGGTCCGTGCGCCTGGCCGAGCTGCGCCAGCGGGTCGACGCGGTGGTGCTCGACGACGTCCGCGCCGCGCACGCGGACCAGCGGCGGCGCACCGTGATCGAGGCGGCGGCCGTCGTGGTGGCCCTGGTGCTCACCACGCTGGTCACCTGGGCGGTGGCCCGGCAGATCACCCGGCGGCTGCGCCGGCTGCGGGACGCGGCGAACGCCGTCGCGTTCGAGCGGCTGCCCCAGGTGGTGGCCCGGCTCGAGCACCGGGACAGCTCCTCGGTGGACCCCGACGAGCTGGCCCGGCGGCAGGCCGGCGCCGCGCTGGAGCCGTCCAGCGACGACGAGATCGGCGAGGTGGGGCAGGCCTTCACCGCGGTGCACCGGGCGGCGGTGCGGACGGCGGCCGAACAGGCGGTGATGCGGGCCAACACCGCCGAGATCTTCATCCACCTCAGCCGGCGGGAGCAGCGACTCGTCGACGCGGTGCTGGCCCAGGTCGACAAGGTCGAGCGGGACGAGACCGACCCGGACCGGCTGCACCAGCTCTACACGCTGGACAACTTGGCCACCCGGATGGGGCGGATCAACGCGAGCCTGCTGGTGCTCGGCGGGGTCGGCGTCGGGCGGGTACGCCATCACGACGTGCCGCTGCAACAGGTGCTCCAGGCGGCGCAGAGCCAGATCGAGCACTACGCCCGCATCCGCCTCGGCCTGGTCGACGGCGACGTCGCCGTCGGCGCCGAGTCCGTCGACGAGGTCGTGCACCTGCTGGCCGAGCTCATGGAGAACGCCACCGGCTACTCACCGCCGGGGACCGAGACCTGGGTGACCGGCCGCAGCCTGGGCGACCGGGTGATCGTCCAGATCAGCGACGAGGGCGTGGGGCTGTCCCCGCAGCGCCGGCAACAGCTCAACGACCTGCTCGTCCGCCCGCCCGCCATCGACGTCGCCGCGGTGCGGGCGATGGGGCTGGTCGTGGTGGGCCAGCTCGCCACGCGGCTGGGCGTGGCCGTGCAGCTCCGTCCCGGCCCGCGCCGCGGCACCATCGCCGAGGTGGCGCTTCCGGGGTCGATGATCCGGCCGCTGCCCCCGGAGGAGTTCCTGCTCACGTCCGCCCGACCGTCCCGGCGGGCGGCGCGGACCGCCGTGTCGTCGCCCTACCGGGCGGCGCCCGAGCCGTGGGCCGGCAGCCCGCCGGCCGACCAGGTGCTGCCCGTGGCGCCCGTCTTCCAGCCCGCCGCCGCGCCGGACCGTGGCGCCGTGCCCGCCGAGGACCTCGTCATCTACCACCAGGTCAACCACTGGTTCCAGGCCGACCGCCCGGGCGGCGGGAACGGTACGCCGTGGGCCAGCCCCGCCGACGACGGCTGGCGTACGGCGGCCCGGGCCGACGCGCCCGAGGTCGTCGGGACCACCACCTCGGGCCTGCCCAAGCGGCAGCCGCAGCAGCTCCTGGTGCCGGGCGGCGTCACCGTGCCGCGGCAGCGCTCCGAGCACCGCGACCCGGCGCGGGTGGCCACCGCGATGGCCGCGTACGCCCGGGGAGTCGCCGGCCGCCGGCCCAATCTGATCAACCACTGATCCGACAGGGAGTGCACGTGACCGACCACCAGGATCTCGGCTGGCTGCTGGACGCCTTCGCCGAGCGCGCGACCGAGGTCAGCCATGCCATCGCCATCTCCAGCGACGGCCTGATGGTGGCCGCCACCCGAGGGCTCCCACCCGATCGGGCGGACCAGCTGGCGGCCACCGGCAGCGGGCTGGTGAGCCTGCTCCGCGGCGCGGCGGCCTTCTTCGACGCCGGCGCGGTGATCTCCAACGTCACCCAGCTGGAGGGCGGCTTCATGTTCTCCATGGCCTTCAACGACGGCGCCTCGCTGCTCGTGCTCGCCGACCCGCAGTGCGACGTCGGCAAGGTCTCCTACGAGATGACCGAGCTGGCCAACCGCATCGGCGACGCCCTGACCCCCGCGGCCCGGGCGGCCCTGAGCCGCAGCCGCTGACCCCGGCGCCCCCACGCCGAAACCCACCCCTCAGCTAGGAGCACACATGTCCCTCACCATGCCCCGGCGCAGCCGCGCCCGCACCGCGGCGCTGCTCGCCCTCGTCCTCCTTGCCGCGCCCGCGTGCGCGAACGACGAGGGCGGCGCCGGCTCCGGCGCACCCGTCAAGATCGGCCTGTTGGCGTCGCTGTCCGGCACCTACCAGGCGGTCGGCAAGGACATCCGCGACGGCTTCCAGCTCTACCTGGCCAGCCACGACGGCAAGCTCGGCGGCCGGGAGGTGGAACTCGTGGTCGCCGACGAGGGCAACGGAGCGGCGACCGCGGTGCCCGCCGCCACGAAGCTGCTCAAGCAGGACCGGGTGGTCGCGCTGACCGGCGTCGTCGGCGGCGGCTCGGTGGCCGCGGTCTACCCGCTGCTCAACGAGACGAAGGTGCCGTTCGTCGGCTCCAACGGCCGGCCCGAGCTGAAGGACGTCTCCCGGGTCTGGCACACGTCCTACCTCTCCGACGAGCCGGGGGAGGCGATCGCCCAGCACGTGCGCGACGACGTCAAGGGCAGCGTCTACGCCATCGGCCCGGACTACCAGGGCGGCTGGGACGAGCTGCGCGGCTTCACCGAGACCTTCGCCAAGGCCGGCGGCAAGCTGGCCAACCCGGACGGCAAGGCCACCTTCACCCCGTTCCCGGCGACCACCAACTTCACCCCGTACTTCGCGCGGATCAAGGCCTCCGGCGCAGAGGCCGTCTACACGTTCTACGCCGGCAGCGCGGCCGTCGACTTCGTGAAGCAGTACGCCCAGTCGGAGGTGAAGGACCTGCCGCTCTACGCCGCCGGGTTCCTGACCGAGGGCGGGGTGCTCAACGCGCAGGGCGAGGCGGCACGCGACATCTACTCGGTGCTCAACTACTCGCCCGACCTGGACAACGCGGAGAACCGCGCCTTCGTGGCCGCCTGGAAGGCCGAGCACGACGGCTCCCCGACGACCTACGCCATGGCCTCCTACGACGCGGCGGCCGTGCTGGACCGGGCACTCGCGGCGGCCGGGGACGAGGCGACCCCGGAACGCGTCAACGCGGCCATCGGCCAGCTCGGGCAGATCGCCAGCCCGCGTGGCACCTGGCAGTTCTCGCCGACCACCCACGCGCCGGTGCAGAAGTGGTACCTGCGCCAGGTACGCCAGGACGGCCGGGCGCTGTCCAACACCGTGGTGGGCGACCTCGCCACCGTCGGCGGGTGACCGCGGTGACCGCGGTGGCCGCCGGCATCCGGTTCGACCCGTACGTCGTCCCCGCCCTCGACGGGGTCGCCTACGGCCTGCTGGTCTTCGTCGCCGCCGCGGGGCTGGTGCTCTGCTTCGGCGTCGCCGGCATCCTGAACCTGGCGCACGGCACCCTCTACGCGATCGGCGGCTACACCGCGGCCGCGCTGCTGGACGGCGGCTGGCCGAGCCTGGCGCTCGCGCTGGCCGTCGGGGTGGCCGCCGCCACCGCGTCCGGCGCGCTGGTCGCCGGGCTGCTCACCCGGGTCGCCGCGCGCAGCCACCTCACCCAGGCGCTGCTGACCTTCGGGGTGGCCCTGGCCGGCGGGAGCCTGCTCGTGGGCGCCTTCGGGCCGGACGACCCGCCGGTGCGCGTTCCCGCCGCGCTGGACGGGTCGGTGGCGGTCGCCGGCCACCGCTATGCGGCGTACCGGCTGGTCTTCATCGTCGTGGCGGCGCTGCTCGCCGGGCTGCTCCACCTCGTGGTGCGCCGCACCCGGGCCGGGATGCTGGTCCGCGCGGCCGTCGACGACGCCGAGATGGTCGCCGTCCTCGGGGTGAGCCCGGCCCGGATCCGGGTCGGCGTGCTGGCGGTCGCCGGGGCGCTGGCCGGCGCCGCGGGGGTGCTCGGCGCGCCGATCATCGGCCCCGGGCCGGACACCGCCGACGGCGTGCTGCTGCTGTCCCTGGTGGTCGTCGTCCTCGGCGGCCTCGGCTCGATGGCCGGCACGCTGCTCGCCGCGCTGGCCGTCGGGCAGATCCAGACCCTGGGCGTCGCGCTCGCCCCGTCGGCAGCCCCGTTCCTGCTGTTCGCCGCCATGGCGGTGGTGCTCGCGGTGCGGGCGCGGGGCCTGGCCACGGTCCGGAGGGCGACGTGAGGCAGGGAGCCGTCCGCGTGCTGCGCCGCGGCGTCGCGGCGGTGGTCGTGGCCGCCCTGGTGCTGGCGCCGTGGACGGTCGACGACTACACCGTCGCGCTGCTCGCCCGCACCCTGGCGCTCGGCCTGGTGGCGGTGAGCGTCGCGCTGCTCACGGGCGTCGCCGGGCTGCCCACCCTCGGCCAGACCGCGCCCTACGCGGCGGGCGCCTACGCCAGCGCGGTCGTCGGCAGTCACCTCACCGACGTCGGCCTGGTGCATTTGGCCGTGGCGGCGGCGGCCGGGGCGGCGCTGGCCGCGGTGACCGTGCCGCTGGTGGTCTCCGCGCGGGGCGTGGTGCTCCTGATGATCACCCTGGCGGTCGGTGAACTCGCGGTGACCGTGGTGGGGCGCTGGCGGTCGGTGACCGGCGGCACCGACGGGCTGGCCGGCGTCGCGGCGTCCCGTCCACTGTGGGGGCGGCCGGTGCTGGCCACCGACCGGGCGCGCTACCTCTACACGCTGGTGGTCGTCGCGGTCCTGGTCGGCGTGGTGCTGCTGGTCCTGCGTACCCGGGTCGGGCTGCTGCTGCGGGCCGGCCGGGACGACGAGGCGCGGCTGCGGGCCAGCGGCCACCGGGTGCCCGTCCACGTCGCCGGCGTGCACCTCGCCGCCGGAGCGGTCGCGGGCGCCGCGGGCTCCCTGCTCGTGGTGGCCCAGCAGTTCGTCTCGCCCGCCGACTTCGGCTTCGACACCTCCGCCCTGCTGCTGCTCGGCGTGGTGATCGGCGGCACCGCCTCGGTCGGCGGTGCGCTGGTCGGCGCCGCGCTCGTCGTGGCCGCCCGGGACTGGCTGTTCGGCGTGCTCCCCGGGCAGGCGCCCCTGGTGCTCGGGCTGGCGTTCGTCGCCGCCGTCTACCTGCTCCCCGACGGCGGGCGCCGGCCGGCGGTACGCGGCCGGCTGCTCCCGGTCGTCCCGGCCCGCCGTCCCGCCCCGGACCGCCCGACGCCGACGGGAGTACGCGCATGACCCCGCTGCTGTCCGCCCACGGGATCACCGTCCGGTACGGGTCGCTGGCCGCGCTGGACGGCGTCGACCTGCGGATCATGCCGGGCCAGCGGCACGCGCTGATCGGGCCGAACGGCGCCGGCAAGACGACGTTGCTGGACGTGCTCGGCGGGTCCACCCGGGCGGGCTGCGGCCGGGTGCTGCTGGCCGGCCGGGACGTCACCCGGCTGGGCCCCGCCGCCCGGGCCCGCCGGGGCATCGGCAGGATCCACCAGCGCCCCGCCGTCTGGTCGACGCTGACCGTGCGGGAGAACGTGCTGGTCGCCGCGCTGCCGCGAGCGGTGCGGCCGGGCCGGTGGCACCCGTCGGCGCGGCGGCGGGCGGCGGCGCGGACGGCGGACGCGCTGCTGGCGCGGGTGGGCCTGACCGAGATCGCCGCGATCCCCGCCGGGCAACTCGCGCACGGACAGTGCCGGCAGGTGGAGATCGCCATGGGCCTGGCCGGCCGGCCCCGGCTGCTGCTGCTCGACGAGCCGGCCGCCGGGCTGTCCGCCGTCGAGGTCGGGTGGCTCGTGGAGTTCCTGCGGACGCTGCCACGGGCGGTCGCCGTGCTGCTGGTCGAGCACCGGTTGGACCTGGTCTACGCGCTCTGCGACACGGTGACCGTGCTGCGCGACGGCCGGACGCTGGCCACCGGGACGCCCGCCCAGATCCGCGCCTCCGGTCCGGTCCGGGAGGCGTACGCCGAGGGGGTGGCCTGATGCTGTGGATCGACGGGCTCTGCGCCGGCTACGCGGGCGGCACCGTGCTGCACGAGGTGAGCCTCGACGTGTGCACCGGCACCGTCCAGGCGGTGGTGGGGCGCAACGGCGCGGGCAAGAGCACGCTGGTGCACAGCCTGGCCGGCCTGGTACGGCCGTACGCCGGCCGGATCGAGATCGGCGGCGTGCAGGTCGCCGGCCGGCAGCCGCACCGTATCGCCCGGTCCGGGGTCGGCCTGGTCCCGCAGGGCCGGCGGGTCTTCTCCCGCTTGACCGTGGCCGAGCACCTGGTCCTGGCGGCCGCGCCGTGGCGGGCCGCGACGCCCGGCGGCGAGGGCTGGACGGTGGCCCGGATCCTGGAGCTGCTGCCCCGACTGGGGTCCCGGCTGCGCCACCGCGGCGACCAGTTGTCCGGCGGCGAGCAGCAGATGCTGGCCATCGCCCGGGCTCTGCTCGGCCAGCCCCGGCTGCTCCTGCTGGACGAGCCGTGCGAGGGGCTCGCCCCTGACCTGGCGGCCCGGGTGCGGGAACTCGTCGGCACGCTGGCCCGGACCGGGCTGACCGTGCTGCTCGTCGAACAGCAGCTCCGGCACGCCGTCGAGGTGGCGGACCGGATCGCGGTGCTGGAGTACGGCCGGGTCGTCTACGACCGGCCGGTGCACGAGGTCCGGGCCGACCCGGACGTCCTGGCGGCGATGCTCAGCGTCGCCGCGGTCCCGGAGCCGTCGGCTCCCCGACCGGTGCCCGGGCTCTGGTCCGACGCCGGGCACTGACCCGACCCGCAGCGACAGGGATGAGGAACGATGCCGACCCACGTCCATGACACCGACTACGCCTTCGACAACGGCGCTCCGGACGCCGTGCCCCAGATGCGGGCGCTGGAGTCCTTCCTGGATCCGATCACCGCGCGCCGGATCGCCCCGCCGGTGCTCGCCCCGGGCGGCGTGTGCTGGGAGGTCGGCGCCGGCGGCGGTTCGGTCGCCCGCAGCCTGGCCCGGGCGGTCGGCCGGGGCGGCCGGGTGCTGGCCACCGACCTCGACACCGCGCACCTCACGCCCGTCGGCAACCTCGACGTACGCCGGCACGACGTGCGCACCGAGCCGCCGCCCGGCGACGCCTTCGACCTGATCCACGCGCGGCTGGTGCTGCTGCACCTGCCGGAGCGGCGGCGCGTGCTGGCCTCGCTGGCCGGCGCGCTGGCCCCCGGTGGGTGGCTGGTGGTCGAGGAGTTCGACTGCACCGCGCCGCTGCGCGTGCTGACCGCGCCGAGCGACGACGCGGCGAAGCTCTTCGCCCAGGTGACCGACGCGATGCTCGACATCCTCCAGAGCCACGGTGCCGACCTGGCCTGGGCGCAGGACGTGCACGGGGAACTGGTGGCGGCGGGGCTGGTCGAGGTGGACACGGTCGTCCACGCGCAGAGCTGGCCCGGCGGCTCCCTCGGGGCGTCGCTGTACGGGACGAACTCCCGGCAGCTGGAGCCGGAGCTGCTCGACGCCGGGTTGTCGCCCGGTCAGTTGGCGGCGTTCCGCCGACTGGTGCGGGACCCGGGGTTCGCCGTGATGTCGTACCAGTTCGTGTCGACCCGGGGGCGGCGGCCGGCGGCGCGGTGAGCGCCGGCCCGGCGTCACCGCCCGAGGAACTCCTCGATCACCGTGGCCAGCCGCACCGGGGTCTCGTACATGGCGTAGTGGCCCGCGTTGGCGAGCACCTCGAGCCGGGCGTTGGGGTAGTGGCGCAGCCACGTCTCGCGCATCGTTGCGGCGCCCAGCGCGGGGTCGTGCTCGCCGACCACGGCGAGCGCCGGCACCGGGTTGCCCTTCACCTCGTCGGTGAAGTCGGTGCGCGCCCACGCGGTGAGGTACGCGCCGAACGCCTCCGGAGTGGAGTGGGCGAGGGAGAACCGCACCAGTTCGTCGAGCCAGCGCCCGGACAGCCGGTTGCCGGTGGTGAGGTCGATGATCGCGCGCCGGTTGGCCGGGTTGGCGGCGGCGCCGTCGAACAGCGTCCAGCCCTGGAGGTCGAACGGCACCCCGCTCGCCGGGACCGGACTGATGCCGACGAGGCGGGCCACCCGCCCGGGGGCGTCGGCGAGGACGCGCTGGGCGGCGCTGCCGCCCATGGAGTGCCCGACCACCGAGAAGGTGTCCCAGCCGAGGGAGTCGACCAGCTCCAGGGCGTCGCGGGAGATCTCGGCGATGGTGTGCTCGCCGGCGACGTCGGTGCGCGCGCCGTAACCCCGGTAGTCCGGGAACGCCCAGGTGAAGCGCTCGACGTCGATCAGCTCCGGCAGCCAGCCCCAGCCCCGCGCCGACCCGAACCAGCCGTGCAGGGCCAGCACCCGGTGCGGCCCGTGGCCCACAGTGAGGTGGCTGATCGTCATGTCGCGACCCCTTCCGCTGGTTCGGCGTGGCGACAGTGAACGACCTGACGGCCCGGCGGGGGAACACCGGCGTCGGATAGGCGACGGTGCACTGCGGCCCTGAGGTGACCGCCCGCCCCCGGTCGGGGGTGGACGGTCACCTCGCATCGTGCGGTCGGAACGAGGATCAGACCAGGCCGCCCATGGCCGGGTCGCTGATGCTGGGCTTGCCGTTCTCGACGTGGCCGGCGTACCGGACCGCGAACGCGGGGTCGGCCGAGAGCGTGACGGTCAGGTCGTACCAGCCGTGCGCCCGCGACAACGACCACGACGGCGACGTCGTCTCGCCCGGCTTGAGCGACAGCCTGGTCCGCCGGGAGGAGTAGCGGTCGGCGACGGTCACCTCGACCCGCTTCGCGCCCCGGTTCAGCACGGTCAGACCGACCTGATGGTCGCGCTCGTCGTACCGCGCCCGGACGTCGACGCCCGCGCCGGCGCCGCCGGTGAAGCGGCGGAAGAAGCCGTTGGGGCCGTGCACCTCGAGGTCGTACCCGGCGGTGGCGTCCCACGTGTCGCTCACCTGCCGGCCCGGCTCCACCGTGTAGGTGCGGGGCGGCTGGGCCGGGTCGGCCGAGCGGACTCCGAAGACGCCGGTGGCGCCCCCGGAGTTGCGGAAGTCGAGGTGGAACGACGTGCCGGCGGCCCGCCCGTCCACGTGCAGGGTGTACGGGATGGCCCGGGCGGGCCGTACGCCCCGCTCCTGGCGGGGCAGGCGCGGGTCGGCCGGCGGCACCGGCACCTCGTCGGGCTGGCGGGTGAGGTCGACCGGCTTGAGGTCGGCGGTGTCCGGCAGCTTCACCCGCGGCGAGGCGTTCGGGGTCCGGAAGTCGAACGCGCTGGTCAGGTCGCCGACCACCGCGCGGCGCCACGGCGTGATGTTGGACTCCACCAGGTCGGCCCTGCCCTTGGCGAACCGGGTCTCCAGGAAGCGGATCAGCGAGGTGTGGTCGAACACCTGCGAGTTGACCCAGCCGCCCCGGGTCCACGGCGAGACGACGATCATCGGCACCCGGACGCCGAGGCCGTACGGGCCGGCGGCCCGCCGACTGTCGCCCGGGAAGATCTCGTTGGTGGTCGGCACGGTGGACAGGCCCTCGGCGCGGCTCTGCGGCGGCGTCGGCGGCACCAGGTGGTCGAAGAAGCCGCCCTCCTCGTCGTACGTGATGAACAGCGCCATCTTGCTCCAGACCTCCGGGTGGCTGGCCAGGATGTCGACGACCTGCGACATGTACCAGGCGCCGTAGTCGGGCCCCCAGTTCGGGTGCTCGGTGTAGGCCTCCGGCGCGACGATCCAGGAGACCTGCGGCAGCGTCCCGTTCGCCACGTCCCGGCGGAAGTCGGCCAGCAGCGCCTCGGGGGAGCGGTCCTGCGTCAGGATCTCGGTGCCGGATTTCGCCCGGTCCGCCAGCGGGGTGCCGGGCCGGGCGTTCTGGTACTGGTGGAAGTAGAGCAGCGAGTTGTCCCCGTAGTTGCCGATGAACGGGTCCCCGGTCCAGCCCCAGTAGCCCTCGGCGGTCAGCCCCAGGCCGACGTCCTGGTAGACCTTCCAGGAGACGCCGGCGCGCTCCAGCCGCTCCGGGTAGGTCGACCAGTCGTAACCCGCCTCGGCGTTGTCGATGACCGGGCCGCCGCCCTTGCCGTCGTTGCCGACCCAGCCGGTCCACATGTGGTAACGGTTCGGGTCGGTCGAGGCCAGCACCGAGCAGTGGTAGTTGTCGCAGACGGTGAAGGCGTCGGCGAGGGCGAAGTGGTACGGCAGGTCGCTGCGGGTGTGGTGGGTCATGGTGACCACGCCCTTGTTGGGCACCCACCGGTCGTACCGGCCGCCGTTCCAGGCGCCGTGGGTGTCGGCCCAGCCGTGCGGCGGGTCCGGCAGGAAGGTCTGCCCGAGGTCCGGCACCTCGGGCCGGAAGGGCAGCAGGTCCGCGGAGCCGTTCGGCTGGTGCCAGACGCTCCGGCCGGAGGGCAGCGTCGCCGGGTGCGGGTCCGCGAAGCCCCGGACCCCGCGCAGGGTGCCGAAGAAGTGGTCGAAGGAGCGGTTCTCCTGCATGAGGAAGATGACGTGCTCGACGTCCTCGATCGAACCGGTCCGGTTGTTCGCCGGGATGGCGAGGGCCTTGCTGAAGTCCACCGGCAGGGCGGCCGCCGCCACCGGAGCGCTCATCATCTTCAGGAAATTTCGACGGTCAACACTTGCCATGACAGAGCACCACCTGACTGACGCCGAACGATTGCGGGTGCACGCTATTGGCGCCAGGTGGACCTGACATGTCCGGGACGCGAGCGTTGCGCCAACGTCGTCGGGTGGCGGTGCTGGACGCGGTGCACGCGCATCCCGACGCCGACCCCGACCCGATCATCGGGGCCGGGCGCCGGGACCGGTGCTCGGTGGGGCGCTCAGCGACCCAGGTGTTCCGTGGCGGAGTGGAGTGCCGCCAGCAGAGCCCGCGGCCGTGGATCGGGGAGATCCACCCGCGCTTCGTTCATCGCGTAGGAGAAGCCGACCTGACCCGACGGCCAGCCGCCGTGCCGGGATCCGCCGGCGCCGGCGTGGCCGAAGGCGTCGCCCCGTGGCCCGAAGACCTCCAGCTCGGTGTGGAGTTCGAATCCCGTTCCGTACGCCATTGGGGTTCCCCACCGGGGTGAGGTGCCGCGCCGCAGCAGGCGCCGGCCCCGGTCCACCGTGGCGGCGGCGAGGACGCGTACGCCGTCCAGCTCCCCGCCGGCGACGAGGCACGCGTAGAACGACGTGCGCGGCCGCCGCGGTGCTCGCCGGGCCGGCCTCCGACGGCTGATCACGATCGGTGAACACCCCGCCCGCGGCGTCACCTGCCCCGAGCCGGCCGGGGGCTCACCGCAGCGGGCCGTCTCCCGGGCCGTTCGGGTCGTCGACCAGGTGCATGGCGGCCTCCTCGGCGCTGGCCGCGCCGCCGTCGACACCGGCGTCCCAAGCGACCGAGTCCGCCTGCTCGTCCTCGCCGAGACCCGCGTCGTCGGCGACCAGGCGCCCCGTCCGCGCCTCCCGCTCGTAGCCCCGGCGGGTCAGCTCGTCCTCGTCGTCGGCCACCTCGGCGTACGGGTCGACGTCCGGTTCCTCCTGGGCGAGCAGCTGCGCGAGGGACTCGCCGGCCCGCTCCTCGGCGGCGGTGGTGCCGAACCGGTTCGCCGCCGTCCAGTGGTCCGCGGCGACGATGCCGGTGTCGAGGGGGTCGCCGACCCGGTCGTCGTCGAGGGTGTCCGAGGCGTCCAGAACCCCGTCGTCCTCGGCCACGTTCCACTCGTCGGCGATGTCGGTCCGCTCGGTCTGGCTCATGGCGATCCCTCCCTGGTCAACGCCCGGCGCTGCCACCCCAGCCTAGAACCGCCGCCCGGGGCGGCGACGACCGCGGGTGACCGGTCACAGCTTCCGGCCCCGGGCGTCGCGGGCGATGATCCCGTCCAGGGGTGTCCCGGGGGCGAGCACTCCGGGGTCGAACCAGAAGATCACCAGTCGCTGGTCCTCGCTCCAGCGGGCCAGCCGGGCCTCGATGTGCCGGCCGTCGACGGTGCCGACGATCCGCGCGGCCGGCCCGACGAAGTACCCGAAGGTGGGTACCGGAGCGTAGGCGGGCACCCGTCGTTGCGGGTCGTAGCCGATCTCGTGGAAGCCCGGCCGACGGTCGCTGCCCGCCACGTCGTTGACCAGGTAGTCGGTGGCCAGCTCGCCGCCGGGGGAGCGCCGGCCGGCGACCAGGCCGATCGTCACCCCGGGCAGCTCGGGGACGTCGACGGGAACGACGTAGAACACCCGCTCGTCGCCGCCGTACCGGATGCCGCTGCCCACCACGGCGCCGACCGGTCGGGGTCGGGGCTCCGTGGGGCCGGGGTCGGCGGTCGCCGTCGGGGCGGCGGCGGTCGCGGTGGCGGCCGGCCCGAGCACCGGCGGCTCCGGCGGGCGGGTGCGCGCCACGGCGCCGCCGACGCCGATGACCACCGCGGCCACCGCCACCGCCACCGCCCCGCTCCCGGCGACCCGTCGGCGGCGGCGCACCCGCCGGCCCTCCCGCATGATCCCGCCGAGGTCGAGATCGTTCCAGTCGGCCCGCTCGGTCGCCCGCATGGCGCGGCGCAGCTCGTCCACCTCGTTCATCGCGGCGTCCCCTGCGGCTCGGGCGCGGTGAGGCCCGCGCTGCGCAGCTTCTCCAGGGCACGGGAACCGGTGCTCTTGACGGTCCCCACCGAGACGTCGAGTTCGCGGGCCACCTGGGCCTCCGGAAGGTCGAAGTAGTAGCGCAGGACGACGACGGCCCGTTCGCGCGCGGTGAGCGTGCCGAGGATGGCGAGCAGCCAGCGCCGGGTCGCCACCTCGTCCGCCACGTCGCCGCCGTGCCGCTCCGGGAGGTCCTCGGTGGGATACTCCCGGATCGGCCGCCGCCAGGTGTCGACGAGGTGGTTCACCAGCACGGACCGGGCGTAGCCGTAGGCGTCGCCGTTGCGGACCCGCGACCACGACGTGTACGTGCGGACCAGTGCGGTCTGGGCCGCGTCCTCGGCCTGATGATGGTTGCCCGTCATCAGGAAGGCGGCGTGCACCAGCCGCGCGGACGCCGCCGTGGCGAACTCGACGAACTCCGCGTCACCCCGGGCCATTCCCGCCCTCTCCACATCCCACCTGGTCCAGGACGGATGAGGCGGGCGAAAGGTTGAGTCCCCACCGAACCAACTTTGTCACCGGGTCACCCGTCCTCCTCCCTGCGCACCACCGGCGACGGCGAGGGAGACCGACGATGACGACGACCGTGGGCCGGGCTCGCGGCGGCGGGACGATGCTACTGCTGGCCGCGCTGCTGTCCGGCTGCGCGCTGCCCGCGGCCGGCCGGGCCGCCACCCCGCCCGCCGGTCCGGCCGCCACCGCGCGGGCGGTGGTCCCGGCCCCGGCGCCCGCCCGGCAGCCTCCGGTCCGGCTCAGCTATCCCGCGGACGGCCACGGCCGGTGGCGGTTCGCCGCCGGCGAGCCCGCCACCCTGAGGGGTACGGGCCGGCCGCTGCGCTACCGGGTCGCGGTGGAGGGCGACATCCGCGGGCTGCCACCGGCCGACTTCGCCGCGGAGGTCACCCGCACCCTGACCGACCCGCAGGGCTGGACCGCGGGCGGCACCCTGGCCCTGCGCCGGGTCGGGGGCGACCAGCCCGCCGACTTCACCATTTACCTCGCCACCCCCGGCACCCGGGACGAGCTGTGCCAGGACCGGCCGGACGGCTACACCTCCTGCCGCCACGGCGACCGGGTGGTGCTCAACGTCGCCCGCTGGGCCGGCGGTGTGCCGGGCTACGGCGCGAGTCTCGCCACCTACCGCCGGTACATGGTCAACCACGAGGTCGGCCACCGGCTCGGCCACGGGCACGAGCGGTGCCCGTTACGGGGCCGGCCGGCGCCGGTGATGCAGCAGCAGACCCTGGGCCTGCACGGCTGCACGCCGAACGCGCTGCCCTACCCGCACGGCCGGCGCTACACCGGACCGCCCGGGGCGTACGCCGACCCCGTGCCGCCCCGCGAGCGCGGCCGGCCCGACTGAACCGGGCGGGGACCGCGCGTGGTGGGGGCCGACCGCCGATGGTGCCTTAGTAGACGCCATGCCCAACCCCGCGATCCTCACCGTCGACGACGACCCGGCCGTCTCCCGGGCGGTCGCCCGCGACCTCCGGCGCCGCTACGGCGACCGCTACCGGGTGGTGCGGGCCGACTCCGCCGAGGCGGCGCTGGACGCGCTGCGCGAGCGCGCTGACGCCGGCCTGACCGGGCGCGGTCGCGTCAGAACAGCGTCGACGGAGCCACCGGCGCCGGCTCGGGCAGCGGCGCGACCTCGGGTAGCCGCGCGCGGACCTGGTCGTGGAAGCGGCGGGCGAGCTCGGGCGCGTCGGCGTTGTCCGGGGTGTGCACGAACACGGTGGGGGAGCGGCCCTCGCGCAGCCAGCCGGTCACCACGTCGAGCCACGGCTGCCAGCCCTCGACCGTGCGTGCCGGGTCGTCCCGGCCGAGGTAGCGGACGATCGGCCGGTCGGTCAGCGCGCGGGTCCGCAGCGGCGTGCGGGGCTTCTTCAGCCACGCCTCCCGCTCCGCGTCGCTGGTCGGCGGGGTGCGGAAGAACGCGGTGGTGTCGAAGGGGATCCACTCCGCGCCGACCCGGGCGAGTGTCTCATCCAGGGCGCGTGCCGCGCCGGGGTCGGTGAAGAACGCGGGGTGGCGGACCTCGACGGCGTACCGGTGGGTGGTGGGCAGGCCGCGTAGGAAGCGGGCCAGCACCGGCACGTCGCCGGGGCCGAACGAGCCCGGCAGCTGCACCCAGAGGGCGTGCGCCCGCGGGCCGAGGGGTTCGACGGCGTGGAGGAAGGCCTGCAGCTCCGCGTCGGCGCCGGTGAGCCGGCGTTCGTGCGTGACGACCTTCGGCAGCTTGGGCACGAAGCGGAACCCGGGATCGGTCTGCCGGGCCCAGGACTCCACCGTCTCCCGGGACGGGGTGGCGTAGAAGGTGGTGTTCCCCTCGACCGCGGTGCACCACTCGGCGTAGGCGCGCAGCCGCTCGTGGGCCGGCAGCGGGTGTGCCAGGAACCGCCCCTGCCAGGCCCTGTGCGTCCACATGGCGCAGCCCACGTGCAGGCGCATCCGACCCCTCCCACCGCTCGACCGCCCGGCGCGGCCACCCGCGCCGCGGCAACGGTATCCGGGCCCGGCCGCCGGCCGGCCACCCCTTCAGCGTCTTCGTCGCCTGAGCCGGGCGCGTCAGGCGGAGTACGGTCGGTCCGCCCAGCCGCGACCGGTGCCGTCCGCGAGCAGCCGCCCCGCCGTCCGGCGGCGTTGCTGCTTCACCAGGTAGAGCCGCTGGTCGGCGACGTGCAGCAGCTTGTCGAGGGTGTCACCGTCATAGGGGGCGGTGGCCGAGCCGACGCTGACGCCGGCCAGCCCGCGCACGGCCGCCTCGATCCGGGCCGCCGTGGCCCGCGCCGCTTCCCGGTCGGCGTCGGACAGCACCACCACGAACTCGTCGCCGCCGATCCGGGCGAGGGCGTCCTCGGCCCGCAGGACGTTCCGGGTCGCCGCGACCACCCGGCGGAGCAGGTCGTCGCCGGCGGCGTGCCCGAGGCGGTCGTTCACGAGCTTGAAGTCGTCCAGGTCGAGGCAGAGCAGGGACGGGCCGGGGCGGCAGCCGGCGTGGAACAGGAACGTCGCCAGCTCGGCCAGGCCACGCCGGTTCAGCGCGCCGGTGAGCGGGTCCAGGGACGCCAGGGCGCGCAGCTGGGACCGCTGCCGGGCGAGGGTCCGCGTCTGCGTGGAACAGACCGAGACCAGCACCAGCATGCCGGCCAGGTAGATGAAGACGTGACCGGTGGGGGCAGGCCCGCCGGCGGCGGCGACGACCACGTACGACCCGACGGTGAGCACCTCCAGCCCCACCATGAGCCGCAGGTGCGGCGTGTAGCCGGCGACGAACACGGCCGTGGTCACGAACCCCAGCGCCGCCGGCGAGGTGACGCCGCCGTCCCAGTGCGCGCCGAGGGCCGCCATCACCAACGTGATCATCAGGAGGGTGAACGAGACCCGGTAGCTGGACGCCTTGGTCGTCACCCGGGTGGCCGCCCACGTGCCGACGACACCGGCCGCCAGGCCGCAGCCGTACGCCGTGAGCATCAGCGCCCGGTTCGGCGCGCCGAGCGTCAGGAGGCAGTAGACGACGGCGACCGCGTGGGAGACGGCGTGGAGGGCCGCGCTGACCAGCGTGCGGCGGCGGCGCTCTCTCATCCCGCCGTCCACCGCGCCCCCGACCCCCGGTCGCGCGCGCCGGTGCGGGCACGACGTCGTTCGGCCGGCGCGATCGCGCCGACCGCCGGTGTGGACGCCACTCGGATGAGGCAGCTCACCACGTCGAAATTCAATGGCGCGCATCAACCGGCAGTCAAGAGTCGAGTCGTTAACCAGCCGTTCATATTACTTACGGGAGCGTCGTGGTTACGGTGGGTCGAAGATCGGCGCCGGCACCGGTGGTGCCGGCGCCGACCCTGGCGGCTACCGCTTGGCCTGCTGCTTGGCCATCTCCGGGCGTTCCCCCTTGCCGAGCCGCCGCAGCGCGTCGCGCAACTGCTGCTCGGTCATCTTGGAGTTCCCCTCGATACCCGCGTTGTGGGCCTGCTGCCGCATCTCGTGCAACCGATCACGGTCACCCATGTCGAACTCCCTCCGTGGGCTGGCGCGGGCGGCTCCGCGCGCCACTCCGACGTCGCCTTCCCGGGCCGGCCGGGAGCAAACGGACTCAGCTCCCATCGCGCCGGCCGCCGTCGCGGGGGGATGACGCTGCACCGGCCCCGTGGCCGGGCGCTCACCCGGTGCGCCCATCCGGCCGGTCCGCCACGACGACGCCCGGCCCGTCGGTGCCCGGTTGACCGGCCAGCGCCTCCGGGCCGTCGGTGAGCACGGGCAGGTCGCCGGCGGCCAGGTCGAGCCGCGGTCGCAGGTGCCGGACCCGGTGCCGCCAGCGCCCGTGCTCGTACGCCGTGTCGGCCTCCACCTCGACGACGAGGTCCTGGCGCACCGGCGTGTACGGCAGCGGCGGCGCCGGGTTGAGCTGGCCGGTCCACCCGCCGGGCAGCGGCTGCGGCCAGGGGTGACCCGGCGCGGCGGTCGGCTGGAGCAGCCCGGCCAGCTCGCGGCGCTGCTGCCGGTGCAGCGGGTGGGTCCGCCCCAGGTAGCGCAGGCGACCCCGGTCGTCGCACCGGCCCACGAGGAGTGTGTCCGGGTCGGTCACCGGGCCGGTGATCCCGCCGACGAGGGTCTCCACGGTGTGGTGCGCACGGACCTTCTGCCAGCCCCGCCGCCCCGGCTCGTACCGGCCGTCGCACCGCTTGACGACGATCCCCTCGACGCCCGCGTCGGTCCACGTCCGGAGCCACTCCCGGGCCTCGGCCGGGTCGCCGGTCTGCGGGCAGAGGACGAGCCCCGCGGGTGCGTCGGCGAGCAGCCCCGCCAGCCGGTGGCGCCGATCGGTCAACGGGAGGTCGAGCAGCGGCTCCCCGTCCGGGCCGCTGAGCAGGTCGAAGGCCACGAAGTGCGCGGGATGGCGGTCGGCCAGCGCGGTCAGCCCACGCCCGGCGGTCACGCGCCGCTGGAGCAGGGCGAAGTCGGTGCGGCCCTCCGCCCACACGATCAGCTCGCCGTCGAGCACCGTGCCGGCGGGCAGCGACCGCAGCGTCCGGGTGACGTCCGGGAAGTAGCCGGTGAGGTCCCGGCCGGCCCGGGACCGCAGGTGCACACCGGCCGCGTCGCGGAACGCCAGGGCCCGCCAGCCGTCCCACTTCGGCTCGTACGCCAGGTGCGGGCCGGTGGGCAGTTCCGCGACCGGCGTGGCGAGCATCGGGGTGAGCGGTGGACGCAACATCGGGTCTCCGTCGCGCGGATCCGCCCGGCGGTCGAGCCCGGGCGAGGGGCCCGGTGGGGCCCTGGTCGGCTCCGGCGCGGTTACCCGGGCAGCGGCCGGGCGAACGTCCGGCGCCGCCGACGGGTGCCGTCCGGACGGCGCGGCCCGGGACGCTCCCGCCGAAACCACCCGTCGTGGTGGATCAGACGCCGGACGGCCAGGTCTCGGGCTCGGCGGGCGCCGGCCGGGTCGGCAGTGGCCGGACCGCACGGGAGGTGTCGAACCAGCAGAAGGCGTCGTAGCGGTCCCCGAGCACGGTGGGCACGTAGTTGCCCTGACTCTCCCGCTGCGGGTGGTAGACCACGCCGATGGCCCGGTGGTCGATCTCGTGGGTCAGCAGGTCGGGCCGGCCGTCGTGGGGGAAGACCAGCAGCGCCCGGTCCGGCGCGGCGGCGTGCAGGGCGTCCTCCAGCGTGTGGCGGCTTGCCGGCGGGACGGTCATCGTCTCCATCGGCGCGCCCCAGGCCGCGCCGGCCGTCACCGTGCCGGAGTGGGTGCCGAACCCGACCAGCACCACCTGCTCCGGCCCGTACCGCTCCCGGGCCAGCTGGCCGATGTTGACCTCGCCCGCGTCGGCCATGTCGGTGGCCCGGGCGTCACCGACGTGGGTGTTGTGCGCCCAGACCACCGCCCGGGCGCCCGGACCGTAGTGGTCCAGGAGCCGGCCGAGGGTGTCGTCCATGTGCCGGTCGCGGACGTTCCACGACTCCCGCCCGCCCCGGACCATCGCCCGGTAGTAGCGCTCGGCACCGGCCACCACCTCGGCGTTCTGCACGGTGCCGAAGCGATCCGGCCCGTCGGCCGCCGCCCGCTCGCGCAGCCCGGCCAGCAGGGCGACCACCTCCTCCTCGCAGCGGTGCGGAACCAGGCGGGTGGCAAGGGCGTACTGCTGCGGGTCCTCGTCGTACGGGTCGAAGCAGCGGTACGCGGCCAGCGCGGCCGGCACCTGGTCGGGGTCGTGCTCCCGCAGCCAGGTGAGGATCTCCCGGAGCGACTCCCAGAGCGAGTAGACGTCCAGGCCGTGGAAGCCGACCCGCTCCACCGCGTCCACCCGCGCGTTGCGGTCACGCAGCCAGCGGGTGAAGTCGACGACCTCCTCGTTCGCCCACATCCAGGTCGGCCACCGCTCGAACGCGGCCAGGGCCGCGCGCGGATCGGCCGGGGCCCCGGGGCGGCAGCGTACGCTGCGGTCCACCCGGTCGCAGTCGGGCCAGTCGCCCTCGACGGCGACGAACGAGAAGCCCCGCTCCTCGACGAGCCGGCGGGTGACGGCCGCCCGCCAGGTGTAGAACTCGTGCGTGCCGTGGGTGGCCTCGCCGAGCATCACCACCCGGGCGTCGCCGACCCGGTCCAGCAGCGGGTCCAGGCTGCCCGGGTCGGTCAGCGGGGTCGCCAGCGCGGCCACCTCGTCGTCGTAGCGTCCCATCCCGGCGCGGTACCCGCTGCCACGCGTGCCATGCCGCCGCCGGGGAGACGCGTCGGCCTTCCTGCGGGTGGCGGACGCCGATCCCGCCGGTGCACGGGCCCGGCCCGGGCGACGATGAGCCGCATGGGACTTCGGGCAGGGGGCGGCCAGGACCTGCTGGAACGGCGCGAGGACGTGCGGCAGGCCAACTTCCTGGAGCTCTTCGTCGACCTGGTGCTGGTGTTCGCCCTGTCCGGCGTCGTGACCCGCGTGGTCCGTGACATCACCGCCGACGACCCGGTCGTCCGCTGGCGGTCGCTGACCTACCTGCTGGTGCTGGCGATGCCGCTGATCTGGTTGTGGATCACCACCGCGCACATCACCAGCTGGTTCGACCCCCGCCGCCGCAAGATCCAGTGGCTGGTGCTGGTCAGCGCCTTCGGCCTGCTGGTCATGGCGGCGTCCCTGCCGGCCGCCTTCATCGGCCGCGGCTGGGCGTTCGTGCTGCCGTACGTGATCCTGCTCTGCGGCCGGCCGCTCCTCCTCCTGCCGAGCCTGCGGGGCCACCCGCTCGGCCGGCTCTACCTGCGCTCGGTGTTCTGGTGCGGCGGCACGGCGGTGCTCTGGGTCGCCGGCGCGGTCGCCAGCGGCAGCGCCCGGGCCGCCCTGTGGGGGATCGCGGTGACCGTGGACATCGTCGCCGCACAGCTCCGGTGGCCGGTGCCGGGAATGGCCCGCCCGCCGGTCAGCGCGTGGGCCATGGACAGCCGCCACCACCTGCCGGAGCGCTACCAGCAACTGCTGTTGATCGCCCTCGGCGAGACCGTCCTCGCCGTCGGCATCACCTTCACCGACCAGCCGATCGGCCCGGACACCGCGGGCACGCTGGCGGTCGCGTACGTCTCGACGGTGCTCATGTGGCGCATCTACTTCTACCGCTCCGGCGAGGTTCTCGCCGAGGCGGTGGCCGTCGCCGGGGACCGGCTGGCCGCGGGTCGGGCCACCGGTGTCGCCCACATCGTCATGGTGATCGGGATCGTGGCCACCGCCGTCGGCTTCGAGGTCGTCATGAAGCATCCCGCCGGACGGCCCCAGCCGGCCTGGCTGGCCGCGATCCTCGGCGGCCCGGCGTTCTTCCTGTATGGCCGCATCCGTCTGGAGCGGGTGGTGTTCGACCGGCTCTCGATCCGGCGCGTCGTGGCCATCGCCGCCCTGGCGGTCGCCGCGGCCCCCCTGCACCTCGCCGCGCCGCTGGCCGCCGCGGTCGTGGCCCTGCTGGTCCTGCTGGGCGTCGCCGTCGCCGACGCCCGCAACGCGGCCGGCCGCCCACCGGAGCAGCCGTCACCGGCCCACTGACGCACCGGCGGCCCGCTGCCGGAAACGGCCGACCTCGAAGCCGCCGTGGGGCGCCGGAGCTGGCTAGGCTGCCGGCATGGCAGACGAGGTCGTGCTGCGCGCGCCCGCCGAGCCGGCGTTCCCGTCGACCGCCGACCCCGTGGTGGCGGCGGTCCGGCAGGTGCTGGCGACGATCCCGGCGGGCTGCACCTGGCTGCTGCCGGTGCGGGCACCGGACGGCGCGGTGGTCGACTTCCTGGTGGCCGCCGCCAGCGCGCAGGGGCGCGACGTCCACGGCCGGGGCACCTGGCGGGTCGGCCAACCGCTCAGCACGCTGTATCCCGGCATGGTCGCCGGCCCGCTGTGGCAGGCGTACCACGAGGTGCTGGCCACCGGGGAGCCCGCCCACCTGCCCGACTTCCGGTACGCCGGGCACGGCGCGGGCGTCGTTGCCGACTCCGTGTTCGACGTCAGCGTCCACCGGGTGCTGGGCGGCCTGCTGGTCTGGTGGCAGCGGCTGGACGAGCACCGGCTCCGGCTGTCCCGCACCGAGTTGCTGGGCAGCCTCGGCTGGGCGGAGTACGACCTGGTCACCGGTCGCAGCGAGTGGTCCCCGGGGATGTACCGCATCTTCGAGCGGGATCCGGCGCTGGGGCCGATGTCCCGGGCCGACCAGGGCGCCGCGCTCCTTCCCGCCGACCACGGCCTGCGCGAGGCCGCCTGGCAGACGCTGGACAGCGGCGCGGCGTCGGACGTCACGGTGCGGTTCCGCGCCGGCGGGACCGTCAAGCACCTGCGGATCCTGTCGGACGTGGCCCGCGACGAGGGCGGCGCGCCAGTGAAGATCTACGCGGTGGTCCAGGACGTGACCGCGCGGGAGGACTCGCGGAGCGCCATCGAGCAGCTCCGCGACCAGCTGCGGACCCGGGAGACCACCGCGCTGGCCGAGCACCGCCTCGCCGGCCAGCTTCAGAACCTCATCCAACCGGTGCCCCGCGAGCCGGTCACCCTGGCCGGCCTGGAGGTGCTGGTCGGTTACCTGCCCGCGGAGAGCGCGCTGCGGGTCGGTGGCGACTGGTACCACGCCGAGACGCTGCCGGACGGGTCGGTCGTGCTGGCGGTCGGCGACGTGGCCGGGCACGGGCTGGAGGCGGCCAGCGGCATGGCCCACCTGCGCTTCGCGCTGGTGGCCTGGCTGTCGATCGGCATCCGCGACCCGGCGGCGTTGCTCGGGCACATGAACCGGCTCTGCGGCCAGCTGGCCGTCACCGGCACCGCGGTGCTCGCGGTCTTCGACCCGGCGACCCGGCACCTGGCCTGGGCGCGGGCCGGGCACCCGCTGCCGATGCTGTCCCGGGCGGGCGCGACCGGCGACCTCGGCCGGCCCGCCGGGATGCTGCTGGGCGCCGACCCCGCCGCCCGCTACCCGGTGGTCACCACCGAGTTGCGCGGCGACGACGTGCTGCTGCTCTACACCGATGGGCTGACGGAACGCCGCGCCGGGAACCCCCAGGACCGGTTGGCGGAGGTGCGCTCGGCCCTGTCGGCGCTCTCCGGCCGCCCGGGGGCACGACCCCTGGCCCGGCTGCGCGACGCCCTGCACCGGCCCAGCCCGCACGACGACACCTGCACCCTGGCCGTCCGCGTGCTGCCCTGACCTCCGCGGCGGTCGGTCCGGATCAGCCGGCCGTGTCCCCGGGGGGCCGGAGCAGGTCGTCGACGCCGGTCAGCGCCAGCAGGGCGGCCACCGCCCCGGCGGCGTTGACCAGGTAGAGCCGGCCGTCCGCCGCCCGCGCCCGATGGTGCGCGGCCACCAGCGCGTGGATGCCGGTGGAGTCGAGGAACTCGACCGCGGCCAGGTCGACTACCACGACCGGGGCGTCGTCCACGGCGGCCAGCAACGTGCCGGTCAGCCGTTCCCGGGCGGCCAGGTCGCACTCGCCGGCCAGCCGGATCACCGTCCGTCCCGGCTCACGGGAGGTCCTCGCCTGGAAGGACGCCATGGGCAGCCACGCTTTCTCGCCTGGAGCACCGGCCTGGTCGGCGCCATCATGTCACCTTTCGGGGCGCCGGTCGCCGGTCCGTGGTGCGCGGGTCGCGTCGGCCACGGCGCGCGGCGCGCGGCGTCGACCGTCATCGACATCCGGTCGCCAGCTCCATAGACTCCGGTCTTTCTGGTACCACGAGTCCAGGGAGGACCCACGTGTCGAGCGAAACCCGACCGCACGCCGCACCACCACTGCTGGCCCGTCTCGCCGGGGTGGCGGTGGTCTCCGCCGCGCTGGTCGCCACCGGTGGCGTCGCCGCCTCCGCGGCGCCCGCGCAACCGGCGCCCACGAAGGGCCCGTGCGCGTACACGCCGACGCCGGACGAGCCGGCCGCCCGGCCGGTGCCGCTGCCGCTGCCGCCGGACCCTCGCCGGACGCCCGACCGGGGCACGGTCCGGGTCACGCTGCGGACCAACCAGGGGCCGATCGGGCTGACCCTCGACCGCGAGCAGGCCCCGTGCACCGTGCAGAGCTTCCTGCACCTGGCCCGGCACCGGTTCTACGACCGGACGCACTGCCACCGGCTCACCGCGTACCCGACGCTGAAGGTGCTCCAGTGCGGTGACCCGTCCGGCACCGGCGAGGGCGGGCCGGGCTACCGGTACGCCGACGAGCTGCCCACGGACCTGCCGCCGGCGCCGACCGACCCGACCGGGGTCCGCCGCCTCTACGCCCGGGGCACCCTGGCCATGGCCAATGCCGGCCCGGACACCAACGGCAGCCAGTTCTTCCTGGTCCAGTCCGACTCGGCGCTGCGTCCCAACTACACCGTCTTCGGCACCATCGACGCGGCCGGGCTGGCCACACTGGACCGGATCGCGGCCGGCGGGATCGCGGCCACGCCCGAGGACCCCGCGCCGGTCGACGGCGCGCCGGCCCTGCCCGTGGAGATCTGCCGGGCGACCCGGGGCCGCTGACTCGTAGTTCCCGTCCTGGGCCGGGACCGCCCGGCCGGGTCGGCTCTCCGCCGCTCCGGCCGGGCGTCCCCGTTTCAGGTCAGCGCTGGGCGCCCGCCGTGACGGGGGCCGGCCAGCTGCCGGTGAAGACCTGCGGCGTCGTCGCGCTGCGTGCGGCGAAGCCGAACAGCTGATCGACCCGGGCGGCCTCGGCGGAGCTCGGGTACGGGTTGGTGCAGCTGGTGCCGGCGCTGCCGCCGGACATCAGGATGGCGCAGTTCCCGTTGTAGTTGTCGGGCAGGCCGAGGATGTGCCCGATCTCGTGGGTCACGATCCGCAGCGGCGAGTACTGCTGCGCCTGGTAGTAGTCGATGACGACGCGGCCGTTGCCGAGGCTCGTGCGCTGGGCGTAGGAGCCGCCGCCGTAGGTGTAGTAGATCATCAGGTTCGAGCCGCACTGCGCCATGTTGATGTTGTTCGTGGCGTTGTTCCAGATCGAGGCGGCCTGGACGGCGTAGCTGGCGAACGGCCCGGCCTGGCTGGTGTTGTAGCAGACGTTGCGGACGGCGGCGGAGGCCGGCGCCGCGTCGACGGTGACGGTGCCCAGCGCCGCCAGCGCCGCGGTGGCGACGGTGGCGAGGAACCGGGTGACCTTGGGCAGACGCATCGCTCACTCTCCTTGTGGGACGGGGTCGAGCGGGGACCGGCACAGCCTATATATCGGCTCGCATCGATATCAAGCATCGACGGAAATCACTTCGATCGTTCGCGCACGCGCCGGAGCCGGTAGCCTGCGTCGATGACGCACGAGCGGGAGATCACCGAGCCGGTCGACCTGTGCCGGCCGGACGGGCGGTTGAACCCGGCGGCGGTGGGCTGGAGCCGCCGGCCGCTGCACCGGGCGAACCTGCGCGGCTGGGGCCGGGCCAAGCGCTGGGAGCACTGGGGCGTCGTCACACCGACGCACATCCTCGGCCTGGTCGCCTCGTCGCTCGACTACGCCGGCGTGCACAGCCTCTACCTGCTCGACCGCCGCACCGGGATCGAGCGGACCACCGAGGCGGTCGTCCCGTTGGCCCGCGGTGCGGTGCTCCCGCCGGTCAGCGGCGTGGGCGCGGTGCGGGCTCGCGGCGGCGGCCTGGTCGTCGAGGTCGACCAGCATCCCGAGGGCAGCACCATCCGGGCCACCGCGCCGGGCGTCGAAGTGGACCTGGTGGTGCCCCTGCCGCCGGGGCACGAGTCGCTGGGCGTCGTGGTGCCGTGGAGCACCCGCCGGTTCCAGTACACGCACAAGGACGTCGGCCGGCCGGTGCGGGGCACGCTCAGGGTGGACGGCACGGCGTACCCGGTCGACACGGAGTCGTTCGCGGTGCTCGACCACGGTCGCGGCAAGTGGCGGTACGCGGTGAGCTGGAACTGGGCCGCCGGCAGCGGACCGGGCCGGGCCATCCAGCTCGGTGGCCGGTGGACCGACGGGACCTGCGCGACCGAGAACGCGGTCTTCCTCGACGGGCGGCTGCACAAGATCGGCGCGGACCTGACCTGGAGCTACGACCGCGCCGACTGGCTGCGGCCGTGGCGCATCACGGGCGACCGGGTGGACGTGGCGTTCCACCCGTTCCACGAGCGCGTGGCGCGCACCAACCTCGGCGTGCTGGCCGGGGAGACCCACCAGTGCTTCGGGCACTTCTCCGGGTGGGCCGCCACCGACGACGGCGAGCGGGTGGACCTCGACGGTCTGGTCGGCTGGGCGGAGGAGGCCCGCAACCGCTGGTGACGGCGGATCCCCGCCGCGCCCGGGCCGGCGCGGCGGGGATCACGGCCGGGTGCTCAGACCGGGAGCCGCCAGACCTGGTTGGCCCCGCCGAAGCAGTCCCAGATCTGCAGCCGGGTCCCGTTGGCGGAGCTGTTGTCGGTGGCGTCCAGGCACCGGTTCGACTGCGGGTTGCGCAGGGTTCCGTTGGACTGCGACTGCCAGACCTGGGCGCCGCTGCCGTTGCAGTCCCAGAGCTGTACCTTCGCCCCGTTGGCGGTGGAGCCGCTGGTCACGTCGGCGCACTTGCCCAGCGCCCGCAGGGTGCCGTCGCCGGCCACCGTCCAGCTCTGCGCGGCCGTGCCGTTGCAGGTGTAGAGCTGAACCGCCGTGCCGTTGGCGGTGCTGGCCGCGGCGACGTCGACGCACTTGCCGCCGATGCCCGTGATCGGCCCGGTCCGGCCGCTCGGCGGCGGGGTGCCGCCACCCATGACGGTGTCGTAGATCGCGCTGACCAGCGAGGTCGCGCCGGTGGTGTCCTGGGACAGCTCCCAGTTCATCATCCCGCCGGCGTTGGCCAGCGCCCACTGCGTCTTGCGCTTCACGGTCGGTACGCCGTTGTAGCACTGCTGTGCGCCGCTCACCGTGGTGCAGTCGCGGTTGGCGTTGGCCGGGTCCATGCCGACCAGCGCGGAATAGGTGTAGTAGCCGGGCCGGCTGTAGAAGGGCACGCCGAGCACCGCCTTGGCGGCGGGCAGGCCGCGCGACTTCCACAGGTTGACGCTGTTGGTCGACCAGTCGTAGTTGGCGTGCGGGCTGCCGCCGTCGTACGCCATGATGTTCAGCCAGTCGACGGAGCCGAAGACCGCCGGCGGCACGCCGTCGACGTAGTAGCCCTCGGAGACCACGGCGGCGGTGAGCAGCTTGCCGCGGCTGTGCAGGGCGCTGCCGAGCTGCTGCATCAGCGCCGTGTAGTTGGTGGCCGAGGCGCCCGGGTCGGGATACTCCCAGTCGATGTCGACGCCGTCGAGGTTGTACTGGTTGACGAAGTTGACCACGTTGGTGACGAACGCGCCGCGGGCGCCGGAGTTCGCGGCGAGGGCCTCGAACGCGGAGTCGTTGCCGTCGTTCCAGCCGCCGATCGCGATCGACACCTTGACGTTGTTGGCGTGCCCGAGCGACACCAGCGAGGAGAGCTTGCTGGGGTTCTCCACGGGGCGCAGGCTGCCGTCGTTGTTGGGCAGCGCGAACGCGTAGTTGATGTGGGTGAGCTTGCCGTACTGGATGCTGTTGACGCTGCCGCTCCAGGACGGCATGTAGCCGACGCTCTTGAAGTTGTTGGGCAGGACGACGGCCTCGGCGGCGGCCGGGGGCAGTGCGAGGGTGGCGGTGGCGGTGGCGAGCGCGAGCAGGCCGCCGGCCACTGGGGAACGGCGGCGGGGGCGTGGTGCGGACATCGAGGGCCTTCCCGGTGCAGGGGGACGCCGCACCGCCCGGCCGGCGCTGGTCGGGGCCGGCGCCGGCCGGGCGGTACGGGTCGGACGGGGGACGGTCTTCCTCGAGGTGACCAAATATTAAAGAGCATTAACTAAGGCGTCAACGATGCCTCTCGATGAATCGCCGACGGGGCGGGTCAGCGCAACCGGACCGGTCCGGCGTCGATGCGGGTGCGGAACAGGGCGTACGGCTTGCGCCGCAGGTCCGTGCCGCCCTGGTACTTCGCCTGCCGGTGCAGTTGGTTGGCGGTGACGTAGAGGTGGCCGTCGGCGGCCACGGACATCGTGTCGGGCCAGAGCAGCCGCGGATCGTGCACCATCGTCTCGAACTCGCCGTCCGCCCGGCGGCGCAGCACGGCGTTGTGCTCGTAGGAGGTCAGGTAGAACGCGCCGGAGTCGTCGGTCTCCAGGCCGTCGGAGCCGCCGCCCTTGTCGCCCTCGTCCACGACCGTGGCCGCCACCTGCTCCTCGCTGAGTGTCCGGTCGGCGAGGGCGTCGGTCGCCACGCTGTACCAGCGGCGCGAGGCGAGCGGGCAGTAGTGCAGCCGGGAGCCGTCGGCGGAGACGGCGATGCCGTCCGAGCCCATCGCGACCGGCTTCGGCGGCCCGTCGGCCGGGCGCTCCAGGAACGGCCGTCCCTCCACGACCGGCCGGTAGGAGTCCAGCGGCTCGGCCTTCGTGGACGGGTGGTCGTGCAGCCGCCGCCACGACGCGCCGGTGGCCAGGTCCACCACGACGATGCCGTTCGGTCCGGAGTCGGAGGAGTCGGTGAGGTAGGCGAGCCCGGCGTCACCCCGGCGCAGGTCGAAACGCACGTCGTTGAGGTACGTGGTGGGCAGCGCCACGTCGGTGGGAAAGGTGATCACCTGCCCGACGGTGTCGGTGTCCAGGTCGACCCGCACGAGCTTGGGCCCGCCCGGCTTCGTCGGCCGGAACATCGGGCTGCCGGTGTCGACCACCCAGAGCCGGTCGGCCGGGTCCACCACGATGCTCTGCACCGAGACGAAGGCGTTCGGGTCGTCGTCCCCGGACGGGCTGTTCCAGGCCTGGTCCGGGAAGGGCGCCTCCCGGCCGTCGCGCAGCTCGACGACGGTGGCCGGCACCTCGTCCCCCCACTGGGGGAAGTTCACGAAGACCCGGCCGGTGTGCGACACGCTGACCCCGGTCGGCATCGGCCCGGTGAAGGTGTGCACGAGTTCGAGGTCGCCGACTGGCTCGCCACCCATGGGCCCGTTCATCCGCCGCTCCTGACTGTGAGGCTCCTGGCCTTCCCGCCGAGCACGGGCGCAAACGTCGGCCCGGTTCAGGGCTGCCGGGGCACGGCCACGGCCGTGACCACCAGCCCGCCGGCGACCAGCCAGCGGCCGTGCAGCGCGGCCAGCGGCGGGCCGCCGTCGGCGCGGGTGGCGTCGACCAGCACCCGGGCCGTGAAGCGCCCCGCGGCCGGGTCGACGGACAGTTCGGCGTCCTCGAAGCCGAGCCAGCGCCCCGTCAGCGGGTACCACGCCTTGTAGACCGACTCCTTGGCGCTGAACAGCAGCCGGTCCCAGTGCACGGCCGGGTCGGCGGCGCGCAGCCGGGCCAGCAGTGCCGGCTCGCCGACCGTGGTGACCACCTCGGTCACGTCGTCGGGCAGCGGCTCGTGGGGCTCGGCGTCGATGCCGAGCCCGGCCAGCGCGGTGTGCCGGGCGACCGCCGCGGCCCGGTAGCCGTCGCAGTGCGTGATGGTGCCGACCACGCCCGCCGGCCACCGCGGCTCCCGCCTCGGGCCGGGGCGGATCGGCGCCGGGGCGTACCCGAGGCGGGCCAGGGCCTCCCGGGCGCAGCGGCGGGCGGTGACGAACTCGCGACGGCGAGCCTCCACGGCCCGGGCGAGCAGGTCCTCCTCGCCGGGGTAGGGGGCCTCGCCGGGGATGTCGGAGAACGCCTCGACGGCGACCGCCCCCGGCGGGAGCAGGGCCTCGATCACGCGGCACCGCCGAGGATGCGTCGCATCGGCCGCGGCTCGCCGCCCCGCCGGCCCCACTCGCGCGGGTAGCCCAGCGACACCTCCTCGAAGCGCACCCCGTCGTAATGGGTGGTGCGGGGAATGTGCAGGTGCCCGTAGACCGCCACCGCGGCGCGGTGCCGCAGGTGCCAGTCGGCCGTGCGGTCGGTGCCGCACCACTGGGCGAACTCCGGATACCAGAGCACGTCGGTGGGCTGGCGGACCAGCGGCCAGTGGGTGACCAGCACGGTCGGCAGCGCCGGGTCGACGGCGGCCAGCCGCCGCTCGCTCTCGGCGATCCGCTCCCAGCACCAGGACTCCCGGTCCGGGTGCGGGTCGGGGTGCAGCAGCATCTCGTCGGTGCACACCACCCCCGCCGCGTACGCCGCGCGCAGCGACTCCTCCTTCGAGTTCGTGCCGGGGGCCCGGAACGAGTAGTCGTAGAGCAGGAACAGCGGCGCCACGGTGACCGGCCCGCCGTCGCCGCGCCACACCGGATAGTCGTCCTCCGGGGTGAGCACGCCCAGGTCGCGGCACATCGCGACCAGCGCGTCGTAGCGGGCCCGGCCGCGCAGGGTCACCGGGTCGGCCGGGTGGGTCCACAGCTCGTGGTTGCCGGGCACCCAGACGACCCGGGCGAACCGGTCCCGGAGCTGCCGCAGGGTCCGCTCGATGTCCGCGAACACCTCGCCGACGTCGCCGGCCACGAGCAGCCAGTCGTCCGCCGACTCCGGCCGCAGGCCGTCCACGACCGTGCGGTTCTCGGCGTACGACACATGGAGGTCACTGACCGCGAACAGCGCACCCGTCACCCGGTCGATCTTGCCAGCGCCGCACCCGGACCGGTAGGCGCGGGCTTGAGCGGTGTCGGGGGTCCGACGCAGAATGGCAGGCATCGGTGTCGCGACCCCGGCGGCGATGCAGGGCCGCGCGGGCTGAAACGTCGACTCTTCATGGAAGGGACGACGACATGCACGCGATGCTGCGTCGGCTCGACGATCTCGCCGCCCACCTCGCCACCCGGCCGGACACCGTGGCGCTGCTCGGCCTCGGCTCGGCCGGCGCCGACCGGCACCGCCTCGACGACCACTCCGACCTGGACTTCTTCCTCGTCGTCGCCGACGACGCGGTGGCCCGCTACGTCGACTCGATCGACTGGCTGGCGGCACCCTGCCGGGTGGCGTACAGCTTCGCCAACGAGCGCAACGGCCGCAAGGCGCGCTACGCCGACGGGATCTTCGTCGAGTACGCCGTCTTCACCGTGGCCGAGCTGGCCCGGTTGCCGTTCACCGGTGCCCGGGTGGTCTGGCAGCGCCCCGACGCGCCGGCCGGGCTGGCCGGCAGCGGTGCGACCCCGCGCCCCGCCACGCCGTACGACACGGTGGAGTTTCATCTCAACGAGGCGCTCACCAACCTCTACGTCGGCCTGCACCGGGAGTTGCGCGGGGAACGGCTCACCGCGGCGCGGTTCATCCAGTCGTACGCGGTGGACCGGGTGCTCGCGCTCCTGCGGCTCACCGAGCCGTCGGCGGCGCACCGGCGGGACCCGTTCGACCCGAGCCGCCGGGTCGAGCAGGCGTACCCGCCGGAGGTGCTGCCGCTGGCCGCCATGGTGCCCGGCTACCGGCACAACCGGGCGGCCGCCCGGGCCACTCTCGACTGGCTGGCGGCCCGGTTCCCGGTCGACCCGGCGATCGGCGAGCCGATCCGGGCGCTGCTCACGGACGGCGCGGTCAGGTGAGCAGGTCGGCGAAGTGGTCGGTGGCGCGGAGCAGTTCCCGGGCGATGCCCGGCTCGGCGGCCGAGTGGCCGGCGTCGGGCACGATGGTCAGCTCCGCCTCCGGCCAGCGCCGGGCCAGGTCGTACGCGGACACCGGCGGGCAGCACAGGTCGTAGCGGCCGTTGATGATCACGGCGGGCAGGTGGCGGATCCGGTCCACGCCGTCGAGCAGTTGCGTCTCGGTGAGGAAGCCGCCGTGCACGGCGTAGTGGGAGAGGATCCGGGCGATCGGCAGCGCCTGCTCCTCGGCGGTGAAGTGGGCGAGCACACCGGGGTCGGGGCGCAGCGAGGAGTTGACCGCCTCCCAGCGCCCCCAGGTGACCGCGCAGGCCTGGGCCTCGGCCTCGTCCGGCCCGTGCAGCCGCCGGTGGTACGCCGCCAGCACGTCGTCCCGCTCGGCGGCAGGGATCGGGGCGACGAAACGCTCCCACTCGTCCGGCTGGAGGTGGCGCAGGCCGCCCTGGTAGAACCAGTCCCGCTCGCTGCGCCGCAGCAGCAGCACCCCGCGCAGGATCAGCCCGGTGACCCGGTCGGGGTGGGCCTGGGCGTACGCCAGGCCGAGGGTGACCCCCCACGACCCGCCGAACACCAGCCAGGAGTCGATGCCGAGCCGCTCCCGGATCGTCTCCAGGTCGGCCACCAGGTGCCAGGTGGTGTTGCCCCGCAGCTCACCGAACGGGGTGCTGCGCCCCGCGCCGCGCTGGTCGAACAGCACGGCGCGGTAGCGCCGCGGGTCGAAGAACCGCCGTGCCGCCGGCACCAGGCCGCCGCCCGGCCCCCCGTGCAGGAAGACGACGGGTACGCCGTCCGGCCGCCCCACCTCCTCCACGTGAAGCTCGTGGCCGTTACCGACGGCGATCCGGTGGGTGGCGTACGGCTCGACGGGCGGGTACAGGCGTGGCTCGGTCATGCCGGACCATCCTGCCCCCTCAAGGCGGGTCGTGTGGGGACGGTCAGCAGGCGATGCCGCTGCCGAGGCTGTCGAGCAGGGCGTCGGCGACCCAGCCGGACACCCCGGTCGTGGTGTCCTTCAGGTAGGTCCAGGTGTAGGTGGTGTGCCCGTTCGCGCTGACCCGGTCGCCGTTGGTGAAGCAGTGGAAGTCGACGCTGTGGCTGAGCTGGCCGTAGCCCAGCGAGCCGCACGTCGTGTGGGGGCCGGTGCGGATGTTGACGTTGGTGGCGTTGAAGAGCGTGCCCACCTTGGTGTCGATGTTGGAGTGCGCGTGGCTGCACGTCGCGCTCGCCGGGCCCGCCGCGCTCACCACCGAGACACCGGTGCAGCCTGCCGTCAGTGCGACCGCGGCCGCGATGGAGGAAACCTTCCGCATGTCGATCAACCCCCGGTAATGAGCCCAACACGTGAAGTGATCCGAATATTTGCATCTTTCACGGTGCGGGGCAAGGGTGCTCCCCTCAGCGGGCCAGCAGCGCGCGCAGCTCCTTCACCACCTCGGCCGGGGCCTCCTCGGCCATGAAGTGGCCGTACGACACCGGCACGTGCAACAGGTCGGGTGCCCAGGCCCGCCAGCGCGCCGCCGCGTCGAAGCCGAGCGCCGCGCCCCAGTCCTGCTGGAGCACGGTCACCGGCATCCGCAGCACCGTGCCCGCCGCCCGGTCCGCCTCGTCGTGCGCGAGGTCGACGCCGGCCGACGCCCGGTAGTCCGCCACGATCGAGGGGACCGCCGCCCGGCAGGCCCGTAGGTACGCGGCCCGCACGTCGGCGGGGATCGCGTCCGGGTCGCCGGCCCAGAGGTCGAGGAAGTGGCCGAAGAACTCGTCCGGCGCGGCGCCGATCAGCCGCTCGGGCAGCCCCGGCGGCTGGGCCATCAAATAGAGGTGGAAGCCGACCGCGGCCGTGACGCCGTGCATCACCTCCCAGGTGTCGAGGGTGGGCAGCACGTCCAGCGCGGCCAGGTGGGTGACCGTCCCGGGGTGGTCCAGGCCGGCGCGGATCGCCACCAGGGCGCCCCGGTCGTGCCCGGCCAGGGCGAACCGGTCGTGCCCCAGCGCCCGGGCCAGCGCCACCACGTCGGCGGCCATGGTCCGCTTGGCGTACGCGGTGCCGTCGGTGTCGGCGGGCTTGTCGCTGTCGCCGTAGCCGCGCAGGTCGGGGCAGATGACCGTGTGGTCGGCGGCGAGGTCCGCGGCGACGTGCCGCCACATCAGGTGGGTCTGCGGGAAGCCGTGCAGCAGCACGACCGGGCTGCCGCTGCCGCCCACGGCGGCGTGCAGGGCGACGCCGTCGGCGACGGTGACGCGGCGCGACTCGAATCCGTTGATCATGAGACTTCCTCTCCGGGGGTGATCGGGTCCCGTCGAGCCTGCCCGGCGCCGGTCAGTGGCCGATCAGCATCGGATGAGTGCCCTGGTCGGGCCGCCGGTGCGCGGGCACCGGGCTGCCTAGAGTGGGCGGGGTGACAGACCCGCCGCGCCCACCCGGAGTGACCTTCGGGGTGCTCGGGCCGCTGGTGGCGGCCGGCGAGCGGGGTCCGGTGGGGCTGAAGGGCCCCCGGCAGCGCGCGGTGCTGGCCCGCCTGCTGGTCGCCCGGGGCCGCGTGGTCCCGGTCGACCGGCTCGTCGGCGACCTGTGGGCGGAGCCCCCGGAGGGCGTGGTCGGCGCGGTGCGGACCTTCGTGGCCGACCTGCGCCGGGCCCTGGAGCCCGACCGGCCGCCGCGGCAGCCGGCCCGGCTGCTGGTCACCGCCCCGCCCGGGTACGCGCTGGCGGCCGCCCCCGGGGCCGTCGACGCGGGGCGGTTCGAGGCGGCGGTCGGGGCCGCGGGGGAGTCGCTCGCGGCCGGGCACGCCGGCCCGGCGCTGGCCGCCCTGGACGACGCGCTCGCCCTCTGGCGCGGCCCCGCCTACGCGGAGTTCGCCGCCGAGTCCTGGGCGCGGGCGGAGATCGACCGGTTGGACGAGCTGCGGATGCTCGCCGTCGAGCGGCGCGCCGAGGCGCTGCTGGCCCTGGACCGGGCCGCCGAGGCCGCCGGCGACCTGCGCGCCCAGGCCGTCGCGCAGCCGCTGCGGGAGGAGACCTGGCGGCTGCTCGCGATCGCCCTCTACCGGGCGGGCCGGCAGGGCGACGCGCTCGCCGCGCTGCGGGAGGCGCGCGCCGTGCTGGTCCGGGAGCTGGGGGTGGATCCCGGCCCCCGGCTGCGCCGGCTGGAGGCCGACATCCTCGCCCAGGCCCCGCACCTCGACCCGACTCCGGTCGCCGCCCCGGCCCCGCCGCCCGCCGGGGGAGCGGGGGAGGAGCCCCGTCCCTTCGTGGGGCGCGAGGCCGAGCTGGCGAGCCTGGTGGGGCTGGCCGGGGAGGTGGCCCGCGGCGGCCGGCCCGCCCTCGCGCTGGTCTCCGGCGCCGCCGGCGCGGGCAAGACCGCGTTCGTCGAGGCGCTGGCCGACCGGCTCGCCGCCGCCGGCTGGACCCGCGCCGTCGGGCGGGTCCCCGAGTACGAGGGCGCCCCGGCCGCCTGGCCGTGGACGCAGCTCGCCGCCGCCCTGCCCGAGGCCGGGGAACCGCCGACCGCTCTCCCGGACGGTGGCGAGCCGGCCGTGGCCCGCTACCGGCTGCACCGGATCGCGGGCAGCCGGGTCGGCGCGGCGGCGCGGCGCGGGCCCGTGCTGCTCGTCCTCGACGACCTGCACCGGGCCGACGAGGACACCCTCGACCTGCTGACCGCGCTGTTCACCGGCCCGGAGCCGGTGACCGGGCCGGTGCTGGCCGTCGGCACGTACCGGGCCACCGGGATCACCCCGGCGCTGACCGGGGCCCTGGCCCGGCTCGCGCGCACCGAACCGGTCCGCGTCTACCTGGGCGGGCTCGCCGAGGCGGAGACGGAAGACCTGGTGCGGGCCGTGGCCGGTGCGGCGGACCCGGACACCGCGCGGGCGCTGCATCGGCGCAGCGGCGGGAATCCGTTCTTCGTCCGGGAACTGGCCCGGCTGCTCGCCGCCGAGGGAGCCGCCGCGCTGGAGCGCGTACCGGCCGGCGTGCGGGACGTCCTCCAGCACCGCCTGGCGCAGCTGCCCGAGTCGACCCGGACGGTGCTGGCACAGGCCGCCGTGCTCGGCCGGGACCTCGACGCGGAGGTGCTGGCCGCGCTGGTCGGCGAGGAGGCCATGCTGGACGCCGTGGACCGGGCCGCGCAGGCCGGGTTCCTCACCCCCGACGGCACCCGGTTCGCCCACATCCTGGTCCGCGACACCCTCTACACCGACCTGTCGGCGCCGCGCCGGGCCCGCTGGCACGCCGCCGTCGGGGCGGTGCTCGAACGGCTCCGGCCGGACGACGTCACCGCCCTCGCCCACCACTTCGGACAGGCCCCCGGTGCGGACGCCGCGACCCGGGCCGCCCGGTACGCCGCGGCCGCCGCCGAACGGGCCGAGCGGCACTGCCACCCGCACGAGGCGGCCCGCCTCTGGCAGCAGGCCGTCGCCGCCCACGACCGGGCCGGCGGGCACGACGTACGCGGGCGGCTGGCGGCGGTCATCGGCTGGGGCCGCGCCCTCGCCGTCACCGGCCACCTCGACCGGACCCGCCGGCTGCGGGCCGAGGCGGTCGCCACCGTCGAACGGCTCGCCGACCCCGGGCTCACCGCGGACGTGCTGGCCGCGTTCGACGTGCCGGCCGTCTGGACGCGCAACGACGACGAGGAGCTGTCCCGGCGGATCGTCGCCGCCGCCGGGGCCGCCCTCGCCGCGCTCCCCGCCGACCAGGCGGCCCGGCGCGGCCGGCTGCTCTGCACCCTCGCCCTGGAGCTGCGCGGCGACACCGGCGACCGGGGGCGGCGGGCGGCCGCCGAGGCGGAGGAGATCGCCCGCGACCTCGACGACCCGGCCCTGCTGGCCTTCGCGCTCAACGCCCGCTTCATGCACGCCTTCGACCGGGCCGGCCGGGCCCCGGAACGCGCCCGTATCGGCGCCGAACTGGTCGACCTGGCCGCCCGGCACGGGCTGGTCACCTTCGAGGTGCTCGGACACCTCATCGTGCTCCAGGCGCACTGCGCCCGCGCCGACCTGGCCACCGCCGACGCCCACGCGGCCGCCGCCGACCGCCTCGCCGCGCGCTACGAACTGCCCCTCGTCGGCGTCTTCACCGCCTGGTACGCCGCCCTCCGGCTGGCCGTCGCGGGGCGCGGCGTTGAGGCCGAGGCGGCGTACCGGGCGGCGGCCGTCCGGCTCGACACCGGGCAGATGCCCGGCATGGCCGGCGGGCTGCTGCCGTTCGCCCTGCTCTGCCTGCGGCTGTCCACCGGCGACGACCCCGGGCCGGCGCTGGCCGACGCCGCCCACCACGGCCCGTACGCGCCGTGGGTCCGGCCGTTGGCCCTGCTCGCCGCCGGGCGCCGGGACGAGGCCGCCGCCGCGCTGCGCGCCCTGCCGGAGTCGCCGCACGACCTGCTGCGTGAGGCCCGGCTCTGCGTGGCCGCGCGGGCCGCCCTCGCCGTCGACGACCGCCCCACCATGGCCCGGCTGCACGCCGCGCTGCGCCCCGCCGCCGACGAGCTGGCCGGCGCCGGCAGCGGCGTGCTCACCGCGGGTCCGGTGGCCCGCCACCTCGCCGACCTCGCCGCCGCCCTCGACTGACCACTCCGGCCAGGACGGGTCAGGCGTTGGCGGGGACGCCACCCTCCGGACCGGCCGCCGGCTCCCCGGTGACCTCCGCCTCGGGGGCGGGCCGCGGCGCCGGGGTGCGCACGGCGAACGCGTCGAAGCTCGGCCGGTCCAGGGAGGCCCGCTCCAGGAACGGATCGGCCGTGGGCCGGTCGCCGTCGGCCGGCTCGCCGGCCTCCGGGTCGGCCGACACGACCGGGGTGGCCACCACGGCCGGGGCCGGCACCGCGGCCGGGGCGGGCACCACCACCGGGGTGGCCTCGGTGGGCGTCGCGACCGGACGCGGAGCCACCATCGGGTACTCGGCCGTCTCCACACCGCCCGCGGCGGCCGCCATCACCGCCGCGGCGGCCAGGTCGGCGACCCGCTTGGCCTCCCGCTGCACCCGGGCCCGGGTCTCCTTCGCGTGCTGCTCGGCGAGGTCCGCCGCCCGCCGCGCGTCCGCCAGCCGCTTGGTCTCCGCGGTCAGGTCCCGGCGTACGCCGACCAGCTGCTCCTCCAGCGCGGCGCCCTCCTGCTCGACCGTGGCGATCTCCCGGCGGGTGTGCTCCAGCTGCTGGCCGACCGTCTCCAGCTCGGCCTGGAGCTGAGTCAGCGCCTCCTGCCGCTGCTGGATCTCCTGCTGCACCGTGGCGAGCTGCTCCTGGTGCGCCACGTTCTCCTCGTCGGCCCGCTCGCGGACCTCGGTGGCGTACTGCTGGGCCTCGGCGACCAGGGCGGCGATGTCCCGCTCGGCGGCGCCGGCCCGGTCGGCCAGCTCCTGCTCGGCCGCGGCCCGCTGCTCGTCCAGCTCCCGGGCCATGGTGGCCTGCCACTGGGCCAGTTCCTGCTGGGCCTTGCTCCGGTTGGCCTGCACCTCCTGCTGGATCTGCGTGCGCGCCGCCTTCACCAGCGCCTCCGACGCGGAGCGGGCCTGCTCGACCTGCTGGGCGCTCTGCTCGGCGATCCGCTTCGCCTCCTGCTGGGCGCGGTCGTGGGCCGCCTGCCCGTCGACGCGCAGCTTCTCCGTCAGCTCCCGGATCGCGGTCAGCTCCGCCTGCGCGGCGGCGTGCCGCTCCTCGTCCGCCTTCTCCTGCTCGGCCCGGCGGGTGGACAGCTCCTCCGCCAGCTCGCGCCGCTCCCGGTCCGCCTCGTCCCGCGCGGTGGCCAGCACCCGCTCCGCCTGCGCCTGGAGGTCGGCCGCGCGCTTCGTGGCCGCCTCGGTGATCTGCCCGGCCTGCTTCTCGGCCAGGTCGAGGATCTGGTCGACCATCGGGCCGAGGTCACGGAAGGACGCCCGGTCCACCTGCGTGGGGCGCTGGCGCAGCTCGGCGACCTCGGTCTGCGCCCGCTGCGCCTGCGCGGTCAACTCCCGCACCTGGGCGTACGCCCGGTCCCGGTCGGCCGTCACGGCGGTCAGTTCGCCGTCCATCTGCTCGACGTACCGGTCCACCTGGCGTTTGTCGTAGCCGCGCAGCGCCTGGTCGAACCTCGGTCGCGCGGACACGTCGTCGTGGGGTGCGAACGGTTCCTCGCCGTTGGACATGCGCCATCCTCCGTCGGTTCGCCAGCGCCAGGCCGGCGGATGACCGCCCCGCAGGGCATGATGAGGCGCAACGGTACCGCCGTCGGCGCGCGGGTTCCGCCCCGCCCCGCCCACGACCGCGAATGCGGGTCCACACCGGCCGTCCGGCTGAGCCGGCTCAGACCGGGAAGTACGGATTTCCGGCGGTCAGTCGCACGGTGAAGCCGTCCGCGTCCCGGTGCAGCGCCACGTGGTTGCACGACTGGTGGCTGATCCACAAGCCCAGGCCACCGGCGGCGCCGTTGCCCGCGGGCAGCAGGCCGGCGTAGGGGTCGGTGGGGCCGGGACCCCGGTCGTGCACGGTCACCACCATCCGGTCCGACGCGCTCCACAGCCGCATCCGCACGGGTGGCAGGCCGTGCCGAAGCGCGTTGCTCACCACCTCGCTGACCGACACGACCAGATCGTCGAGGTGGTCGCCCGGGAGCTGTCCCCAGTGTGCGGCGCGTACCGCGTCGCGCGCCTCGGCCGGGGTCGGGTCGACCAGCTCGACCGTCGGCGCCGTCCGCTGCACCGGGTCGGGCAGCATCAGGCGGTGCTCGGCCAGGTAGCTCGCCGGCTCGGTGTAGACGTCGGTCGGCACGTGGCTGCCGTCCGGCAACGCCACCCGGGGATGGGTCCGCGCCACGTCCGCCAGCACCCGCGACGGCGTGCTCCGCGCGTCGTACGCGCACATGCTCCACAGCGGGAAGTCGTCGTAGGCGTGGTTGATGGCCGACTCGTAGCGGGCCCACCAGTCCCAGGTCGCGCCGAGCACGGCCGGCGGCAGCTCGCCGACGATCCGGATCTGCCGGGCACCGTCGGCCACGTACGAGCCCAGCAGCTTCCGGTAGGCGCGGATCGCCGCGGTGGGGCGGGCGTAGAGCGGACCGCCGGGCAGGAAGGTGACCGCGGCGCCGGTGGGCAGGGCCCGGCGGACCAGCTCCGCGTTGCGGTGACCGAAGCCGACCACGGTCGGCTCCCCGGCCTCGATCCCGCCGAGCAGGAACGGCAGCACCACGGCCAGCAGGTGCTCGTCGGAGTCGTAGAGGATCGCCTCGTGGTAGTAGCCCACGTGACCGGCGGCGGCACCCGTCCTCATCGGACCACCTCCACCCGTACCTCGGCCAGGTCGAGCAGCTCGACCAGCCGGGCCGCCGCGGAGCGCGAGGTGCGCAGCACGGCGGTGGCACCGTGCCGGCGGGCGTGGTCGCCCAGGTGCAGCAGGCACCGGTGATCGACGAAGCGCAGCCCGGTCGCGTCGAGCACGAGCCGGCCGTCGACCGGTCGCGGGTCGGCCCGGTCCAGCGCGGCGGCGAAGAGCCGGTGGTTGGACGGGTCCAGCTCGCCGCCGAGCTCGACGACCGCCTCGCCGCCACCGGCGTGCAGCCGGAACAGCACGTCGGCGTTGGTCTCGGGGTGCATGCAGGCCAGCTCAGCGATCGCCGCGTCGCTCAGCTCGCGCCGGTCGTAGGCGCAGACCGCCGACATCGGGTGGTAGCGCATCCAGCGGTCGATGAGGTGCTCGTAGCGGGCGAAGGCCTCCCGCTGGGCCGCGGAGCGGACCAGCGCGGTGGCCTCGGCCACCACCCGCAGGCCGGTGTAGCCGGCGGCCAGCGCGTCGCCGGTGGCCGCCGCGTACGCCCGGACCTGCTTCTCCGGGTCGACGACCTCGTCGTGGCGGTAGGCCTCCTCGACGGGGAGCAGCCGGAGCGCGCGCCGGCGCAGCGCGGCGTCGAGACCGGGGAGACGGTCCAGCCGGCGCGCCAGGGAGTCGGGGTCCCCGGGGGCGACCAGCCAGACCTGCTCGCCGGCCGCGAGGCCCGCGGCCAGGTGGGCGACCGCCCGGGCGTCCAGCGCCGCCGGGTCGTCGTAGGCCAGGCACAGGTGACCGTACGTCGTCGACGACTCGCTCCCGCTGGTCACTCGGCCTGCCCCACCCGGCCAGTCTAGGTCCACCCGGCGCCCGGCCACCTCTCGGCCGCCCCACCCCGGCCCGGCGGAAGTCCCACCGGGCCGGGCAGGGGCGTCAGCCGAGCTGGAGGTTCCGCCAGGCGGTCGACTCCAGCGGAGGGTCGCCCAGCTGGAACTCGGCCCAGTTGTTCCAGTAGGCGACCGCGTCCACGTCGTTCTGCTGCCGCAGCCAGGTCACGTGGTCCCGGATCGCCTGGGCCCGGCCCGCGCCGGTGGTGTCGGCCGTGGTCCGGCTCATCCCGTACTCGGGCACCAGCAGCCGGATCCCCGGGTACGCGGCGCGTACCTTGCCGAACGCCACCCCGAACATCCGCGCCACCGGCCAGTACGTCGCCGTGTCCCGCGAGTAGCAGTCCACGCCGTAGTGGGTCATGCCCGGGTAGCCCCAGTCGGCCGGGCTGCCGCGCCCCTCGTCCAGCCAGTAGCGGGTGACGATCGGGCCGTGCCCGAGGACCCAGCGCCGGTTCCGGTGGGCGGCGACGATCTGCGCCACCCGGGTCGCGGTGGTCCGGTACGTCGCCGGCGCCACGTCGCCCATCGGCTCGTGGTACCAGGTCAGGTAGATCGGCCGGCTCAGCCCGTCCAGCCAACCGGTCAACTGCTCGACGTCGTCCTTCCACGAGACGTGCATGACGGCCGACGGGGCGTCGACGAACTTGCCGGCGTTCAGCGGGGGCAGCTCCGGCAGAGCGTCCGCGTCGCCGCCGTCCGTGCCGAAGTCGCGCATGTAGCGGATGCCCGGGTACTCGGCCACCGCCCGCTGGGTCCGCGCTCCCTTCTCGGTGCTCATCCCGACCAGCAGCGGCACGGTCAGGGTGGTGGTGGCGGTGCCGGTCCGGCCCGCGGCGTCCCGGGCCGTGGCGGTCAGCGTGACCGTGCCCCGGCCGGCCAGCACGGTCACCGTGAAGCGGGTCGGGTCGGTGGGGTTCGGCGTGACGGTCACGCCGGGCGACGTGCTGCCGAGCTGGACGGTCAACGGCACGCTGAGATCCACCCGGACCGGGCTGTCCCAGGCGGCGCCGGTCGGGTCGCTGACCCGGCCGGAGAGGGTCAGCAGCCGCGAGTCGGGATGGTAGGCGTCCACCCGGACGGTGGTGGACTGCCCGGGCAGCAGGACGGTCGAATCGGCGGTGACGGAACGGATGACGGGTGCGGCCATGGGGTGCCTCCGAAGGCGTGCTCGTGGGCGCTCCGGCCGCACGTCCTCGGGTGGCCAGGACCGCCTTGACCTGCGCTTTTACCAGCTTGCTTCGTTCCGGCGGCATCGCCATCAGCGGCGGCAGATGGCGCAAAACCCGGTCCCGGCCGCATCCTGGACGGCGTGAAGATCACCGTACGGGAGCTGACCGCGTCGGACTGGCCGCGGCTGTGGCCGATGCTGCGCGACATGGGCGTCGGCGACGAGCCCGCCGAGGTCCACCGGGAGCGGTTCCTGCTGCTGCTCGCCGACCCGCGCTGGGTGCTGCTCGGCGCCGTCGACGACGACGGGCTGAGCGGGTACGCCGCCGCCCAGGACCACGGGCCGCACCTGCGCTCCGGCGACGCGCACCGCACGGTCCGACTGCACGACCTGCACGTACGCGCGGACCGACACCGGCGCGGCGTGGGCCGCGCGCTGCTGACGGCGATGTCGGAGTGGGCGGCCGGGCGGGCCCGCCACCTGGAGTGGCAGGCCCACCGGGAGCGGGCGGCGCCCTTCTACGAGCGGCTCGGCTACCGCGGCGACCCCTGTCCGCAGCCCGACTACCCGACCTTCCTGGTCGACTTCGGCCCGCGCTGACCGGGGCGCGAGGGGTGGGCGTCAGCCGAGCGGGTGGGAGATGCCCCGGGCGTGGTCGGTGACGGCGGCGCCGACCACCGTGGCGGTCACCGGCAGCACCTCCAGGCAGCGGCGCACCGCCGCGGCCATCAGCGCGTTCGGCACCCGCATGGACAGCGTGCAGTGGGGCACCCAGCGGCCCGGCTGGTAGTGCTCCACCAGGCCGATGCCGGCCCGGGCCAGCCGCTCGTGCACCGCGCCGTGGTGGGCCAGCAGCTCCGGCGTCGGGGCCGGACCGAGCCAGAGCACCCGCCCGACGAACTGCCCGGCGTGCTGGAACTCCAGCCGCAGGGGGGCGGCCACGACCATCCCGGCGAGCGCCTCGGCGACCCGGTGCGGGTCGAGCCGCGGCGCGACCGCCAGCGAGACGTGTGGCCGGTGCCGCTGCTCCAGCAGCGACTTCATGCTCTGCACGCCCTCGGCCTCCAACGCGTCCCAGAGCACCCGGATCCGCCGGGTGGCGTCGGTGTCGAGATACAGCTCCAGCGCCGCGACCACGCGATCACCCTAAGGGGGTGAGGTTTGCCGCCCGGCCTGGGCGGTACTGCCTGCGGTGGCACCGACGGCGGAGGAGCGTGGGACCCGTGGACGTGAACGACCTGCTGACCGAGGCGTACGGCCGGCTGCCCGACCTGGTGGCGGGGGCGCTCGACGGGCTGAGTCCGGAACAGCTGCGGCAGGCACCGGCCGCCGGGGCGAACCCGGTGGGCTGGCTGGTCTGGCACCTCACCCGGATCCAGGACCACCACGTCAGCGACGTGCTGGGGGAGGAGCAGCTCTGGGCCGGCGGCAACTGGGCGGGGCGGTGCGGGCTGACCGCCGACCCGGACGACATTGGATTCGGGCACGGCCCCCAGCAGATCGCCCGCGTGCGGCCGGAGGACGGCGGGGTGCTGCTGGACTACCACCGGGCGGTGGTGGACCGCACCCGGGCGTACCTGCGCGGGCTGGGCCCGGGGGACCTGGACCGGGTGGTCGACGAGAACTGGGACCCACCCGTCACTCTCGGGGTGCGGCTGGTGAGCGTGCTCGACGACGACCTGCAGCACGTCGGTCAGGCCGCGTACGTGCGCGGGCTCATCCAGCGGGGCTGACCGCCGCCTGGGCGCGGCGCAGCGCGGCGTGCCCGAGCAGGTGGAACGCCTGCGCCTCCGGGGAGGTGCCCGGCGCGGGTGTCCGCCCACACCTGGCGGCTGTGGAGCAGGTGGAACAGGGGCCGTCGGCGGCCCGGGGCTCCCGGTCGACCAGCCAGTCGAGCTGCGCGTCCAGCGCGGCGGCGTAGCGCGGGTCCCCGTCGGTCGTGGCCGCGTGGCGGACCGCCTCGCCGCAGGCCGCGCCGTTGACCGCGCCGGCCTCGCCGGACACGTCGCCGAGCCCGAGGTCGAGCAGGGCGTGCCCGGTCACCCCCTGCTCCCACGACTGGCGTTGCATGGCCAGCAGCGCGGCGAGCACCCGGTCGGTCGGGGCGTCCCCGGTCATCCCCATTCCTCCGGACTACCCGGTTTCGTCCCGGCGCACCAGTCCGGCTCACCCGGACGAGGTGAGTTGGGCTCACCCGACCGGCGGGGACGCTGCGGGAGCGGGCGGGCCTGCCTGGCGGGGAGCCGCAACCACGGACACGGGGAGGGACCGATGAGCGCCACGGCGGCGGAGTACCTGGCGCGGCAGCTCGCCGGCCGGCACCCTGACCTGCCGGAGACCACCGCCGGCACGCTCCGCCTGGACCTGCGTGACGGGGCGCGGACCGATCACTGGTATCTGACCATCGACCACCAGGAAATCCGGGTGGATCGTCTGGCGGACGAGGCCGAGCTGGTGATCGGCGCCGACCGGGAGGTGTTCGACCGGATCGCCACCGGCCGGCTGACCCCGGCCGCCGCGCTGCTGCGCAACGACCTGACGGCGCAGGGGAACCTGCGGCTGCTGCTGAGCCTGCGCCGGCTCTTCCCGGGCCCGCCCGGCGCCCGGCACCCGCGCGAGGTGGCCGGCGGTCGGAACCGGATGGGGGCAGGATGAAGCAGGAACTGGTGCACGTCCTGTCCGGCAACACGTTCGCGCTCAGCGACGCGCAGGGCGACATGGAGGCCGAGCCGTCCGCCCCGATCGGCCTGTTCTCCTTCGACACCCGTTTCCTGTCCCGCTGGGTGCTCACCGTGGACGGCGAGCGGCTGCATGCCCTGTCCCGGGACGAGCTGGCCTACTTCGAGACCCGCTTCGTGCTGGTACCCGGCGCCGCCAGCCACTACGTGGACGCCGACGTCTCGGCGATCCGGCACCGGTCCATCAACGACAGCTTCAACGAGCGGCTCACCGTGCTGAACCACTCCGCCGAGCCCGCCCAGTTCACCGTGCGGATGGAGATGGGCAGCGACTTCGCCGACACCAGCGAGATCCTCCGCCCCGGGCCGCGAAGGCCGGTGGTGGTCGCCGACACGGCCCGCCGACAGCTGCGGATCTGCCACCAGCGGAGCCGGTTCACCCGGGAGACCGTCGTCACCAGCACGGCCCCGGTGGAGGTCGACCAGCGCGGCATGACCTTCCGGATCCAAATTCCCCCGAACGGCGAGTGGCACACCGACCTGCACGTCAACATGATCATCCACGGGGCCAAGGGACGGGATCTGCGGGCCAGCCTGGAGTTCCACCGCCGGCACGTCCACCAGGACATGCGGGAGGACCTGGCCCGCTGGTTCGACCACGCACCGCAGCTCATCGCCGAGCGGGAAACCCTGATGTCGGCGTACCGGCAGGCGCTGACCGACCTGGCCTCACTGCGGTACACGCCGCTGTCGTACGTCGACCGTGTGCCGGTGGGCGGCCTGCCCTGGGCCATGGCGCTGTACGGCCGGGACGCCATCATCACCTGCCTGGAGACGTTGCCGTTCACCCCGGAGCTGACTCCGGCGACACTGCGGCTGCTCGCCCTGCTCCAAGGCGGCCGGCTCGACGACTACCACGACGAGGAGCCCGGGAAGATCCTCGCCGAGCTGCGGTACGGCGAGTCGGCGGCCTTCGGCGAGCAGCCCACCGCGTTCTACTACGGCGCGGCCGACACCACGCCGCTGTTCGTGGTTCTGCTCGACGAGTACGAGCGCTGGACCGGCGACGTCGACCTGGTCCGGCAACTGCGTCACCCGGCCCGGATGGCGCTGGACTGGATCGACGAGTACGGCGACTCCCTCGGTGACGGCTACCTGCGCTACCAGCCACGCAACACGGTCAACGGGGTGGCCAACCAGACCTGGCGGAACTCGCCGGGGGCCATCGTCGACCGGCACGCCGTCGAGCCGCCGTACCCCCGGGCGACCTGCGAGTTGCAGGGGTACGCCTACGACGCGAAGGTGCGGGGCGCCCGGCTGGCCCGGGAGATCTGGGGCGACCCCGGGTACGCCGACCGGCTGGAGGCCGAGGCCGCGCGGCTGCGCGAGCGGTTCGACCGGGACTTCTGGCTGCCGCACCGGGGCTACTACGCGCTGGCCCTCACCCCGGACGGGGAGCCGGTGGACGCGCTCACCTCCCACCTCGGGCACCTGCTGTGGAGCGGCATCGTCGAGCCGAAGCGGGCCGACGCGGTCGCCGCGCACCTGTCCGGCCCGGAGCTGTTCTCCGGCTGGGGGGTGCGCACCTACGCCACCGGGCAGCGGCCCTACAACCCGGTCGGAGCGCACCTCGGCGCGGTCTGGCCGTCGGACAACGCGCTCGTCGCGGCGGGCCTGCGCCGCTACGGGTACGACGCCGAGGCGGCCCAGGTCACGGCCGGCATCCTCGCCGTGGCGGAGACGCTCGGCGGGTCGGTGCCGGAGGTGCTCGCCGGCTACCCGCGCGAGGTCACCAAGTACCCGGTCCAGCTGCCGGCGGCCGGCCGACCGCAGTCGTGGGCCTCCGGTGGCCTGCTGATGCTGCTCGGCACCATGCTCGGGCTGCGCCCGTGCGGGGAGAACCTGCTGGTGAACCCGTACGTCCCCGACGGCTACGGCCGGATCGAGCTGCTGGACGTGCCGGGTCGCTGGGGGCGGGCCGACTCCTACGGCCGCGACCGCACCACCCGCCGACGGGTCCGGGTCGGCGGCGCGGCCGGTCGGCGACGTGACCCCGGGTGACCGGCGACCGCCCGCCGGTCAGCGGGGCCCGGCTGCGCTCTCCTCGGGTACGACGGCCGACGCCGGGGCCGGCTCCGCCGGCACGCCCCCGCGGGCCCGCCCGGCCAGCCCCCGGTCCACCCCGACGAAGAGGATCCCGAGCAACCAGAAGGCGACGGCGAAGAGGAGCGCGCTGAACCCCACACCGCCGTAGCCGAGCTGCCCGACGTCGAGGAACGGGTACGGGTAGCGGTGCACGACCAACCCCCGCACCAGGGCGAACCCGAGGTATCCGAGCGGGAACGCCAGCCACCACGCGGCGTACCGCGGGCGCAGCCGGCCGCGCCGGTCGAACAGCGCCCAGTCGGTGATCGCCAGCAGCGGCACCACGGTGTGCAGGAACTGGTTGCCCCACCATTCGCCCGGCCCGCGGTCCGGCTGGACCATCGCGAACGGGCTGGCCGGGTTGGCCAGCACCAGGTGGTAGACCGTGCCGGTGATGGTGATGTAGAGGGTCACCGCGCCCTTGAGCGCGCTCGGCGGCTCCGGGCGGCCCTGCCAGGCCCGCCAGGCGGCGTACCCGGCGAAGACCCCGACCGCCACGTTGCTCTGGATGGTGAAGTACGGCAGCAGGCCGGTCACCGTGGCGGGGCCGAGCGCGGTGAGCACGATGCCGGCCACCACGCCGAGCACGACGGCCAGGCGGAAGGGGATCGCCAGTCGGCGACGCCGCGGAGTCACCGGCGCACGCTACCAGCCCGTCCGGTGTCGATCACCGGGCGAGCGTTCGCCGGTTGGGCTGTGGCCGGGCGGGGGTCAGCGCCGGGAGAGACGGACCGGGGCGGGTTTCCGCGTCGGCGGCTTGCCCGGCCGGGTGGTCGGCGCGAGGCCGGCCGCCGGGCTGCTGGGCGCGGGCTCCGGCCGACCGGTGACGCGGGTCGTCGGTCCGGTGCCGGGCGGTTGCGTCGGGTCGGCGCTCGGCTCGGGCTGTGTCGGGTCGGTGCCGGGCCCGGTCGGCTTGTCCTTGCCGTGGAGCAGCCCGTCGCAGTAGCCGGGGACCTTCTCCGGGCCGCCGGCGGCCGAGACCAGGGCGGCGAAGGGAGGCGCCTCCAGGGCCCGGCCCCGGTCCGCGTCGTTCTTCGCCCGGTAGGCGGTGCAGAGCCCGGCCAGCGCGGACGGGCTGCTCGGCCGGTCGGTCGGGCCGGCGGCCGGGGTGGTCGGGGTGGTCGGGCGGCTCGGGTCGGTGGTCGGCGTGGCCCGCCCGTGGGTGCCGGCACCGGGGGACGGCGTGGGGTGGGCGCCGCCACCGCCGCGCAGCGGGCCCGGCAGGCTGCCGGTGACGGCGGCCAGGGCCACACCGCCGGTGGTGGTGGCGAGCAGGGCGCCCAGGGCGAGCTTGGCGCCGAGCCGCCCGGCGTGGAGCCGTCGCCGGGGATGGGACACCGCCACCGGACCGCCGGCCTGCGCCACGCGGAACGCCTGAAGGGCCGCCCCCTCACCGGTGAGTTCGTGCGGGCGGGGAGCGGCGCGGACGGCGGCGAGGAACCGGACGAGCGCCTGCGGACCGTCCTGCGCCTCGACGACGGGGCCGACGAGCAGGCGCTCGACGGTCTCCTGGTCCATGCGGTGTCCGTTCATCTCGTGTCCCTCAGCGCCGCCACTGGTTGTGGCGTCACACCGGAACCCGCCATCCGCCCCGTTCGGGCGGGTGACCTCGGTCACCGCCGCGCGGGTCAGCCCATGGTCTTCGCCCCGTCGATCGACTCGCGGAGGATGTCGGCGTGCCCGGCGTGCTGCGCGGTCTCGGCGATGAGGTGCAGCAGCACCCGGCGCACCGTCCAGCTCGCGCCCGGCTCGAACCAGGGTGCGCTGGGCAGCGGGTGCGCGGCGTCGAGGTCGAGCGTGGCGACCAGGCCGTCCGTCTCGGCGGCCACCCGGTCGAACTCGGCGAGCAGCCCGTCGAGCGTCTCGCCCTCGGTCATCCGGAACTGGCCGACCCAGTCGACCGGCTCGCTCTGCATCGCCTCGGCGCCGCCCACCGCGAACCGCATCCACCGGTGCTCGGTGAGGGCCACGTGCTTGACCAGGCCGCCGAGGCAGAGCTCGCTGGCCGTGCTGCGCCGGGCGGCCTGCTCGTCGTCGAGCCCCGCCACGGTCTGCCGGAGGAAGCCGCGGTGCCGCTGGAGGGTGGTGCGCAGATCGGCCCGCTCGCCGCTGAGGACCTGGTCGGAGACGCCCATGCCGCCCGCCTTTCTGTTGGGGACCGGGCACACCGTACGACCCGCCACCGACACCTTCCCGGTTCCACACCGGACCGTCCCGAGTTGCCGTTTCGTCCGGATCGCGGTGCACTGAATTACATGGGTGTCATCAAGGTGGGCACGTCCTCCTGGGCCGACCAGATGCTGGTCCGCTCGGGCTGGTATCCCCGTGCGGTCAACACCCCGGCCGGCCGGCTCGGCTGGTACGCCGAGCGGTTCGGTCTGGTCGAGGTGGACACCTCGTACTACGCGATCCCGGCGCCGGAGGTCGCCGCGGGCTGGGCGGCCGCCACCCCGCCGGGCTTCACCTTCGACGTCAAGGCGTTCCGCCTCTTCACCGGCCACCACACGCCGATCGACGCGCTGCCCCGGGACCTGCGCCCGGCCGGCGGCCCGAGCCGGATCCGCTGGCGCGACCTGTCCGCCGGGGCGTACGACGCGCTCTGGGACCGGTTCCACGCGGCGCTGGCGCCGCTCGCGGCGGCCGACCGGCTCGGCGCCGTGCTGCTGCAGTTCCCACCCTGGCTGGCCCGCAGCGACGCGGCCCGGCGGCGGATCGTGTCCGCGGCGCAGCGGTGCCGGCCCTGGCCGGTGACCGTGGAGCTGCGGCACTCCTCCTGGTTCACCGAGGACGCCGTGGTCGACACGGTGACCTTCCTGCGCGAGCACGGGCTCGGCTACGTGTGCGTGGACATGCCGCAGGGCCACGCCTCCTCGGTGCCGCCGATCCTCGTCGCTACCGCCGACCTCGCGGTGGTCCGGTTCCACGGGCACAGCAGCGACTGGGAGAGCGGCGACAAGCAGGAGAAGTTCCGCTACGCCTACGGCGACGAGGAGCTGCGGCGCTGGTCCGTGCTGCTGCGCGACCTCGCCGACCAGTGCGCCGAGCTGCACGTGCTGCTGAACAACTGCTGCGGCGACCAGGCCCAGCGGGACGCCGCCCGCCTCGCCGGGCTGCTCGGCGTCGCGCCCGCCACCACGCCCGCCTGAGGTTTCCTCCGGTACGTCCCGGGTACCGGCGGTGCCGAGGACCGACAGCGAGGGGGACGCGTGGACGAGCGACGGGACGAGCCCGGCGGCCTGACCCGGGACGGCCGGGATCCCCGGGCGACCCGGGAGGCCGAGGAGGCACACGGCGGCAGCATGGCCCCGGGCCTGGTGGACGACACCGGGCACCCGGCGGCCGAACCGCCCGTGCCGGAGAACGAGCCGTCGGCCCTGGGCCGGCCGGGGGAGGAGGACGGCACCGGTTCCTGACCGGGTGGGTCGACGCCCGGGGCGGTCGCCCCGGGCGTCGGTCGTTCTCGGTCCGGCCGCCGTTCACGTGCGCCGCGCGGTCGGCGCCCCACCCCGATGTGGGCCGCCGACCGCGGGGCGGGTCACTTGCCGGCCATCGCCATCGGTCGTCTGGACGCGCCCATCCCGCCCATCCCGGCCATCCTTCCGATCGCCATCGGGGCGCTCGCCAGCCCGCCGGCCCGGCCGAGCAGGCCCCGCAACACCTGTCCGGGCTTCTGCTGCTCACCCATGTACGCCGACACCACCACGAGCGCGCCGGTCATCGCCGGGATGGCCCACTGCAGCAGCTTCATCTGCCGCTGCGAGGAGGCGACGTTCGCCGGCGTCTGGTAGTTCGGCTCGGTGGCCCCCTCGACGGGCGGCCCGCCCGCCTTCTGCAGCCGCATGCCGAGCAGCCGGCTGTAACCGGTCACCGCCAGCGCGCCCACGGTCAGCGCCGTCTTCAGCGTGCTCATCCTGGCCACTCCGGACTGGCTGGCCACCCGTGGGCTCTCGGTCACCAGCTCGCCGACCGCGCCGGCCAGGTGCGCGCCGATCGCGGCCGCGTTGACCGGGGTCCAGCGCGCCCAGCCGGCCGAGGCGACCGGCAGCCGTTGGGTCGAGTCGTCGATCTTCGCCGCCGCGCCGTTGACGCCGAGCGCCCCCATGAGCGAGCCGCCGAACCAGGCCGCCAGGCCAAGGTCGTGCATCGAGCGCAACGCGGTGTGCCGTTCGGACATCTGATCCCCCTCCGCCGTGTTCGGGCGGTGCGGCTTACCCACGTTTCGCGCGGCTACGCACGCGTCTTTCGGCCCACGGCGTCCGACCGGTTGCCGCCCGGCGGGTCAGCGGGGCAGCGAGGTGGCGAACGCGGCGATCCGGGCGGCCAGTGGGGCGGCGGCGCGTACCCAGGTGAAGTGGTCCAGCGGGGCGCCCGCCTCGGCGACGGTGTAGCGGTGCCGCGTCACCGGTGCGGCGGCGAACTTGCCGCAGAGGTGATCCATCGTCTCGTGCGGCGTGTACTGGTCGTCGTCGACGCTGACCGCGAGCACCGGGGTGCGGACCCGCCGCACGGCCGCCTCGGCGTCGACCCCGTCCAGCACCGGGAAGCGCCCGGTCCGGGCGGTGTACGCCCAGTCCCGGATCACCCCGCGCGCCTGCCGGCCGCCGAACCCCCAGCCCGGCCAGACGCGGAGCAGCCGGGCGACCGCCGCGATGCCCTGCGTGTACGGCAGCACACCCCAGCCACGCAGCCCCGGGTACCCGCGCCACCAGGGGACGCCCACCGCCACCAGGGCCAACCCGTCCACCCGGTCGGCGTCGTGCAGCGCCTGGTGCAGCACCGCGACCTGCCCGCCGAGCGAGTGCCCGAGCAGCAGCCGGGTCCGGCCGTCCAGCCGCGGCTTGAGCGCGTCGAGCACCGCGTCGACGTCGGTGGACAGCTCGGCGTAGCCGTACCGGCAGCTGCGGGCGGGGGTCGGTGTGCTCGCGCCGGTGCCGCGCAGGTCGGCCACGACGACGGCCAGGCCGGCGTCGCGCAGCGCGGTGGCGAACGGCCGGTAGTAGCGGGCGCGGACGCCCATGGCGGGCCAGATCACCACCACGGGCGCGCCGGGCGGCCCGTCCGGCTCCGGGTAGACCTGGACGCCGATGCGCGCCCCGTCGACGTCCACGAACTCCTGCGTGTACTCCCCGCTCACCGGATCAGCCTACGGCGGGAAGCTACCGGCGGGTAGCAAGGGGTCGGTCCGGCGCCTGCGCCGGAATCCGGCGCCCGGCCACCGGCCGCGACCGGGCGGCCGCGGTCACCCGGTCCACCGCCGCCAGCACCGCCGGCACGTCCACCTCGGCCAGCGCCGGGTGCACCGCCGGGCCGTCCCCCGCCGGGCGCGGCCCGGCCCAGAGCGCCTCGTGCCACGGCCGGTCCGGCGGCGGCCCCCACCGCGCCGGCGGCACCGGGCCGAAGAGCAGCACCGACGGGATGGCGTAGGCGGTGGCCAGGTGACCGATGCCGGTGTCCCCGCCGAGCACGAGGCGGGCGTGGGCGACCAGCGCGGCCAGCTCGCCGACGTCGGTCGCGCCGGCCAGCACCGCCTCGGCCGGCAACCCGGCCCGGCGGGCCACCCCGGCGGCGAGATCCCGCTCGCCGGGGCTGCCGGTCACCACCACCCGGTGGCCCCGTCCGGCCAGCTCCCGGGCCACCGCCGCGAAACGCTCGGGCGGCCAGCGCCGCTGCGCCGCCTTGGCGCCCGGATGCACGATCGTCACACCGGTCGGCAGCCCGCCGGGCCCGGGGCGGCGCAGCGCCAGGTCGCTGCGGTCGGCGGGGATCCCGTACCAGCCCAGCATCCGGCACCACCGGTCCACCTCGTGCTCCTCGGCCCGCCACGGCGGACCGTCGTGCCACCCGGCCTCGGCGTTGGCGAAGGCCAGCAGCCGCCGCGGCCGGACCCCGGCGAGCATCCGGTGCGACTGCGGCCCCCGCCCGTGCAGGTTCACCGCCACCGCGGGCGGCGGGCCGGACCACCCGAGGTGGCCCAGCCCCTCCGCGACGACCTGCCGGTCCACGCCACCGACCAGCTCGACCAGCGGGGTCAGCCAGCGCGGCGCGACCAGCGCCAGCTCGGCGCCGGGGTACGCGGCACGCAACGCGCGCAGCGCCGGCACCCCGGTGGCGAGGTCGCCGACGCCGAGCGCCCGCAGCACGAGGATCACGGGTATGACGACTCCTGCTCGGCGCAGACCACCAGCTCGCGTACGGCGCAGCCGGGCGGCTGGGCGAGGGCGAACATGACCGCCTCGGCGGTGTCCGCCGGGTCGTTGAGGATCGCGTCCGGGCCGGGCCGGTACCGCTCGTCCCGGTCGTCGAAGAACGCCGTCCGCATCCCGCCCGGGATCAGCAGCGTGACGCCCACCGTCCCGGCCAGCTCGGCGGCGAGCGCCCGGGTGAAGCCCACCACCCCGAACTTCGCCGCGCAGTACGCGGTCGCGTCGCTGACCGCCTTGACGCCCAGCGTGGACGCCACGGTCACCACCGTGCCGTGCGCCCGCTCCAGGTGCGGCAGCGCGGCCCGGATCACCGCGGCGGTGCCGAGCAGGTTGATCGTGACGATCCGGTCCCAGGTCGCGCCGTCGACGTCGGCCAGCCGGCCGGGCACGTCCATGCCGGCGGCGGTCACCACGCCGTCGAGGCCCCCGGCCTGCTCGGCGAGTTGCCGGGTGGCCGCCTCGGCGGCCCGGGTGTCGGCCAGGTCGCACTCGACCCAGGGCACCCCGTCGGCCGGCGCCTGCCGGTCCAGCACGTACGGCCGCCCGCCGGCCTTGGCCACCACCGCCGCGCCGAGGCCGCTCGACCCGCCGGTCACGAGGACCGCCCGTCCATTCAGGTCCCTGCTCATACCGCTCCCTTGACGAGGTGGAGACCGCGCTGGCGCGCGGCCGAGATGGTGCCGGTGGTGGACCGCCCGGCCAGGAAGGGCACGGTGACGACCTGCCCGCCCCAGCGGCGTACCAGCTCCGCCTCGGGCAGCTCGGGCGCGCCGTCGCCGGCGTAGTCGCCGCCCTTGACCCAGACGTCCGGGCGCAGCCGGGCCAGCACCTGGTGCGGGGTGGGCTCGTCGAAGACCACCACCGCGTCGACGCAGTCCAGGGCGGCCAGCAGTCGGGCCCGGTCCTGTTCCGGGTTGACCGGGCGCTCCGGCCCCTTGAGCCCCCGGACGCTCCGGTCGGAGTTGAGGCAGACCACCAGGCAGTCGCCGAGGCGGCGGGCCGCCTGGAGGGTGGCCAGGTGACCGGCGTGCAGGAGGTCGAAGCAGCCGCCGGTGGCGACCACCGTGCCGCCGTCGGCGCGTACCCTCGCGACGAGTTCCTCGGCGGTGCGGGTCGCGGCCACGGGCCGCGGCTGCTCCGGCGCCCGGTGCAGGCCGGCCGCCCCGCCGGCCGCCACGTACGCGGACGCCGCCCCGACCGCCGCCTGCACCGCCTCGGCGACCGACGCGCCGTCGCCCAGGGCCAGTGCGGCGGTGGCGGCGAACCGGTCCCCGGCGCCGCAGGTGTCCTCGATGTGCGCCACGGTGGACGGCGGCGGCACGACCAGCGGCGCGCTGCCGGAGTGGCAGAGCACCGCCCCGTCCGGACCCGTGGTCACCGCGACCGCGCCCACCCGCCACCGGCGGCGCAGCTCGTGCCCGGCCCGGATGGCGGTGGAGAGCGCCGAACCCGCCCCGGCGTCGCCGGTGAGCTGCCGCAGCTCGGCCAGGTTCGGGGTGGCCAGCCGGACCCCGGGCACCGCGGCCGGGCCGCGCGGGTGCGGGTCCCAGACCACCGGGGCGGTGGCGTCGGCCAGCGCCGCGCGCAGCGCCGGCTGCCGGACCAGCCCGCGACCGTAGTCGCTCACCAGGATGGCCCGGGCCCGGGACAGCAGCTCCCGCACCGCCTCCGGCGGCTCGCCCGGTGGCTGGGGGTCACCGCCCCGGTCCAGCCGGAGCAGGGTCTGCCCGCCGGCCCGGAGCCGGATCTTCTCGGCGGTGGCGCCGGGCAGACGGATCGGGTAGAGCTCGACGCCCGCCTCGGTCACCAGTTCCGCCAGCCGGGCCCCGCCGGCGTCGTCGGCCAGCCCGGTCACCAGCGCCACGTCGGTCTCCTGCGCGGCGGCGAGCAACGCGGCCAGCCCGGCCCCGCCCGGCCTCTCGGCGGCGGACCGTTCGTCGAGCACCGGCACCGGCGCGTCCGGGGCGACCCGGCCGACCACGCCGGTGACATCCCGGTCCAGCAGCGCGTCGCCGACCACGACCAGCGGGCGGGTCACGACGGCACCGATCCCGTGCCGGTGAACCGGTGCCCGTCGGCCGGCTGCCCGGTGGCGGAGTGCCCGTTGGCGGAGTGCCCATTGCGCCCGTTGGCGCCGTGGCCGTCGGCCGGGCGGTGCCGGCGCGCCCCGTCCCGGGCGTGCCCGTCCAGCGCCCGGCCGCCGCCCAGGTGCGGCCCGGATCCGACCCCGGCGAGCAGGTGGCCGTCGCCGTCGCCGCCGTCCCGGTCGCCTCCGGTGGGGACGGGTGGCGGTGCCCAGCGGGCGAAGGTGCCCACCCGCGGCGCGGGAACGGACGCGGTCGGCAGCTGCCGGATCAGCGGCAGCGCCTGGTCGACGTACTCGCAGAGCAGGTGTGTGGAGACCAGGTGCAGCTCCTGCACCACCTGGCTGTCCGGGGACGGCACGGCGAGCACGTCGTGGCACTCCTCGGCGAGCGGGTTGGGGGCGGGGCCGGTGAAGGCCCAGCAGCGCAGGCCGGTGTCGTGTCCGGCGCGGGCGGCGGTGAGCAGGTTGGTGCTGGTGCCGCTGGTGGACAGGAGCAGGAGGATGTCGTCGGGTCGGCCGTGGGCGCGGACCTGGCGGGCGAAGACCTCGTCGTAGCCGTAGTCGTTGCCGATGGCGGTGAGGGCGGAGGTCTCGGCGTGCAGGGCGATGGCGGACAGTGGTTCGCGGTCGTCGCGCAGCTTGCCGACGAGTTCGGCGGTGAGGTGCTGGGCTTCGGCGGCGCTGCCGCCGTTGCCGGCCACCAGCAGCCGCCCGCCCCGGGCCAGTGTCCAGGCCAGCTCGGTGCCCCAGCCCGCCAGCCGCTCGGCCTCCCGCCGGTACGGCAGCAGCGCCGCGGCCAGCCCGGAGAGGTGGGCGTCGAGGGTGTCGTGATGGGTCATCAGGCCACCGCCGACGCCGGCCGGGACACCGTGGTCAGCGTGGCGTAGACCGCGCCGAGCTGTTCGGCGCAGCGCTTCCAGGAGTACCGGCTACGGATCCGGTCCAGCGCCGCCGTGGCGTACGCGAAACGGCGGACCCGGTCCGCGAGGAGCCGGCGCAGCGCGGTCCCGAGCGCGCGGGGGTCGCGCGGCGGCACCAGGTCGCCGGTGAGCCCGTCCACGACGCTGTCCGCGATGCCGCCCACGTTGGTGCCGACCACGGGCACCCCGCAGGCCATTCCCTCCAGGGGAGTGAGCCCGAACGGCTCGTACCACGGGGCGGCGACCAGCACGTCCGCCGAGCGGTACCAGGTGGCCATCTCCTCGCGCGGCACCGCGCCGACCAGCTTCACCCGGTCGGCCACGCCGCACGACTCGGCCAGCGCGGACAGCCGCCGGGCGAACGCGTCGGCGGGGAGCAGGTCGGCCGGCGGACCGCCGACCACCACGCACTCGGCGTCCGGCACCGCGGGCAGCGCCCGGACCACCTCCAGGAAGCCCTTTCGCTCGACCATCCGGCCGACGGTGAGGATGCGGGGGCGGGTCGGGTCGCGGGGGGCGACCGGGCCGTCGGGGCGGAACACGGCCTGGTTGACGCCGGACGGGATCAGCGCCATCCGGGACCGGGGCACGCCCATCCGGACCAGCTCCCCGACCTCGTCCTCGCACTGCACGACCACCCGGTCCACGGCCCGGCCGAGCGCCCGTTCGTAGCCGATCCGCCCTGGTGGACTGGTGTCCCGCGCGCCCTGGTGCCGGCGCTTGACCGTGCCGAGCGCGTGGTACGTCAGCATCGTCGGCACCCCGGTCCGCCGGCCGGCGTGCACGGTGGCCAGCCCGCTCATCCAGAAGTGCGCGTGCGCGACGTCCGGGGTCCAGCCGCCGCGCCGCCAGGTGTCCGCCAGCCAGCTGCCGAACTCGCCCATGTACGGCAGCACTTCGTCCTTCGGCACCCGCTGCGCCGGGCCGGCCGGCACGTGGCACACCTGGTAGCCGTCCGGGGTGGACACCACGTCGGGCAGGGCGGCGGCGTCCCGGCGGGTGTAGACGCGGACGTCGTGCCCCTCGCCGACGAGCGCGGCCGCGAGTTCCGCCACATGGGTGTTCTGGCCGCCGGCGTCCTCCTCGCCGAGGACGGCGAGCGGGCTGGCGTGCTCCGAAATCATCGCGATGCGCATGTCTCCTCCTCCATGAGCCGGTCCCAGTCGGCGAGGAACCGGTCGAGCCCGAAGCGTTCCTTCGTCACCTCGCGTGCCCGCGCCCCCAGCCGGTACGCGGCGTCGCGGTCCTCGGCCAGCCAGCGGGCCGCCTCGATGAGCGTGTCCACGCGGGTGGAGAGCACCCCCGCGTCGGGCGGCACGGCGTCCACGGCCTCGGTGGTGGCCAGCGCGACCACCGGCATGCCGATGGTCATGGCCTCGATCAGGCTCAGCCCGAGCGACGTCCAGCGGCACAGGTGCAGGTAGGCCCGCCGCCGGGCGACCTCGGCGTGCATCCGGTCCTGCGGCAGGTCGTCGTGGGCGGCCAGCCGGTCCGCCGGCAGACCGAGCCGGTCGGGCAGCCCGGCCACCCCCATGCCGAAGACGTCCAGCGGGGCGACCGCGGCGAAGCGCGGCATCAGGTCGGTGCCGGTGACCCGCCAGCGGCGGACCGGCTCGTTGGTGACCACGGCGAGGCGGTCCAGCTCGCCGGTCCACTCCACCGTCGGCGGCACGATGCCGTGCTCGACGACCGCGGTGCGGGTGCCGCCGTTGTCCCAGAACAGTTCGTTGAAGTGTGTGACGTGGGTGAGCAGCAGGTCGTCCCGGTCGGCCATCGGGTGGCGGGTGTCCGGCACGTCGCCCTTCGGGGTGTTGTGCTCGACGTAGACGGCCGGCACGTCGCGGCCGGGCCGGCGGCCCAGCCACCGTTCGGCCAGCTCCAGTTCTTCGGGCCGTTGCAGGATCACCAGGTCGACCTCGGTCCGCCCCAGCTCCTCCGGGGTCACCTCGACGGCGTTCCCGGGCCAGGCGTAGGTCCGCGCCCGACCCAGCCCGTACGGGCTGCGGTCGGGCGTGACCGGCACCAGGTACCGGTGTCTCCCGTGCACGAACGACGTCGTCCAGGAGCCGTGCACGTGCCACAGCACAACGTTCATCTCTCTCCTCGTCGGCGACGGTGCGGGGGCCGGGGGGGTGGGCGGTGGGCTCAGCCGGGGACGAGCCGGCGGACGGCGGCGACCACCCGGGTCGGGTCGACGCCGCTCAGGCAGGGGTGCCCGGCGACCGGGCAGACGGCCGCCCGGGTGTCCCGGCAGGCCGCCCCGGCGTCGCCGAGCCGGACCGTGGGCACCCGGTAGGGCCCCCACTGCCCGAACGGGACGGTCGGGGCGAAGAGGCTGACCACCGGGGTGCCGACGGCGGCGGCCAGGTGGGCCGGCCCGGTGTTGCCGACGACCAGGCAGCGGGCCCCGGCGAGGATCCGGGCGAGCCCGGCCAGGTCGGTCGCGCCGCCGAGGTCGGTGCCGCCGGCGGCGGCGACCCGCGCGGTCAACTCCCGTTCGCCGGGGCCGCCGGTGACCAGCACCCGGTGCCCGTCGGCCGCGAGGGCGGCCACGATCTCGGCGCAGCGCTCGGGCGGGCAGGCGCGGGCCGGCGCCGACGAGCCGGGGTGCACCACCAGGTAGTCGCCGGCGGGCAGGTCGACGGCCGGTGCGGGCAGGTCGGCGCGGAGCCGCAGCACCGGCTCGTCCCCGGCGGGCAGGGCGTAGCCGGCCGCGGCGGCCACGGAGAGCGCCCGCTCCGGTTCGGGCACCCCGACGGGCACCCGGTGCCGGACGTCGAGCAGGGACCCGGGGTAGTCGTCGCTGATCGCGCTGATCCGGGGGACGCCGGCCATCCGCAGCACCAGGGCGAGGGGGAGCGGCGACTGGTGGAAGGACGTGAAGACGACCGCCTCGTCGGCCCCCACCGCGGCCAGCCGGCTGGTGAGCCGGCGCATGTCGTCGGGGTCGACCGGGCCCGGGGATCCGTCGATCCAGGGCAGCCGCCACTCGATCAGCTCGTCGATGCCGGGCAGCAGCTCCGCCGCCGCCCGGCCGCGTGGTCCGCAGAGCAGCGCCACCCGTTCCGCCCCGGCCGCCACCGCGCGGATGCCGGGGCCGGTGACCAGCACGTCGCCGGCCGAGTCGCTGCGCACCACCAGCACCGTGCCGGCCCGCCCGGTACGCGGCACGACCGGCCGTACCGCCCGGTCCCGGCGCAGGATCTCGGCCACCGCGCCGGGCAGGTCCCGGGCGACGGCCGGCGCCTCGGCGACCTCCTCGGGGCGGGTGACCGGGGTGGGGACCAGGATCCCGGTGGCGCCGGCGGCGAGCGCGGCGGCCATGTCGCGGCCGATGTCGCCGACCAGCACGCAGCGCCGGGGCGCGGTGCCGAGCGCCCGGGCCGCCTCGTGCACCAGCCCGGGGGCCGGCTTGCGGCAGGCGCAGCCGTCGGTGTCGTCGTGCGGGCAGATGGCCCAGTGGTCGAAGGGACCGAGCAGCTCCTCGATCCGGGCGTGCACCTCGTGCATCTGCCGCTCGGTGAAGTACCCCCGGGCCAGCCCGGACTGGTTGGTGACCACGGCCAGCCGGAGCCCGGCCGCGCGCAGCCGGTCCAGCGCCGCCCGGGCGCCGGGCAGCGGCCGGACCTTCTCCGGGTCGCCGTTGTAGGGCACGTCCTCGACCAGGGTGCCGTCGCGGTCGAGCAGCACCGCGTCGTACAGGGCGGGACCCGACGGGCTCAGCACCGGCGCGCCCTCGGGGCCGATGCCGTGACCGCGGCTCCGGCCGGGACGGCGCGGGCGCGCCACCAGCCGCGTACCCAGTGGACGACGGCGAGTGGCGGAATGAGCGCGCTGGTCACCAGCATGGTGGCGACCTCGTCGGGGGTGCGCGGGCCGGGCGCGACGCGGGCCCGGGTGAAATCGGCGGTGCCGGCCGCCCAGCCGAGGGCGGCGAGGCCGCCGGCCACGCCGACCGCCCGCCGGGCGCGGGTGGAGCGCGGGGGAGCGGCGCGCAGCGCGGCGGCGGCCAGTGCCACCGCGCCGGCCGCGGCGACCGCCACGTGCCGGGGCCGCCGTCCCGGCGGCAGGTCGAGTTCGGTGCGCCAGCCCGGGCCGTAGAGCCGGCGCAGCAGCGCGTCGTCGGCGTTGCCGCGTTGGGTGCGCAGGCTGACCCAGCGGCCCTCCGGGCGGACCGGATGGGTCACCCGACGCCGGCCGCGGACGAGGTCCCAGCCGGCGCGGCGGACCCGGTGGGCCAGCTCGGCGTCCTCTCGGTAGGCGCGCGGGAAGCGCTCGTCGAACCCGCCGACGGCGGCCAGGGCCGTCCGGCGGTAGGCCATGTCCGCCGTGATCCACCGCCCCTGGGCCAGGCCGGCGGTGCCGCGTTCCCAGTCGGTGGGGCGCCGGTGCGCGGGCAGCGGCACGTCCACCACGCCCTGCACGCCGCCGACCCCGCCGGCGGCCGCGAGGTCGTCGCGCAGCCGCCCGGCCCAGTCCGGCGCCGGCACCACGTCGTCGTCGAGGAAGACCACCCACTCGCCGCGGGCGGCCCGCCAGCCCAGGTTGCGGGCGGCCGCCGGGCCCGCGCCGCGCCCGGTCAGCACCTTCGTGTACGCCGCGAGCGCCCCCGGCACGGCCAGCTCCCCGGTGTCGTCGCGCCGGTCGTCGACCAGCAGCAGCTCGACCTCGGGCAGCTCGTCGAGCTGGCCGGCGAGGACGTCCAGCAGGGTGGCCAGGCTCGGCCGCCCCAGCGTGGGCACGACCACGCTGATCACCGGGCACCGCCCAGCGCGGGGCGGTGCACCGCGAACGGGCCGAGGGCGAGCAGGTCCACCGGGGCGGAGCCGAACAGCTCCATGGCCTCGCGCGGGGTGTCCACCATGGGCCGCCCGGCGGTGTTCAGCGAGGTGTTCACCACCACGGGCAGCCCGGTGCGCCGCTCGAACGCGGCCAGCAGCTCGGCCACCAGCGGCTCGGTCTCTGGGTGCACGGTCTGCACCCGGGCGGTCCCGTCGACGTGGGTGACTGCCGGGATCCGGTCCCGCCACTCCGGTTTCACCCGGTGCACGAAGAGCATGTACGGGCTCGGGTAGACCCCGTCGAACAGCTCCGCGAAGCGTTCCGCGCGGACCATCGGGGCGATCGGCCGGAACTGCTCCCGGCCCTTGACGTCGTTCATCCGCCGGGTGGTGTCCGGGTCGCCGGGGTGGGCCAGCAGCGACCGGTGGCCGAGCGCCCGCGGGCCGTACTCGCTGCGCCCCTGGTACCAGGCGACGATGCCGTTGTCGGCGAGCACCCGGGCGGCCTCGGCGGCGATCGACGCCGGCCGGGTGTACGGCAGGGCGGCCCGCCGCAGCTCCGCCTCCAGTTCGTCGTCCGACCAGCCCCGGCCCAGGTCCGCGCCGGCCATCGGGGTGGACCGGTCGCCCAGCTCGCCGGCCACATGCAGCGCCGCGCCGAGCGCCGTGCCCGCGTCGCCGGCCGCCGGCTGCACCCAGACGTCCCGGTACGGCCCCTCGGCCGCGAGCCGGGCGTTGGCCACGCAGTTCAGCGCCACCCCGCCGGCCATGGCCAGGGTGCTGGGCCCGCCGGACGCGTCGTAGAGCCAGCGGGACAGGTCCAGGACGACCTCCTCGAGTCGGGCCTGCACGCTGGACGCCAGGTCGGCGTGCTCCTCGGCCAGCTCGCCGCCGGCGGCGACCGCCTTGGCCATGCCGGCCCAGTCGATCCGCTCGACCTGGAAGCCGCCGTCGTCGCTGACCCGGACCAGGTCGCGGAGCAGGCCCAGGTGCTTCGGCCGGCCGTAGGAGGCGAGCGCCATGACCTTGTACTCGTCGCTGGAGTGCAGGAAGCCCAGGTGCCGGGTGAGGTCCTCGTAGAGCAGGCCGAGCGAGTGGGGGAGCTGCTGGGAGTGCAGCGGCGACAGCCGGCCGTCGCGGTAGACGCCGGCCAGGTGGCTGGCCACCTCGCCGCGGCCGTCGAGCACCAGCACCGCGGTGTCGTCGCCGGCCGACGGGGCGGCCAGGCCGGCGGAGGCCGCGTGCGCGACGTGGTGCGGCACGAACCGCACCCGGTCCGCGTCGAGCCCGGGCAGGGCGGCGGCGAGGAACTGCGGGGCCCGCCGGGCGTAGTCGACCCGCAGCCAGTCCCACGGGTCGCTGAGGCCCAGCTCGGCCGCGTCGCGGCAGAGTCCGGGGTCGAACGAGTACGCCACCGCGTCCAGGCTGTCCACGTCGATCCCCGCACTGGCCAGGCACCACGCGGCGGACAGCTCGGGCAGCTCCCAGGCGGAGAAGGGAACGGGGCGCTTGCCGTGCTTGCGCCGGCTGAACCGCTCCTCCTCGGCGGCGGCCACCACCCGACCGTCGACCACCAGGGCGGCCGCGGGGTCGTGGAAGATCGCGTTTATTCCGAGGACGCGCATGAGTGGTCCCTACCCTGGCGGTCAGGACCTAACCTCTAGATCATCGACTTGTCCGAGAAGTCGAATCTCCGCTGTGGAGATTCGACTCCTCGGACCAAAGCCCCTGGTCGGGCGGCATTACCCGACGAAGCCGGGCAAAGAGGCGCAGCAAAATCCGGTTTGGCCGCGTCCCGCTCCGGCAGCGGCCCCGGCGGCGGTTCAGCCGCGCAGCATGCCGGGACCGAAGACCTCGTAGGCGATCCGCTCGGTCGGCACGCCCCGGCGCAGCAGGTTGCCGCGGACCAGGTTCATGAACGGGACCGGGCCGCAGAGGTGCACCGCGGCCCCGGGGGCGAGGGGGATCCGCTCGGGGTCGACCAGGCCGGGAACCACCTCCGCCTTCAGCCCGGCCAGCTCGCCGTCGGCGGCGTCCTCGTACCAGAGGTGGACCGCGAGGTTCGGCAGCCGCTCCTGGAGGGCGGACAGTTCGTGGCGCAGCGCGTGCGCGGCCCCGGCGCGGTCGGCGTGCGCCAGCACCACCTCGCGCTCGGGCTCGACGGCGGCCAGGTGGGCCAGCGCCGCCATCGCCGGGGTGAGCCCGATGCCGGCGCTGGCCAGCAGCAGCGGCCCGCCGTCGCCCACCGCGCTGACCTCGCCGAACGCGGGGCTGAGCCGGAGCGTGTCGCCGACGGCCACCCGCTCGTGCAGGTGGGTCGAGACCATGCCGTCGGGCGCGTCGCCGGTTCCGCGGACCCGCTTGACGGTGATCCGCCAGTGGTCGGCGCCGGGCCGGCCGGAGAGGCTGTACTGCCGGATCTGCTGCCCCCGGCCACCGTCGAGATCGACGGCGACCGAGACGTACTGGCCGGGGGTGAAGCCGGGTACCGCGCCGCCGTCGGCCGGCGCCAGGGTGAGCGACACGACGTCGGCGGTCTCCCGGGCCCGGCCGGTCACCCGCCAGTCCCGCCACACCGTGCCGCCCTCGGGCACCCCGGCCACCGTGTACAGCCGGGCCTCCCGGGCGATCAGCTCGCAGGCCAGCAGCCAGTAAACCTCGTCCCAGGCGGCGGCGACCTCCGGCGTCACGGCGTCGCCGAGCACCTCGCCGACCGCGGCCATCAGGTGCCGGCCGACGATCGGGTACTGGGCGGCGGTGATGCCGAGCGAGGCGTGCTTGTGCGCGATGCGGTCCAGGACCGGCCCCCACGGCACGCTGCTGCCGCCGGTCAGGTGCTCGGCGTACGCGACCACGGCCGCGGCGAGCGCCGCCTTCTGCTGCCCGGTGGCCTGGTTGCCCCGGTTGAAGAGGTCCAGCAGTTCCGGGTGGGCGGCGAACATCCGCTGGTAGAACCGGCCGGTGATCGCCTCGCCGTGTGCCTGCACGGCGGGCAGGGTCGCCGTCACCACGGCTGCGGAGGATTCCGAGAGCACGACTACTCCTTCGGGCGTCGAACGGGTCGGTCACCACTGAACAGGAATCGGAAACCCCTCTTCAGGGGCGAAGGTCCCGGGACCGGCGTGGCCAGGATCACCGTCGCGAACGGGCTGGTCGGCCCGTGTCGCACCGGGGGCGCTCTGGCTAGGGTCGAGGCGTGAAGCTCAACCGGTCGACCGACATGGCCCTGCGGATCGCCATGCTGACCGCCGCGTCCCCGGCGCGGACCACGGTGGACGAGCTCGCCACCCAGCTCGTGCTGCCGCGCAGTCACGTGGCCAAGGTGGTGCAGCGGTTGCAGCGGCTCGGCGTGCTGGTGACCATCCGGGGCCGCTCCGGCGGGGTGGCCTTCGCCGAACACGCCGGTGAGCTGACCGTCGGCCATGTGGTGCGGGCCTTCGAGGGCGACGACGAGGTGGTCAACTGCGAGCAGCCGGCGTGCCCGCTGCTCGCCGGCTGCCGGCTGCGCGGCGAACTGCGCCGCGCCCAGGCCGCCTTCCTCGCCGTGCTCGACGGGGTACGCCTCGGCGACCTGGTCGAGGGCGCGGCCGGTCCGCTGCTGCTCACCCTCGGCGCCCCGCCGGTGCGCCCCTGATGGCGGTCTCGCATCCGATCTTCGCCCGGGTTTTCGCCCGGGCCAGCGTCGCCATGGACCGGGCCGGCGCCGCCGCGCACCGGCGCCGCCTCGTCGCCGGGCTGCGCGGCCGGGTGGTCGAGGTGGGCGCCGGCAACGGGCGGAACCTGCCGCACTACCCGCCGGCCGTCACCGGGGTGCTCGCCGTGGAGCCCGAGCCGCGGTTGCGCGCCCTCGTCCGGGCCGCCGCGCCCGACGCCCGCGTACCGGTGACCGTGGCCGCCGGCCTGGCCGAGGCGCTGCCGGTCGCCGACGCGGTCGCCGACGCGGTGGTGCTGTCGCTGGTGCTCTGCTCGGTGCCGGACCAGGCGGTGGCGCTGCGCGAGGCGCGCCGGGTGCTGCGCCCGGGCGGACAGCTCCGTTTCTACGAGCACGTCGTCGCGGAGACGCCCGGGCTGCGCCGGGCCCAGCGGGTGGCGGACGCCACGCTCTGGCCGCTGTGCTGCGCCGGCTGCCACACGGCACGGGACACGATGGCGGCGATCCGGGCCGCCGACTTCACCGTGATCGAGCTGGACCGGTTCCGCTTCCCGCCGACGGGGATGCCGGGACCGGCCGCGCCGCACGTGCTCGGCACGGCCGTCCGCCCCTGACCCGCCACGAGGCGTCCCCGGGCCGGGGACGCCTCGTGGTCGCGGCGGGTCAGCTCACCGTGATCGTCCCGTCCGGGGCGCGGGCGCAGGAGACCGCCCGGGCACCCGTCGCGGCGGCGCCGGTCAGGCAGCGGCCGAGCACCCGGTGGCCGGCGGCGCTCGGGTGCCACGACTCCTGGCAGGTCTGGAAGTAGGTGCCGCAGGCGTTCGCGATCCGCTGGATGTCGAGCTTGTCGTAGCCGGAGAGGCTGGTCACGAAGACGCCACTCGGACCGTCCATCAGCCGGATCGGGGTGGCCAGGGCGTTGCCGGGGCTGCCCGCCGACTCGCAGAGCCGGGCGCCGTCGAAGGCGCGCTGCACGTTCAGGTAGACCAGGTCGTCCTGCGGGAACTCGGCGGCCAGGGTGGTCCGGACCGAGTTGACCAGGGTGCCGAGGCCCTGCGAGAAGCGCTGGCCGGGCGCGAGACTGCCGCGGTGGATCGGGCAGCCGGCCGCGTACCGCTCGGCGCCGAGGGCGCGGAACTTGTCGCGGGTGTCGTCCCGGTCGTCCTCGCTCCAGTAGCCCGAGGCCAGCTCGGTGGGGAGCGGGTTGGTGTAGTCCTGGAACACCACCCGGTGCTGGCCGTCGGCGTCGACCTGGTCGAGGGTGGTGAGGAGCTGCCGGACCGCCGCGGTGGTCTCCGCGGTCGCGGCGGCGAACTGGGCGGCGGTGGCCAGGTCGGCGTCCGTGCACGGCTCCTGCTCGACCGGCCCGCCGAGGTACGCCCAGAACTCCCACCAGCCGGTCCAGGCGTCGGCGATGAACCGGTTGGCGCACTTCTCCGCCACGCTGCCGAAGGTGAACGAGCTGTTGTTCGAGCCGAGGCCGACCAGCACCAGGTCGATGTCGTGGGTCCGCGCCACCGCCCGGAGCTGGTCGAGCTGGGCGCCGACCTGCCGGCCCTTGGTCCGGCTCGCGGACGCGGCGGCGATGTCGTAGGGCTGCCCGCCCGAGCAGGCCAGGTTGAACCGGGCGGCGATGCCCGGCAGGTCGGCCTGGAACAGCGAGGCGTTCGGCGAGCGGTGGCAGAAGTAGGCGTTGTTGTTCGGGGCCGACCAGCCGGGGAAGCCCTGGGCCACCCCGTTGACGTCGGTCACCGGCGCGTACGCCCCGGCGCCCTCGCCGCTGATGAAGCTGTCGCCCAGCGCCACGGCGGCGGTGGGCAGGGCGGCCGCGGCGGCCCCGGCGGGCGCCACGGCGGCCGGCAGCGCCACCGCGGCGACGGCCAGCGCGGCCGCGAGCGCGGCACGACGGAACACGGTCATCCGACCCCCTCGCACATCGAAATGTGAAAGATTCTTCAAGGAAGCGATGAGATCACGACCGTGTGACGTACGTCAATGGATTGCCGTCCGGGGCGGTCGGTGCCCGGCCCCGGCCGGGAAGACACCGGCGGCACGCGTCGTTGTCGTGCACGGACGCCTCCTCGCCTCCGGTCGCGCGGTATCCGACGCCGCACCGCACCGGGTGCCACGGCTCTGTCGGAGTGCCGGGCTAGGCTCGCTCCGGCGCGCCGCGCCTGGCGATCGACGTGGGGGATCGCACGGTGAACGGCACCACACCGCCGAGACCTGGGAGTACGACCAGTTGACCGCACAGCCTGAGACCCTGTACGGGGCCGACGACCTGACGCACCTGGAGGGCCTCGACGCCGTCCGGAAGCGCCCCGGCATGTACATCGGTTCGACCGACAGCCGTGGCGTGGGTCACCTCGTCAACGAGATCCTCGACAACTCCACCGACGAGGGTGTCGCGGGTCACGCCACGAAGGTCGACGTGATCCTGCACGCCGACGGCTCGGTGCGGGTCGACGACGACGGTCGCGGCATCCCGACCGACGTGCACGCCAAGTCCGGCATCTCCGGCGTCGAGCTGGTGCTGACCAGGCTGCACGCGGGCGGCAAGTTCGGCGGCTCGGGCTACAAGACCTCCGGCGGCCTGCACGGCGTGGGCGCCTCGGCGGTCAACGCGCTCTCCCGGCGGTTCGACGTCACCGTCCGCCGCAGCGGCAAGATCCACTCGATGTCGTTCCGGCACGGCGTACCCGGGATCTTCGACGGCGACGGCCCGGAAGCGCCGTTCACGCCCGGCCCCGGCCTGCAGATCGTCGGTGCCATGAAGCGCGGCCAGCGCACCGGCACCTCCATCCGCTGGTGGCACGACCCGCGCTACTTCGAGACCGGCGCGGCGCTCGACACCGAGGCGGTCCGGCTCAAGCTGCGCAACACCGCCTTCCTCGTGCCCGGCGTGGCCTACCGGCTGCGCGACGAGACCGGCGAGAAGGTGGTCGAGGAGGGCTTCCACTTCCCCAACGGCCTCACCGACATGGTGGATTACCTCGCCCCGGCCGGCGACCGCCCGGTCTCCGGGACCCTGCTGGTCACCGGCGAGGGAACCTACCGGGAGAACGCGGCCGACGCCAACGGTGTCATGCAGTCCAACGTGCAGCGCCGGGCCGAGATCGAGGTGGCGTTCCGCTGGGGCACCGGCTACGAGCGCACCGTCGAATGCTTCACCAACACCATCCGCAACGCCCACGGCGGCACCCACCGCAAAGGCTTCGAGCGGGCCCTGGCGCGCACCCTGGCCGAGGCCGCCCGCACCACCCGTGGCCTGCTCAAGCCCAAGGAGGACGCGCCCACCCTGGACGACGTCCTGGAGGGCATGACCGCGGTGGTGCACGTGCGGATCCCGGAGCCGCAGTTCACCTCGCAGACCAAGGACGAGCTCTCCACGGCGGGCATCACGAAGGTGCTCCAGGGTCTGGTCGAGGCGCACCTCAAGGCGTGGCTGGAGGACCGGAAGACCAAGGCCGAGGCCCGCACGGTGCTGCAGAAGATCGTCGACGCGGCCCGGGTCCGGCTGACCCAGAAGCAGCAGAAGGACGCCGCCCGGCGCAAGACCGCCCTGGAGGGCGCGTCGATGCCGCCCAAGCTGGTCGACTGCCGGGCCACCGGGGTGGAGCGCAGCGAGCTGTTCATCGTGGAGGGGGACAGCGCCCTCGGCACCAGCCGGATGGCCCGCTCCTCGGAATACCAGGCCCTGCTGCCGATCCGCGGCAAGATCCTCAACGTGCAGAAGGCGAACCTCCAGCAGGTGCTCGACAACGCCGAGTGCGCGGCGATCGTGCAGGTGCTCGGCGCCGGCTCGGGGCGCACCTTCGACCTCTCCGCGCTGCGCTACGGCCGGGTGCTCATCATGGCCGACGCGGACGTGGACGGCGCGCACATCCGGACCCTGCTCATCACGCTCTTCGCCCGCTACATGCGGCCGCTGATCGAGGCGGGCCGGCTCTACGCGGCCATGCCGCCCCTGCACAAGATCACCACCAGGGGGCGCAACCCGCAGACGGTCTACACCTACACGCAGGCCGAGATGGAGGCGACGGTCCGCAAGCTGGAGAAGGCCGGCAAGCAGATCGTCACGCCCATCCCGCGGTTCAAGGGTCTCGGTGAGATGGACGCCGACGAGCTGTGGGAGACGACCATGAACCCGGCCACGCGGGCGGTCCGCCGCATCACTCTCGACGACGTCGAGGCCGCCGAGCGGATCCTCGAACTGCTCATGGGGGAGAAGGTCGAGCCCCGCCGCAACTGGCTCATCGACTCGGCCGACCGGGTCGACCGCGACGCCATCGACGCCTGACCACCGGGTTCTTCGAAGGGAAAGCTGAACCATGGCACGCCGCAAGGACGACCGCGCCAAGGCGGACCTCTCCGCCTTCGACCAGGCCGGCGCCCGGGTCTTCGACAATCCGCTGGTCACCGAGGTCTCGGACTCCTACCTGGAGTACGCCTTCTCGGTCATCCACTCGCGGGCCCTGCCCGACGCCCGCGACGGGCTCAAGCCGGTGCACCGCCGCATCCTCTGGTCCATGTACGAGCAGGGCCACCGTCCCGACCGGGGCCACGTGAAGTCGGCCCGGATCGTCGGCGACTGCTTCGTCGCCGGAACGCTCGTGTCGACGCCTCAGGGTCTGAGGCCGATCGAAGATGTCGAGATCGGCGACTCCGTGCTGGACGCCGACGGGACGGCCGTTCCGGTGCGCGCGGTGTACCGGAATCCGCAGTCGGAGCTGGTCCGGGTCACGTGGAGTAACGGCCACACCATGACCGTCACTCCGGGACAGCGGTTCCGTGTGGTGGACGAGGATCTTTCGGTCCGTTGGATCGAAGCGCGGGACCTCGCCGGGTGCCTCACCCTCGCCTACGGCGGCGGTCGCAGGTCGGCTTCCGTTCCCGGCGGTGACGTCTACGACTACGTCCGCGGACTCGTGGTGGCAGAGGGTTTTGCCGTCGATCGGTCTCGTGAGGCCGACGGGCGAGTGCGGTTGCACATGTGCGATGTCGAGCCGCTCGACATCGCCCACGGCTGGGCGATCGCGAACGGGCTCAACGCCAGCCGTGGAAAGCGTGAAGCAGCCAACCCTCGGCACCGCGACCAGCACGTCGTTACCTTCGCTCGGCACCAGGGTCTGCTTGAGGCCGGTGCGTCCCTCAGCCACGCCAAGCACGTCCCGGGTGACGTTCTCGAAGATCGCTCTGCTTGGGCGCCCTTCCTTGCCGGGTTCTTCGATGGCGATGGCTACGTCCGCAAGCGTTTTCGCGAGATCGTCCTCGTCAGCACGAGCGTCACGCTGGTGCGACAGATCTACTCCATGCTCGCTGATCTGGGTGTCCACGGGCACCACTGGACCAGCAGCCGGAAGGGTCACCAACCACTTCTCGGTCTGTCCGTCACCGGACGAGACGCTGCCGTACTCGCCGAGATGCTTCTGCCCTGGGTGCGGGTCGGCTACAAGAACGACGGCCTGCGGCGGGTAGTGGAGCAGGGGTACGAGTACGGGGGCAAGCAGGGCAACGATCGACTGCCGATCCGGCCGGTGATCGAGGAACTCACGGCGGCTCACCAGGGCGGCGGCTGGTTCGTGGATGAGAACGGCAAGTCCTTTCGAGCTTCGCTGTCGGGGGCCGGTAGCAAGGTCCGTTACGGCAAGGACCGCAACGGCGTGCCGCTTTCGGAGCGATCATTCCCTCTCTGGCGCGCCGAGCGGGACGGCTGGGTTCGCAAGCTCCACCGAATCGGCTCGCCGCTTGCCAGCCGGCTCGAAGGGCTGTCGGGTCATTCGTTCCTTCGTGTTGTCTCGGTGGAGGCCGCCGATCCCGCCACCACGTACGACATTCAGGTCGGGTCGGACGAGCACGCATTCGTCGCCGAGGGCTACGTCGTCCACAACTGCATGGGCAAGTACCATCCGCACGGCGACACCGCCATCTATGACGCCATGGTGAGGCTGGCTCAGGACTTCTCCCTCAATGCGCCGCTCATTGACGGGCATGGGAACTTCGGAAGTCCGGATGACGGACCGGCGGCGGCGAGGTACACCGAGGCCCGGATGTCCCGCGAGGCCATGCTGCTCGTGGGCGAGCTGGGCGAGGACACCGTCGACGTCGAGCCCAACTACGACGGCTCGCTGACCCAGCCCACCGTGCTGCCGGCGGCCTTCCCCAACCTGCTGGTCAACGGCGCGTCCGGGATCGCGGTCGGGATGGCCACCAACATGATCCCGCACAACCTGGCCGAGGTGGTCCACGCGGCCCGCTGGCTGATCAACCACCCGGACGCCACGCTGGACAAGCTCATGGAGTTCGTCCCCGGCCCCGACCTGCCCACCGGCGGGCTGCTGCTCGGCCTCGACGAGGTGCGCCGGGCCTACGAGACCGGGCGCGGCGTGGTGCGGATGCGGGCCCGGGTGCAGACCGGCCCGCTGGAGGGAAGCCGTGGCCGGCAGGCCATCACGGTCACCGAACTGCCCTACGGGGTGGGCGCGGAGAAGGTCATTGCCGCCATCACCAACGAGGTCAACAAGACCAAGCGGCTGACCGGCATCGCCGACGTCAAGGACCTCACCGACCGGGAGAACGGCACCCGGCTGGTCATCGAGTGCAAGGTCGGGGTCAACCCGCAGGCGCTGCTGGCCGACCTCTGGCGGCTCACCCCGCTGGAGCAGTCCTTCGGCGTGAACAACCTGGTCCTGGTCGACGGCCAGCCGCAGACCCTGGGGCTCAAGGGGCTGCTGGAGGTCTTCCTGGCCCACCGCTACGAGGTGGTCACCCGGCGCAGCGCGTACCGCAAGCGCAAGCGCGAGGAGCGGCTGCACCTGGTCGACGGCCTGCTGATCGCCCTGCTCGACATCGACAAGGTGGTCCGGCTCATCCGGGCCAGCGAGGACGCCCAGGCCGCCAAGGACGGCCTGATGCAGAAGTTCAAGCTCTCCGAGATCCAGGCCACCTACATCCTGGACACCCCGCTGCGCCGGCTGACGAAGTACGACCGGCTGGAGCTGGAGGCCGAGCAGGAGAAGCTGCGCGGCGAGATCGCCGAGCTGTCGAAGATCCTCGACGACCCGAAGGTGCTGCGGAAGCTGGTCTCCGACGAGCTGGCCGCCGTGGTCAAGCAGTTCGCCGCCGAGCGCCGCACCACGCTGGTCGACGGCGACCTCAAGGAGGTCCTGGCGGCCTCCGTGCCGGCGGGTCCGCTGGAGGTCGCCGACGACCCCTGCCAGGTCATCCTCTCCGCCACCGGGCTGGTCGCCCGGACCGCGGCCGAGTCGGAGGAGGCCGCCGAGGCGCGCCGGCGCAGCGGCCGGGTCAAGCACGACGCGGTACGCGCCGTGGTGCACTCCACGGCCCGCGGCCGGGTGCTCCTGGTGACCAGCGCCGGTCGGGCCTTCAAGATCGACGTGCTGCCGCTGCCGGTGCTGCCCGAGCAGTCCGGCACCGTGTCGCTGCGCGGCGGTATGTCCGCCGCCGAGCTGGTGCCGCTGGAGCAGGGCGAGACGGTCGTCGGGCTGGCCCCGCTCGGCCCGTCCGCCGAGGGCTCACCCGGGCTGGCGCTCGGCACCCGGCAGGGCGTCGTGAAGGTCTGCGCCCCCGAGTGGCCGGTCCGCTCGGACGAGTTCGAGGTGATCTCGCTGCGCGACGGCGACGAGGTGGTCGGGGCGACCTGGCTCACCGACGGGGCGGAGACCCTGGCGTTCGTCTCCTCGGAGGCGTCGTTGCTGCGCTTCGCGGCGTCCGTGGTCCGGCCGCAGGGCATCAAGGGTGGCGGCATGGCGGGCATCAACCTGCCGGCCGGGGCGCGGGTGGTCTTCTTCGGTGCGATCCGCACCGACGACCCGGGCCACGGGGAGCCGATGGTGGTCACCTCGACCGGCGCGACGGTCAAGGTGACGCCGTTCAAGGCGTACCCGGCGAAGGGCCGGGCGACCGGCGGCGTGCGCGCCCAGCGGTTGCTCAAGGGCGAGCTGGACCTGGCCGTGGCCTGGATCGGCCCGCGCCCGGTCGGCGCCACCGCCACCGGCGACCCGGTCGAGCTGCCCCCGGCCGGCCCCCGCCGCGACGGCTCCGGCTTCGCGGTGATGCTCGGCCCCACCGTGATCGGCCACCAGATCGATCGCGACTGACCGTCACGCGTGCGAAGGGGCCCTGCGGCTGTGCCGCAGGGCCCCTTCGCACATCCCGCCCGCCCGGTCCGCGTCGATCATGAAGTTGTTGCCCTCCGGCGTGTCGCGGCGACAACTTTATGATCAACGGGCCGAGCCGGGTCAGAGTTCGGGTTCCGGGCCTGCGTGGTGCGTGGGGGTGGTGCCGCGCAGGTGGGCGATCAGGCGCATGCCGTGGTAGATCACCAGGGCGGCGGCGGTGCCCAGGGCGATGCCGTTGAAGGAGAGGTCGCCGGCGGTCAGGGTGTAGTTGGCGGCGCCGACGATCACGGCGACCGCGGCGGTCATCAGGTTGACCGGGTCGTGGAAGTCCACCCGGTTCTCGATCCAGATGCGGGCGCCCAGGACGGCGATCAGGCCGTACAGGGCCGTGGTGGCGCCGCCCAGCACCCCGGCCGGCACGGTGAGGATCAGCGCGCCGAACTTCGGGCACAACCCGAGCAGCACCGCCGCGAACCCGGCCACCCAGTACGCGGCCGTCGAGTAGACCCGGGTCGCCGCCATCACGCCGATGTTCTCCGCGTACGTGGTGGTGCCGGAGCCGCCGCCGGAGCCGGCCAGCACGGTGGCGATGCCGTCGCCGAGGAACGCCCGGCCCATGTCCCGGTCCAGGTTCCGCCCGGTCATCGCGGCGACCGCCTTGACGTGCCCGGCGTTCTCCGCGATGAGCACCAGGATCACCGGGATGACCAGCACCACGGCCCGCAGGCCGAAGCTCGGCGCGTGGAACTGCGGCAGCCCCACCCAGGCGGCCTCCTTCAGCGTGGTGACCGCCGCCGGGTCGAGCTGGCCGAGCAGCGCGGCCAGCACCCAGCCGACCACCACGCCGAGCAGGATCGACAGCCGGGCCAGGAAGCCACGGAACAGCACCGTGGTGACCAGGATCGCGACCAGGGTGATCACCGCGATCAGCGGCTGCGCCTTGACGCCGGTGCCGCTGCCGCCGCCGTCCCAGGCCACCGGGGCCAGGTTGAGCCCGATCAGGGCCACGATGGCACCGGTCACCACCGGCGGCATCAGGGCGTCGATCCAGCGCGTCCCGGCGAGTTGCACCACCACGCCGACCAGCGCCAGCGCCGCGCCGGCCACCACGATGCCGCCGAGGGCCGCGCCGATGCCGCCGTCGGTCTTCGCGGCCAGCACGGGGGCGATGAAGGCGAACGACGACCCCAGGTACGAGGGCAGCCGGTTGCGGGTGATCAGCAGGAACAGCAGCGTGCCCAGCCCGGAGAAGAAGAGCGTGGTGGCCGGCGGGAAGCCGGTGATCAGCGGCACCGTGAAGGTGGCGCCGAACATGGCGACCACGTGCTGCACGCCGACCCCGACCGTACGCGGCCAGGACAGCCGCTCGCCGGGGTGGACCACGTCGCCGGGGGTGACGGAGCGTCCGTCGCCGTGCAGGGTCCAGGGGGACCAGCGGGAGGTGGGGGACTGGGTCATGGGTGCCCTTCGCGTCGTCAGGTGACGGGGGCGTGATCGACCCTGAGAGTTGTTTCTAGCACGGCGCCGGCCCGGGGCCGGCGCCGGCTCGGGGCCGGCGCCGGCTCGGCGTCAGGCCACCCCGGCGGGGCGGAACTGGACGCTGACCCGGGGGCCGACCGGCCGGGCGGTCTTCGGGATCGCGTGCTCCCAGGTGCGCTGGCAGGACCCGCCCATCACCACCAGGTCGCCGTGGCCGAGCGGGAAGCGCAGGCTGGTCCCCCCGCCGCCCCGGGGGCGCAGCAGCAGCGGCCGGGGCGAGCCGAAGGAGACGATGGCCACCAGGGTGTCGGTGTGCGCGGAGCGGCCCAGGGTGTCGCCGTGCCAGGCCACGCTGTCCCGGCCGTCCCGGTAGAGGCACATCCCGGCCGTCACGAACGGCTCGCCCAGCTCGGCCGCGTAGTGCCGGGTGAGCGTGTCGCGCGCCGCGGTGAGCACCGGGTGCGGCAGCGGCCGGCCGGCGCCGTACCAGCAGAGCAGGCGGGGGACGTCGACCTCGGCGTCGTACATGGTGCGGCGCTCGGCCCGCCACGGCACGTCCTGCAGCAGCGTGTCGAGCACCGCGTCGGAACCCGCCACCCAGCCGGGCAGGTGGTCGACCCAGGCGCCCCGGCTCAACTCGTGCCGGCGCAGCCGGCCGGCGAGCGGGCCCAGGGTGGGACCCTGCGCGGCGAAGTCGAGCATCGAGGGCTGGTACGCGACGTCGGACACGCCGCCGATCCTACCCCGCTCTCGAACAGGCGTACGAGGCTCGGCGGAAGCGGTCGCGCGCTGGGCGGGAACCGCGGCCCCGTGCCGCCGGTCGGCGACCCCGGAGACCACCGGGTAGGGTGCCCGGCGTGACCAGCGCCCCGGCCGCCACCCGAGCCACCCGGCTGCCGTCGTTGACCGGGCTGCGCTGGATCGCCGCCCTGCTGGTCTTCGCCTTCCACGTCGGCACCATGGGGATCATCGCCCAGCCCGACCTGAAGGCCCTGGTGGGCAAGGCGTTCAGCCTCGGCCTCTCCGGGGTCGAGTTCTTCTTCATCCTCAGTGGATTCGTGCTGGTCTGGTCGTACCGGGACGGCGAGTCGCGACGCACCTTCCTGCGCCGCCGGCTCGCCAAGATCTACCCGAACCACCTGGTGACCTTCGTGGTGGCGCTGGCCGTCATGTTCTGGTTCGCCGACCCGGTCGCCCCGTGGGCCGCGGTCGGCAACCTCTTCCTGGTGCAGGCCTGGATCCCCCGCGGCGACTACTTCTACAGCGTCAACAACGTGAGCTGGTCGCTCTCCTGCGAACTGGCCTTCTACCTCTGCCTGCCGCTGGTGCTGCCGTGGCTGCGCCGGGCCCGCACCGGCGCGCTGTGGGCCGTCGTGGTCGCCGTGCCGCTGCTCATCCTGGCCCTCTGGCCCGCCCAGCTCCTGGTGCCCGAGGAGAACCGCTGGTGGTTCACCCAGATCTTCCCGGTCACCCGCTCCTTCGAGTTCTGGCTGGGTGTGGCCGCCGCCGAGCTGCTGCGCCGGGGCCGCTGGCGCGGCCCGAACCTGACCGTGGCGAGCCTGCTCTTCGTCGCCACCTGGGTGGTCGCCGCGCTGTGGATCCGCGCCGAGTTCTGGGCGGCCCTGCTCGCGGCGGCCTACCTGCTGGTCATCACCGCGGCGGCGGACGCCGACGTGCGGGGCCGGCGCACGCCGTGGCGGTCCCGCACCATGGTGTGGCTCGGTGAGGTCTCCTTCGCCTTCTACCTGGTCCACGTGCTGGTCATGAGGACCGTGCTGCGGCTCACCGGCGACTGGGGCACCGGCCTGCGGGGGTGGTGGGGGCCGCTCGTGGTGCTCGCCTTCCTGCTGCTCAACCTCCTGGTCGCCGCGGCCCTGCACCGCTGGGTGGAGATGCCGATGATGCGCCGCCTCGGCCCGCCGCGCCGGGCCCGCCCGGCGTCGGCCACCGCCGCGCCGGCGCCGCGCGTCCCCGCCCCGCGCGCCGCCCCGACCGGGCCGGTCGAGGCCCCCGACACCCCGGCCAGACCCATCGAGTACGCCGGGCGGCGCGACCCGGGCTGAGTCTGGCGCGCCCCGCCGGCGCCGCCCGTCGGGGCCGGACTGATCACCCGCGCCCCGCCGTCCCGGCGCCCGTACCCGCGCTTTGTCCACCCTGGCCGGTGCCGTGTTCCGCGCAGTCGCGACACGCCCGGCGACGGTGCGATGTGGCGGCTTCGGCGGTAGTTTGTACCCGTGCTGCCGATCGCGCTCACCTGTCCCGTGTGGTGGGTGGCGCGCTGGACGGCCCGGACACTGGCCACCCTGGCCGTGCTCGTCGCCTGCTCGTTCGGCGCGGCCACGCTGCCGATCGGCGGGGCCGCGACCGCACCGGTGGCACCTACCGTGGTAGCCCCCGTCGAGGGTCCGACCCTCCGAGCCGGCGCCGCCGAGCAGGATTTCCGGGTCGGCGTCGACCACACCGCCGCCGTCACCGGGCAGGACCTCCGGGGCGACGCAGCCGTCGACACGCCGGCCGTGCCGGCCGGCGCGCCCGGGCCGGTCGCGGCGCCCGCGGCCGTGACCCGCGTGGCGGACCGGCCGCTCGTTCTGACCGGGCTGCTCCCGGGCACCGTCGGCTCCCGGGCCCCGCCCGTCCGCTGACCCCGCCCGCGGGCCGTCGGCCCGCGCCCGCCGCACGCACCGAACCTCACCCCGCACCCGCCCGTCGGCCGGCCGCGCCCTTGCCCGGAGCGCCCCGCCGCTGTCACGGGTCGTGCGGACCTCTCCGTCACGTCTTCCTCCGTGAGGTGCCGACCATGCCGCAGACCGTTCTCTACCACTTCCTGACCGAGGTCCCCGAGGCCGCCGCGATCTGGTCGGCCCTGCTCCTGCTCGCGCTCGGCCTGCTCGCCGTGCTGGTCGCCCGCCCCGAGCGGGACGCCGCATCTGATCCGCCCCCCGACCCGGCCGCCGAGGAGGCCGCCCGCCGGGCCGACCTGCGCCGGTACGCCGACGAGGTGGCGGTGGCCGCCGCCGGGGCCGCGCAGACCGCCCGGCGGCGCCGGGAACAGTGGCTGACCGCCCACGACGAGGCCGACCGCGCCTGGCGGGCGTACGACGAGGCCGAGACCTCCGCCCGTCGCTTCGCCAACGCGGCCGCCCTGCCCGCGCCGCACACCCCGCGCACGCCGGCCGAGTACGCGGCCCGGGAGCGCTGGCTGCACCACGCCGCGATGACGGCGCACTGGCGGGGCGACCTGACCGCCCGGCAACTCGCCGACGTGCTGGCCCACCGCAACGGGTGGAACCCGCGCCGGCACCCGGCCGAGCAGGAGATCGTCCTGGCCCGGGCCGTACGCGAGGGCCGCCGGGCCACCTGGGCGGCGGCCGCCGAGCGGGAGCGGCGGGCCTGGCGGGACGCCGAGTCGGCCGCGGAGGCGGCGCGAACCCTGGCCGCCGAGTCCCACGCGGCGGCCGCCGCGCGCCACCCCGCGGGCCACGCCGTCGCCTCGGTGGAGGGCCGGGACGACGCGGCGACGACCCGGATCCCGGTGCCGGCGGCCGTGCCCGGCGCCCGCTGGCGCCCCGCGCGTGCTGGCTGACGCCTGGGCCAGCTCGCGGTGAGACCCGTCGGCGCCACCGCCGGCCCGACCCGGTGTCATCCGACGGGAGCGGAGTCGACCGAATCGTTACCCGAATACGGTGAGCCCGGTCACCACACCGCGGAAACGGTCATCGGGGGCAGGCCGGGCGATCGACCCCCGCAATTCCGGGTCGGTCGCCACCGGATGTCCGCTTTCTGCCGGGCGGTGCCACCGTAACTGCTCGTCCCATTGAGTGAAGTCAGTGACCGAGTGTTCCGATATCCGTAGTGGTGCACGAGGTTTACGCAGGTGGGAGCGCTTGGCAGGCGAGGTACCCACCGGTAGTGTCGGCGCGTCCGGAGCGGTTTCCGATCGCAAGTGGCGACGCCGCGCCGACCCGCCTAATCGTGCTCTCACGAACCGGGGACCCACAGCAACACCGGGGTGAATCCGCGGGCCACGGCCCGCGGTAGGGCGTACTTCCCGCCCGAATCCGTCAGCTAACCCGGTCGGCGGCCACGGAAGGAGTGCCATTCCTCGTGCACACCACCCCCCGCTCGTCCCCCCGCCTCCACGGCATCGTGGTGCCGGCGCTCGCCTAACGGCGACCAAACCCGGCAACCGCCCCGACCGCCCGGCCCGCCGGGCGCTCCCTTTCCGCGGCGACCCGCCCCGCCAGCGCGCGTGAGTTCCTCCGCGCGTGGGGCCGGTGTGTGCCGCGCACGCCCCCGTGGAGGAACCCGTGAAGCATCACCTGAAGCGTCAACTGCGGCGTCTCGTGACCGAACGCCCGTACCAGATCATCGCCGGCTCGGCCGCGGCGCTCGTGCTGGCCGGCGGCACCAGCGCCGCCCTCACCGCCACCGACGACGCCCCGGTCCACCAGGAGAACACCGCCGCGGTCGCCGAGCTGGGCTCGCGGCTCGGTGAGGTCGCCAGCCGGGGCGAGGCCCGGGTCGCCGTCCCGGCGCCGTCCGCCTCGCCGAGCGCGTCGCCGTCGACCGCGAAGGCCGCGGCCAAGGCCACCACCGACCCGGACACCACCCCGAAGGCGAAGCCGAAGCCGCCGTCGACCAAGGTCCTCGACTACGAGTACCAGGCGCAGAACCAGTACTGGAACTGCGGCCCGGCTGCGGTGCGGAACGCGCTCAGCGCGAGCGGCGTCGAGACCACCCAGGAAGCGATGGCCGGCCCGCTCGGCACCACCGAGAACGGCACCAACTCCGCCGAGGACACCACCCGGGGCCTGAACCAGATGGTCAAGGGCAACCCGTACCGGACCCACATGTTCGGCGGCTCGGCGAGCCCGGCCGAGATCGACCAGCTCCAGGCGGACGTGGTCAAGGCGATCACCGACGGCCGGGGCGTGGTGGTCAACGTGGCCGGCGACGCCACCGACACCGACGGCGGCTGGCACTCGTTCCCGGGCGGCCACTACATCGCCGTGGTCGGCTACAAGAACAACGGCCGGACCGTCCGGATCGCCGACTCGGCGAACCCGGCGCTGCCCGCGTACTGGGTCAGCACCATCGACCTGGCGAACTGGGCCGGCACCCGCGGCTACTCCGCCTGATCGCACCCTTCCCGTCGGGCACCGGCTCCACCGAGCCGGTGCCCGACGTCGTCCGCGCCGGTGTCCGCTCTCGCGCGTCGTGTCCGTCCGGTGGCACACTGCGGCCTATGGGCGACGCGACGGGTACCTGCCATCTGCTGCTTCTGCACGGCATGGGCGCCACCGGTGAGGTGTGGCTGCCCTGGGCGCCGCTGCTGGAGCGCGACTGGGCGGGGCGCTGGCTCGCCCCCGACCTGGCCGGGCACGGCTGGTCGCCCCCGCTGCCGGAATACTCCTTCGAGGCCCTGGCCCGGCGGGTGGTCGAGGGGCTCGGCCCGGTGGCCGAGCGCCTCGGCCCCCGCGACCGGCTCGTGCTGCTCGGCCACTCGCTCGGCGGGGTGGTGGCGCTGGCGCTGGCCGCGCGGTCGCGGCGCCTGCCGGTCGACGCGGTGGTCGGGCTCGGGATCAAGGCCGTCTGGTCCCCGGCCGACCTGGAGAAGGCCCGCGACCTGGCTGCCCGCCCGGTGACCTGGTTCGCCACCCGGGACGAGGCGGCCCGCCGCTACCTGCGGGTCTCCGGGCTGGCCGGGCTGTTCGCCCCCGATCACCCCGTGGTGGAGGCGGGCCTGCGCCGCGAGGACGGCCGCTGGCGGCTCGCCATGGACCCGGCCGCCTTCGCGGTGGGGGAGCCCGGGCTGCCCGCGCTGCTCGCCGCCGCCGACGTCCCGGTGCTGCTGGCCCGTGGGGAGCAGGACCCGATGGTGACCGACGCGCAGCTCAAGGAACTGGGTGTCCCGGTCGTCACCCTGCCCGGCCTGGGCCACAACGCGCACGTCGAGGATCCGGCGGCCGTGCTCGCCCTGCTCGACGCGTACCTCTGACCGGCGGGTCAGGCGGTGGGGGAGGGGAGCCGCGGGGCGGGCGCGGCCGCGGCCGGCGCCAGCTGCCGGCGGGCGGCGTCGAGGAACACCTCGGCGTACGACTCGGCCGGGAAGTCGCCCAGGTAGCGGACCCGGGTGGCCCAGCGCGCCGCCTCCTTCGGGTCGGTGTCCAGCAGCTCGGTCAGCACCTCGTCCACGTTGGACATGTCCCGGCGCAGCACGTAGCCGGAGCCGGCCAGCGGGAACCGCTCGACGAACTGCTCCCCGTCGACGCCCATGTCGGTCACCGCGTACGGCTTGCCCGAGTAGAGCCAGTCGGAGATCACCCCGGAGACGTCCGAGACCAGCGCGTCGGCGCGGTTGACGCACTCGGTCAGGGTCAGCTCGCGGCCGGCCGCCGCGCCCCACAGGTGCGGTCGCCCGGTCCTGGCCTTGTCGGCAGCGAGCAGCTCGGTGAGGCGGGCCAGCTGCCGCGCCGAGACCGGGTTCTGCGTGGTGTACGGGTGCGCCCGCAGGATCACCGTCGCCCCCCGGTCGAGCAGCCGGCGGATCACCGTCTCGGCCACCGGCAGCGAGCAGTAGTCGGCGTCGGCGTGGTGCCCGGTCCAGGTGGGCGTGTAGAGGACGGTCGGGTGGGCCAGGCCGGTGACCGGCTCCCGGCGTACCTCGATCGCCTCCACCTGGGGGCGGCCGACCACGACGAACTTCTCGGCGGGGATCTCCACGCCGGCCCGGGCGTACCGCTCGATCGCCGCCTGCCCGGCCACGAAGATCTTGTCGAAGATCGCCGAGACCGGGTTGGCGCTGGGCGCCTTGTCGCTGTCGCCGTGGTGCAGCTGCACGTGGGTGAGCTGCGAGAAGCGGATGCAGTGGCTGTTCTTCGCGCCGTGGTTGACGTAGAAGGCCGCTCGCAGGCTCGGCACCAGCGCCTCGTCCATGGTCTTCAGCGTGGGGCAGAAGACCACCGGCGCGCGGGTGGCGGCGGCCACGGTCGGCAGGAACTCGGGCTCGCGCAGCAGCACCAGGAACGGCCGGCCGATCCGCTCCAGGTAGGGCAGCCACATGGTGACCTGGTACTCAGAGCCGGGTGGGGCGGAGAAGTAGAGCAGGAACTCGGGCTGGTGCCGGCGCAGCGCCCGGCCCACCGGGCCGCCGCCGGCCGGCGGCCGGAACCGGCGCCGGGCCAGGTCGAGGCCGACCGCGCCGCAGCCCGCCCCGACCAGCAGCGCGGCGACCAGGGCCACCCAGGCGGGCAGGGCCAGGCCGGCGGCGAGCGCCACCACGGCGAGCAGCACCAGCAGCGCGTCGCCGAGCCGTGCGGCGACCAGCGGGGTCCAGGACCGGACCGGCAGGTTGGCCGCCCGGATCTCCAGCGCGCCGGCGTCGCGCAGCGGCCCGACCAGCAGCACCAGGCCGAGCAGGACCAGCGCGGTGGCCGCCAGCGCCGGGTCGAAGCCGGCGTCGAGCCGGCGGGCGTAGCCGACCAGGATGCCGGCGGCGACCAGCACCGACTCGGCGAGGCCGTCGGCGGTCGGCCGGACCCGGCGCTCCCAGGCGGCGGCGGCGAGCGCGGCGACCGCGACCGTCAGCCCCCAGCCGGTCGCCCCGGTGAGCGCGACGACGAGGAAGGCCAGCACCGCCAGCCCGGTGGTCAGCATCCGGGCGAGCAGCTTCCGGACCAGGTCACCGCGCATCTGGCTCGTCCCGTCCCGCGGCTCAGGCGTCGATGCCGGTGGGCAGCTGCTCGGACTGCTGTGCGCCGGCCTGGGCGGGCACCGCCGCCACCGGCTCGCCGGGCGCCCGGCGGACGTCGATCACCTGACCGGTCAGCTCCGAGATCAGCACGTCCAGGGAGGCCTGGGCGACCGCCTCGGCGGAGAGCAGCGTGTGCTCCGGCTCCTCGCCGAACGCCTTGGTGCGCATCGGGGTGGCGGTGCGCTCCGGGTTGACGCAGTTGACCCGTACGCCGAATTCGGCCCACTCGTCGGCGAGCGCCTGGGTCAGGTTGACCAGCGCGGCCTTGGTGGCCGAGTAGAGCGCGTAGCGCGCCCGGCCCCGGGTGTAGGAGCTGGAGGTGTAGAGGAGCAGCTGGCCCTTGGTCTGCTGGAGGTAGGGCAGCGACTGCCGGGCGATGGTGACCGGGCCGACGAAGTTGACGTGCAGGAGGCGGTCCATCGTCTCCTCGTCCATCTCCGCCAGGGCGCCCTTCTCCAGGATCCCGGCGGTGACCACCACGTGGTCGATCCGGCCGGTCGCCTCGAAGGCGGTCTTCAGCGCGGCGGCGACGTCCTCGGCCCGCTCGACGTGCGTGCCGGTGGTGGAGCGGCTGAACGGGAAGACCTGGGCGCCGTAGCGGCGGGCCAGTTCGGTGAGGTCGTGGCCGATGCCGTAGCTGCCGCCGAAGACCACGATGGTCCGGCCGGTCAGCTCCTCGGTGTAGCCGCGGTGGTCGCTGACCTTGGGCACCTGGGCGGCGGCGAGCTGGAAGAGCTTGTCCGCCAGGTGCACGTCGACCGGATGGGTCACCTTGATGTTCTCGTCCGAGCCGTCGATCACCTTGATCGGCGTGCCGGGCAGGTAGCGCAGCACCACGCCGCAGTCGTCGGTGGCGGCGAAGTCCGGGTCGCCCTCGGCCCGCCGGTACGCCTCACGGATGGTGCCGGAGCGGAACGCCTGCGGGGTCTGGCCGCGGCGCAGGGTGGCGCGGACCGGGATGTCGGTGATGCACTCGTCCTGGTCGACCTGGATGATCGTGTCGGCGGACGGGATTGCCACGTCCACCGCCGAGTAGGTCCAGAGCGCGTTTACGCACTCGCGCACGATCCGGGCGCTGACCAGCGGGCGCACCGCGTCGTGGAAGAGGATGTTGACGTCGCCCTCGCCGGCCGCGTCCAGCGCGATCCGGGTGGTGTCGTTGCGGGTGTCCCCGCCCTCGATCACCTTGCTGACCTTGCGGAAGCCCGCGTTGGCGACGATCCGCTGCGCGTCGGGCACGTGGCCGGCGGCCATCAGCACGATGATCTCGTCGATCTCCGGCGCGGCATCGAACACGGCCAGGGTGTGCTCGATGATCGGCTTGCCGGCGATCTTCAGCAGCTGCTTCGGGATGCCCAGCCCGAGACGCGTCCCGGTCCCCCCGGCGAGGATCACGGCCACCGTCCGCGAGGGGCGCCAGGGTGCCGGGCTCGCCGGCGCGGCGTCCGGTGCGGGGGTGCGGTCCTGCGTCATTGCCGTTCCTCACTTCTGCGGGGTTTGGGGCGTCGGTGACCGGGTGGTGAATTTTGGGCGGCGCCGAGGGAAACCTTAACGCGTACGACGGAGCGCACCGACCCGGGCGAGCCCGGACCCGGTGCGCTCCGGACGGCTACTTCTGGTTCTCGTAGGCGTCGCAGACCTCCTGGGTGGGGCCGTCCATCTTCAGGACGCCGCTCTCCAGCCAGATGGTCCGCTCGCAGGTGTCCCGGATCGAGCCGATGGAGTGGCTGACCAGGAAGACGGTGCCGGCGCCGTCGCGCAGCTCCCGCACCCGCTCCTCGCTGCGGGCCCGGAACTTCCGGTCGCCGGTGGCCAGCGCCTCGTCGATGAGTAGCACGTCGTGCTTCTTCGCGGAGGAGATGGCGAAGCGCAGCCGGGCGCCCATGCCGGAGGAGTAGGTGCGCATCGGCAGCGAGGCGAAGTCGCCCCGCTCGTTGATCCCGGAGAAGTCGATGATCTCCGGCGCCAGCCGCTTGACCTCCTCCGGCGGCATGCCCATGGCCAGGCAGCCGAGCACCACGTTGCGCTCGCCGGACAGGTCGTTGAGCAGCGCGGCGTTCACGCCGAGCAGCGACGGCTGGCCCTGCGTGTAGACCGCGCCCCGGGCCGGCGGGAGCAGCCCGGCGATGGCCCGCAGCAGGGTCGACTTGCCGGAGCCGTTGCTGCCGATCAGGCCGATCGCCTCACCCTCGTACGCGGTGAAGCTCACCCCCTTGACCGCGTGCACCTCACGGATGTTCGGCGCGTTGGTCCGAGACACGATGCGCTTGAGGGCGGAGACCGGGCTCGTGCCCCCGGTGGCGCCCTTGTGGATCTTGTAGATCACGTGCACGTCGTCCACCACGACGGTCGGGACGCGTCCCGCGTCCACCACGGCGGCGTTGCCCGCCGGCTGGGTCTGGTCAGCCACGGCCGTACTCCTTCTCTCCGCGCCAGAAGTAGACGAATCCGCCGACACCGAAGACCGCCGCCCAGATCACGGCGAGGGTCCACAGCCGCAGCGGCGAGGAGGCGATGTGCGCCGGGTACGCCGAGTCGAGCAGCGCGTAGCGGGCCAGCTCGATGTAGACCAGGATCGGGTTGGACTCCAGGGCGGTCGCCGCCCAGCCGGGGAGCCGGTCCTCGAAGAGCTTGACGCTGTAGAGCACACCGGAGCCGTAGAGCCAGGTCCGCAGCACGAACGGCATGACCTGCTTGAGGTCGGTGACCTTGGAGCCGATCCGAGCCATGATCATGGTCAGCCCGACGTTGAAGATCGACTGGAGCAGCAGCATGGGCGCGATCAGCAGCCAGCGGAAGGTGATCGGCTCGCCGGTGAACAGCACGATCCCGGCCAGCACCACCATCGACATGAGCAGTTGCTGGAGCTGCACCAGGGTGACGGTGATCGGCAGCGCGGCACGCGGGAACTGGAGCGCCCGGATCAGCCCCAGGTTGCCGGTGATCGCGCTGGTGCCCTGGAGTGCCGCGCTCTGGGTGAACGTGAAGATGAAGACACCCGTGCAGAGGTACGCGATGAAGTTCGGCACGTGCCGGTTCTGCGAGATGATCACGCCGAAGATCAGGTAGTAGACCGCCGCGTTGGTCAGCGGTGTCAGCACCTGCCAGAGCTGCCCGAGCTGGGTGTTGCTGAACGACGAGGCCACCTTCGCCCGCGAGTACGCGGTCATGAAGTGTCGGTAGGCCCACAGCTTGCGGGCGTACTCGGCCAGAGGCGGGCGTTCCCCGGCGACCCGCAGCCCGTACCGCTGGGCGAGCTGGGCCCGGGTCAGCCCGGATGCGGGGTCGGCCACCGCGGTGTTGGCCATGGTCAGGCGCTCCGATCTTTCGTGCCGATGGGGAGCAGGGAGATGTGTCGCGGCGTGAAAATCTAGCGTGGCCGGGCGGGGAGGTGCCTCGCTGATGCGTGGAAGGTAGTCCAAAACACGTCGGGACGCAACCGTACCGTCGTTGCGCTACATTGTCCCACGTGACGACCGAGAAGAGGCGTGCCCCGGCCGGTGCGGCGGTGCTGCGGGGGGAGATCACCAGTGCCATCCGCGCCGCCGTGATGCAGGAGTTGGCCGAGGTCGGCTACGGCCGCCTCTCCATCGAGGCGGTGGCCCGCCGGGCCGGCGTCAGCAAGACCGCGATCTACCGCCGCTGGCGCTCGAAGCTCGACCTCGTGCTGGACATGGTCTCCGCGGCGGCGGGCCGCAACCTGCCGCTGCTGGACACCGGGAGCCTCCTGGGCGACCTGGAGATCCTGCTCCACGTGATGGCCCGTGCGCTGCGTCACCGCCTGGCCTCGCAGATCATTCCGGACCTGCTGGCCGAGGCGGCCCGCAATCCGCAGATCGCGGAGAAGCTCCAGGCCGCCCTGGACGACTACCAGCAGGCCATCGGCCGGATCCTGATCGGCCGGGCGGTCGAGCGGGGGGAACTCTCCCCGGACACCGACCGGCGCGCCGCGGTGGACCTGATCGTCGGTCCGGTCTACTGGCGGATGGCCATCTCCCGGGCGCCGCTTGATCTCGAGGAGGTGCCCCGACTGGCCTCCGCGATCGTCGCGGCCCTCCGGGTAGCATGCTTGGGGCCTGTCCGCGGCGAGGTGGAGGTGTGACCCCCGGGTCCCGGTCCGCGGTCCGCCAGTCGATCATGAACAACAGGACACATCTGGTCGGACATTGGTTGCGACCGGGTTGTTTTCAGCATCAACCGCTACCATCCCCCAAACCGTCCCCCCCACATGAGAACCCTGTCGACAGGAGGAAGCCCCATGGTCGGGCCGCACCCAGAGTTCATTCCCCCAGCACGACCGATCATCGGTGAGGCCGAGATCGAGGCGGCTGTCCGGGTGCTGCGGAGCGGCCGGGTCGTGCAGGGCCCCGAGGTCGCGGCGTTCGAGGAGGAGTTCGGCGACCTGGTCGCCGGCCGGCACTGCGTCGCCGTCAACTCCGGTACCTCCGCGCTCCAGCTCACCCTGATGGCGCTCGGCTTCGGCCCGGGTGACGAGGTCATCGTGCCCTCGTTCTCCTTCGCCGCCAGCGCGAACGCCGTCCGGCTGGTCGGCGCCGTGCCGGTCTTCGTGGACATCGAGCCGGGCAGCTTCTGCATCGACCCGGAGGCCGTCGCCGCCGCGGTCACCCCGCGTACCGTCGCCATCATGCCGGTGCACCTCTACGGTCACCCGGCGGCCATGGACCAGATCATGGCCATCGCCGAGCGGCACGGCCTCGCCGTCGTGGAGGACGCCGCCCAGGCGCACGGCGCCACCCTGCACGGCACCCCGGTCGGCGCCTTCGGCACCGCCGGCTGCTTCAGCTTCTACCCCACGAAGAACATGCACGCCCTGGAGGGCGGCATGGTCACCACCGCCGACGCCGAGCTGGCCCGCACCCTGCGGCTGCTGCGCAACCAGGGCATGGAGCAGCGGTACGCCAACGAGATCGTCGGCGCCAACATGCGGATGACCGACGTGGCCGCCGCGATCGGCCGGGTGCAGCTCACCCAGCTCGCCGAGTGGACCGAGCAGCGCCGCGCCAACGCCAAGTTCCTCGACTCGAAGATCACCGGGATGGTCACCCCGCCCGTGGCGGACGCCGCCAAGCACGTCTACCACCAGTACACGGTGCGGGTGCAGGGCAACCGGGACGCGGCCATGGCCCGCCTCACCGAGCTGGGCATCGGCAACGCGGTCTACTACCCGACCCCGATCCACCGCCTCAAGCCCTACCTCGACTCCGAGGGCAAGCCGGGCCCGTGGGACCTGCCGGAGACCGAGCGCGCCGCCGCCGAGGTGGTCTCGCTGCCGGTGCACCCGTCGCTCAGCCCGGCCGACCTGGAGCGGATCGCCGAGGGCGCGAACCTCGCCGGGGGTGCCCGATGAGCGAGGCCCGCAAGCTGCGCGCCGGCCTGATCGGCCTGGGTGCGATGGGGCGCAACCACGCCCGGGTGCTGTCCAACCTGGACGGCGTCGAGCTGGTCGGCGTGGTCGACCCGGCCGGCGACGTGACCGGCACGCTGCGCGCGCCGGTGGTGCCCACGCTGGGTGACCTGCTGGCCCTGGGCGTCGACTACGCGGTCGTCGCCTGCCCGACCGCCCTGCACGAGCAGATCGGCCTGGAGCTGGCCGCCAACGGGGTCTGCGCGCTGATCGAGAAGCCGCTGGCCCAGTCCGTCGAGGCCGCCACCAAGCTGGTGGAGGCGTTCGAGTCCGCCGGCCTGGTCGCCGGCGTCGGCCACATCGAGCGCTACAACCCGGCGCTGCAGAGCCTGCGTACCCGGCTGGAGGCCGGCGAGCTGGGCGAGGTCTTCCAGGTCGTCACCCGGCGCCAGGGGCCGTTCCCGCACCGGATCGCCGACGTCGGCGTGGTGATGGACCTGGCCACCCACGACATCGACCTGACCGCCTGGGTGACCGGCCGCGAATACACCTCCGTGTCGGCCCGGACGGTCTCCCGCAGCGGCCGGCTGCACGAGGACATGGTCGCCGTGGTCGGTCAGCTCTCCGACGGCACGATGGTCAACCACCTGGTCAACTGGCTGAGCCCGCTCAAGGAGCGGTCCACCGTGGTCACCGGCGACAAGGGCTGCTTCGTCGCCGACACGCTCACCGCCGACCTGACCTTCTACGCCAACGCCGCCATCGACACCGAGTGGGAGGCGCTGCGCGCGTTCCGCGGTGTGGCCGAGGGCGACATGGTGCGGTACGCGATCCCGAAGCGGGAGCCGCTGCTGGTGGAGCACGAGCGTTTCCGCGACGCCGTCGAGGGCAAGCAGAGCGACATCGTCACCCTGCGGCAGGGTCTGCGGACCGTGCAGGTGGCCGCCGGGCTCCTCGAGTCCGCGTCCGACGGCAAGGTCGTCTCCGTCGCGGCCGCCGGGAGCGACGCGGAGCCGGCACTGCGATGAGCCCGGCGCCGGTTCGGCGGACGGTCTCCGCGGTGAAGCGGCGGCTGCCCCGGCGGTGGCGCATCGCGCTCCGCCGGGCCGCCGCCGGCACGCGGCCCTGGGCGACCCCTTCGGTACGCGAACTCTGTGAGCTGCCCGCCGGCAAGCCGCTCCTGGTGCACGTGGGCGGGATCGCGAGCGACCGGGCGCTGGCCGGCGTGGTACGCGCCCTGGCCCGGTTGCCCGAGTTCCACCTGGCGCTGGTCTGCGGCGAAGCCGAGCGGGCGGCGGCCCAGGACCTGATCCGCCGGGCCGGCAAGGCCCGGCGCCGGGTCCATGAGGTGCCGCGCCCGCGTACGGTGACCGCCGCGTTCCTCGCCTCGGCGGACGTGGCCGTGTTCGGGTTCGAGCCGGACGCCGGTCTCGCGCTGCTCGACACCTGCCTCGCGGCCGGGCTGCGGGTCGTCGCGGCGGACAGCCGGGTGGTCCGCGAGCACCTGGCTCGGCACCAGGCCGGCGACTTCTTCGCGCCCGGCTCGTTGCCCTCCTTCGCGAAGGCGGTGGAGCGGGCCTGGCAGCGCGGCGGCGACGAGATGCCCGCACCGGAGGAACCCCCGGCCGCGCCGGTCGAGGCCGGCGCCCCGGGGCCCTGGCGGGCGCTCGGCGCCGGTCCGGTCCGGTTGGGGCTGGGCACCGCGAACTACGCCGGGCAGCTCTCCGCCCTGGCGGTGGCGATCACCGCCGCGCGGGCGGACGTCGGCATCGAGCTGGTGATGGCCAAGCCACCGGCCACCTATCGCTACCCGGCCGACCGGTACCTGCACTACCCGGGCGAACACCGGCTCGACGTGCAGATGGAGCAGGCCCGGCGGGTGCTCGGCTGGTACACGCACCTGATCGTGGACGCCTTCCGCCCGGTGCTCGGCCGGGTCAACGGCGACGACATCTCCGCGGACCTGGCCGCGCTGCGCCGGGCCCGGCTCAAGGTCGCGCTGCTGGCGCACGGCAGCGAGATCCGCCATCCGGGCGCGCACCTGGAGCGGCACGCGGAGTCCGCGTTCCGGGACGCGCCGGAGGAGCTGCGTGAGCGGCTCACCACGGTGGCCGAGCGGAACCGGCGCACCGCCGAGGAGAGCGGCCTGCCGTTCTTCGTGACCACCCCCGACCTGCTGGACGACGTGCCGTTCGCCACCTGGGCGCCGCTGATCGTCGACGTGGACGGCTGGGCCTGCGACCGCCCGGTGCTGGAGCGCGCCCGGCCGGTGGTGCTGCACGCGCCGTCGAAGCGGTGGACCAAGGGCACCGACCGGCTCCTGCCCCGGTTGCAGGAGCTGCACGATCGACGGATCATCGAACTGCGCCTGGTGGAGGGTCTGCCGCACAGCGAGATGCGTCGCCTGGTGCAGGACTGCGACATCGTGGTCGACCAGTTGGTGATGGGTAGTTACGGCACCTTCTCCTGCGAGGGGATGGCCGCCGGCAAGGTCGTGGTGGCGTACGTCAGCGAGGGGCCGCACCGGGCGGCCGGCGTCCAGCCGCCGATCGCCAACGCCACGCCCAGCACGCTGGTCAAGGCGATCGAGTCGCTGCTCGACGACAGGCCCGCCGCGGTCGCCCTCGCCGCGGAGGGCGCGCGTTACGTCCGTGACCACCACGACGGGCGACGGACCGCCGAGGCCTTCGACGCCTTCCTCCGGTGACCCGTCGGCCGCCCGTGCCCCGCCCCGTCAACGAGGAGAAGCACCCGATGCAAGCAGGCCCGAATAGCGATGCCCGACCGACCCGGGGACGGGTGGTGATGCTGGTCGACAACGGCGTGCACGGCGACTCCCGGGTGCAGAAGGCCGCCCGGTCGGCGGCGGACGCCGGCTGGGAGGTCTTCCTCCTCGGCATCCGCAACGCGCGCTCCGAGTCGCTCAACTGGCGGATCGGCGACGCGGAGGTGCGGCTGCTCCGGGTGCCGAAGCCGCTGCACCGGCTGCCCCGGGAATACAGCCGCTCGCTGCGGGGGCCCCTGGCCTACGCCTCGACCACCAAGGCCGCCTACCGCGTCCAGGAGATCAAGGCCTGGCAGGCCGACCTCTACGAGCGCCGGGTCCGCGCGCAGGCCCTCGGCGGCGGGCTCCCCGTCGCCGTGGGCCGGGCGGCCCAGCTGCCGTCCCGCGCCGCCGCCACGGCGCTGGCCCGCTGGGTGCGGTTCCGCAGCGGGGAGACCCGCCGCCTGCGCAAGGCCCAGGCCGACCCGGAGGCGCTGCTCAACCGGCTGTCCATCCGGTTCTGGCAGAGCGTGCTGGGCGACCGCAGCTGGCGCCGGCTGGACCCGGGCCTGTGGGACTTCGAGCTGGCCTTCCGGACGGCGATCGACGAGCTGGAGCCGGACATCATCCACGCCAACGACTTCCGGATGCTCGGGATCGGGGCGCGGGCGACGCAACGTGCCCGTGCCGCCGGCCGGGAGACCAAGCTGGTCTGGGACGCCCACGAGTTCGTCGGCGGCATCACCGGCCGGGCCGACAACCCGCGCTGGCTGCCGGCCCAGATCGCCTACACCGCCGAGTACGCCGCCTACCCGGACGCCGTGGTGACGGTCTCCGACACCCTCGCCGACCTGCTCCAGGAGACCCACGGCCTGCCCGAGCGGCCGGCCGTGGTGCTCAACGCGCCGATGGCCCCGCCCGCCGAGGCCGACGGCGACGTGCCGGATCTGCGGGCGCTCTGCGGCATCGACGACCGGACCCCGGTGCTCGTCTACGCGGGCGCGGTGAACCCGAGCCGCGGCTGCCAGATCATGGTGGAGGCGCTGCCCGAACTGCCCGAGGTGCACGTCGCGTTCGTGACGATGAACCCCAACGGCGACAACCAGTTCTCCGAGGAGTTGCGGGAACGGGCCGTCGAGCTGGGCGTCGAGGACCGGGTGCACCTGCTGCCGTACGTGCTGCACTGGCAGGTCGTGCCGTTCCTGTCGGGGGCCGACGCGGGGGTCATCCCGATCCACCACAAGCCCAACCACGAGCTGGCGCTGATCACGAAATACCTGGAGTACTCGCACGCCCGGCTGCCCATCGTGGTCAGCGACGTGAAGACCATGGCGCAGACCGCCCGGGCCACCGGTCAGGGTGAGGTGTTCACCGCCGAGGATCTGACCGACTACGCCCGGGCCGTGCGGGCCGTGCTCGCCGACCCGGAGCGCTACCGGGCCGCCTACGACAAGCCCGGCCTCCTGCAGGCCTGGACCTGGGAGGCCCAGGCCCGGATCCTCGACGAGGTGTACAGCTCGCTGCTGGGCGTTCCCCCGGCCGGCGGGGCACGTCCCCCGTCGGCGCGTCGACCCGAGGACGACCGGGAGTTGGCGGGCACCGCGCGCTGACCTGCACCGACGCTTCGGCCGGCTCCCCCACTCGGGGGAGCCGGCCGAAATGTTTCCCGTGCCGCGCGTCCGACGTCAGTCGGCGGTGGTCGGCGGCTCCAGCAGCAGCCGGTCGAAGTCCTTCTGCGTGACCGACCAGTCCCAGGTGCTCAGCACGTGCGACGCCGCCGCCCGACCCGCCTCGCGCCAGACCTCCTCCGACGCGGTGAGCGCCAGGATCCGCTCGGCGGCCTCCTCCGGGGTGCCCACCACCCAGTCGCTGGGGAAGAGGCTCCGGGCGCTGTGCGGCCGGCCGGCGAAGAACGGCCAGTCCCGCACCACCGGTACGGCGCCGCTGGCCGCGCCCTCGACGAGTGCGCAGTGGAAGCTCTCGCGCAGCGAGGTGCTGAGGATGACCCCGACGTCGGTCAGTGCGCCGGGGACGTCCTCGGTGCGACCGATCCGCACCACCGCGCCGGACGCCTCCAGCTCGGCCAGTTCGGCGTCGAGCTCACGGACGTACGCCGCGATCGCCGGGCTCAGCTCGGGGTTGAGGTCGTCGCCGATCAGCTTGAGGCGGTACCGCTCGTCCCGCCGGCGCAGCTCCCGCAGCACCGCCAGGGCCCAGCGCGGATCCTTGGCGAGCGAGCTCAACCCGATCAACCCGAGGGTGAACCGGCTGTCGGCCGAGGCCTTCGGTGCCTCGTACCGGTGCAGCTCCATCGCGTTGGTGATCATGTGCGTCCGGGGTCCCTGCGGGGCGCGCAGCCGCGGCACCGCGGCCAGCGTCAGGTCGCGGAGGTGCTCGGAGACGAAGACCACGTCGTCCACCCGCGACCAGTCGGTCAGGTGCGGCCACCAGCTGAACGCCTCGAAGCTGTGCAGGCGGACGACCACCCGGGCGGTGCCCGGGTCGATCATCGTCAGCATCGCGGCCCCCAGGTTGCACCAGTCCACGAAGATCGTGTCCGCCCAGGCGACGTGGGGGCCCCACGCCTCCTGGACCTCGCCGGCCCGCTTGGAGGTGCCGGCGAGCATGTGGTGCACCACGTTCGTCCGGCCGTTGCTGAGCACCGGGAGGATCGACTCCTCCATCAGGTCCAGGCGGCGGACCTCGACCCCGGGCATCGCCTCGTAGCGCTCGATGATCGGCCCGAGGAAGTTGTCGTTCAGCCCGGTGAAGAAGAGCATCCGGTGCGGGCGGCCGGCCGGTGGGAACTTCGCCGGGCTCTGCCGGCCACGTGGTGTCGCCATCGCCCTGCCGGCCTCGCTGTTGTGCAGCGGCGCGAGGAACTTCTCCGGATCCTCGGCCAGCGGCGAGGTGGGGCCGTCGAAGTGCAGGATCCGGTGGAACATCAGGTTGAAGGCCCGCACCACGTGCGGCGCGGCCTTGCCCGGGTTCCGCTTCTTGAGGAAGCCGTCGGCCAGCTTGAGCTGGCCCCGCGCCACGGTCATCAGGTGCTCGGGTACCCGGCCCTGCTTGAGCTCCGCGTCCACGATCGGGCCGAGGAGCTGAGCCTTGGTCGTCGGGCTCTTCAGGCGGCCCTGAGCCGCCAGCGCCAACCGCTTCGCGCTGGCGTCGTGCCCGGTCTTGAGCATGCTGCCGCTCACCCGACGGGCGATCTTGCCCCGGTGCCGGTCCGGCAGGCCGGGCGCGGTGACGGCCCCCTGCCAGAACCAGCGCACCGGGCTGAGCTTCATGGCCCTCTGCCCGGTGCTCATCTCGAACACCCGCTTCGCCAGGTCGACGGTCTGGCTGCGGGTGGTGCTCGCCAGCACGGCCGGGGAGGGGCCGACGGTGGTGAGCCGGGGGCGGCGGTAGCGCGCCGGATCGGCGGCCCGCTTCTCCACCGCCCGCAGCGCCGGGGCGATGCCGTAGACCGCGTCGGCCCGCCGGTGCCGCTGCGCCAGCTGCCAGACGGTGTGCAGCGCCTGCGCGTCCAGGGCGACCAGGACGTCGGCCCGCTTGGCGTGCCGGCGGACCCACGGGTCGCGCTGGGCGCGCAGCCACGGCCGCCGGGCCGGGCTCGCCCGCTTGACCATCCGGCCGAAGCGCGGGCCCAGCTCGGTGGAGGTCGGCAGCAGGTGCACCTCGGCCAGCTCGGTCGCCGCCGGGATCTTCTCCACCGGGTCGAAGGTGGTGGCCACCCGCACGGTGACGCCCTTGGCGCGGAACTGCTCCAGCGCGTCGGTCAGGACCGCCACCCGGCCGGGGACGGCACCCAGAACCATCAGGACCTCGATCATGACCTACCTTCTCGGGCCAGGACGCGCGCGCCGGCGGGGGATACCTGCGGGGCGCCGGTCGATCCGCCGGCGCCCAGCACCAGCTCGGTGACCTCGCGGACGGCGGGGATGAGCTGCTCCTCGCGGGCGTACTGCCGCGCCTCGGCCCGGGCCTTCTCCCGCTCGGCCTCGTCGGCGGTGCGGGCCATCGCGGCGGCCCGCCGGAAGGCGCCGGTCAGCTCGGCCGGATCCAGCCCGACCGCCCCGGTCCAGAGCGGATAGGTGGACAGCACGGTCGAGGCGTCGTGGTCCGCCTCGTGGGCGGAGACCACCGGCAGGCCGGTGGCCATGTACTCGTAGACCTTGCCGGAGGTCATGTACCGGCCGCCGGTCACCATGAGCACCACGGCGTCCCAGCGGGAGTAGAGGTCGACCACCTCGGCCTTGGGCACCGAGCCGCCGACGATCACGCCGTCGGCGGCCGCGGCCCTGAGCAGCTCCGCGTGCGCGTTGTCGCCGCGCGCCCACGCGGCGCCGATGTGGCCGCGCACCTCGAATCGGGCGTCGGCCAGTGCCGGGTCCTCCGCGCGCGCAGTCCGCCAGCCCTGCAGCACGGCGTCCAGCAACGGTACGGGCAGGTTCAGCGCGCCGAGGTAACCGAAGGTCAGCGGCCGGTCCGGGGGAGCGGGGCGGACCTCGGCCGGGATGCTGGCCGCGTCGTAGCCGTTGCGCACGATCCGCATCTTGTGCGCCAGCTCCGGGTAGCGCTCGCGGTACCAGCGGGAGATCGGCTCGTTCACGTTCCAGATGGCCACGGCGTTGGTGAGCAGCTTGATCTCCCACTGCCCGGAGACCGACTCCTTGGGGAACGCCTCACCGTTGTTGATCACGTCGACGGACCAGCCGTCGCGGAAGTCCACGACGTAGGGGACCTGGTGGGTCTCCCACAGCTTCCAGGTCGCGGAGAGGTTGACGTACGGGGCGCAGGTGGTGACCAGCAGGTCGACCGGCCGCTCCCGGTGGATCTGGAGCAGGGCCTTCTCCAGCGCGGGACGCCAGCCGCCGAAGACCGGCTCCGGGAAGACCTTCAGGTTCTGCTTGCGCAGGTCGGCCAGGTAGTCCTTGTGGGCCAGGGCGCGCTGCTCGGTGAAGGACCGGATGTCGGTCTCCAGGTCGTCCCGGAACAGCGGCAGCTTCACCACCCGGACCTGAGGGGCCAACCCCTGGGAAAGGGTGTGGTCGAGCCCGTACTCACGCTCCCAGGCCTCGTCCGCGATGGTGACCGCGGTCACGTCCCAGCCCGCCGCGGCGAACTGGTTCGCCGTCTCCCGCATCCGGTAGGCGCAGCTCTTGGCCGCCGGCGGAAAGCCGATCGCGAGGTAGATCATGTGCGGTCGGGACCCGGACCGGCGCGGCCGGGGGAGCTTCAACGAGTCCCAGAGAGTTCGCCCGTTGTTCATCGATTCCGATCCTGGGGAGGTGGGGAGATGCCGCGTCGGGACCTGGACGGCCCGCCCCCGCCGCCCGGTCGGGGGGCGACGACCGTCGGACCTCCACCGAGCGGGACCATGCCGGAGGAACCCTTCCATCAGCGGTACGCCGTACCTCGCGGTCGGCCGGACGCGGTGCCTGCTCCGCCGAAGGCCGCGGAACGGCCCTCGGACAGCGTGCGGACACTACAATAACGCCGTCGCGCGCGTCGGACGCGCCGCCGCCCGGCGGGCCGCCCGGCACCGTGCCCCCGGTCACCGTGGCCCAGGTCACCCCTCGGCCGGCACGACACCGCCACGCCGCCTCGACCGGTCCCCGACCGGGGCCGCGGCTTTCGTAGACTCCTACGCCATGACCGCGCCCGCGCCCGACACCCGCGACCGTGAGCCCGTCCCGTCCGGCGGCGCCGGGGCGGCGGGTGACGACACGCCCGACCCGGCGGCGTCCACCGCGCCGGAGCGCCCGACGGGCCCGACCGGCCCGGAGCGCCCGGCGGCGACCGCGGCCCCGGCGGGGCCGCGCCCGGACGCGGCGGCCGGTGGCCGCCGCGGCGGCGACCGGTGGCGCCGGGTCGACGCGCTGGTCGCCCTGGTCTACCTGGCCGGCGCGTTCTGGGTCACCGCCCGGGGCTGGCGGGACTACGACGGGCGGCTGCTCGGCAGCCGCCCCAACGACCAGGGCTTCAACGAGTGGATGCTGGCGTACGCGGCGCACGCGGTCAGCCACCTGGAGAACCCGTTCTTCACCACGCTCCAGAACGCCCCGTCCGGGGTGAACCTGATGACCAACGTCGGGATGCAGCTGCCCGGGCTCGTGCTCACCCCGGTCACCCTGCTCTTCGGCGCGTCCTTCTCCTACCTGCTCTTCATCACGCTCAACCTGGCCGGCACCGGCTACGCCTGGTACCACGTGCTCTCCCGGCACGTGGTCGACTCCCGGGCGGCCGCCTTCGTCGGCGGGCTGTTCTGCGCCTTCGCGCCGGCGCTGGTCTCGCACAGCAACGGCCACCCGCACATCACCGCGCAGTGGCTGGTGCCGTTCATCGTCTGGCGGGTGATCGCGCTGTCCCGGGGCGGGCGCGTGGTCCGCGACGGCCTGGTGCTGGGCGGCCTGGTGGTGGCCCAGTTCTTCATCAGCCTGGAGATCCTCTTCCTCACCGCGCTCGGCTGCCTGATGCTGGTCCTCGCCTACCTGGCCTTCCGGCCCCGCGACGCGGTGCGCCGGCTGCGCCCGCTGCTGCCCGGCCTGGCGATTACCGCCGTGCTGGTGGCGGCCGCGGCCGCGTACCCGCTGTGGATGCAGTTCGCCGGCCCGCAGCATCGGGTCGGTCACCCGGGCACCCCGGACATCTACGCCCTCAAGCTCGGCTCGTACGTGCGGTTCGCCACCCAGTCGGTGGCCGGCGGCCCGACCAGCGCGGTGGGCTGGGCGCCGAACACCACCGAGCAGGCGAGCTTCTACGGCTGGTCGATGCTGGTGGTCGCGTTCGGCGCGCTCTGGTGGCTGCGCCGGGAGATCACGGCCCGGGTGCTCGGGGCGGTCGGCATCGTCTCGGCGCTGTTGTCCATCGGGACCACCTGGACCTCCGGCACCCGCCGCACCGACATCCCGGCGCCGTTCGCGCTGGTGCAGAACCTGCCGGTGTTCGACTCCGTGGTGGTGGCCCGGTTCGCGCTGATCACCACGGTGGCGCTCGGCGTGCTGCTGGCCGTAGCCGGGGACCGGCTCGCCGCCCGCCGGGAGCAGCCCGCCGGCCGCCTGGCCGCCCGGGTGGGCGCCGTGGCGGTGGCCGCCGCGCTGCTGCCCGTCCTGCCCGTGCCGCTGGAGGCGCGCGGCCGGATCCCGGTGCCGGACTTCGTCACCGGCGGCGCCTGGCACGACCACGTGGCACCCGGCCGCACCCTGGTCCCGGTGCCGGTCAACGGCATGACCTCGCTCTACTGGAGCTCCGCCGCGGTGGCCGGCTTCGCCGTGCCCGAGGGCTACTTCCTCGGGCCGGTCTCCGCCACCGACGCCACCGGGCGCTGGGGCGTGGATCCGCAGCCCACCGCCAAGCTCCTCACCGCCGTCTCGGACGGCAAACGGGACACGGCCGTCGGCCCGGCCGACATCGCCCAGGCGCGGGCCGACGTCCGCTACTGGAAGGCCGACGCGGTGGCGCTGCCCGACCGGGGGGCGCGGCGCCACGACGCCCTGAAGACCGTGCTCGACGCGCTGTACGGCCCGGGGCAGCGGGTCGACGACGTCTGGCTCTGGGATGTCCGGCCGTTCACCCGGTGACCGCGGCCCGGCCCGTCACGGGCCGGCCGGTCAGGGCGACTTCGTCCAGATCAGCAGCAGGTAGCCGCCGAAGTAGGCGGAGAAGGCGGTCAGCGTCACCAGCACCGTGGCCGCCCGGGCCCAGCCGGCCCGGGCCAGGCCCACGGCCGCCGGCAGCAGCAGCGGGAACGCCGGCAGCAGGAACCGCGCCTTGGAGTGGTAGTAGCCGGCGGCGCCGAGCGTGGTGACCAGCAGCAGCCCGCTGTAGAGCAGCAGCTGCCAGGGCTGCCGGTCGATCGCGCTCAGCACGAAGAACATGATCGACAGCAGCGCCACCACGGTGACCACCAGCAGCGGCAGCGCGGCCACCTGCACCAGGGCCTGCTGCCCCCGCTCCACCGTGTAGACGCCGAAGTCGAAGGTGGTGCCCCAGCCGGCCGACTGGATGTGGAACCAGCCGTCCGGCCGCCCGGTCCGCGTGGCCACCCAGGCCAGGTACGCCAGCCAGCCGGCGGGGGCGAGCAGCAGGGCGACCCAGGGCCGCCAGCCGTCCCGGCGCCGGACGATCGCCAGCAGCGCGGCGAGCCCCACCACCGGGATCAGCGACGAGGCGGTCGGCCGGGTCAGACCGGCGAACAGGCAGACCACCCCCGCGGTGAGCCAGCGGCGGCGCAGCAGCGCGTACAGCGTCCAGGCGGCCAGGGCGGTGAACAGGCTCTCGCTGTATCCCATCGACTCCACGACGCCGTGCGGCACCGCCGCCCAGAGCGCGGCGAGCAGGACGCCGGTGCGCCGGTCGTGCAGGTACGCGCCGATCGCGAAGAGCCCCCAGGCGGCCGCCAGCCCGGCGAGCCACGCCACGATCAGCGCGGCCTCGCGCGGGCTGAACGGGGAGACCCGGTCGAGGCCGGCGGTGAGGCCGGGATAGAGCGGGAAGAACGCCATGTTGCTCTGCGTCTTCTCGTACCCGTCGTACCCGTGCTGGGCGATCGCGAGGTACCAGTTGCCGTCGGCCCGGGTGAGCCGTTCGCCCGTGGACGCGCCCACGTTGCGCGCCCACAGGTAGACGGTCAGCAGGCCCACGAGGCGGATCACGACGTAGGCCGCGAGCGCGGGCAGCGCGTAGCGGCCGGCGGTCCACAGCCGCCGACCGGGGCCGGGGCGGCCCGGGTCCGGGCTCGCCGGCGCCGCGGATGGGGCCTGCCTCGGCCGGCTCGGTTCCTCGGTCGTCACCACGTCCATTGTGCGATCCTGTCCGCGCTGAGCTGGAGTGATCCGACGGCACGCCCGGCCCGTCGGGGGGCTCGACGCCGGCCCGGCCTGCGAACGGGCGAGGTCACCGGTCGTTGAACAGCATGGAGGGTAGCAATCGGCGCCGGAGGGTGCGGAGCGCCGACGGCGGCGGACGTTTCGCGCCGATCCGTTGTCGTAGACTCGCTCGGGTCCCGCGGGTGCGGTGCTGGTGACAACGGAAACGGGCAGGAATGGGATCTGACGGCACGACCGCCCCGGCGGCCACCCGGGGACGGGTCGTCATGCTGGTGGACAACGGGGTCATCGGTGACTCCCGGGTGCAGAAGGCGGCCCGCTCGGCGGCCGAGGCCGGCTGGGATGTCGTCCTCCTCGGGCGCGCGCCCGTCGGGCAGCCGCAGCGCTGGCGGCTCGGCGACGCCGAGGTCCGCCTGATCCCGATGCCCGAGCCGCTCGCCAAGCGCCGGCACGAGTTCCGGCGGGTGTGGCTGCGCCGGCCGCTCGCCTACCCGCCCTCCGGCATCGCCGCCCACCGCACCCAGGCGGTGAAGGCCTGGCGGGCCGACCTGGCGGTCCGGCGGGCGGCGTTGACCACCGCGGCCCGCGAGGCCGGCGCCGGCCGGCCCGGTGGACCGTCCTGGGCCGCGCTGCGGGCCGAGGAGAAGCTCGCCGGCCTGACCCGCAAGTGGGTGGGCTTCCGCAACCGGCAGCTCAACCAGGCCCGGAAGAGCCGCAAGCTCGACGGCCCCTGGGACCGGGCGTACACCCTCTTCTGGCAGCGGCTGCGCGGCGACGGCGCGTGGCGCCGCCTCGAACCGGGACTGTGGGACTACGAGCTGGCCTACGGCCCGGTCGTCGACGAACTGGCCCCGGACCTGATCCACGCCAACGACTTCCGGATGATCGGCGTCGGCGCCCGCGCGAAGATCAGGGCCGCCGCCAAGGGCCGCCGGATCGCGCTGGTCTGGGACGCCCACGAGTACCTGCCGGGCGTGCAGCCGTGGCGGGACAACGCCCGCTGGCTGCCCGGCAACGTCGCCCACGAGCGGGAGTACGTGCCGTACGCGGACGCCACGATGACCGTCTCCGGCGGCCTGGCCGACCTGCTGCGACGCGAGCACGGGCTGGCGGAGCGCCCGGCGGTGGTGCTCAACGCCCCGGCGGTCGACGAGCTGCCGGCCGACGCGGGCGAGCCGGTGCCGGACATCCGCGCGCTCTGCGGCATCGATCCGGAGACCCCGCTGCTGGTCTACAGCGGCGTGGCCGCCGCGAAGCGCGGCCTCGGGGTGATGGTCGAGGCGCTGCCCCGGCTACCTGGTGCGCACGTCGCGTTCGTGGTCAACAAGCCCACGTCGGCGTACGTCAAGGGCCTGGTCACCCGGGCGGGCGAGCTGGGCGTGGCGGACCGGGTGCACCTGCTGCCCTACGTGCCGCACCACCAGGTGGTCCGGTTCCTCGCCGGCGCGCAGGTCGGCGTCATCCCGATCCAGCACTGGCCCAACCACGAGATCGCGCTGATCACCAAGTTCTTCGAGTATTCACACGCCCGCCTCCCGCTGGTCGTCTCCGACGTGCAGACGATGGCGGAGACTGTCCGGGAGACCGGGCAGGGCGAGGTGTTCACGGCCGAGGACGTGGCCGACTTCGTCCGGGCGGTCACCGCGGTGCTCGCCGACCCGGCGCGCTACCGCGCCGCGTACGACCGGCCCGGTCTGCTGGCCGGCTGGACCTGGGAGGCGCAGGCGCAGGTGCTCGACGGCGTCTACTCCCGGCTGCTGCCCGACGCCCCGCCGTCGCCGGCCGGCGACCCGGCCCCGACCTCGGTGGGGGTGGGCGCGTGACCCGGCAGCCGGACGTGACGGTGGTCGTCGCCGTCTACAACACCATGCCGTACCTGACCACCTGTCTGGACTCGCTGGTCGGGCAGACCATCGGGCTGGACCGGCTGGAGGTCGTGGCGGTCGACGACGGCTCCACCGACGGCAGCGGCGCCGAGCTGGACCGGTACGCCGCCCGCTACCCGGACACGGTCCGGGTGCTGCACCAGGCCAACTCCGGCGGCCCGGCCGCCCCGAGCAACCTCGCCCTGGACCACGCCCGCGGCCGGTACGTCTTCTTCATCGGCTCCGACGACCACCTCGGCCCGGAGGCGCTGGAGCGCCTGGTGACCGCCGCCGACCGGTGGGAGTCCGACGTCGTGCTCGGCCGGATGGTCGGCACCAACAAGCGCTACGTGCACCAGGCGGCCTACGCGAGCACCGAGGAACGGCTCGACCTCTTCGACAGCCCGCTGCCCTGGTCGCTGTCGAACACCAAGCTGTTCCGGCGGGACCTGGTCGAGCGCCACGGCCTGCGGTTCCGCACGGACATGCCGATGGGCAGCGACCAGCCGTTCACGCTGGAGGCCTGCTTCCGGGCGAAGAAGATCTCCGTCCTCGCCGACTACGAGTACTACTACGCGGTCAAGCGGGAGAACGCGCAGAACATCACCTACGCCAGCCGCTTCGAGGAGCGGCTGCGCTGCGCCGAGGAGCTGGTCGGCTTCGTGGCCGGGCTCATCGAGCCGGGCCCGCGCCGGGACGCGGTGCTGCTGCGCCACTTCAGCTGGGAGGTGGCGAAGCTGCTCCGGGCGGAGTTCCTGGGCCTCTCCCCGGACGTCCAGCAGCACGTCCACGACCGGGTCCGCAAGCTCGCCGAGGCGTACCTGACCGAGGGCGTCCTGGCCCGGATGGCGCCCGACCTGCGGCTGCGGCTCGCGGTGGCGCGCGACGGCGACCTGGCGCAACTCCGTGAGCTGATCGGGCAGCAGGCCGACAAGGCGCTGCCCGAGGTCACCATCGCCGACGGCCGCTGGTACGCCCACCACGTCGGCTTCCGCGACCAGACGTTCGGCTATCCCGATGACTGGTACGACGTCACCCACCGGGCCGCCAAGGTGCTGGCGAAGCTGACCGCGACCGAGCTGGCCTGGGGCCGGGACGCCGCCGGCGCACGTGCCCTGGTGGTCACCGCGCGCAGTTCCTGGGCCGTGCTGTCCGAGCTGGCCACCGAGGCGGTCCGGGTCAGTGTGGGCGATGTGGCGGGTGTGACGTCGGTCGCGCCCGACGGCACCGGTACCGTCGTACGGACGGACTTCGCGGTGGACCGGCTGCTGGCGGTCGTCGCGGCGAACGGGGAGCGTCGGGTGGTGCGTGCCGAGGTGACCGCGCTGGGCGGGGCCGCCTCGGCGCCGCTGCGGACGGACCGCCGCGTCGCGGCCCGCCGGCTGCTGGCCCGGCACGGCGTCCGGTTCCACCTCGTCACACCCACCACCAACCACAAGGGCCAGGTGATCGTCGCGATCACGCCGGTGACTCCCGGTCGGTTCCTTGCCCGCCTGCGCCGAATCTGGCCCTCTGGAGGAAAGTAGTTTCATGAACATCTGCGTCGTCGCGCTCGGCAAGATCGGTCTGCCGCTCGCCGTGCAGTTCGCCTCGAAGGGGCACCGGGTGATCGGTGCCGACGTCTCCGAGCGGGTCGTCCAGCTGGTCAACGACGGTGCCGTGCCGTTCCCCGGCGAGGCCGACCTGGACGTCAAGCTGAAGGAGGCGGTGGCCGCCGGGCTGCTGTCGGCCACCACCGACACCGCCGCCGCGGTCGCCGAGTCCGAGGCCGTCGTCGTGGTCGTGCCGCTCTTCGTGGACGCCGAGGGCGTGCCGGACTTCGGCTGGATGGACGACGCCACCCGGGCCATCGCCCGCGGGCTCAAGCCCGGCACCCTGGTCAGCTACGAGACCACCCTGCCGGTCGGCACCACCCGCAGCCGCTGGGCCCCGATGCTGGAGGAGGGCTCCGGCCTCACCGCCGGCCAGGACTTCCACCTGGTGTTCAGCCCGGAGCGGGTGCTCACCGGCCGGGTCTTCGCCGACCTTCGCCGCTACCCCAAGCTGGTCGGCGGCATCGACGAGGCGTCGGCCGAGCACGGCGTGCGCTTCTACGAGGCGGTGCTGGACTTCGACGAGCGGGCCGACCTCGACCGCCCGAACGGCGTCTGGGACCTCGGCTCGGCCGAGGCGTCCGAGCTGGCCAAGCTCGCCGAGACGACCTACCGCGACGTCAACATCGGCCTGGCGAACCAGTTCGCCCGCTTCGCCGACACCGTGGGCGTCGACGTCACCAAGGTCATCGAGGCCTGCAACACCCAGCCGTACAGCCACATCCACTCGCCGGGCATCGCCGTCGGCGGCCACTGCATCCCGATCTACCCGCGGATGTACCTGTGGAACGACCCGGCGGCCACCGTGGTCCGCTCGGCCCGCGAGGCCAACGCCGCCATGCCCGAGTACGCCGTCGACCTGCTCGCCGCCGCGTACGGGGACCTGACCGGGGTGGGCGTGCTGGTGCTCGGCGCGGCCTACCGGGGCGGCGTCAAGGAGACCGCGTTCTCCGGCGTCTTCCCGACCGTCGAGGCGCTGCGCGCGCGGGGCGCCGTCCCGTACGTCGCCGACCCGATGTACACCAACGAGGAGCTGGCCGCGCACGGCCTCCCCGGCTACGAGGGCGAGCCGGTCGGCGCCGCGGTCATCCAGGCCGACCACGCCGAGTACCGCAACCTCACCCCGGCCGACCTGCCGGGCGTGACGGTGCTGGTCGACGGCCGCCGGGTCACCGACCCGGCGCGCTGGACCGGCGTCCGCCGGGTGGTCATCGGCGGCTGATCCGCCCGCAGATCCCGGGCCCCGGCCGTACGACGGCCGGGGCCCGCTGCGTCGCGCCCGCCGCGTGCTCAGCCCTGGTACGGCGGGTTGTCGACGTCGCGGGAGACGACCTCGCCCTTCTCGTCCACCCAGCCCTTGGGCCGGGCCGGGTTGCCGGCCACCAGCTGGTAGGGCTTGACGTCCCGGGTGACCACCGAACCGGCGGCGATCATGGCGTACTCGCCCACCTCGATGCCGCAGACCAGGGTGGCGTTGGCCCCGATCGAGGCGCCCCGGCGGACCATGGTCGGGGTGATGGTCCAGTCCGGGTTCTGGGCGCGCGGGCGGAAGTCGTTGGTGAACACCGCGCAGGGGCCGACGAAGACCTCGTCCTCGATGGTCACGCCCTGGTAGACCGAGACGTTGTTCTGGATCTTCACCCGGTCGCCGACCGTGACCTGCGCGTCGACGTACACGTTGCGGCCGATCACACAGCCGGCGCCGACCTGCGCGCTCGACCGGATATGGGCCAGGTGCCAGACCTTGGTGCCGTCGCCGACCTGGGCGCCGGACTCCACGTCGGCCGTCGGGTGGACGAAGACGGAGGCGGACCGGTCGTTGGTGTCAGTCATGTCAACTCGCATCGTGGCAGGGCGCGTCGTCGCGCCGTCGGTGCCGGACGGCCGCGCCGGCTGACCACCGCGCGCCCGGCCGGGCCAGGGCCACCCGGCCGCGCCGGGCTCGCGGAGCCGGCGGGCGGGCACGTCGCAGCATAGCGAGCCGTCAGGCCACCAGTTCGGCCACCGCGTCGGCGGCGGGCCGGTCGGCGGGCAGGGGGTGCGCGGCCACCACCGCGTCCACCGGCAGCGCCGCGTAGAGGTGCGGGAAGAGCGCGCCGCCCCGGGACACCTCCCAGCGCAGCGCGTCGCCGAGCCGCGCCTCGTCCACCGCCAGGACGGTGAGGCCGGTGGCCCCGGCGAAGACCCGGCGGGCAGTCTCCACCACCTGGTCCGCCGCCGACAGGTGGATGTAGCCGTCCTGCCGGTCCATCGCGGTGCCGGTGAACCGCCCGGCCGCCCGCGCCTGCTCCCACTCGCTGTCGGCAAGAATCTTGTAGATCACCACCGCAGCCTAGAAGCCCACCGGCCCTCCCGTCCGGCCGCATCGTCTGCCACCATTCGCAGGGCAGCACGTCGAGCGGATGGAGGCACGGGTGCGGATCCTCCTGGTCGAGGACGATCGTCGGGTGGCCGCCGCCCTGTCGTCCGCGCTCACCCGGCGCGGATACGAGGTGGAGCACGCCGCCACCGTCGAGGCCGCGCTCTCCGCCGCCCCCTGCGACCTGGTGCTGCTCGACCTGACCCTGCCCGACGGGGACGGCACCGACCTGTGCCGGGAGCTGCGCCGGCGCAGCAGCCAGCTCGGCATCATCGCGGTGACCGCCCGAGGCGAGGAACGCGACCGGGTGCTCGGGCTGCGGCTGGGCGCCGACGACTACGTGGTCAAGCCGTTCTCGATGGTGGAGCTGCAGGCACGGATCGAGGCGGTGCTGCGCCGGGCCGCGCACACCGCACCGGAGCGCACCCTGATCGAGGCCGGCGCCGTGCGCATCGACGTGGGCGGCCGGACGGTCACCGTGGCCGGCCGGCCCGTGGCGCTCACCCGCAAGGAGTTCGACATCCTGCTCTCCCTGGCCCGCCAGCCCGGGGTCGCCGTGCCGAGGGACCGGATCCTGCTCGACGTCTGGGGCACCACCTGGGCCGACCGGCACACCGTGGAGGTGCACGTGGGCTCGCTGCGCGGCAAGCTCGGCGACGCGACGCTGGTGGAAACCGTCCGTGGGGTCGGCTACCGGCTCCGCGGCGAGTGAGGAGGCCGCTGTGCGCCGCCGGCTGGTGATCAGCTACCTGCTGCTGATGGTGCTGGTGCTGTTCGCCCTGGAGACCCCGCTGGCGGCCACCCTGGCCACCCGCGAGACCGACCGGGTCCGCGCCGACCGGCTCGCCGACGCCACCCGGTTCGCCTCGCTGGCCGGCCCGGCGCTGCGCGGCGGCACGCCCGGCCCGCTGGACGCGGAACTGGCCGCCTACGACGACCTCTACGGCGTCGGCGCGGCCGTGGTGGACCGGGACCGCCGGACCGTGGCCGCCTCGGCGCGCTGGGAGTTCGGCGCGGGCACCGACCCGGCCCTGGACACCGCGCTGGCCGGGCAGCAGTTCAGCCGGCCGGAGTCGGTGCGCCCCTGGGTGGACGGGCCGCTGGTGGTGGCGGTCCCGATCAACGACGGCGGCGAGGTGCTCGGCGCCGTGATCACCACGACCCCGGCGGCCAAGGTGCGCCGCACCGTCACCGCCTGGTGGCTGCTGCTCGCCGGGATCGGCCTGCTCGCGGTGCTGGCCTGCGTCTCCACGGCGTTCGGGCTGGCCGGTTGGGTGCTGCGCCCGGTCACCGAGCTGGACGCGGTCACCCACGAGATCGCCGAGGGACACCGGCGGGCCCGGGTCCGTCCCCGGCTCGGCCCGCCCGAGCTGCGCCGGCTGGCGACCAGCTTCAACGACATGGCCGACGCGGTCTCCGACGTGATGGACCGGCAGCGGGCGTTCGTCGCGCACGCCAGCCACCAGCTGCGCAACCCGCTGACCGCGTTGCGCCTGCGGGTGGAGGAGCTGGGACCGAGCCTGACCGACGCCGACGGCCGGACGGAGCACCGGCTGGCGCTGGAGGAGACCGACCGCCTGGCCACCGTGCTCGACGCGCTGCTCACCCTGGCCCGCGCCGAGCGGGAGGAGAACCAGCGGGTCACCGTGGACGCCGCCGGGATCGCCGCCTCCCGGGTGGCGGCCTGGCTGCCGCTGGCCCGGCACCGGTCGGTCACCCTGGCGCTCCACGGCACCGGAACGCCCGCGTACGCCCGGACCGTGCCGACCGCGATCGACCAGGCGCTCGACGCGCTGATCGACAACGCGGTCAAGTTCAGCGGCGCCGGGGGAGCGGTGACGGTGACCGTGCGCCCGGCCGACGGCGGGATCGCGCTGGAGGTGCGGGACACCGGCCCCGGCATGACGGCCAGCCAGCTCGACCAGGCCACCGAGCGGTTCTGGCGGGCCCCGGACGTGCAGAACGTCGACGGCGCCGGGCTCGGGCTGACCATCGTCGCGGTGCTGGTCGACGCCTCCGACGGCCGGCTGACGATGCGCCAGGGCGAGCCGCGTGGGCTGGTCGCCGAGGTGTGGTTCCCGGCCCCGGACGACGAGCTCGTCGAGCCGGACGAACCCGCTCCGGCGCTCGGCGACGGCCCGGTCGAACCGGTCGGGTCCGAGGTCGGGCGCCACTGAGCCCGCCTCAGGGCTTGGTGGCCCGGTACCAGTCGGCCGCCCCCGGGTGCAGCGGCAGCGGGGTGGTGACGATCGCCGCCCGGGGACTCATCCGGCCGGCCGCCGGATGCGCCGCGGCCAACTCCTCGCGGCGCTCCATCAGCAGCCGGGTCACGTCGCGCACCAGCGCCGTCGGCAGGTCGGCGCGGGCGATCAGGTAGTTCGGGTTCGCCACCGTGCTGACCGGGTCCGCCCCGTAGACCGAGCGGGGGATGTCCCGGGTCACGTAGACCTGCCCGTATCCGCGGCGCAGCGGCTCGGTCCAGTCACCCAGGTCGACCATCCGCACCGAGGTGCTGCCGGCCAGTTCCGCGACGCCGCGCACCGGCAGGCCGCCCGAGAAGAAGAAGGCGTCGATCCGGCCGGCGCGCAGCGCCGCCACCGAGTCGTCCAGGCCGAGGTGCTCCTGGCGAACCTGGTCGCCGCCGAGCTGGGCCACGGTCAGCAGCCGGCTGGCGGTGACCTCGGTGCCGGAGCCGTCGGCGCCCACCGACACCCGCCGGCCGCGCAGGTCGGCGAGGGTGCGTACCGGGCCGCCGGCGGTGGTGACCAGGTGCAGCAGGTCGTCGTAGACCCGGGCCACGGCGAGCACCGCGGGGTGCTCCGGCGCGTGGGGCGGCAGCACGTCGGCCTGGGTGAAGCCCAGCTCCGCCTCGCCGGAGCCAACCAGCCGGACGTTCTGCGCGGACGCCGCGGTGACCACCACGCTCGCCTGCACGCCGGGCAGCTCGCGGTTGAGCAGGGCGGCCAGCGACTGGCCGAAGGCGTGGTAGACGGCCGTGGGGCTACCCGTGGCGATGCGGATCCGCACCGGCTCGGCGGGCTCGTCCCGGCAGCCGGCCAGACCGGCCACGAGCAGCAGCAGGAGCGCCAGCGGCGCCGCGGTCCGGCGCCGGCCGCGCACAGACCAGTGTCGGCTCACGGGCTGCACTCTGCGCCGCGGAGCACCCGCCGCGCAAGCCCGGCCGCACACCGTGACGCCCGGAGCCGCCCCCGCGGTGCTGCGGTGACCGGGGGTCGGCTCAGGCGTTGCGGGTGGGCGCGGTCAGCAGGCCGCCGCCGGGGCCAGCGCCGCGCTCTCGGTGATCCGCGTCCGGTCCGCGCCGTTGGCCACGCTCACCAGGAAGCAGCCGGCGCCGGGCCGGAGCACCGCCGGGACGTCCAGGAGCGCCGCGCCCCGCACCAGCACCGCGGCCAGGTCCCGGTCGGCGAGGCGGATGCCGAGGCTGTGCCGGCGCACGTGCCGTCCGCCGGCCAGCAGCGCCGCCCGCCACGCCCCGGCGGCCAGCCGTGGCCGCCACACGCGGCGAGCCGTGGAGGCGCCGGGGAAGGGCCCGCCGAGCAGCTCCCGGCGGCCCTGCCGCCAGCCGGCCTCCAGCAGGGCCGCGTACGCCGGCCGGTGCTCCCGGGGCACCGACAGCCGGTGCAGCTCGTACCGGCGGCGCAGGCCGCCCGTGGTCAGCTCGTGCTCCACCGGCACGTCCAGCCGCTGCAGCAGCTGCCGCATCCGGTGCGCCGCGTCCTGGCGGTTGAACTCGGCGATCCCGCCCCGGTAGGTGCCGGCGTCGACCCGGCGGGCGTCCGTGGCCGGGGGCGGGGTGCAGCGCACCAGGCAGGCGACCTCGAAGGCGTCGGCCAGGGTGAGCCAGTCCAGTGGCGGGGGCGGCGACGACTGGCGGGGCCGGTCGAGCAGGGTGGTGGACTCGGGGGCCATCGGAACAGCTCCTTGGTCGGAATCGGGGTTCCCTAACCGTGACCCCCGGCGTCCGCGCCGCGAAACCGCTGCGACCGAGCCTTGAGCAAAATTTGCGGCAACCCGCCCTCAGAGCTCGGTGACGACCACGTCGAGCTGGCGGGGCCGGCCGGCCGCCCGCGGCTGCTCCTCGACGGCGTACTTCAGCTCGCGCAGCGCCCCGACCAGCGCGTCGGCGGTGCGCGGGCGGGTGCCCGCGGTGAGCAGGTCACGGACCAGCCGGCCCTTGGTGGCCTTGTTGAAGTGGCTGACCACCGACCGGGTCGGCACCCCGTCCACCTCGCGCTCGTGCAGCACCCGCACCGTCACGGTGCGCTCGGCCGTCTTCCCGCGCGGCGCCCAGGTGGCCGCGTACGCGCCGGAGCGCAGGTCCAGCACCGGGCCGGTCCCGGCGGCCGTCGCCATGGCCTCCGCCAGCGCCCGGCGCCAGTACGCCGACAGCGCCCCGATCCCCGGCAGCCGCGCCCCGACCGGGCAGCGGTAGGGCGGGATCCGGTCGGTGAGGCGGACCGCGCCCCACAGGCCCGAGGTGATCAGCACCGAACGGCGGGCCAGCCGCTCCGCGGCCGGCGGCAGCGTGGCCAGGCCGAGGGCCTCGTAGAGCACCCCCGTGTAGATCCGTCCGGCCGGCGCGGTGGCCGCCGCCCGCAGCCGCGCGTTGCGCCGCAGCTCGCCGCGCTGCCCCTCGCTCAGGCCCAGCGCGTCGCGGGCCGCCGCCTCGTCCGGGCCGGCGCAGAGGTCGACCAGGGCGGCCAGCACCTCCTCCCGGGCCGGGTTCAGCTCCGGCAGGGAGAGCTTCGACAGGTCCAGCCGCCGGCCGGTGCCGGCGTCGGCCTTCCCCTCCGACGGGGGCAGCAGGATGAGCATCGGCACAGCGTACGGCGCGGGTTCAGCGCCACGGCCGCACGGCGCTCTCCGGGTGGTACACCCGATAGCCGCCGACCTTGGCCACCACCGCTGCGTCGGCCCGGTCGCCGAGCAGCCGGCGCAGCGCGCGCTCCGCCGACGAGCCGACGGCCACCACGTACCCGGGGCGGGCCGCCCGCCCCACCCGCTTCCAGTACGCCGGGTAGCGGTTCTGCCCGGGACTCAGGTCGCCGTCGAGCACCCCGCAGGCCACCGCCTCGTCGGTGTTGAAGATCAGCCGGTTGCAGGTCCAGTAGTCCCCGTACACCTCCCGCAGACCGGCCCGGCGCACCGCGTCGGCCAGCTCCCGGGCCTGCCGCTCCTCGGCCCGCAGCGCCGGGGCGTCGGCCACGAACGCCACGGTGCCGGCGAGCGTGGCCGACGCCAGGGCAACCAGCACCAGCCCGGCCAGCGCGCCGGCCAGCCGGGCCGCCCCGCCCGCCGTGACCCGGACCGCGTGCGCGGCGGCCCGCCAGAGCGGCCAGAGCACCGCCGGCAGCGAGATCTGGAGCACCGACAGGTAGCGGGAGTTGCCCAGCGGATCGGTCGCGGCGAGTGGGCTGCGCACGTACGCCAGCAGGGTCAACGCCGCCCCGACGACCAGGGCGAGGATCGCCACGGCCCGGAGCCGCGCGGGCGGGTCCGCGGCCCGGCGGAACGCGACCAGCGCGAGCGCGGCGGCGGCCACCAGCAGCACCGGGTAGAGCAGCCCGAACCACTGCGCCCAGCGGGCGCAGCCCTCCATCGGGCAGAGCCCGGAGGCCAGCGGCACCCCCTCCAGCAGCCCGCCGTGCAGCCGCTCCGACAGCGACGGCGTCGCGCCGTCCTTGGTGCTGATCTCCCGGAACACCGACAGCGAGTCCTGCCCGTCCGGGGCGACCAGGTTGTCCTTGACCATCGGCGCGACGCCGAGCACGAAGCCCACCACGAGCAGCACCCCCGGCCAGCCCACCAGGTCCCGGGGCGCGGCCCACACCAGCACCAGCCCGGCCACCGCCAGGTAGGGCACGATCAGCCAGTCCGACCAGAGCGCCAGCCCGGCCAGCAGCCCGAACACGCCGGTGGCCAGCCAGCGGTGCCGGACCCGGTGCTCGCCGAGGGCGACCGCGATCAGCAGCATCCCCAGCACGGCCGGCTTCACCTCCGGCCGGCCACCGACCACGGTGAGCTGGTCGCGGACCACCCGTTCGGAACCGAGCGCCAGCAGGCCCACCACGAAGGTGGCCAGCCAGGGCGAGAAGAGCCGGCGGGTCAACCGGTACGCCAGCCACAGGAACACCGCGAACAGCGCCAGCAACGGCAGCCGCAGCAGCGGCCAGCTCGCCCCCGCCCAGCCCACCAGCGGGGCCGCCAGGTAGGACTCCAGCACCCCCATGTAGCGCTGGCCGTAGAGGAAGACCGGCCGCTCGTCCCCGGTGGCGATGTGCAGGGCCGCCAGGCCGAACGTCGCCTCGTCGCTGTTGGAGGTGGGCAGGGTGAGCAGCGTCAGCACCAGCCGGTAGCCGACCCCGGCCGCGCCGAGCACCAGCGCCACCAGCGCCGGCCGGTCCAGCGCCGGACGCCACCGTCCCGGGTCCCGCTCTGGTGTCGACACGACCAACGCCCCCGTCGTCGCCTCGACCGCAGTCTGTCACGGGGGCGCCGGGCGGCGGGGTGGATCGGCGCAGACCACTCGCGTGGCCGGCCTGCGCGGGTTGTGGCAGGGTGACAGCGTGCCACCCACACCACCGGACCAACTGGCCGTGCCGCAGATGCACCGGGCCGCACGCATCGAGGACGCCCTGCACGGCCTCGTGGAACGCCGGCTGCGGCGCACCGGGTGGCAGGTCAACATCGTCGCGTACGCCGGGTACGGCGCCCCCGGCTGGGCGCGGGTGCTCGGCCGGGTGCTGCTCGGCCGGCCCGACACCCGGCAGCGCGGCCGGCTGGAGAAGGTCCGGGGCTGGCGCAGCTTCACCACCCTGCCCGCCAAGTACGCGAAGGTCACCATCGAGGCCGGCGGCGTACGCCAGGAGGCGACCGCGGACCGCAGCGGCTTCGTGGACACCGTCATCAAGGCCGACTTCACCCCGGGCTGGGGCTGCGTACGCCTCAGCGTGGCCGACGCCGAGCCGGTGGAGGCGCTGGTCCGCATCCTCGACCCGGAGGTCCGGTTCGGCATCCTCTCCGACATCGACGACACGGTCATGGTGACCGCGCTGCCCCGGCCGCTGCTCGCCGCGTGGAACACCTTCGTCCTCGACGAGCACGCCCGGGCCGCCGTCCCCGGCATGGCGGTGCTCTACGAGCGCCTGGTCACCGCCCACCCCGGCGCGCCGGTCTTCTACCTCTCCACCGGCGCCTGGAACGTCGCGCCGACGCTGACCCGGTTCCTGTCCCGGCACCTCTACCCGGCCGGGCCGCTGCTGCTCACCGACTGGGGGCCGACCGCCGACCGCTGGTTCCGCAGCGGCCGGGAGCACAAGCGGGCCACCCTGGCCCGGCTGGCCCGGGAGTTCCCCGACGTCCGCTGGCTGCTGATCGGCGACGACGGGCAGCACGACCAGGAGATCTACCGCGAGTTCGCCGCCGCCCACCCGGACAACGTGGCCGGGGTGGCGATCCGCCGGCTCTCGCCCACCCAGTCGGTCCTCGCCGGCAGCCTGCCCACCCCCGCGGGCCGCCCTGCCGCTGGCCCGGTGGGCCAGAAGTGGCTGGCCGCCCCGGACGGCGCCGGCCTCTGGAAACTCCTCCGCGAAGCCGGCCTGGTCTAACCCTTTTCTTCCGCCCTGGCCTGCCTTCTCCCGGCTACTGCCTCGGCCGGCCTGCTCGGCCGGGCCTCCCGGTCGGCCTTCCCGGCCAGGCTTCCCGGCTGATCATGAGGTTGGCGGCGAAGTCGATCTCTTTCGGTGCCGGCAACCTCATGATCGACGCGGTGAGTCGGGTCTGGGTGGCGGCCGGGAGGGGCTTGCGGGCGCCGGCGGATGGCGCGGTGGCAGGAACGGCGACCGGGCCATGGGCTTTGCCTGGCCGGGTCGCCGTTCCTGCCGGTGGCTCGTGGGGCCCGCCGAGTTTCGCGGATCGGCGGTCTGGTGGGGCTGGCGGTCAGTCGGCGTTCGTGCCGGCCTCGTTGTTCATATCGGCGTCGGCCATGCCGGCGTCGGCGCCCGTGTCCTTCATGCCGGCACCGGCTGAGTTGGCGGTGTCGGCGCCCTTGCCATCTGCCTCGTCCCCCTGCCGGTTGGCGCCGGTCGCGTCGTCCTGCTTCCCGGCGCCGGCGTTGCCCGCGCCCTGGCCCGCGTCGCCCGGGGCGCAGCCAGGCAGGCTCGGGTCGGCCACCATGTAGACCTCGCCCTGACCGGCCTCGTCCATGCCCTGGCCCGCTTGGTCGTTCATGCCCTGGCCGGCCTGGTCGTTCATGCCCTGGCCGGCTTGGTCGTTCATGCCCTGGCCGGCCTGGTTGTCCATGCCCTGGCCGGACTCCTGGCCGCGGCCCGCCTGGTCGGCGCCCCGCCCCTGGTCCGCGGCTTGGCCCTGGCCCTGGCCCTGGGCGCGTCCGGCCTGGCGGGCGGCACGGATCTGCTTGACGATCGCCCGGAGCTGCTGGATGCGCGCCCGGATCTGCTGAAGTCGATCCGCGACCCGCTCCCCGGCCTGCTGACCGGCGGCACCCTGCCCGCCGTCCGCGGCCTGCTCCCCGTCCGCGGCCTGCTCCCCGTCCGCGGCCTGCTCCCCGTCCGCGGCCTGACCGCCGTCCTGTTGCCCGTCGGCCGCCTGATCGTCCTGCTGCTCGGCGGCGCCCTGCTGTTCCGCTGCCGCTCCGCCGTCGCCGTTCTGCTGATCTGCGCCTTCCTGACCGCCGGCACCCTCCTCGCCGCCGGCCTGCTGGTCGTCCTGGGCGTCGCCTGCCTGCTGGCCGCCGTCCGCCTGCTGCTGAGCGGCCTGGATGATCGCGGCGATCTGCTGCAGCACCCCGCCGATCGCGTTGATGATGTCCGCGGCCCGTTCAGCGCCACCGGCCGCCGCGCCGTCCCCACCGGCCGCGGCCCCGGACGCCTCGGCGCCACCGGCGGCGGCCCCGGCCTCATCGGCCCCCGCCCCGGATGCCGCAGCTTCGCCGGCCTGTGCCTTCTGGGCGCCCTGCACGATGCCGCGGACCCCGCTGAAGAGGCCGGCGAGCCGTTTCACCCGCGCCTCGGTCAGTCGCGGGTCGATGAGCTGGCCGGAGCGCTCGCCGGTCATCTGTCCGGTGACCGCCCAGGCCCGGTCGAGCTGGGTGCCCATCGCCTGCTCCCACGGCACGCTCGGGCACACCGCCCCAGCCACCTCGACCGTGCCGGAGCAGCCCGCCGCGGTCCGGCGCTGCTGGATGAGGTCGACCACGGCCTGCCGGTTGGCGATCCGGGCCGCCGAGTTGGCGTCCGGCTTGCGGCGCTGGTCCGCGATGAAGGTCAGGTTGTTGCGCAGCGCCGTGTCCAGGCCCTGGCAGTTCTCGGCGGCCTGGCCGGTGCCGGTCGCGACCGCGAACGCCGCCCCGGCCGTCATCGCCAGCGCCACCCCGCCCGCGATCTTCCGGTTCCGGGACGGGCTCGCCGTCCCGCGTCGCCTGGTTGTGCCTCTGCTCCACGCCATCGAAGCTCCTCCGCCTCGTCCGTCACGGGTGTCCGGCATCCGTTCAGCGGTACGGGCGGTCTTGCTTCTCCGTTCACCAGGGCCGCGTGTGGGAGCGAGATGTCGACGGAAAGTAGGCGTGAGGGGTCTCGATGGTCACCGTCCGCGCGTCTCTCGTGTCGCGTCCTGAGATCTTGGACAGTTGCCGTTCGTCGAACGGGAACTGCCCAAGATCCGAAGGCAGACGGCCGGGGCGGCGAGGGGTCAGGCCGGGCGGAGCCAGAGGACGCCGAGGGGCGGCACGCGCAGCGCCGCCGACGCCGGCATCCCGTGCCACGGCACGCTTTCCGCCTGCACCGCTCCGAGGTTGCCCACCCCCGACCCGCCGTAGTGGTGGGCGTCGGTGTTGAGCAACTCGGTCCAGGTGCCGCCGGCGGGCAGGCCGACCCGGTAGCCCTCCAGCGGCAGCGCGGAGAAGTTGGCCACGCAGACCAGGGTCTGGCCGTCGGGGGCGATCCGGATGAACGAGACGGTGTTGTTCGCGACGTCGTCCCCGGCGATCCAGCGGAAGCCGGCGGGGTCGGTGTCCTGCGCCCAGAGCGCCGGTGTCTCCCGGTAGACCCGGTTCAGGTCGCCGACGAGGCGCTGCACGCCGGCCCGCGCCGGGTCGTGCAGCAGGTACCAGTCGAGGCCGCGCTCCTCGCTCCACTCGCGGTCGTCGGCGAGTTCGCAGCCCATGAAGAGCAACTGCTTGCCGGGGTGCGCCCACATGTACGCGAGCAGCGCCCGCACGTTGGCCAGCCGCTGCCACGTGTCGCCGGGCATCTTGCCGGTCAGGGAGCCCTTGCCGTGCACCACCTCGTCGTGGCTGATCGGCAGCACGTAGTTCTCGCTCCAGGCGTACGCCAGGGAGAAGGTGAGCTGGTGGTGGTGGTGCTGCCGGTAGATCGGGTCCTTGGAGGTGTAGAGCAGGGTGTCGTGCATCCAGCCCATGTTCCACTTGAAGCCGAAGCCCAGCCCGCCCTCGGCGGTGGGGCGGGTGACGCCCGGCCAGGCGGTGGACTCCTCGGCGACCATCACCACCCCGGCGTGGTGCTTGTAGACGGTGGCGTTGACCTCCTGGAGGAACGCGATGGCCTCCAGGTTCTCCCGGCCCCCGTGCACGTTGGGCGCCCACTGGCCCTCCTGGCGGCTGTAGTCCAGGTAGAGCATCGAGGCGACCGCGTCGACCCGCAGCCCGTCGACGTGGAACTCGTCCAGCCAGTAGAGGGCGTTGGCGACCAGGAAGTTGCGCACCTCGCGGCGGCCGAAGTCGAAGACGTACGTGCCCCAGTCGGGGTGCTCGCCGCGGCGCGGGTCGGGGTGCTCGTAGAGCGGGGTGCCGTCGAAGCGGGCCAGGGCCCACTCGTCCTTGGGGAAGTGCGCCGGGACCCAGTCGAGGATGACGCCGATGCCGGCCTGGTGCAGTCGGTCGACCAGGTGGCGGAACTCGTCGGGGTCGCCGAACCGGGCGGTGGGGGCGTAGTAGCCGGTGACCTGGTAGCCCCAGGAGCCGCCGAACGGGTGCTCCATCACGGGCAGGAACTCGACGTGGGTGAAGCCGAGCTCGGTGACGTACGCGGTGAGCTGCTCGGCCAGCTCCCGGTAGCCGAGGCCGGGGCGCCAGGAGCCGAGGTGCACCTCGTAGACGCTCATCGGCTCCTGGTGCGGCTGCCGCCGGGCCCGCCGGGTGAGCCAGTCGGCGTCGCCCCAGGCGTACCGGGAGTGGTGCACCACGGAGGCGGTGGCCGGGGGCACCTCGGCGCGGGCCGCGAGGGGGTCGGCCTTGTCCCGCCAGTGCCCGTCGGCGCCGAGGATCCGGTACTTGTAGCGGCTGCCGACGGAGGCGCCGGGCACGAAGATCTCCCACACACCGCTGGAACCGAGCGAGCGCATCGGCCAGCCGTCGTCGGGCCCCCAGCCGGTGAAGTCGCCGACCACGCGGACGCCGCGGGCGTTGGGCGCCCAGACAGTGAACGCCACGCCCTCGTCGAAGACCCGGGCGCCGAGCGCCTCCCAGAGCCGCTCGTGCCGCCCCTCACCGATGAGGTGCAGGTCCACCTCGCCGAGGGTGGGCGGGTAGCGGTAGGGGTCGTCGTGCACCGCGCCGTCCACCTCGACCCGGTAGTCGAGCACCTCGCCGGGCAGCACGGCCTCGAAGACGCCCACGTCGTGCACCCGCTTCATCGGGTGCCGCTCGTCGCCGGCGAGCACGGCCACGTCGGCCGCGCCCCGGCGGAGGGTCCGGATGGTGGTGCGCCCGTCGGCGGGGTGCGCGCCGAGCACGGCGTGCGGGTCGTGCGCCTGGCCGGCGATCAGCTGGTCCATCGTGCGTCGTCCTTCGCGGCCGGTGCGGTCGGGGCGGTGCCGCCGGAGAGGTCGGCGGGTACGTCTTCGACGGTCAGGTCGGCTGCCGCGGCAGCCGGCGGCGCGGCCTCAGGTTCGGCCGGCGCGGCGGGCCGCCGCACCGTGAACACGTGCGCGGGTTGCAGGTACGGGTCGAGCCGCACCGCATTGCGCTGCCCCCAGTCGTAGTCGGCGCCGGTCAGCTCGTCGTGCACGGTGAACCGCTCGTGCCAGTCGAAGCCGAGCGCCGGCATGTCCAGGGTGGTGTTGCCCCACTGCACGGCACGGGAGTCGAACGAGCAGACCACGATCACCGTGTTGCCGGTGTCCGGGTCGTGCTTGGACCAGCAGAGCAGCGCCGGGTTGTCGATGTCGTGGAAGCGCAGGTTGCGCAGCCGGTGCAGGGCGGGGTTGTCCCGGCGGACCCGGTTGAGGGTGGCGATGAAGGGGGCCAGCGAGCGGCCCTGCTCCTGCGCGCCGGCCCAGTCCCGGGGGCGCAGCTCGTACTTCTCGTTGTCCAGGTACTCCTCGGCGCCGGGGCGGGCGACGTGCTCGAACAGCTCGTAGCCGGCGTACATGCCCCAGGAGGGGGAGAGCAGCGCGGCCAGCACCGCCCGGATCTTGAACATCGGCGGGCCGCCGTGCTGGAGCGAGGAGTGCAGGATGTCCGGCGTGTTGGGCCAGAAGTTGGGTCGCATGTAGTCGGCCGCCGCGACCAGCTCCGCGCAGTATTCCCGCATCTCCGCCGCGGACGTGCGCCAGGTGAAATAGGTGTACGACTGGGTGAAGCCGATCTTCCCGAGGCCGTGCATGATCGCCGGGCGGGTGAACGCTTCGGCGAGGAAGAGCACGTCGGGGTCGACCTTCTTGACCTCCCAGATCAGCCAGTGCCAGAAGTCGAACGGCTTGGTGTGCGGGTTGTCCACTCGGAAGATCCGGATCCCCTCGCCGACCCAGTGCCGTACCACCCGCAGGATCTCCGCCCGGATGCCCTCCGGGTCGTTGTCGAAGTTCAGCGGGTAGATGTCCTGGTACTTCTTGGGCGGGTTCTCCGCGTAGGCGATGCTGCCGTCGGCCCGGGTGGTGAACCACTCCGGGTGCTCGGTCACCCACGGGTGGTCCGGGGCGCACTGCAACGCCAGGTCCATCGCAACCTCCAGGCCCTGCTCGGCGGCGGCGGCGACGAAGTCGCGGAAGTCCTCCGGCGTACCCAGGTCGGGGTGGATGGCGTCGTGGCCGCCCTCGGCGGCGCCGATCGCCCACGGCGAGCCGACGTCGTCCGGCCCGGCGGTGAGCGCGTTGTTGGGGCCCTTGCGGTTGACCCGGCCGATCGGGTGGATCGGCGGCAGGTAGAGCACGTCGAAGCCCATGGCGGCGACGCCCGGCAGGCGCTCCAGGGCGGTGACGAAGGTGCCGGACCGGGCGGGCGCGTCGACCGTGGCGGAGATCGCGCCCTCGGAGCGGGGGAAGAACTCGTACCAGGCGGAGAAGAGCGCGCGCGGCCGGTCGACCCAGAGGGTGTGCTCGTCGCCGGTGGTGACCAGCTCGCGGACCGGGTGGTCCCAGAGCAGCGGGGCCAGGTCGAGCGCCGGGCCGACCCGGCGGGGCAGCTCCGCGTCCTCGTCGCGCAGCGCGGTCACCGCCGCCCGGACCCGCTCCCGGTCGGCGGTCGGCACGAGGTCGAGGGCGGCTTCCAGCACCCGGGCGCCCTCGGCCAGGTCGTTGGTCAGCTCGGCCGGGCCCTGACCGGCGGCGACCTTCTTGGTGACGGCGTTCTGCCAGGTCAGGTACGGGTCCTGAAACGCCTCGACGGTGAACCGCCAGAGGCCGACCGCGTCGGGGCGGATGGTGGCGTGCCAGCGGTCCTGACCGGGCTCACCGGGGCGCATCCGGGTGAACGGGCGGGCGGCGCCGTCCGGTCCGAGCCAGACCACGTCGCACCCGAGCGCGTCGTGGCCCTCGCGGTAGGCGCGGGCCGACACGGGCACGATCTCGCCGACCACCGCCTTGGCCGGATAGCGACCGCAGGCGACGACAGGGGAGACGTCTTCGATCGGGAACCGTCCAGTCACCGGTTCAACCTACTGCCCGAGATCGCTTCGCGCTCAAGTCAGCCGGCGGCGCCCACCGACCGGTACACCTCCATCGTCCGCTGCGCGATGGTGTCCCAGGAGAAGTGTTCGACGGCCCGGCGGCGGCCGGCGAGACCGAACTTCTCCGTCCGCTTCTCATCGGCCAGCAGGTCGTTGATCGTCGCCGCCAGGTCGGCCACGAAGCGCTCCGGGTCCAGCGGCCGGCCGCTGCCGTCGCCGGCCTGCTCGATCGGGACCAGCAGCCCGGTCTCGCCGTCGGCGACCACCTCGGGGATGCCGCCGGTGGCGGTGGCGACCACGGCCGTCTCGCAGGCCATCGCCTCCAGGTTGACGATGCCCATCGGCTCGTAGACGGACGGGCAGACGAAGATGGTGGCGTGGGTGAGCACCTGGATCACCTCGTGCTTGGGCAGCATCTCGGCGATCCACACCACCCCCGAGCGGCTGGCCCGCAGCTCGGCCACCAGGCCCTCCACCTCGGCGGCGAGCTCCGGTGTGTCGGGGGCGCCGGCCAGCAGCACGAGCTGGGTGTCGGCGGGCAGCTCCCGGGCGGCCCGCAGCAGGTACGGCAGGCCCTTCTGCCGGGTGATCCGGCCGACGTAGACCACACTGGGGCGGGCCGGGTCGATGCCCAGCCGGTCCACCACGTCGGTGCCGCGGTCCGGGGCGTACTGCGCCGTGTCGATGCCGTTGTAGACGACCCGCACCCGGTCGGGGTTGACCTCCGGGTACGCGGTCAGCACGTCCCGCCGCATGCCCTCGCTCACCGCGATCACGGCGTCGGCGGCCTCGAACGCGATCCGCTCGCACCACGACGAGAGTGCGTAGCCGCCACCGAGCTGCTCGGCCTTCCACGGGCGCAGCGGCTCCAGGCTGTGCGCGGTCACCACGTGCGGCACCCCGTGCAGCAGCTTCGCGGTGTGCCCGGCCAGGTTGGCGTACCAGGTGTGGCTGTGCACCACGTCGGTGCCGGCAGCGCCGGCGGCCATCTCCAGGTCGACGCCCATGGTGCGCAGCGCGGCGTTCGCGCCGGCCAGCGCCGCCGGCTCCGCGTACGCCGTGACGCCCGGCTCGTCGCGGGGCGCGCCGAAGCAGTGCACCCGCAGGTCGGCCAGTCGGCGCAGCTCGCGCGCGAGGTACTCGACGTGCACCCCGGCGCCGCCGTAGACCTCCGGCGGGTACTCCCGGGTGAGCAGGTCGACGCGCAGCCGTGCGGAATCGCTCATGCCCGGCACCCTAGCGTGCTTTCCCGCCCCGCACCGGGTGCGGAAACGTGCCCGTACGAGTGGTGAAGTCGGAGCGGTATGGATAGCGTCTGAGCATGGCTGCCAAGGTGCTCGCGATCGTCCTGGCCGGCGGGGAGGGCAAGCGCCTGATGCCCCTCACCACCGACCGCGCGAAGCCCGCCGTCCCCTTCGGCGGGATGTACCGCATGGTCGACTTCGTCCTCTCGAACCTGGCGAACGCCGGCTATCTCAAGATCGTCGTGCTGACCCAGTACAAGTCCCACTCGCTGGACCGCCACATCACCCAGACCTGGCGGATGTCGACGATGCTCGGCAACTACGTCACCCCGGTGCCGGCGCAGCAGCGCCGCGGCCCGTGGTGGTTCGCCGGCTCGGCCGACGCGATCTACCAGAGCTTCAACCTCATCAACGACGAGCAGCCCGACCACGTGATCGTCTTCGGTGCCGACCACATCTACCGGATGGACCCGCGGCAGATGGTGGAGGACCACATCGCCTCCGGCGCCGGGGTGACCGTGGCCGGCATCCGGCAGCCCCTGTCGACGGCCGACCAGTTCGGCGTCATCGAGGTCGGCGAGGACGGCCGGCGGATCCGGGCGTTCCGCGAGAAGCCCACCGACGCCGTGGGGCTCCCCGACGCGCCCGACCAGATCTACGCCTCCATGGGCAACTACGTCTTCAGCACCAAGGCGCTCTGCGAGGCCGTCGAACGCGACGCCGAGGACAAGACCAGCAAGCACGACATGGGCGGCAGCATCATCCCGATGCTGGTCGAGCGGGGCGAGGCCAACGTCTACGACTTCAAGGACAACGAGGTGCCGGGCAGCACCGACCGGGACCGCGGCTACTGGCGGGACGTGGGGACCCTCGACTCGTTCTACGACGCCCACATGGACCTCATCAACGTCCATCCGGTGTTCAACCTCTACAACTTCGACTGGCCGATCTACAGCAACCAGCCGCCGTACCCGCCGGCCAAGTTCGTGCACGCCTGGGGCGAGCGAATCGGCCGCGCGGTCAGCTCGATGGTGTCGCCCGGCTCGGTGATCTCCGGCTCGCTGGTGGAGAACTCGATCGTGGCCCCCCGGGTGAAGGTGCACTCCTGGGCGCACGTCGACGGCGCGGTGCTCATGGAGGGTGTCGAGATCGGCCGGCACGCGGTGGTGCGGCGGGCCATCCTGGACAAGAACGTCTACGTTCCCGAGGGCGCCGAGATCGGCGTCGACCTGGAGAAGGACCGCCAGCGGTACACCGTCTCCGACAACGGCATCGTCGTCATCGGCAAGGGCCAGCGCGTCGAGGCCTGATCCACCCGCACCGTCTCAGGAGGTTCCCACCGTGGCCCACCCCCGTGCCGGCCAGCCCGCCGAGCCCGCCGACCTGGTCGACGTGCCCCGGCTGGTCACCGCCTACTACACCGGGCACCCCGATCCGAGCGACCCGGCGCAGCAGGTCTCCTTCGGCACGTCCGGGCACCGCGGGTCGAGCCTGCGCAACGCCTTCAACTCCGACCACATCCTCGCCGTCACCCAGGCGCTCTGCGACTACCGGCGGGAGCAGGGCCTGGACGGCCCGCTCTTCCTCGCCCGCGACACCCACGCGCTCTCCGCCCCGGCCGAGGCCAGCGCGCTGGAGGTGCTCGCCGCCAACGACGTCACCGTGCTGGTGGACAGCCGCGACGGCTACACCCCCACCCCGGCGCTGTCGCACGCCGTCCTCACCCACAACCGCGGCCGCACCGCCGGGCTCGCCGACGGCATCGTCATCACGCCGTCGCACAACCCGCCGGACGACGGCGGCTTCAAGTACAACCCCACCCACGGCGGGCCCGCCGACAGCGACGTCACGACGTGGATCCAGGACCGCGCGAACACCATCCTCGCCGCCGGGCTCAAGGAGGTGAAACGCATCCCGTACGCGCGGGCGCGCGCCGCCGACACCACCGGGGAGTACGACTTCCTCGCCCGCTACGTCGACGACCTGCCCACCGTGCTGGACATCGCCGCGATCCGGGACGCCGGGGTGCGCATCGGCGCCGACCCGATGGGCGGGGCCAGCGTGGCCTACTGGGGGGAGATCGCCGAACGGCACCGCCTCGACCTCACGGTGATCAACCCGACGGTCGACCCGACCTGGCGGTTCATGACCCTGGACTCCGACGGCAAGATCCGGATGGACTGCTCCTCGCCGAATGCCATGGCCTCGCTGATCGCGGCCCGCGACCGGTTCGGAGTCTCCACCGGCAACGACGCCGACGCCGACCGGCACGGCATCGTCACGCCCGACGGCGGCCTGATGAACCCCAACCACTACCTGGCCGTGGCCATCGGCCACCTCTTCCGCACCCGCGAGCAGTGGGGGCCGGCGGCGGCCGTCGGCAAGACCCTGGTCTCGTCCTCGATGATCGACCGGGTCGCCGCCGACCTGGGCCGCCCCCTGTTGGAGGTGCCGGTCGGCTTCAAGTGGTTCGTGCCCGGCCTGCTCGACGGGGCGGTCGGCTTCGGCGGCGAGGAGAGCGCCGGCGCGTCCTTCCTGCGCCGCGACGGGAGCACCTGGACCACCGACAAGGACGGCATCCTGCTCTGCCTGCTCGCCTCGGAGATCGTCGCGACCACCGGGAAGACACCGAGCGAGCACTGGGCCGAGCTGGCCGAGCGCTTCGGCGCGCCCGCGTACGCCCGGATCGACGCCCCGGCCAGCCGCGAGGAGAAGGCGGTGCTGGCCAAGCTGTCGCCCGAGCAGGTGACCGCGACCGAACTGGCCGGCGAGCCGATCACCGCCACCCTTACCACGGCGCCGGGCAACGGGGCGTCGATCGGCGGGCTCAAGGTGACCACCGCGTCGGGCTGGTTCGCGGCCCGGCCGTCCGGCACCGAGGACGTCTACAAGATCTACGCCGAGTCGTTCCAGGGCCCGGAGCACCTCACCCGGATCCAGGAGGAGGCGAGGGCGCTGGTCTCCGAGGTGCTCACGCAGGCCTGACCGGGCCGGTCAGCAGGGCGGATCCAGCTCCCGCTGGTCGCGCTCCCGCCGCAGCTCCTCGGGGAGCAGCTCGCGGAGCTGGTCGGGCAGGAACGGCAGGTCGAGCAGGCTCAGCTTCAACTGGTTGCGCTCCTGGTAGCGCCGCGGGTCGAAGCGGACCACCCGGCCGGCGTCCCGGCGGTAGCGGATCTGCACCGCCCCCTCGGTCGCCGCCTCCTTGATGACCAGCCCGTCCATCTCGACGGCGACCGCCGCCGAGTGCGGCTGGAGGTCCAGCCGGATGCTCTCCTCCGGGGCGAGCACCACCGCCCGGGAGATGCCCGCCATCGGCGCCGACGGGGTCACCACCACGGCGTCCGCCGCCGGCGAGATCAGCGGCCCGCCCGCCGCGTAGCTGTACGCGGTCGAGCCGGTCGGCGTGCTGACCACCAGCGCGTCGCAGCGGTAATAGCCGTACCGCTGGCCGTCCACGGCCAGGCTGGCGGTGACGAACCCGGAGCCGGGCTGGCGGACCAGCGCGATGTCGTTGAAGGCCACCACGTCGTCGCCGCACACGTCGCAGGCGAGGCAGGCGTGCGACTCGATGGTGAAGTCCTTCGCCAGCAGCCGGCTCAGCGCGTTCGGCAGGTCCGGCGGCTCCACCTCCACGAGAAAACCGAGCCGGCCCAGGTGCACGCCGAGCACCGGCTTCGGGTCGCGCACCGCCAGGCGCAGCGCGCCCAACATGGTGCCGTCGCCGCCGATGCTGATCAGGGCGTCGGCGCGGACGGCCAACTCGTCGGCGGGGACCGGCTCGACGCAGGACGGCACCCGGTGCTCGTCCTCGGCCCGGACCAGCAGCGTCTTGCGGTGGCGCGACGCCCACCGCTCGATGATCCCGACCACCTCGGAGACATCCCGGGTGGGGTGCAGCACCAGACCCAGCCCCGCCACCCGTACAGCTCACCACATCCGGAGCCGGTCGGCCGGGCGTACGGGCAGGCGCGCCGGCAGACGCTGGTCGCGGACGCGAGGCGGCCCGCCCCGGTGTCGAGGCGGGCCGCGCGGATCGGGTCAGTGGGACAGCTCGACGTCGAGCGGCCGGTCGTCCGCCGGGTCGAACGCCCGGTCACACAGCTGGGCGAGGTGCGCGATGACCTTCTGCGGGTCATCGAACGGATCCAGCCCAGCCACGTCGATCGGGTCCAGCACCGGCACCGGCACGTGGGAGATCAGCGGGTGCAGCGGCCGGACGTCGACCTCACCGGTGCCGAGCAGGTCCTCGTGCAGCTTCTCGCCCGGCCGGAGCCCGGTGAAGACGATCGGGGTGGGATTCTGGGCCCGGTCGATCATCTCCCGGGCCAGGTCCTGGATGCGGACCGGCTCACCCATGTCCAGCACGAGCGCCTCACCGTCGCGGCCGATGGCGGCGGCCTGGAGGACCAGCTGCACCGCCTCCTGGACGGTCATCAGGTAGCGGGTCACGTCGGGATGGGTGACGGTCACCGGCAGTCCGGCCTCGATCTGGCGCTGGAAGGCCGTCACCACCGACCCGCGGCTGCTCAGCACGTTGCCGAAGCGCACGCTCAGGAACGTGCCGGGGTGGTTCGCGCCGGCGTGCGCCGTCAACCGCTCGGTGATCCGCTTCGAGTAGCCGAGCACGCTGATCGGGTCGGCCGCCTTGTCGGTGGAGATGTTCACGAACCGGGCCACGTCCCGGCAGGCGTCGAGCACGTTCAGGGTGCCCCACACGTTCGTCTTGACCGCCTCGCCCGGGTGCCGCTGAAGGAGCGTGAGGTGCTTGAGCGCCGCCGCGTGGAAGACGATCTCCGGCCGCCGCTCCTGGAAGATCCGCCGGATCGCCTCGTCGTCGCGCAGGTCGGCGAGGATCAGGTCGGGACTGTCGAGCAGGGCCCGGCCGGCCAGGGACATCTGCAGGGCGTGCAGCGCCGACTCGTCCCGGTCCAGCATCATGAGCTCGCCCGGGTCGGCCCGCATGATCTGCCGGCAGAGCTCCGAACCGATCGACCCGCCCGCGCCGGTGACCAGGATTCGGTGTCCCCGCAGCCCGTCGTGGTCCAGCGTCAGGTCGCTGACCACGTGCCGGCGGCCGAGCAGGTCGCTGATCTGCAGGTCCCGCACGTCGTTCACGGTGATCCGGTGGTTGACCAACTCGCGCACCGGGGGGACCACCTTGAACGCCGCCCCGGCCTGCAGCGTGGCTTCCCGGATCTGCCGGATCAGCGTGGCGTCCGCGTTGGCGACCGAGAAGATGACGGTGCTGGCCCGGGTGCGCCGCACCGTGTCGCTGACGTTGTGCCGCCCGCCGAGCACCCGGACCCCCTCGACGTGCAGATCTCGCTTGTCCGGGTCGTCGTCGAGGAGCCCGACCGGGAGGTATCTGCTCCTCGGGTCGGTCATCATCGCCCGCAGCAGGCCCTCGCCGGCAGAGCCGGCGCCAAAGAGCAGCACCCGGCTCGCGGCGACGGCGTCCGGTCGCAGCGCCCGGTCCCGGCGGTGCCGGTAGGCGGTCCGAAGGCCGAGCATCAGCAGCAGAGCCATCGCTCCACCGGCGATGGGAGTGCTCGCCGGGACCGGCCGCTCGCCGGAGGCGAGCAGTCCGAACAGCACGAGCGCGGCGGTGGCCGCGGTGGTGCCGGCCAGGCCGCGGACCTCCTGGAGGCTGCCCAGGGGATGCCGGCCGGACCAGACCCGGCGCAGCACGCCCAGCCCGAGGTGGAGCAGGCCGGCCGTCACGCCGACCGCAGCCATCCGCCGGGCCTGGTCCACCGTCAGGTCGAACTCCTGTCGGGTCGAGGCGGCGATGAGGAATCCGCCGACCCACGTCGTGACGTCGGCGGCGAGGTAGCTGACCCTGCGCCGCCAGTCCCGGCGGCGTCGATTGCCCTCCGCGGTGACGAGTGCGGTGGTGGCGCTGTGCGGCATGGCGATTCCCCATTCGTGGTGCCCGTGTGGAGTGCTGGCGGTGAACCGGCTTCCCCCAGTTCTATTCGGCCAAAAGATAATCAACGGTGTGTTACGGACAAACGCCCTATATTTGGTGCTACTCACATGTCGGCATCGTGGGCCCAGCGGCTGTCGTTGCCCCGGCCGCTGGTGAACCGTCATTGCGGCGGTGCGTGGCCTGCCGGCGCTTCCTCGGCTGCGAGCGGTGGCCCGGCAGGTCGGTGGGGGGATCGCCGGGATGTCGCCACCACGTCGTCGAGCAGCCGCTGGAGGCGAGCCGACATGACCTCACGGGAACGGTGCTCCTGGATGAAGCGGCGGCCGCGACGGCCCATCTCGACGAGGGCCGCGTCGTCCAGTTCGGCGAGCTTGCGCAGCCCGGCGGCGATCTTGCCGCTGTCCACGGTGAGGCCGGAATCGCTGGTCAGCAGGATGTCCTCGGGCTCGCCGGGGCAGTTGTTCAGCACCGGCAACCCCGCGGCCAGGTAGTCGTAGAGCTTGTTGGGACTGGCTCCCAGCCGGTACACCGGGCTGTAGGCGAGGACGTGAACCCCGATGTCCGCGCCGCCGAGGATGGCCTGCAACTCCTGCTTCGGTACTGGATCGAGGAATCGCACGTTGGTCAGGCCTGCCGCACTGGCCCGCTGAACCAGCTCACGTTTGTCGTGCCCATCGCCGATCAGGACGAAGGTGTGCTCGGGTAGCTCGGTGGCGGCGTCCAGCAGCTTGTCGAGACCGTTGATCGGTCCGTGCGCTCCGGCGAACACGATGAGCCGTCCCCGTACCGGTACGCGGTCGCGAAGCGGCTGGTACAGGTCGGGCCTGAGATCGAAATCCGCCGGCTCGGCGCTGTTACTGACCCATCCGAGTTTCGACTCGTCGACTCCCCGCGAGGTGAGGTATGAACGCCAGCCGTCAGCGACCATCACGATCCGGTCGGCCCGGCGATACAGCCAGAGCTCCAGGAACCGCAACGCACGGTGGACCAGTGACCCCGACCGCAGATATCCCGTACTGACCATGGCCTCCGGCCACAGGTCGCGGATCTCCAGCACGAACTTCGCCCGCCGCAGCCGCGCCACCGCCCATCCGGCGACCGGGGCCAGGATGTGCGGGGACGAGGCGTACACGACGTCGGGTCGCGGTTGCCGCAACGCGGCGACCAGAGCGTTGCGGGCGTAGCTGAACCAGCTCAACACCCGACGATGGTTGTTGCGGGTGTATCTGGTGACTGGCACGGCGATGAAGTGCGGGTCGTCCGGGACGTACGCCCGCTTGGAGATGTGGTCGACACCAGCGATGATGATCGCCCAGTCCCAACCCCGGAGCCGGCCGAAGAGCTCCACGTGCCGGGTACCACCAGCGTGCGTGAGCGGCTTGGCGTAGTGGTTCAGGATGAGAACTCGGCGTGCCGCCGGACGGTGCTCTGCCACGGTGCGGCCTCCTTTATCTGTCCGGGGTGGTCAGGTCTGGGTCCGGGGCGGAGGACGGCGATGACGGCGAGGATCCAGCAGAATCGGGTGTCGAAGTAGTCACCCGAGAACATGGCGGCGATCAGCACGTAGATGGCCCCCACGGCGCAGGTGAGCTGGTCCTTGGGGATCGATGTCCAGGGTCGACCGTCCCGCCACCAGCACGCGGCCGTGAATCCGATCAGGATGAGGGCGGGCAGCCCGGACTCGGCGGCCAGTCCGGCCAGGTAGTTGTGCGGGTAGCCGATGCCGACCGTCGCGTAGAAGCTGTCCAGGCCGCCGCCCATGAGGGGATGGTCGAGGAAGATCCGCCAGGCCGACTGGAGCAGTTCCGGCCGGGCGGAGAAGTCACTGCGTTGGATGCCCGTGCTGGAGTAGCGGTTCTCGACGACGGTGGCGAACCAGGTGTCCACGACGTAAGAGACAGCCCAGATGCCCAGCCCGCCGGCCACGAGGGTGCCGAGCAGGATGCTGAGCCGTCGGCGGGCGAAGACGACGAAGTACGCCGTCCCGGCGCCGACCAGGGCGATCAGCCCGCCCCGTGATCCGGAGAGCACCGCAGCGGCGACCAGCAGGGGTATTGGCAGCAGCAGCCACCACCGACGCCAGACGACCGACAGCCCGATCGAGGCGATGATCCCCAGCGAGATCACGCGGACGAAGACGTTCGGACCGCCACCGAAGGCGGAGTACCTTCCCTGTCCTTGCGGGCCAGCGGCGAGCGCGCCGAGTGCGTAGACCAGCGCGGCGACCAGCATCAGGACGAGGAGCGTGCGGGCCGCCCGCTGCGGGTCGGCGGCGGCCAGCACGGTGGCGACAAGCACGAGGAGCCAGAGGGCAATCAGGTCCCAGCCGGCTTTCTGCAGCCGGGCTCCGTCCGGGGCCCAGAATGCGGCGGTGAGCTGTAGCGCGATCAGCATGCTGAACAGTGCGAAGACCCGGGGCCACGGCCGCGCCAAGCCGTGTGCGGACCGGTCAACCTGCCAGAGCAGCACCATCAGCAGCAGCAGGGCGTAAGCGGGAATGCGGGGATCGTGCACGCCGTACGTGGGGAGCCCGGCCCGATCGAGGGAGAAGCGTCCGGCGAGTGCTAACACGAACAGCAGGGTCAGTAGCGTGACGGAGAACCGGGCCTTAGTGCCGGCGGCCCGCTGACCCGGGACCGACAGGGCGGGCGTACCGGTGTCGAACAGGGTGTCCGGACGGCGTGGGCGGGTGACTGACGGCATCGTTCTCGCCTCCAGTGGTCAGTCGGGCGCGGCCGAGGAGGCCGGCCGTCGGTCATCGGTGCGGGACGGCTGTGCTGCTGTGGCGGTCGTCCGGCGGGGTTCCCTGGCGCATGCGCAGACCGCGAGGACAGCGCCGACGCCGTACGCGACCGCGGAACCGACCGCCGCTCCCAGGGCCCCGTAGCGGGGGATGAGGAGGAGGTAGGCGACGAGGGCGACCGCCATGGCGGGCACGTCCGCGATCAGGGCGCCCCGGGCCCGCCCCGCCGCCACCCCGAGTCCGATGGCCACCCGGCTGACGCTGTAGCAGGCTGCCGCCGCGGCCAGCGGCACCAGCAGTCCGACCGACGCCCGGTACTCCTCGCCGAACACCGGCACCACCAACAGCCGGCCGGCGGCCAGCAGGGCGAGCCCGGCCAGCACGCCGTACCCGGCGGCCATGAGCAGCGGGCCGGTCCGTCGCAGGTCGCCAGCGAGGTGGCGTTGGTGCCAGCTCGGCGACTGGGCGTCGGTCCAGCTGATCACCGGCCAGATTGCGAACTCCGCGACCGTGGCGACGACGATGTAGAGCCCGAGCTGTTCGTAGGAGCCGAGCCAGGGCAGCAACAGCCGGTCGGCGCGCAGCATCACCAGTCCGGCGATGGTGGCTGGTAGCAGCCGCAGACCGAGACGGCGGGCCGGGCCCAGATCGTGCGGTGGCTCGTCCATGGCGGGGATCCGACGCAGCATCACCCAGGCGACCGCCGGTCCGGCGCCCAGCGCGACACCGTAGGCGAGCAACCAGAGCTGTGGTGTGTCGATCTTGGCCATCGCGAGCAGCATCGCCATCGCGACCAGGGCGGATTGACCGACTACCGTGGAGACCACGTATGGACGCAGCATGCCGGCGGCCGCCGCGCCGGTGCGCAGGGTCGCCGCCGTGAGTACCGTGACGCCGGTGACGAGGCAGCTGGCGACGGTTGCCAGGCCGCCGGCCGGCGTGCCGCTGCCCAACGCGTACACGATAGGCGCGGCCGCCGACAACACCAGCAGGGCCGGCGGTACCACCAGCCGTAGCGCGTCCGCCGCGGCGCCACGGGCGCTGCGCCGCAGCGGCACGGTCGCCAGATAAGACTTGTCGGTACCGGCCATCGCGATCAAATTGGCCAGGTAGGTGACCTGGAGTAGCAGTCCGAAACTGCCCCGACCGGTGGGACCCATGGCGCGTGCCGACATCGCGTTCACCGCAAGGCTCGCGGCACCGGTGATCAGCTGTCCGGCGACCAGGTGGCTGGCGGTCACCAGCGAGGACCGCCGGCCGGCTCCCGTCGTCGCCGCGGACGGTGGCGTGGCGGCGAACGATGTTCCGCCGGCGGCCGAGACGCCGTGCGGGACGGGCCTCACCCGATCCGTCCCGTCACCGCAGCGCTCCGGCGGTGTCAGTGGCGAGGCGGGGTGTCGGACCCGGGGCGGGCGGGTCGGCCGGCTCGTCGCACAGCGCGCGGACCGTGGCGGCGACGCGGTTCAGGTCCGCGTCCCGCCACCGGATGTCGGTGTGCAGGTAGAGCATCCGGCGGGACAGGTTCAGCTGGCGGCTGGGCGTCGCCTGCGACGGGAGCGTCCAGAGCACGGCCGGGTAGATGTTGCGGGCGATCAGCCCCGCACGGACGGCGTCCCGGCGTTGCGGAGTGTCGAACTCGAGGACGACACCGAAGGTCCGACCGTGCACGGTCACCCCGGGCCGGTCATCCAGGGCGGCGGCGAGGTGGACCGAATTGGCGATCCGGCGGTGGCGCAGCTCGGCGATGGGGAGGACGGGCAGCACCTGGCGCGAGTAGTCCGAGATGGCGCTGACGATGGTCGACCGCAGACCCGCCTCGGCCTCCGCCATGAGCGTCAGGTAGGTCGCCTTGTCGATGGACACGCCATCCAGATAGGCCCGTTTGAGGCACATCGCTGCCAGGCTTCTGCCGGCGTTGGCCAGGTGTTCGGGATCGGCCGCTGCGGCCGGCGGCAGAGGCCGTCGCTGGTGGGACCAGACCGCGCCTCCGTCGGGCAGCGGCAGGGTCTTGCGGAGCGACGCGAAGAGGAAGTCGGCGGCGAGCTGGTCGGCCCACGGCGCAGTCGGGTCGTGGGTGAGGTCCACGATCACCTCGGCCTGGGTGACCGGGAGAGTGGGCTGCGCACCGAAGTAGGCGACCACGACCACCACCTCGGTCGGACCGGCGTCCGGCGACTCCTGCTGACCCACGGGTCCGGCGTCGTACCGCCGGATCGGCAGCAGGCCGGTGACACTCTCCACGACCTCGGGGCAGTAGTACGCGGGAAGGTGCACCGCTGTCCAGCCTCGGTCCCGCCGGCCGAACTCGATCAGCGCGCGCAGCGCCTGACGGCCGGAGCCGTACAGGCGCATCGGCGGCAGCCCCGTCCGGGGATCCCCCGTGGGGATGAGCTGTGGGAAGACGGACCCGTACTCCCAACGGTCCGTCGCATTCACCGGACCCGCTCCAGTACCGGCGGCACCAGGCCGATGTCATCCACCTCAGCCGGAGTCTGGCCGACGATCTCGCCGCGCCGGAACGGTTCCGCCATGGTACGAAGCAGGATCTTCAGGTCGAGCCAGAGCGACCAGTTGTCGAGGTAGGACACGTCTAGGTCGAGCCGCTGGCCGAAGGTCAGCGATCGGCGCCCGCTGACCTGCGTCAGCCCGGTGATGCCGGGACGCACGTCGTGCCGGCGGGCATGGTGTGCGCTGTACCGCGGCAGGTACTCCATGACCAGCGGCCGGGGGCCGACGAGGCTCATCCGCCCGGTGAGCACCAGGGTCAGCTCGGGCAGTTCGTCCAGGCTGGTGCGGCGCAGGAACCGCCCGAGGCGGGTGGTCCGCGCCTCGTCGGTGGTCCAGGCCTCCTCGTCGGGGCGGGGGTCCCGCATGGTGCGGAACTTGTGGAGGGTGAACGGCTCCCCGTGCAGCCCGGGCCGTACCTGACGGAACAGCACCGGCCCTCCCGACGTCATCAGGATCGCCAGTGCGATCACGGCGATGACGGGGCTGAACAGCACGAGAAGCAGTGCCGCGCCGACGACGTCCATGACCCTTTTCGCGCGTGAGGCCGGTACCACCACTAGCTCCATTTCTCGCCGCCGGGCGGCATCGACTCTCCGCCGCGCCCGTTCAGGCCCGTCGGGACCGAGGCCAGGATGCGCAGCGGCTCAGTTCTATCGGATGTTTTGCGGCTTTTAGGGCCTTTTGGGAAATTCCGGGACCAGGTTGGCACGGATGTTCGGATCAGTCGATTCCGGTTCCCGTCGTTGCGGCGCCGCCCGGAGCCGGGAGTTCCTGCGGTGACCACGAGGATGAGCGCGGCGCCCACGGTGTCGGTGAACCGCTCCGCGGCCCGCTGCCAGGTTCTGGACATCCCGATCACCTCGCGCGGTACGCCGGGAAGAAGCCTGAGCAGCTGATCTCGCCGGTGGTCCGTCCGGTGGCCTCGGCATGACGGCGCACGAGCAGGTCATACCTGCCCGGATCGATGATCACCGTGCCGGTCCAGAACGCGGTCCGCTCGCCGCCGAACGAGCGCTTGAACTGGAACAAGCCGTCGTCCGCGCGGACCCCTCCGCCCAGGTGGACGGTCGCGCAGCCGCTCTCCGCGGCCCACTCGAGGATCGTCCAGACCAGCAGGTTGTTCGCTCCCTGCCGGGCGCTCTCCGGTTCCGATCCGGCGAGGTGGTAGTGCGCGCGGTCCCGGTGCCGCAGCACCAGTGCGGCGGCGGCCACCTCCCCGTCGGGACGGCGCACCTCGGCGATGTGCAGCTCCTTGCCCAGGCCGTCCACCAGTTCCCGGTAGTAGGCGTCCGGGAAGAAGTAGCCGGGCGCGCTGCCCAGGCGGGTCATGGTCTCCTCGTACCGGCGACGGAACGGCGAGCCGGGTGCCACGTCGTCCGGGCCGGCGGGCCGGATCGTCGCGTCCATGCCGGTGGCCCACGCCTTGCGGACCGCCGTGCGGGATCGGCCCTGCATGCCGTCCCAGACCTGGCCAGCGCCCTGGTCCACCCACACGGCGATGGTGTCGCCCCGCCGGGTCAGCTCGACCGTCGCCAGGCGCTGCACTACCGCCAGCGCGTCCGGGTCCAGCGGCGAGAAACGGAGGAACAGGCTGATCATCCCCAGCTCCCGCCAGCGCTTGAGAGCCAGCGACCAAAAGCGGGCGAGGTCTGCGGGGAAGCAGCTCGAGGCCATGTGGATGCCCGCGTACCCGTACGGACTGGCCGCGTCGACGCACTCCCCGTCGATTGGCCGCATCACGTAGGGGATGAGGATGTGGTCCTGCCAGTGCCCCATCCGCCAGGTGCCCGCCTCCGCGACGGCGGCGGCACGACCGTAGCCGGAGGTGAAGTAGACATCGGGGCAGGCGGCGTCGACGAGCGCCGAAGCCACCTCCGGACCGCTCACCGTGAAGTCCATCGTCATCGGCGGTCCAGGAACTCTTCGATGGTGCCGACGACACGCCCCATGCGGCGGTCGTCGAGGACGGAACCGCTGGGCAGCGTGAGGCCCTGCGCGAACAGGTTCTCCGCCGCTCCGGTGACCACCGCCCGGCAACCCGCGAAGACCGGCTGCAGGTGCATGGGCTTCCACATCGGCCGGGTCTCGATGTCCTGCGCGCCGAGGTGTGTGGCGAGCTCTCCCGCCCGCCACCCCGACCGGTCCGGGTCGACCACGATGCTGGTCAGCCAGCAGTTCGACCCCTCGTCGCCGTCCGCCAGCAGGCGTACGCCCGGGACGGTGGAGAAGAGCTTGGCGTACCGCTCCCGGATCAGCCGCCGGCGGCGCATCATCCCGTCCAGCCGGCGTAGCTGGGCCCGCCCGAGCGCGGCGAGCAGGTTGCTCAGCCGGTAGTTGTAGCCGACGTCCGCGTGTTCGTAGTGGGCCACGGGTTCGCGTGCCTGGGTGGCAAGGTGGCGGCAGCGGGCGATCAGCGTGGCGTCGTCGGAGACCAGCATGCCGCCGCCGGAGGTAGTGATGATCTTGTTGCCGTTGAACGACAGGGCGCCGAGCCGACCGAACGAGGCGGCCGGACGCCCGTGGTACGTCGCACCCAAGGCCTGCGCCGCATCCTCCACGACCGGCACCCCGGCCGCGGCGCAGACCGGCAGCAGTTCGTCGTATCCGGCGCAGCTGCCGAACATGTCCGCGACGAGCACCGCGACGACCCTCTCGCCGGCCCGGCCCAGCCGGTGCAGCATCTGCTCCAGCGCGGGCACGTCCATGTTGCCGTCCGCCTGCTCACAGTCGACGAAGACGGGCTCGGCGCCGGTGTAGACCGCGGCGTTGGCGGTGGCGACGAAGGTCATCGTCGGCGCGACCACCACGGTGCCCGGCCCTGCCCCCAGGGACAGGAGCGCCAGGTGGAGGGCGGACGTGCCGGAGTTGACGGCCAGGGCGTGCGCGGTCCCGACCCGGTCGGCGATCTCTCGCTCGAACGCCTCGACCTCCGGACCGAGGGGGGCGACCCAACCGGAGCGGAGCGACTGGAGAACGTACGACTCCTCCAGGGGGCCGACGTCGGGCGGAGACAGGTATATGCGGCTGCTCATCGGGCCTCCGGCTGGAGGTGTCGGTAACGGTGATCGCTGCGACTGGTCACGGCCGGTAAAACGGACAAGGAGGCATTTAGGTGATGCCGCACACCGCCCCGACCTGATCCTGTCCGGCGCCTCAGGCACCTCCTGAGCGGCGGCGGGACGAGTAGAGTTCGGCGGCCGGCGGTGCTGGGCCGCCGAATCAGGGGAGGTGGCCGGTGCTGCACCTGAGGGTGATCGCGCCCCAGGACCAGTCGAGCGCGGTCGTCGACCTGCTGGCGGCCGACCCTGGCGTCACCCACCTCGTTGTGCTGGCCGGGGCCGCCCGCCAGCCGGCCGGTGACTACGTCACCTGCGACGTGGTGCGGGAGAGCGCCGACGGCGTGCTGCGCAGGCTCCAGGAGTTGGGCGTCGAGGCGCACGGGGCGATCGCCGCGGACGACGTGGAGCTGACCCTGTCCGCGGCGGCGGACAAGGCGGCGGAGGACGCCCCCGGGCACGGCGAGGACGCCGTGGTCTGGGACGAGATCGCCGCGAAGACCGGGGAGCAGACGGTGCTCACCGGCACCTTCCTCGCGCTGATCATCGTCGCCACCATGATCGCCGGCATCGGCGTGCTGCTCGACCAGCCCATCCTGATCGTCGGCGCCATGGTGGTCGGCCCGGAGTTCGGCCCGCTCGCCGCGCTGTGCGTGGCGCTGCTGCGCCGGCAGCCGCGCATCATCGGCCGGTCGGTGCAGGCGCTGGTGGTCGGCTTCCTCGCCGCCATGCTGGTCACGGTGCTGAGCACCTGGGCGCTCACCGCCGCCGGGCTGGTCAGCCGGGACATGCTGCTGGCCGACCGGCCGCTCACCGACTTCATCTGGCGCCCGGACGCGCTCTCCTGGGTGGTCGGCCTGCTCGCCGGGGTCGCCGGCATGCTCTCGCTGACCTCGAAGAAGTCCGGCTCCCTGGTCGGCGTGCTGATCTCGGTGACCACCGTGCCGGCGGCGGCGAACGTGGCGGTCGCGGCGGCCTACGGCGTCTGGCACGAGGCCGCGGGCTCGGCCCTCCAGCTCGTGATCAACCTCGCCGCCATCGTGCTGGCCGGTTTGCTCACCCTGGTCGTGCAGCTCTGCTGGTGGCGACGGGTGGAGCGACGGTCCACGCGCAGCCTGCCGCGGCAGCGGGCCGTACGGCCGGCGCGGGTCAGCGCCAGTCGTCGCCCGCCTCGAGACGCAGGCTGAGCAGCGCCGCCAGGGGCACCGACTCACCGTCCCGGCCGCCCCGCCCGACCACCAGCGGCGGCGGCGCGGGGTCCGGGTCGGCGCCGAACAGCCGCGACCGCAGGCTCGGCGGCACGGCGAGCAGGTAGAAGCGGCCCTCGGTGTCGACGGCGCGGCTGTGCGCCCGATCCACGTACCAGCCGGTGATCCGGGTGCGGTACCGGCCCCGGCCGTCGTAGCCGACCGCCGTCAGCCGCTCGGTGCGCAGCCCGCGCCGGAGCGCCTCGGCGGCGAAGCGGGCCACCAGCTCCGCGGCCTCCGCCTGCTCGGCGGCGCGCTGCCGGGCGTCGGCCGCCGCGTGGGCCCGCGCCGTGCGGCGCTGTCGCTCCCGCCACTCCAGGCCGTCGTCCCCACCCACGCCCGCGAGGGTACGCGCTCAGTTCGCCCATCGCGCTGGTGGCGGAGGCACCAGCACCACTGCCTCACGCCGGCACAGGGCTGCGACTCGGAATCTTGGCGAGTTGCCGTTCGAGTCGAACGGCAACTCGCCAAAAACCGAAAGGTGCGCGGATCGGCGCCGGGTCGGCCCTGAGGCGGGGTGCGCTGTCGAGCCGAGTCGTTCGTGACGTCAGCTCGACAGTGCGGCGTGATCTCAGGCCAGCCCGGCGCGGCGCAGCGCGTCCGCCATGGCGTCGTTGGCCGGTGCCGGCGTGCCCCCGCCGCGCCCCTGCCGCTGCGGCCCGCCGCGCAAGCCGCCCCGGTCACCGCGCTCGCCGCCGCCGCGCTGACCGCCGCCGCCCTGGCCACCGCCGCCCTGGCCACCGCGCGGTCCGCCGCCACCCTGGCCGCGGCCCCCCTGACCGTGACCGCGCCGATCGTCGCCGCGGCCGCCGCGCTGACCGCCGCCCTGGCCGCCGCGCTCGCGGCGCCCGTCGCCGCCCTGCGGGCGTCCGGCCGGGGCCTCGTCCTCCAGCCGCAGGGTCAGCGAGATCCGCTTGCGGGGCACGTCGACGTCGAGCACCCGGACCCGCACCACGTCGCCGGACTTCACCACGTCGCGCGGGTCCTTGACGAAGGTGTGCGACAGGGCCGAGACGTGTACCAGGCCGTCCTGGTGCACCCCGACGTCGACGAACGCGCCGAACGCGGCCACGTTGGTGACCACGCCCTCCAGCACCATGCCCGGCGTGAGGTCGCTGATCTTCTCCACCCCCTCCGCGAAGGTGGCGGTGCGGAACTCTGGGCGCGGGTCGCGGCCGGGCTTCTCCAGCTCGGCGAGGATGTCGGTGACGGTGGGCAGGCCGAAGGTGTCGTCGACGAACTCGGTCGCCCGGAGCCCGCGCAGGATGGCCGACTTCCCGATCAGCGCGCGCAGGTCCTGGCCGGTGTGGGCGAGGATCCGCCGCACCACCGGGTACGCCTCGGGGTGCACGCTGGAGGAGTCGAGCGGGTCGTCGCCGCCGGGGATGCGCAGGAAGCCGGCGCACTGCTCGAACGCCTTCGGCCCGAGCCGGGGCACCTTCCTCAGCTCGGTACGGGTGCGGAACGGTCCGTTGGCGTCCCGGTGCAGCACGATGTTCTCGGCCAGCCCGGCGCCGATGCCGGAGACCCGGGTGAGCAGCGGGGCGGAGGCGGTGTTGACGTCGACGCCGACCGCGTTGACGCAGTCCTCGACGACCGCGTCGAGGGAGCGGGACAGCTTCACCTCGGACAGGTCGTGCTGGTACTGCCCGACGCCGATCGACCGCGGGTCGATCTTCACCAGCTCGGCCAAGGGGTCCTGAAGGCGGCGCGCGATGGAGACCGCACCGCGCAGCGAGACGTCGAGCCCGGGGAGCTCCTGGGAGGCGTACGCGGAGGCGGAGTAGACCGACGCGCCCGCCTCGGAGACCACCACCTTGGTCAGCTTCAGCTCCGGATGCTGCTTGATCAGGTCACCGGCGAGCTTGTCGGTCTCCCGGCTGGCGGTGCCGTTGCCGATGGCGACCAGCTCGACGCCGTGCGCGGCGGCCAGGGTCGCCAGCGTGTGCAGGGAGGCGTCCCACTGCCGGCGCGGCTCGTGCGGATAGATCGTGTCGGTGGCGACCACCTTGCCGGTGGCGTCGACCACGGCCACCTTCACGCCGGTGCGCAGGCCCGGGTCGAGGCCCATGGTGGGGCGGGCGCCGGCCGGCGCGGCCAGCAGCAGGTCGCGCAGGTTGGTGGCGAAGACCCGGACGGCCTCCTCCTCGGCCGCCTGCCAGAGCCGCAGCCGCAGGTCGGCGCCGAGGTGGATGAGAATCCGGGTACGCCAGGCCCAGCGCACCGTGTCGGTGAGCCATTTGTCGGCCGGCCGCCCCTGGTCGCTGACCCCGAACCGGCCGGCGATGGCCGCCTCGTAGCGGGTGGGGCCGGTGACCACGGCATCGGAGTCGCCGTCGGACTCCGGGTCCATGGTCAGGTCGAGCACGCCCTCCTTCTCGCCCCGGAACATGGCGAGGATCCGGTGCGAGGGGAGCCTGGTGTACGGCTCGGCGAAGTCGAAGTAGTCGGCGAACTTGGCGCCGGCCGACTCCTGGCCCTCGCGTACCCGGGAGACCAGCCGGCCCCGCGACCACATCTGCTCCCGCAGCGTGCCGATGAGGTCGGCGTCCTCGGCGAACCGCTCGATGAGGATGGCCCGGGCGCCGTCGAGCGCGGCGGCGGCGTCGGCCACCCCCTTGTCGGCGTCGACGAAGTCGGCGGCCGTGGCGCGCGGGTCCCGCGCCGGGTCGGCCAGCAGCGTGTCGGCGAGGGGCTCCAGCCCGGCCTCGCGGGCGATCTGCGCCCGGGTCCGCCGCTTCGGCTTGTAGGGCAGGTAGATGTCCTCCAGCCGGGACTTCGAGTCGGCCGCCATGATCTGCGCTTCCAGGGCCTCGTCGAGCTTGCCCTGCCCGCGGATGGACTCCAGCACCGCGGCGCGCCGCTCGTCCAGCTCCCGCAGGTAGCGCAGCCGCTCCTCCAGGGTGCGCAGTTGCGCGTCGTCGAGCAGGCCGGTGGCCTCCTTGCGGTAGCGGGCGATGAACGGCACGGTGGCGCCGCCGTCGAGCAGCTCGACGGCCGCCCGCACCTGGCGTTCGGCGACGCCGAGCTCCTCGGCGATCCGCTGGTGCACAGACTGGGTCACGATCTGATCCGCCTTCTCGGGTGGGTTCGGCAGTCATTGTGCCGGTCCCGCCACGGCCGGCCGCGCGGCACCCGCCAAGACCATCCGCCACAAGGGCCCCACGCGTCCGCAGGCGCATCGCGACCTGCGGCACCCTGCGCTAGCGTGGCGATCATGGAACAAGCTGTGGATCCGCGGGCCCGGCGGCTCTTCGGCGGAAGCGCCCGGGCGCTCGGCGACCTGGCGGCCAGCCCGTTCCGGGCGGACCGGGACCGCATCGTCGGCTCGCCGTTCTTCGCCCGGTTGAACGGGGTGACCCAGGTGATCAGCCCGGGCGGGTCGGGGCTGCTCGTGCACAACCGGCTCACCCACAGCCTCAAGGTGGCCCAGGTGGCCCGGGCGGTCGCCGAGCGGCTGACCGCCGATGCGGCCCACCGGGACCTGCTGGAGAAGCTGGGTGGCTGCGACCCGGACGTGGTGGAGGCCGCCGCTCTCGCCCACGACCTCGGGCACCCGCCCTTCGGGCACCTGGGGGAGCGGGTGCTGGACCGGCTGGCCCGGCAGCGGCTCGGCCTGGCCGACGGCTTCGAGGGCAACGCCCAGTCGTACCGGATCGTCACGAGCACCGAGATCCGTGGCGCGGCGACCACGGGCCTGGACCTGACCGCGGCGGTCCGGGCGGCGATGCTGAAGTACCCGTGGACCCGGCTGGACCACCCGGACCCGCATCCGCGGCACCTGGACCCGGCCCCGCGCGGCGCGGCCGGCCCGCCGGACGACCCGGCGAGCGGGTCGGTGAAGTTCGGCGCCTACCGGACCGAGGTGGACGACCTGCGGCAGGCCCGGGAGCCGTTCGCCGGCCGGATCCCGGACTGGCAGCAGACGCCGGAGGCGTCGATCATGGACACGGCCGACGACATCGCGTACGCCATCCACGACGTGGAGGACTTCTACCGGGTCGGTGTGCTCCAGCAGGGCGCGGTGGCCGCCGAGCTGTCCGCCTGGCAGCGCGAGTGCGGGCACTTCCGGGCGATCACCGCCTCGGCGCTGGCCACGGCCGGCCGGCGGCCCGGTGCGGCCATCGAGCGGCTGCGCCGCCAGCTGCACCGCAAGGACGCCTGGATCGCCGACGACGAGGCGTTCGCCGCGGCCGTCGAGCACGTCCGCGAGGAGCTGGTGGACGGCCTGCTGGCCCTGCCCTTCGACGGCTCGATCGAGGCCGAGCAGTACGTGGCCCGGTTCTCCGCCCGCTGGTCCACCCGCTTCGTCGAGGCCATCACGGTGAGCCCGGAGCCGGACGTCCGCTCCGGGTACGTGCTGCTGGCCAAGCCGCAGTGGCACGAGGTGCAGGTGCTCAAGTTCGTGCACCACCGGTTCGTGCTGGCCCGGCCGGACCTGGCCCTGCACCAGCGGGGGCAGGCGCGGCTGCTGGGCACCCTCGTGGAGGCGCTGTGGGAGTGGCTGCTCGACCCGGAGGAGGAGTCCCGGCTGCCCCGCCGGCTGCACGACCTGGTCGAGCTGGCCGAGGCGGAGCTGCACCCGCGTACGCCGGACCGGATCGGCCGGGCCCGGGGGCGGGCGATCATCGACTTCGTCGCGCAGCTCACCGACGGGCAGGCGGTGGCGATGCTGGACGCGCTCTCCGGCCGCTCCGGCGCCCTCTGGACCGACGCCTTCGTCCTCTGACCGGTCCCGGTCCGGCGGGCGGGAACGTAAGTTCGGCCCCGCCCGCCAGGGAAACGACCGCTCAGCCGACGCCGGCCGCCCCGGTGGCGGCGAAGGCGGCGGGGACGACCACGTCGTGGTCATGGCCCAGCTCGTGCTGGGCCGGGATCGACGGTCGAGGTCCGCAGACTCGCTCGACGTACTCCTCCGCCGCGGCCAAGGCGTCGAAGTCGGCGCGCAGGGCGGCGACCCGCAGGAGGTCGTGCCACTGACCGCGCCGGAATGCCGCCTCGCGCTCCCGGCCCTCGATCCGCCAACCGCAGTGGCGTACGTAGGCGCCCAGGCTCGCCGCGTTGAACGGCAGGATGGTGCTGTGCAGGCGCCGCAGGCCGACTTCGTAGAAGCTCCAGGCCATGGTGAGCATGATCGCGTCGGTACCGGCGCCGCGAGGGGTCAGGCCGGGCATCAATTTGATGCCGGTGAGGGCGCCCCGGTTGTGCCAGTCGATCTCCCATAGGCCGGTGAACCCCCAGGGCTCTTCCGACACCGGGTCGACAACCGTCATCCGTTGGACGCTCGGGTCTGCGTGGGAACGCCGCAGCCAGTCCGGTTGGGTGTCGCGGGAGACCGGCCAGCCCCAGCCCCCGACGTTGTGCCGGACCTGGCCGTGATTGGTCAGCTCGGCCAGGAAGTCCAGGTCTTCGGTTCTCGTGGGACGGATCGCCACCAGGCGGCCGTTCAGCATGCTGCTCCTCGATGAGACGACGAGCCGGCGGAGGGGGCACCGGAAGGACGGCGGAGCCGGCCGGCCGCCGTCGCGACCGTGAGAGGGACGGCTCACCCCAACGGTCTACCAGACATCGAGGACGACCACGGAACCAAACGCCCAACAGGTGTTCAGGCGACCGCCTGCCACCAGCCGTCCACCGCCGGCGGCTCGTCCACCACGACCCGCTCGCCGGGCCGGGGCACGGCCAGCCGGACGTCCCGGGCCTTCGCCTCGGCCCAGAGCCGGTCCACCGGCTCGGACCAGTCGTGCAGGGCCAGGTTGAAGGTGGCCCAGTGCACCGGGACGAGCAGCCCGCCGCGCAGGTCGAGGTGGGCCGCGACCGCCTCCTCGGGGAACATGTGGATGGTCGGCCAGGCCCGGTCGTACGCGCCGATCTGCATGAGCGTGACGTCGAACGGGCCGTGCTCGGCGCCGATCTCGGCATAGCCGTCGAAGTAGCCGGAGTCGCCGGTGTAGAAGAGCTTCCGCTGTGCCCCGGCCACCACCCAGGAGCTCCAGAGCGTGCCGTCGCGGCGCAGCCCGCGCCCGGAGAAGTGCTGGGCCGCGGTCGCGGTGAGGGTCAACCCGCCGACCCGGTGGCTCTCCGACCAGTCCAGCTCGACGATCCGGTCCGCCGGCACGCCCCACCGGTCCAGGTGGGCGCCGACGCCGAGCGGCACCAGGAACGGCGCGGACTGGTGGGCGAGCAGGCCGCGGACGGTGGCCAGGTCCAGGTGGTCGTAGTGGTCGTGCGAGATGAGGATGGCGTCGAGCCGGGGCAGCTCGTCGAGGCGGACCGGCGGCTCGTGGATGCGGCGCGGGCCGACCAGCGACGACGGGGAGCAGCGGTCGCTCCAGACCGGGTCGAGCAACACCCGCTGCCCCTCGATCTCGACCAGCGTGGAGGCATGGCCGTACCAGACGACGTTCAGCTCGCGGGCCGGGTCGGCCGGCGCCGGGTCGGCCGGGCGCAGCACCGGCACGGCGCTGCCCGGGCGCCGCTTCTGCTTGCCGAAGATCAGCTCCTTGACCAGGTTGCGGCCCGGGTCGGCGACCATCGTGCTGCGGGTGCCCGACGGGTTGTGGAAGGTGCCGTCCCGGAAGCGCGGCGAGCGGGCCGCCCGCTCCGCGCGGGCGCCGGCGAGCCGGCCGCCGAGTTGGGCGGGCACGTCCCGCGCCGCCCAGGCCAGCCCGGCCACCGCGGCCAGCCCCGCCATCCGCCACAGTCGCGCGCCGACTGCCCGGTCCAGTTCCCGGTCGTCCGGTTTCCGCATGTTCCGTCCCCTCCGCCGTGTCCCGCAGTACACGGTAGCCATCCGCCCGCCACCCCGCGCGGGCGACGTCGCACCCTCGGCGGCGCCGCTCAGCGGAGCCGGCGCAGCAGCGCCGAGCCGGCGCCCGCGGTCACCCCGCCCACCGACCGGACCGCCCGCGACACGTCGGGCAGCCAGCCGCCCCGGACCGCCTCGCCGGCCGGGTTCGGCGCGAACACGATGCCCGGGTGCGGCGCGACCTGCCGGTCGGTCAGCCCGGCGAGCCGCATCAGCGGCCCCACCAGCACGTCGTACACGCCGGGGAGCACGGTGAAGCCGAACCGCATGATGACGTTGAGCCGCCCCACCGAGACCTCCCGGCGGGGCCGGTCGACGCAGTCCACCATGGCCCGGGCCACCCGCTCCGGGCTCGTGACCGGCGGCGGCGGACGGCCGCTCCGGCCCAGGTAGTTGGCCGCCTCGGGACCGGCCGACCGGCACTCGTCGCGTACCTCGGCCAGGGTGGCCGGGGAGCGGGCCGCGAGGACCAGACGGTCCCCGCGGCCGGCGAACTCCCGGGCCGCCGCCCGACCGATTCCGCTGGTCGCGCCGGTGACGACCACCGTCCGGCTCACGGTTCGAGCACGACCTTGACGCAGCCGTCCTGCTTCTTCTGGAACATCTCGTACGCCTGCGGCGCCCGCGCGAGCGGCAGCCGGTGGGTCCGCAGGTCCTCGACGCCGAGCGGGTCGTCGTCGCCGGCGAGCAGCGGCATGATCTCGTCGACCCAGCGCTTCACGTGACACTGCCCCATGCGCAGCTGGACGCCCCGGTCGAACATCTCCATGAGCGGCATCGGGTCCTGCTCGCCGCCGTACACCCCGGAGATCGACACGGTGCCGCCGCGCCGGACCGCCTTGACCGCGGCGTGCAGCACCACGAGCCGGTCGACGCCGGCCTTGTCGGTCATGGTTCGGGCCAGCTTGTCCGGCAGCAGCCCGGCCGCGGTCTGGGCGAGCTTGCCCGCCGGCGCGCCGTGCGCCTCCATGCCGACCGCGTCGATCACCGCGTCCGGGCCGCGCCCGTCGACCAGGTCGATCAGCGCCCCGGGCACGTCGTCCAGCTCGCGGACGTCGAGCACCTCGATGCCGTGCCGGCGGGCCATCTCCAGCCGCTCCGGCACCAGGTCCAGCCCGATGACCCGGCCGGCGCCGAGGTGCCGGCCGATCCGGGCGCAGAACTGCCCGACGGGGCCGAGGCCGAACACGGCAAGGGTGCCGCCGGGCGGGGTGTCGGCGTACCGCACCGCCTGCCAGGCGGTGGGCAGGATGTCGGAGAGGTAGAGCCAGCGCTCGTCGGGCCCGGTCTCCGGGATCTTGATGGGGCCGAACTGGGCCTGCGGCACCCGCAGGTACTCGGCCTGCCCGCCGGGGACGGAGCCGTAGAGCGAGGTGTAGCCGAACAGCGCCGCGCCCTTGCCCTCGCTGGTCACCTGCGTGGTCTCGCACTGGGCGTAGAGCTGGCGGTCGCACATCCAGCACGAGCCGCAGGAGATGTTGAACGGGACGACCACGCGGTCGCCGGGCTTGAGCCTGGTCACCCCCGGGCTGACCTCCTCGACGACGCCCATCGGCTCGTGCCCCAGCACGTCGCCGGGCTTCAGGTACGGCCCGAGCACCTCGTACAGGTGCAGGTCGGAGCCGCAGATGGCGGTCGAGGTGACCCGGATGACCGCGTCGGTCGGTTCCTCGATCCGGGGGTCCGGTACGCCCTCGACGCGGACGTCACGCTTGCCGTGCCAGGTCAGTGACTTCATGCCTGAATGTCCCCTCCTCCGTGCCGTCCACCGGACTGCTACCCGCGGGAGAGGGGTTGAACCGGAGGCGGGGCGCCCCGCGTACCCCCGGAAAAGGCGGACCGCCGCGCCCCGGGTGCGGGGCGCGGCGGTCGCGTGGGTCGGTTGGCGGGGCTCAGGAGCCCGGGGTGCCGGCGCGCTTGGACGTCGCCTTGAGGTAGTCCCGGTTGAGCCGGCCGATGGTGTTCAGCGGGATGCCCTTCGGGCAGGCCGCCGCGCACTCGCCGATGTTGGTGCAGCCGCCGAAGCCGGCCTCGTCGTGCGCGTCCACCATGCCGATCACCCGGGTGTACCGCTCGGGCTGGCCCTGCGGCAGCAGCGAGAGCTGGGTGATCTTGGCGGCGGTGAACAGCATGCCGGAGCCGTTCGGGCAGGCCGCCACGCAGGCGCCGCAGCCGATGCAGGCGGCCGAGGAGAAGGCGGCGTCTGCGTCCGCCTTGGCCACCGGCGTGGAGTGCGCCTCCGGGGCGCTGCCGGTCGGCGCGGTGATGTACCCGCCGGCGGAGATGATCTTGTCGAAGGCGTTCCGGTCGACCACCAGGTCCTTGACGACCGGGAAGGCCCGGGCCCGCCACGGCTCGATGTCGATCGTGTCCCCGTCGGAGAACTGCCGCATGTGCAGCTGGCAGGCGGTGGTGCCGCGCTGCGGGCCGTGCGCCTCACCGTTGATCATGAGGCTGCACATGCCGCAGATGCCCTCGCGGCAGTCGTGGTCGAACGCGACCGGCTCGTCGCCGTCGAGGATCAGCCGCTCGTTGAGCACGTCGAGCATCTCCAGGAAGGACATGTCCGGGGACACGTCCTGCACCTGGTAGGTCACCATCTGACCCTTGTCCTCGGGGCCCTTCTGGCGCCAGATGCGCAGGGTCAGGTTCACTTGTAGCTCCGCTGCGTGGGGTGGACGTATTCGAAGGTCAGGTCTTCCTTGTGCAGCACGGGCTGACCGGTGCCGGTGTACTCCCAGGCGGCCACGTAGGAGAACCGTTCGTCGTCGCGCTGCGCCTCACCGTCGGGGGTCTGGTGCTCGGCCCGGAAGTGGCCGCCGCAGGACTCCTCGCGGTGCAGGGCGTCGATGCACATGAGCTCGGCCAGCTCGAAGAAGTCGGCCACCCGGCCGGCCTTCTCCAGCGACTGGTTGAGCCCCTCGCCGTCGCCCGGGACGCGGACCCGCTGCCAGAACTCGTCGCGCAGGGTGCGGATCTCGTCGATCGCCTTGCGCAGCCCGGCCTCGGAGCGCTCCATGCCGCAGTGCTCCCACATGATCTGGCCCAGCTCCCGGTGGAACGAGTCCACCGTGCGGTCGCCGTTGATGGCCAGCAGCCGCTGGAGCCGCTCCTCGACCTCGGTCCGCGCGGCCACCGCCTCGGGGTGGCTGGCGTCGAGCTTCTCCAGCGGGCCGGAGGCCAGGTAGTTCGCGATGGTGTTCGGCAGCACGAAGTAGCCGTCGGCCAGGCCCTGCATCAGCGCCGAGGCGCCGAGCCGGTTCGCGCCGTGGTCGGAGAAGTTCGCCTCGCCGATCACGAACAGGCCCGGGATGGTCGACTGGAGGTCGTAGTCGACCCAGAGGCCGCCCATCGTGTAGTGCACGGCGGGGTAGATCCGCATGGGGACCTCGTACGGGTCCTCGCCGGTGATCCGCTCGTACATCTCGAAGAGGTTGCCGTACTTCGCCTCGATGGCCTTGCGGCCGAGCCGGCTGATCGCGTCGGCGAAGTCGAGGTAGACGCCGAGCCCGCCCGGGCCGACGCCGCGCCCCTCGTCGCAGACGTTCTTGGCGGCGCGGGAGGCGATGTCCCGGGGGACCAGGTTGCCGAAGGAGGGGTAGATCCGCTCCAGGTAGTAGTCCCGCTCGTCCTCGGGGATGTCCTTCGGGCTGCGGCTGTCGCCCTTGGCCTTGGGCACCCACACCCGGCCGTCGTTGCGCAGCGACTCGCTCATCAGGGTCAGCTTCGACTGGTGGTCGCCGGAGACCGGGATGCAGGTCGGGTGGATCTGCGTGTAGCAGGGGTTGGCGAAGTACGCGCCCTTGCGGTGCGCCCGCCAGGAGGCGGTGACGTTGCAGCCCTTGGCGTTGGTGGAGAGGTAGAAGACGTTGCCGTAGCCGCCGGAGGCGAGCACGACCGCGTCGGCCATCTCGGTGCTGATCTCGCCGGTGACCAGGTCGCGGACCACGATGCCGCGGGCCTTGCCGTCGACGATGACCAGTTCGAGCATCTCGTGGCGGGCGTTCATCTCCACGTTGCCCAGGCCGATCTGCCGCTCCAGCGCCTGGTACGCGCCGAGCAGCAGCTGCTGGCCCGTCTGGCCCCGGGCGTAGAAGGTGCGCTGCACCTGCGCGCCGCCGAAGGAGCGGGTGTCGAGCAGGCCGCCGTACTCGCGGGCGAACGGGACGCCCTGGGCGACGCACTGGTCGATGATGTTGACCGAGACCTCGGCCAGCCGGTGCACGTTCGACTCGCGGGAGCGGAAGTCGCCGCCCTTGACGGTGTCGTAGAAGAGCCGGTGCACCGAGTCGCCGTCGTTGCGGTAGTTCTTGGCGGCGTTGATGCCGCCCTGCGCGGCGATGGAGTGGGCCCGGCGCGGGCTGTCCTGGTAGCAGTAGGACTTCACGTGGTAGCCCTGCTCGGCCAGGGTCGCCGCGGCGGAGCCGCCGGCCAGGCCGGTGCCGACCACGATCACGGTCAGCTTCCGCCGGTTGGCCGGGTTGACCAGCTTCATCTCGAACCGGTGGCGGTCCCAGCGGGTCTCGATGGGGCCGTCGGGAGCCTTGGTGTCGGCGATCGGGTCGCCGGTGCTGAAGAGATCCATGTCAGGCCACCAATCCGGTGAGTACGGCGAACGGGACCACCAGGTAGCCGACGCAGAGCGCGACGGCGAAGACCAGGGCCGCGGCGCGCGCCCGGCGCTCGCCCTTCGGGGTCTGCTGGCCGAGGCTGCGGAAGGCGCTGAAGGCGCCGTGCCGCAGGTGGAAGCCGAGCGTGACGATCGCCAGGGTGTAGAAGAGCGTGACGTACCAGCGGTCCGCGGCGAAGTCCTGGACCACGTTGCCGTAGGGGTTGGCGGGGTCGCCCTGCGGGTTCAGGTGACCGGTGGTCAGGTCCAGGATGTGGTAGATCACGAAGAGCAGGATGATCACACCACCCCAGCGCATCGTGCGGGCCGCGTAGTTCACGTGGATCTTCCGGCGGTGCGCGTACGGCACCGGGCGGGCGGCCCGGGCGCGCCTCGCCAGCACGGTGGCCGAGACGATGTGCGCGAGCACGGCCACGGTGAGCACGGTGCGCTGGATCCACAGGTACCAGGTCGACGGCAGCAGTGGCGTCCCGATCTCGCGGAGCCAGTGTGCGTAGTGGTCGAACGAGGTCTCGCCCGTGAAGATCTTCAGGTTGCCGAGCATGTGCAAGATCAGGAACAGCACGAGGATGATGCCCGTCACCGCCATGACGGCCTTGAGGCCGACGTTCGAGCGGATGGGCGACCGAGTTTTCGTGATTACCACACGCCCGACGCTAGGAGCAGTTTGATCAGTCGTCCAATGCATCGACCTCGCAGTCTTGATAGCCATAAGCTATACAGATGCAGCTCCATCAGCTCCGGTACTTCGTCGCGGTCGCAGAAGTACGACATTTCACCCAAGCTGCCGATCTGGTGGGCATCACGCAGCCCTCGCTGAGTAAGCAAATTCACGCCCTGGAGGCCGACCTGGGAGCCCCGCTCTTCGAACGGGTAAGGGGCAACATCGCCCTCACCGCGGCGGGGGAGGTGCTGCTGCCGCTGGCCAAGCGGATCCTTGCCGACGTGGAGACCGCCACCCGGGAGGTGCAGGAACTGGTCGGGCTGCGCCGGGGCCGGGTCCGGCTCGGCGCCACCCCAAGCCTGGCCACCTCGCTCGCGCCTCCGGTGCTGCGCCGCTTCCGCGACGCCCACCCCACCGTCGACCTGCGGGTGGAGGAGGGCGGCTCGCAGGACCTGGTCCGTGACCTGCTCCGCGGCGACCTCGACCTGGCGCTGATCATCGAGCCCTCGACCGGCACCGACCCGGGGCTGCGCGCCGACCCGATCCTGCGCGAGAGCCTGGTGGTCGCCTCGGTCGACCCGCTGCCGGCCGCCTCCGAGCGGGGCGAGGTGCGCGTCACCGACCTGCGCGACCTGCCCCTGGTGATGTTCCGCGAGGGCTACGACCTGCGCGACGCCACCCTCCAGGCGTGCCGGGCGGCCGGCTTCGAGCCGACCCTCTCGGTCGACGGCGGGGAGATGGACGCGGTGCTCAGCTTCGTCGAGGCCGGGCTCGGCGTCGCCCTGGTCCCCGGCATCGTGGTGGCCCGCCGGGCGGGCATCCGGGTCACCCGGCTCGTCCCGCCCGGCGTCCGCCGGACCATCGCGGTGGCCCGCCGTCGCGACGTGGTGCCCACCCACGCCGGCCGCGAGCTGCGCCGCATCCTCCTGGAGTACGTGCACGACGCCACCGCCGCCGACCAGCTCCCGGCGGGGGTGGAGCCGCTCTAGTCAGGCCCGGGTCCACGGCGCGCCGCGGTACGGGTTTGGTCCGGTCGGCCGCGCTTCAGCTGCCCTCCAGGGGCGTGCAGCAACCTCTGACGCACAAGCCCGTTCGATGGGACAGGGCGGTAGTTGGAGGATGTTGCGAATGGACCACCAGGAATGAACATCAGCCTGTCGAGAATGGCGCTGCTCTGCGCCACGGTCGTCCTCACCACGGCCGTCCCCCAGGGTGCACCGGCGTGGGCCGCGGACGGCGCCGGGCAGCCGGATCTGCCACCGGCGCTGGCTCCGGTCACCGCCGTCTACGAGACCGTCGCCTGCGATCCCGCCGGCCCCACCGCCGCCGACGCGGCGGTGGCCAGCCAGTTGAATCCGCAGCTGACGTCGGACATGCGCAACAACCTGACCGCGTACCGCGTCTCCTGCGCGCGAGAGGTGGTCGAGGCGGTGCGGGAGCGCGGTCTGGCCCAGCGCGCGGGGGTCATCGCGATCGCCACGGTGCTGGTCGAGACCCGCCTGCAGAACATCAGCAAGGAGGTGGATCACACCAGCCTCGGCCTGTTCCAGCAGCAGGAGTGGTGGGGGACGCGGGCCCAGCGGCTCGACCCGGCCTACGCCACGAACGCCTTCCTCAACGCGATGCAGCGGGAATACCCGAACGGCAGCTGGGCCACCGCGCCGATCGGCGAGGTCTGCCAGGCGGTGCAGGTGTCCGCCTATCCCGACAGGTATCAGCCCATGGCGCCGGACGCGCAGCTCATCGTCGAGGCCCTCTGGGACGCCGCGGGCGGCCGCACCGAGGACATTCCGGTGTCGGGGGACTGGAACAACGATGGGGTGGACACGGTGGGGGTGTACCGGCCGTCGACGTCGACGTTCTATCTGCGGGATGTCAACAGTGGGGCGGCGACGCGGGTGTTCAAGTTCGGTAGCGGGTCGTCGGGTGACATCCCGGTGGCCGGTGACTGGAACAACGACGGTTTCGACAGTGTCGGGGTGTTCCGGCCGGGCAACTCGACGTGGTATTTGACCG
>NZ_JBIAKG010000006.1:203558-336330 GCF_042872345.1 Micromonospora sp. NPDC005299
ACGGCACGTCGACGGCCACCAACAACACCGATTACCAGTTCGTGTTCGGTCATGGTGGGTCCGGCGATCAGCCGGTGGCCGGTGACTGGAACAACGACGGTTTCGACAGTGTCGGGGTGTTCCGGCCGGGCAACTCGACGTGGTATCTGACCGACGGCACGTCGACGGCCACCAACAACACCGATTACCAGTTCGTGTTCGGTCATGGTGGGTCCGGCGATCAGCCGGTGGCCGGTGACTGGAACAACAACGGTTTCGACAGTGTCGGGGTGTTCCGGCCGGGCAACTCGACGTGGTATTTGACCAACGGCACCTCGTCGGCCACCAACTCCACCGATGACGAGTTCGTGTTCGGTCATGGTGGGTCCGGTGACGTGGCGGTGCCGGGTGACTGGAACAACGACGGTGTCGACACCCCGGGGGTGCGCCGGCCGGGCAACAACACCGTCTACCTGCGCAACGCCAACAGCGGCGGCGGCACCGACGCGGAATTCATCTACGGCATCTGAGCACGAGCACACCCACGGCGGGGCCCGGACACCATCCGGGCCCCGCCGTCGCGCCGGTCAGCGGCCCTCGGCGTCGTCCATGGCGCGGTAGATCCGCTGCTCGGAGACCGGGTACGGGGTGCCGAGCGCCTGGGCGAACACGTTCACCCGCAGCTCCTCGATCATCCAGGGGATCTGCCGGACCGCCGCCGACTGCCGCTTCGCGGGTGGCAGCGCGGCGAGCAGGTCCTGGTACTCCTTCTGCACCACGGCGATCCGGTCCTGCTGAGACTTGTCCCGCTGCGGGTTGCCGGGCAGCCGGTCCAGCCGCCGCTCGATGGCGGTCAGGTAGCGCAGCAGGTCGGGCAGGCGGGCGTACCCGGCCTCGGTGACGAAGCCCTTGTGCACCAGGCCGCCGAGCTGGTTGCGGATGTCGGCCAGGGCGGCCACCACGGCCAGGTTCCGGGTGGCGCCCAGCCGCTGCTCCACCGCGTACGCGGCGGCCAGCACCTGCCGCACCCGGCCCATCACCTCGACCACGGTGTCGACCAGGTCGGCGCGGACCCGGTCCCGCAGCGCGGCGAAGCCCTCGGCGTCCCAGGCCGGGCCGCCCGCGTCCGCCATCAGCTTGTCGATGGCCGCGCCCGCGGCGTCCTCGATCAGCGCCGGCACCCCGCCGTGCGGGTTGCGGGACAGCGCCAGCTTGGCCTCGTTGCTCAGCCGCCCCTGGAGGAACTTCGCCGGGGAGGGCACGGTCAGCCGGAGCAGCCGCCGGGTGCCGGCCCAGTGCGCGGCCTCCTGCTCGGCGGGGGAGTCGAACACCTTCACCCCGACGGTCGTGCCCTCGTCGACAAGGGCCGGGTACGCGGTCACCGCGTAGCCCGCGCGGACCTGCTCGATGGTGCGCGGCAGGGTGCCGATGTCCCACCCGGTCAGCCCGGTCCGGGCCACGTCGGGCGCGGCGGCGGCGACAACCTGGCGTACCTCCTGGCGCAGCTCGCGTTGCAGGGCCGGCAGGTCCTTGCCCTCGGCGACCGGCTTGTCGTCCTCGCCGAGCACCCGGAAGGTGACCCGCAGGTGCGGCGGCAGCCTGCCCGGGTCCCAGGCGTCCGGCGGGACGGTCACCCCGGTCATCCGGCGCAGCTGCCGGGTGAGCGCGGCGAGCAGCGGCTCCTCGCCGGCCGGCAGCTGGGCGAGCGCCGCCCGGGCGTAGTCGGGCACCGGGACGAAGTTGCGCCGGATCGCCTTGGGCAGCGACCGGATCAGCGCGATCACCAGTTCCTCGCGCAGGCCGGGCACCTGCCAGTCGAAGCTCTCCGCCGGCACCTGGTTGAGCAGCGGAAGCGGGATGTCCACGGTGACGCCGTCGGTGGGGGTGCCCGGGTCGAAGGTGTAGGTCAGCGGCAGGGCGACCCCGTCGGCCCGCCACTCGTCCGGGTAGTCGGTCTCGTCCACCCCGCCCCGCCCGGAGTTGACCAGCAGCTCGCGGGTGAAGGTGAGCAGGTCCGGCTGCTCCCGGCGGGTCTTCTTCCACCAGGTGTCGAAGTGCCGGCCGGACACCACGTCGGCGGGGATCCGCTGGTCGTAGAAGTGGTAGATGGTCTCGTCGTCGACCAGGATGTCCCGCCGCCGGGCCCGGTTCTCCAGCTCCTCCACCTCGGCCAGCAGCCGCTGGTTGTCCGCCCAGAACTGGTGGTGGGTCTGCCAGTCGCCCTCCACGAGGGCGTGCCGGAGGAACAGCTCCCGGCTCAGCACCGGGTCGATCCGGCCGAAATTGACCTTGCGGGAGGTGACCAGCGGGATGCCGTAGAGAGTGACCTTCTCGTAGGCCATCACGGCGGCCTGCTTCTTCTCCCAGTGCGGCTCGCTGTAGCTGCGCTTCACGAGGTGCTGGGCGAGCGGCTCGACCCACTCCGGCTCGACCCGGCCGGCCACCCGGCCCCAGAGCCGCGAGGTCTCCACCAGCTCGGCGGCCATCACCCAGCGCGGCGGCTTCCGGAACAGCGCCGAGCCCGGGAAGATCGCGAACTTCGCCCCGCGCGCCCCCAGGTACTCGTGCTTCTGCGCGTCCTTCAGCCCGAGGTGGGAGAGCAGGCCGGGCAGCAGGGACTGGTGCACCTTCGGGGTGTCGATCTCCTCGGGCAGGTCCGCGCCGGCCCCGCGCCGGCCGTCACCCTTGTCCGAGGTACGCAGCACCTGGCGCAGCTGGCTGACGATGTCCTGCCATTCGCGCACCCGCAGGTAGTTCAGGTACTCGGCCTTGCACATCCGCCGGAACGCGCTGGAGGACAGGGCCCGCTGCTGCTCGCGCAGGTAGCGCCACAGGTTCAGGTACGCGACGAAGTCCGACTCCTTGTCGGCGAAGCGGGCGTGCGCCTGGTCGGCCTGGGCCTGCTTGTCGGCGGGCCGCTCGCGCGGGTCCTGGATGGACAGCGCCGCCGCGATCACGACGACCTCGGTGGCACAGCCGTTGCGCTCGCCCTCCAGCACCATCCGGGCCAGCCGCGGGTCGACCGGGAGCTGGGCCAGCCGGCGGCCCAGCGGGGTGAGCCGCTTCGCCGGGTCGGTCTCGGCCGGGTCCAGCGCGCCCAGCTCGTGCAGCAGGTTCACGCCGTCGGTGACGTTGCGCCGGTCCGGCGGGTCGATGAACGGGAACGCGCCGATGTCGCCCAGGCCGATCGAGGTCATCTGGAGGATGACCGAGGCCAGGTTGGTGCGCAGGATCTCCGGGTCGGTGAACTCGGGCCGGGAGGCGAAGTCCTGCTCGTCGTAGAGGCGGATGCAGATGCCGTCCGAGGTGCGCCCGCAGCGCCCCTTGCGCTGGTTGGCCGACGCCTGGGAGACCGGCTCGATGGGCAGCCGCTGCACCTTGAGCCGGCTGGAGTAGCGGGAGATCCGGGCCGTGCCGGGGTCCACCACGTACTTGATGCCGGGGACGGTCAGCGAGGTCTCCGCGACGTTGGTGGCGAGCACCACCCGGCGACCGGCGTGCGGGGCGAAGACCCGGTGCTGCTCGGCCGTGGAGAGCCGGGCGTAGAGGGGCAGGATCTCGGTGCCGAGCAGGGAGCGCTTCTTCTGCACCAGCTTGCCGAGCGCGTCGGCGGTGTCCCGGATCTCCCGCTCGCCGCTGAGGAAGACCAGGATGTCGCCGGGACCCTCGGCGGCCAGTTCCTCGACCGCGTCGCCGATGGCCTGGATCTGGTCCCGGACGTTCTCCTCGTCCCCGTCGTCCTCCTCCTCGCCCTCGACGACCTCGACCAGCGGGCGGTAGCGCACCTCCACCGGGTAGGTCCGGCCGGACACCTCGACGACCGGAGCGGGGTTGCCCTCGGCGTCGGCGAAGTGCTTCGCGAACCGGTCGGTCTCGATGGTCGCCGAGGTGATGATCACCTTGAGGTCGGGGCGGCGGGGCAGCAGCTGGCGGAGGTAGCCGAGGATGAAGTCGATGTTGAGGCTGCGCTCGTGCGCCTCGTCGATGATCAACGTGTCGTACTGGCGCAGCATCCGGTCGGTCTGCAGCTCGGCCAGCAGGATGCCGTCGGTCATGAGCTTGACCAGGCTGTTGTCGCCGACCTGGTCGGTGAAGCGCACCTTGTAGCCGACCACGTCGCCCAGCTCGGTGCCGAGCTCCTCGGCGATCCGGTCCGCCACCGTCCGCGCGGCGAGCCGGCGGGGCTGGGTGTGGCCGATCAGCCCGGTGACGCCGCGGCCCAGCTCCAGGCAGATCTTGGGCAGCTGGGTGGTCTTGCCGGAGCCCGTCTCGCCGGCCACGATCACCACCTGGTGGTCGCGGATGGAGGCGGCGATGTCGTCCTTGCGCTCGCTGACCGGCAGCTGGGCCGGATAGGTGATCGTCGGCACGGCGGCCCGCCGGGCGGCCAGCCGCGCCTCGGCCCGGGCCACGTCGGCCGCGATCTCGGCCAGCGCCGACTCCCGCCGCTGCGGGTCGCGCAGCTTCCGCACCCCGTCGAGCCGCCGCTGGAGCCGGCGCTGGTCGCGGAACATCAGGGCGGGGAGGCGGCGGTGCAGGTCGCGGGCGGTCTCGGGTACGGCGGGTGCGGCTGGATTCTGCATGACGTCGCCAAGGATAGGCAGGCGTGCGGCCGAGCGCCCGCGGGTTACCGGCGACCCGGCCGTCCGCGCGCCCTCCCAGGTGGGAGTGGGTGGCCGGGCTAGAGTTTCCGCCGAGGCGAGGTCGACGACGGGACGGGATGATCATGCGGGACACCGACCGGGCGCTGGTGCAGGCCGCGATGGCCGTCGCCAAGCTGCGCTGCCGCAGCGACAACCACACCGTCGCCGCCGCCGCGCGGACCACGGACGGCCGGGTCTTCAGCGGCGTGAACGTCTACCACTTCACCGGCGGCCCGTGCGCGGAGCTGGTGGCGATCGGCGCCGCCGCGACCGCGGGAGCGGGCGACCTTGAGGCCATCGTCGCCGTGGGGGACCGGGGGCGGGGCGTCATCCCGCCCTGCGGCCGCTGCCGGCAGGTGCTCCTGGACTACTTCCCGTCGATCCGGGTGATCGTCGGCCCGCCGGACGCGCTGCGCGCGGTCCCGGTGACCGACCTGCTGCCCGAGACGTACGTGTGGTCGGACCACCAGGTGGAGGTGCCCGTCGGGCCCCCGCGCACCGGGGTGTGGCCGATGCCCGTGGTGCCTGGCAGCCGCCAGGCCGCCGAGGACTGACGGCCACCAGCAGGAGCGACCCGGCCAGGTCTTGCGGGCTCTCTACAACGTTGTAATACTCGGGTCGTCCGCCGACGAGGAGGCCCGATGACAGCGCAGGTGATCGAGGACGAGACCCCCGTCGAGGCGCTCGGCGACCTCTACCGCGACGGCATCACCGCCTGCCGTGGCGCCTTCTCCACCGACTGGGTCGAGCGGGTCGGCGAGGACGTCGAAGCCGCGTTCCGGGAGGCCCGTGCCCGTCCCGACGGCGCGGTCGGCCGCGGCCCCGAGCGGTGGTACGTCGAGATCCACCCGGAGCAGCTGCGCGGCTTCGTGGACCTGGTCACCCACCCGTGGGTGGTGTCGGTGTGCCGCGCGGTGCTCGGCCCCGACTACGAGATCGTCGAGCTGGGGTTCGACATCCCGTTCCCCGGCGCGGCGACCCAGCCGTGGCACCGGGACTTCCCGATGCCCGAGGAGACCCGCCTGCGGCGCCGACTCACCTCGCTGGCCTTCAACCTGACCACGGTGGACACCGTGGAGGAGATGGGGCCGTTCGAGATCGCCCCGGGCACCCAGTGGGACGACGGCCGCGACTTCGACCACGAGATGTTCCCGTCGAAGGACCGGTACCCCCGCTACGAGGCCCGCGCGGTCCGCAAGTACCCGAAGCGCGGCGACATCTCGGCGCGCTCCGCGCTCACCATCCACCGGGGCACCCCGAACGTCAGCCGGCTGGCCCGGCCCGTGCTGGTGCTCGGCGTCGACGCGCCGGGCGCGGGCAACGCCGCCCACCACGACCTGGCGGTCACCCGGGACTACTGGGCGGGCCTGCCGGAACTCATCCGGGCGCATCTGCGCTGCCCCGTGGTCGACACCCTCGTGCCGATCCGTCAGAAGCACACCATTGAGGGGCTGGTGATGGGCGCGGAGTGAGGGCACCGGCGGCGGGCGGTCAGTCGCCGGCGGCCGCCTCCAGCATCGAGCGGGGCACCGGCACCTGCTCGAAGCGGACGTTGCCCTCCGGCACCATCCAGCTCAGCACCTGCGCGACCAGCCGCCCGGCGCGTACGGCGGGGTCGTTGGCGTAGAGCTCGCGGGCCATCTGCGGGTCGACCGAGAGCACGGCGATCCCGCGGATCCGCTCGTCGTCACCACCGAGGAAGGGCCCGGCCGCGAGGACGGCGCCCTGCTCCACCAGCCCGGCCTGGTGGGCCAGGTGCGCGTCCTGGAGCCGGTCGAGCGCGTCCTGGGGCAGGTCGGGCGCGTCGTCCGGCCGGACCAGGAGCACCACGGTGTGCTGGTCGAATCGCATGCCCTCAGGGTAGGGGCTGCCGGGCCCGCAGCGCCCGGATCGACCAGTCGAGCACCGGGGTCAGGCTCTCCACCGGCGGCCAGCCGTTGACCACCGACAGCAGCCGCAGGTACCGCTCCCGGCGCGGGTCGTCGGCGGCCTCCAGCCGGTCCAGCAGCCGCCGCCGCAGGTCGGCGTCGTCCGGGCGGCCGCAGAGCCGCGCGTACCGGCTCGTGGCCGCGGCGACGACCGGGTCGGCCCGGGGTGAGGCCGGGTCGACGCCGGCGGCCAGAGCCGGGGCGACCTCCTCGCGGACCACGGCGACGGCGTCGCGGCGGACGCCGCGCGCGCCGGCACGGTCGGCCGCGTGCTGCTCCGCCAGCCGCCGCAGGCCGGCCCGGAAGTCCGGGTCCAGGGTCAGCTCGGCCAACTCCACCCACGCCTCGACCTGCTCGTCGGCGGGGTCGTCCGGCAGCGCGGGGGTGAGCGAGCGGCGGATCCCCGCGAACCCCGGATCGGCCAGGCCGGCGAAGGCGGCGTCGAGGAACTCGTCGACCAGCCGCCGTCGCTCCGCCTCGGCGAGCCCGGCCAGCCGGTGCAGGAGCTCGGCCTGGGCGGCGGTGGACCCCCGCCGGGCGACCACGGTCAGCACCGCGCGGCGCAGCCGCAGCACCCGGATCTGGGTGGCCAGGGCGTCGGCATGCGCCGCGGCGACCTCGGGCAGCCCGACCTCCCGTTCCACCACCTGGCGCACCGTGGACAGGTCGACGCCCAGGTCGCGCAGCGTCCGGACCAGCTCCAGGCGGGCCAGGGCGGCCTCCCCGTAGCGGCGGTGACCGGTCGGGCCGCGGTCGGTCGGCGGCACGATGCCGCGGTCGGACCAGAAGCGGATGGTCTTCACCGGCAGGCCGGTCCGCCGGGCCAGGTCGCCGATCGAGTAAGGGATCGCACCGTCCATGCCGCCCACCCTGCCGCCTCCCCCCGGTGGAGGCGCAACCCGCGCATCGACCACACCGAGTTAGGCGTGCCTAACCAGCTCGGTTAAGGTAAGGCGTACCTAATCCGAGAGGCGAGCACCCCCAGTGACCACCGTCGCCGTCCGGCCCGCCGGGGCCGGCGCCCCCACCCGCCGCGGCATGCCCCGCCGCCTCGCGGTCACCCTGGCGGCGGCGCTCCTGCTCATCGTCGCGCTGCTGGCCAGCCTGGCGCTCGGCAGCCGCCACCTTCCCGTCGACCAGGTGTGGCACGCCCTGGTCGCCCCGGACGGCGGCGAGGCCACCACCGTGGTCCGCGAGCTGCGGCTGCCGCGGACCGCCCTGGGGCTGGTCGTCGGGGTCGCCCTGGCCCTGGCCGGGGTGCTCTTCCAGGCCGTCACCCGCAACCCGCTCGCCGAGCCGCGCATCCTCGGGGTCAGTGCCGGCGCGTCCTTCGGGGTGGTGCTGGCCATCGCCGTCTTCGGCGTGAGCACGCTCACCGGGTACGTCTGGTTCGGCATCGCCGGCGCGCTGCTCGCCGGGCTGCTGGTCTTCGCCGTCGCCAACCGGACCCGCGAGGGCGCCAGCCCGGTCACCCTCGCGCTGGTCGGCGCGGCGCTCGACGCCGGTCTCGGCGCCGTCGTGTACGCCCTGCTCAGCATTGACGCCCGCACCTTCGAGGAGTACCGGTTCTGGGTGGTCGGCGGCCTCACCGGCCGGGACGTCGGCGTCGCCGGGCAGGTGCTCCCGTTCGTCCTCGCCGGCACGGCCCTCGCGGCGCTGGCCGCCCGTGGCCTGGACGCGCTGGCCCTCGGCGACGACGTCGCCCGCGGCCTCGGCCACCGGATCGCCCTGGTCCGCCTCGCCGCCGGGTTCGGCGGGGTGCTGCTCACCGGCGCCGCGGTGGCCGCCGCCGGGCCGATCGCCTTCGTCGGGCTGGCCGTGCCGCACCTGGCCCGGGCCCTGGTCGGCGCCGACCACCGGTGGACCCTGCTGGTCGCCGCGCTGCTCGGGCCGGCCCTGGTGCTCGGGGCCGACGTGGTCGGCCGGCTGGTCGCCCCGCCCGGCGAGGTCCCGGCCGGCATCATCACCGCGCTGGTCGGCGCCCCGCTGCTCGCCTTCCTGGTCCGCCGCGCCAAGGTCGTGACGGCATGACTGCGTCCTCCACCACCGCCCTGCCGGGGCGGTCGCTGCTGCGGGTCGGTCCGCTGGCCGTGCCGGTGCGCCGCCGGCCGGTGCTGGTCGCGGTCACGCTCGTCCTGCTGCTCGCCGCCGCCATGGTGGTCAGCCTCTCGCTCGGCACCCCGTACGTGGCCCCGGCAGACGTGCTGCGCGCGCTCTCCGGCGCCGGCACCCCGTACGACCTCGTGGTGCTCGACCTGCGGCTGCCCCGCGCGGTGCTCGCGGCGCTGGCCGGGGCGGCCTTCGGCGTGGCCGGCACCCTGATCCAGAGCGTGGCCCGCAACCCCCTGGCCAGCCCCGACGTCATCGGGGTGACCCAGGGCGCCGGGCTGGCCGCCACGGTGGCCCTGACCAGCGGCGCCGCGGCGGTCCTGGTGGCGCCGGCCGCGCTGGTCGGTGGCCTGGTGGCGGCCGTCCTGGTCTTCGCCCTCGGTGCGCGGCACGGCCTGGCCGCGCAGCGTTTCGTGCTGGCCGGCGTGGCGGTGGCGTTCGCGCTCCGGGCGCTGACCGAGGTGGTGATGCTCTCCGCCGACCCGATCGACGGGCTGCGCGCCCAGCTCTGGCTGATCGGCACCCTGGCCGGCAAGGGCTGGACCGAGGCGGCCTGGATCGCCGGCACGCTCGCCGCGCTGTTGCCCGTCCTGCTCTGGGCCGGCTGGGCGCTGCGCAGCACGGCGCTGGACGACGACACCGCCCGGGGGATCGGGCTGCGCCCGGTGGCCCGCCGGGTCGGGCTGGCCGCCACCGGCGTGCTGGCCGCCGCCACCGTCACCGCCCAGGTCGGCGCGGTGGACTTCGTGGCGCTGGTCGCCCCGCAGGTGGCCCGGCGGCTGGTCCGCGCGGAGCGGCCGCCGCTGGTCTGCTCCGCACTGCTCGGGGCGCTGCTGCTGGTGCTGGCCGACCTGGCCGGCCGCCGGCTGTTCGCCCCCACCCAGCTCCCGGCCGGCGTGCTCACCGCGGCGATCGGCGGCCCGTACCTGATCTTCCTGCTGCTGCGGACCCGAGGGAGGCGGTCGTGACCGCGTTGCTGTCCACCCGCGACCTGGTCGTCGGCTACGAGACCCGGACCGTGCTGGACGGGCTGGATCTCGACCTGCCCGCCGACGCGTTCACGGTGATCGTCGGGCCGAACGCCTGCGGTAAGTCCACCCTGCTGCGCACCATGGCCCGGCTGCTCACGCCGCGCCGCGGCGCGGTGCTGCTCGACGGCACGGCGATCCGCGACCTGCCCACCCGCGAGGTGGCCCGGCGGCTCGGTGTGCTGCCGCAGAGCCCGCTGGTGCCCGAGGGGATCACCGTCGCCGACCTGGTCGGCCGGGGCCGCCAGCCCTATCAGCGGTGGTGGCGGCAGTGGTCCGCGGAGGACGGCCGGGCCGTCGAGGAGGCCATGGCCATGGCCGACGTGGCCGAGCTGGCCGACCGGCCGGTGGACACCCTCTCCGGCGGGCAGCGGCAGCGGGTCTGGATTGCCATGACCCTGGCCCAGGACACCGAGGCGCTGCTGCTGGACGAGCCGACCACCTTCCTCGACCTGGCCCACCAGGTGGAGGTGCTGGACCTGCTGCACCGGCTGCGCGCCGAGCGCGGCCGGACCGTGGTCGCCGTGCTGCACGACCTCAACCAGGCTGCCCGCTACGCCGACCACCTGGTCGCCATGCGCGCCGGCGCGGTGGTCGCCGCCGGCCCGCCGCGCGAGATCCTCACCGCCGACCTGGTCCGCGATGTCTTCGGGCTCGACTGCGTGGTCGTGCCCTGCCCGGTCACCGGCGCGCCGCTCGTGGTGCCCGCCCTCACCCACACCTCGGCCGCTCCGGCCGCCACGCCGGCCCCGGCCGGCGCCTCCGTCGGCGACGCGTGACCGCGCGCCGGCCCGTACCTGTCATGAAAGGACCCTTGATGCGTCGTCTCGCCGTCGCTCTCACCGCGGCCCTCGCCCTCGGCGTGGGCCTCACCGCCTGCGGGGAGAGCGATCCCGTCTCCGGCACCAGCGCCGGGGAGACCCGGGAGATCACCCACGCGATGGGCACCACCAAGGTGCCCGCCGAGCCGAAGCGCGTGGTGGTGCTCGACACCGACAAGATCGACACCGCGCTCTCGCTGGGCGTCACCCCGGTCGGCGCGGCCACCGCCGGCGAGGCGAAGAGCTGGCCCACCTACTTCGGCGCGGACAAGCTGGCCGGCATCAAGGAGGTCGGGGTGCTCACCGAGCCCGACCTGGAGGCGATCAACGCGCTCAAGCCGGACCTGATCCTCGGCAGCAAGTTCCGCCAGGAGAAGTTCTACGACGAGCTGTCCGCCATCGCCCCGACCGTGTTCACCGAGAAGGTGGGCATCACCTGGAAGGAGAACTTCCTCCTCGACGGCAAGGCCCTCGGCAGGGAGCAGCAGGCCAAGGACCAGCTCGCCGCGTACGAGAAGCGGGCGAAGGACTTCGGCACGAAGCTCGGCGACGCCTCGTCGCGGAAGGTCTCCATCGTCCGCTTCATCCCGGGCAACATCCGGGTCTACGGCCCGGACTCGTTCTCCGGCATCGTGGTCGGCGACACCGGCCTGGGCCGCCCCGGGCGGCAGCTGCTGGAGGGCAAGGACGACAAGCGCTTCGACCTGGTCAGCCCCGAGCGGGTCAACGAGGTCGACGGCGACGTCGTCTTCGTGACCGCGTACGGCGAGAAGGCCGCCGCCGAGCAGGCGAAGGTCACGGCCGGCAGCCTCTGGCAGGGCCTGTCCGCGGTGAAGGCGGGCAAGGCGCACGTGGTCTCCGACGAGGTGTGGATGACCGGCATCGGCGTCGGCGCCGCCAACAAGATCCTGGACGACCTGGAGAAGTACCTGGCCGCCTGAGCCACCGCCCGTCCGCGCCCGCCCGGCCCCCGTGCCGGGCGGGCGCTGTCGTCGTCAGGCCGGGACCGGGTGGTCGGCCTCGAACCGGGCGCGGGTGAGGAAGGCGAGCTGGGCCCGCTTGTCCGGCATGTCGATCTCGGCGTCGAAGGTGAAGCCCTCCCGCTCCAGCCGGCGCAGCGCGCGCTCGTTGCGCACGTCCGGCTCGACGACGATGCGCTGCCGCGTCGGGTCGGTGAAGAGGAAGCGGGCCAGGGCCGGCCCGACCGCCGAGGTGAGGCCGGGGAGCTGCCGGCCGGGCGCGAGCAGCAGGTGCATGCCGATGTCGCCGGGGCGGACCGGGTAGCGCTCGCCGACCGGGTCGGCCTCGGGCTGGTAGGTCTGGAACAGGCCGACCGGCGTCCCGTCCAGGGTGATCAGGTACGCGTGGTGCGTGGTCGCGCTCTGCCTGTTCCTGGCCGCGTACACGGTGGCCAACGTGGTGCTCTACGCGGTCAACATGGACTATTCCCGGCCGGATACCGGCGGCACCGACTTCACGGTGCTCTCCTCGTTCGGGCTGGTCTGCTCGTTCGTGGCCGCCTCGGCCGGCCTGGTCGCGGCCGACCGGCTGGGTTACCCGGCGGTCGCTCTCGGCTGCGTCGTGCTGGTCGGCCTCGCCGTCGTGGCCGGAGTGGTCCACCAGCGGCGCTTCCCCGCCGGGCCGGCGCCCACCGTCAGGACCGATCCCGGCGTGGCGACTCCCGACCTCTTGACCCCCACGACTTAGGTTAGGGTAACCTAACTCAGGATCAACTCCGGACCGCGGGTGCCGTCGCACCGTCGCCGTCGTGTCCGCTTCCGACCACTGAGGACTGCCCATGAGTCTGCCCGGAGCAACCGTTCCGGCCCCCTCGGCCGGCGCCGGCCCGTCCGCCGCCCGGGACCACCTGTTCACCGCCCGCTCGCTGGACCGCTACCGCGGCGTGCTGGCCGAGGGGATCGAGCGGGTGGCCCGCCGGGTGGCCACGGCCGACCGGCCGTTCACCGGGGTCGACCCGGACGACCTCGCCCCGCGCGTCGCGGCCGTCGACCTCGACCGGCCGCTCGGCGACACCGGCGCGGCCCTCGACGAACTGCACGACGTCTACCTGCGCGACGCCGTGTACTTCCACCACCCCCGCTACCTGGCCCACCTGAACTGCCCCGTGGTGATCCCGGCGCTGCTCGGCGAGGCCGTGCTCAGCGCGGTCAACTCCTCGCTGGACACCTGGGACCAGAGCGCCGGTGGCACGCTCATCGAGCGCCGGCTGATCGACTGGACGGCCGAGCGGATCGGGCTCGGGCCCGCCGCCGACGGGGTGTTCACCAGCGGCGGGACGCACTCCAACCTCCAAGCGCTGCTGCTGGCCCGGGAGGAGGCGCGGGTGCGGGCCGGCCTGCGGCCCGGGCCCGAGGCGCTGGCCCGGCTGCGGGTGCTCACCTCCGCCGCCGGCCACTTCAGCGTGCAGAAGGCGGCCCGGCTGCTCGGCCTCGGCCCGGACGCGGTGCACACCGTCGACACCGACGCGCAGCGGCGGATGCGCCCCGACGCGCTCGCCCGGGAGATCGCCCGCTGCCGGGCGGACGGGCTGCTGGTCATGGCCGTCGTCGCCACCGCCGGCACCACCGACTTCGGCAGCATCGACCCGCTGCCGCAGGTCGCCGACATCTGCGCGGCGGCCGGGGTCTGGCTGCACGTCGACGCCGCGTATGGCTGCGGGCTGCTGGTCTCGCCGACCCGCCGGCATCTGCTCGACGGCATCGAACGGGCCGACTCGGTGACCGTCGACTACCACAAGTCCTTCTTCCAGCCGGTCAGCTCCAGCGCCGTGCTGGTGCGCGACCGCCGGACGCTGCGGCACGCCACCTGGCACGCCGACTACCTCAACCCGGCGCGCGCCGTCGAGCAGCGCATCCCCAACCAGGTCGACAAGAGCCTCCAGACCACCCGCCGCTTCGACGCGCTCAAGCTCTGGCTCACTCTGCGGATCATGGGGGCCGACGCGGTCGGCGCGCTCTTCGACGAGGTGGTGGACCGGGCCGGCGAAGCCTGGCACCTGCTCGACGCCGACCCCCGCTTCGAGGTGGTGACCCGGCCGACGCTGAGCACCCTGGTGTTCCGCTGGCGACCCGCCGGCCTGGCCGCCGACCTCGTGGACGACGCCAACCTGTACGCCCGCGAGGCGCTCGCCGCCTCCGGTGTCGCACTCGTCGCCGGCACCCGGGTCGACGGCGCCCACCACCTGAAGTTCACCCTGCTCAACCCGGAGACCACCGGGAAGGACGTCGCCGCGGTCCTCGACCTGATCGCCGAACACGCCGGCTGGTACGCCCGCACCCGCACCGCCGACGAGCTGTCCTGCCCGGTCGGCTGACCGGCCCCGCCCTGGAGAACCCCATGTCGACCCACGACTTCATCGCCGTCGGGCTGGGCCCGTACAACCTGGGCCTGGCCTGCCTGACCGCCCCGATCGCCGACCTCGACGGCCTCTTCCTGGAGGCCCGCGACGACGTCGACTGGCATCCCGGCATGTTGCTGGAGAGCGCCCACCTGCAGACCCCGTTCCTCGCCGACCTGGTCACGCTCGCCGACCCGACCTCGCCGTACTCCTTCCTCAGCTATCTCAAGGAGACCGGCCGGCTCTACCCGTTCTACATCCGGGAGAACTTCTTCCCGCTGCGCCGCGAGTTCGACGCGTACTGCCGGTGGGCCGCCGCGAAGCTGCCCAGCGTCCGGTTCGGACACGAGGTCACCGCCATCGAGTACGACCCGACGGACGACCGGTACGTGGTGCACGCCCGGGTGGACGGCCGCGAGGTCACCCACCGGGCGCGCCGGCTGGTGCTCGGCACCGGCACCCCGCCACACGTGCCGCCGGCCTGCGCCGGGCTGGCCGGCGACGTGATCCACAACTCGCGGTACCGGGAGCACCGGGCCGCGCTGCGCGGCAGGCGGAGCATCACCGTGGTCGGCAGCGGGCAGAGCGCGGCCGAGATCTACCACGACCTGCTCGCCGACATCGACACCCACGGCTACCAGCTGAACTGGGTCACCCGCTCGCCGCGCTTCTTCCCGCTCGAATACACCAAGCTCACCCTGGAGATGACCTCTCCGGACTACGTGGACTACTTCCACGCCCTGCCCGAGCGGACCCGCTACCGCCTGGAAGCGGAGCAGAAGGGGCTGTTCAAGGGCATCGACGCGGAGCTGATCAACGCGATCTTCGACCTGCTCTACGTGAAGAGCGTCGGCGGCCCGGTGCCCACCCGGCTGCTGACCAACACCGAGCTGACCGAGGCGGCCCACGACCCGGAGCGCGGGACGTACACGCTGGGGCTGCACCACGTCGAGCAGGGGCGCGACTTCACCCTGGAGACCGAGGGGCTGGTGCTGGCCACCGGCTACCGCTTCCGCGTGCCCGCCTTCCTCGACCCGGTCCGGGACCGGATCCGCTGGGACGGCCACGGCCGCTTCGACGTGGCCCGCAACTACAGCATCGACCACACCGGACGGGGCATCTTCCTCCAGAACGCCGGCACCCACACGCACAGCGTCACCTCGCCCGACCTGGGCATGGGCCCCTACCGCAACTCCTGGATCATCCGCGAGCTGACCGGCCGCGAGCACTACCCGATCGAGAAGAGCATCACCTTCCAGGAGTTCGGCGCGCCGGCCGGGATGCCCTCGTGAGCGCGAGGAGCGAGCCGGTTCTGCGAGCCCCGCAGTCGCGAACGGAAGGTGGCCTCGTGACCGCGCCCACCCACCGCCGGCACGACCCGCGCCTCGGCGAGTTCAGCCTCCGCCCGCTCGACCCGGACACCGACGCCGCGCTGCTGCACGGCTGGGTCACCCACCCCAAGGCGGTGTTCTGGATGATGCAGGACGCCGACGTCGCCCGGGTGGCCGAGGAGTACCGGCGGATCGCCGCGCACCCGCACCACGACGCGTACCTCGGGTGCTGGCATGGCCGCCCGGCGTTCCTCGCCGAGCGCTACGACCCCGCCGAGGTCGAGCTGGTCGGCCTCTACGACCCGGCCCCGGGCGACGTCGGGATGCACTTCCTCTGCGCGCCCGCCGAGGCGCCGGTGCACGGCTTCACCCTCGCCGTGCTCACCACGGTGCTGGACTGGCTCTTCGCCGACCCGGCCACCCGCCGGGTGGTGGTCGAGCCCGACGTCCGCAACACCGCCGTGCACGCGTTGAACGCGGCCGTCGGCTTCAGCGTCGTCGGCCCCATCGCCAAGCCGGAGAAGACCGCCCTGCTGAGCGTCTGCACCCGCGAGCAGTTCCTGGCCGCCACCCATTGAGAGGTACCCGCGTGACCACCCCCTCCGCCGCCGTCGACCACCTCACCCCCGAGCTGTGGGCCGCCGCCAACCGCCAGTTGGTCCGCAAGGCCCTGGCCGAGTTCGCCCACGAACGGCTCATCACACCCGAGCCGCAGGGCTCCGGCCACTACCGGGTACGCAGCGACGACGGCACCGCCGAGTACCGCTTCGCGGCCCGGCGGCTGAGCCTGCACCACTGGTGGATCGACCCCGCCGGCCTGACCCGGCACGTCGACGGGCGGGAAGCCCCGCTGGACGCGGTCGACCTCTGCCTGGAACTGCGCGGCGCGCTCGACCTCACCGACGCCGTCCTGCCCGTCTACCTGGAGGAGATCACCTCCACCCTGGCCGGGCTCGCCTACAAGCTGGCCCGGCCCGAGCTGGCGGCCGCCGAGCTGGTCAGGGCGGACTTCCAGCAGATCGAGACGGCGATGACCGAGGGCCACCCGTGCTTCGTGGCCAACAGCGGCCGGATCGGCTTCGGCGTGCACGACCACCACCGGTACGCCCCGGAGGCCGGCCAGCCGGTCCGCCTGCTCTGGCTCGCCGCCCACCGCGCCCACACCACCTTCACCTGCGCCGCCGACCTGGACTACGACACCCACCTCCGGGCCGAACTCGGCGAGGAGATCCTCGCGGGCTTCGCGCGCACCCTCACCGGCCTCGGCCTCGACCCGGCCGACTACCTGCTGCTGCCGGTGCACCCCTGGCAGTGGTGGAACAAGCTGGCCGTCACCTTCGCCGGCGAGGTGGCCCGGCGGCACCTGGTGCCGCTGGGCGAGGGGCCCGACGAGCACCTGGCCCAGCAGTCCGTGCGCACCTTCTTCAACGTCACCGACCCGAACCGGCACTACGTGAAGACCGCGCTCTCGGTGCTCAACATGGGCTTCATGCGCGGGCTGTCCGCCGCGTACATGGAGCACACCCCGGCCATCAACGACTGGCTGGCCGACCTGATCGCCGCCGACCCCGTGTTCCAGCGGACCGGGCTGTCGATCATCCGGGAGCGGGCCGCGATCGGCTACCGGCACCGGCAGTTCGAGGCGGCCACCGACCGCTACTCGCCCTACCGGAAGATGCTCGCCGCGCTCTGGCGGGAGAGCCCCGTGCCCGGGCTGGAGCCGGGCCGGCGGCTGGCCACCATGGCCTCGCTGCTGCACGTCGACCGGGCCGGGCGCTCGTTCGCCGGTGCGCTGATCGCCGGCTCCGGGCTGGCCCCGGCGGACTGGCTGCGCCGCTACCTGGACGCGTACCTCGTGCCGGTGCTGCACGCGCTCTACGCGTACGACCTGGCGTTCATGCCGCACGGCGAGAACGTCATCCTGGTGCTCCGCGACGACGTGGTCGAGCGAGTGATCTTCAAGGACATCGCCGAGGAGATCGTGGTGATGGACCCGGCGGCCGACCTGCCGGAGGCGGTGAGCCGGATCCGCGCCGCCGTGCCCGAGGACGAGAAGGTGCTCTGCGTCTTCACCGACGTGTTCGACTCGTTCCTGCGCCACCTCAACGCGATCCTCGCCACCGAGGGGATTCTCGACGAGGAGACCTTCTGGCGGACCGTGGCCGAGTGCGTCAGGGCCTACACGGAGTCGGTGCCGCACCTGACCGAGCGTCACGACCTGTTCGCGCCCGAGTTCGCGCTGTCCTGCCTGAACCGGCTGCAACTGCGCAACAACCAGCAGATGGTCGACCTGGCGGACCCGTCGGCGGCGCTCCAGTTCGTCGGGACGCTGGCCAACCCCCTCGCCGCGTACGTTTCGCGGCCGTGAGCGCCCTCGCGGCGCCGGAGGCCCTGGTCGGCCCGGCGGTCCTGAAGCACCGCTGGTGGATCCTGGCCGTGCTCTGCCTGGCCCAGGTGACCGTGGTGCTGGACAACACCGTGCTCACCGTGGCGGTGCCGGTGCTCACCACCGAGCTGGGTGCCAGCACCAGCGACATCCAGTGGATCATCAACGCGTACGCCCTGGTCCTGTCCGGCCTGCTGATCAGCGCGGGCAGCGCGGCCGACCGGTACGGCCGGCGGCGGATGCTGCTGGCCGGGCTGGTGCTGTTCGGGGCCGGGTCGCTGGCCGCCGGGCTGGCCACGACGACCGGCCAGCTCATCGCAGCCCGGGCCGGGATGGGCGTCGGCGGGGCGCTGCTGGTCACCGCCACCCTCGCGGTGGCCGTGCAGGTCTTCGAGGGGCCGGCGCGGCAGCGGGCGATCGGGGTCTGGGCGGCGACCAGCGCGCTGGGCTTCGCGGTCGGGCCGCCGGTCGGCGGGATGATCCTCGCCCACCTGCCCTGGCAGGCCATCTTCCTGGTGAACGTGCCGGTGGTGCTGGTCTGCCTGGTCGCCGTCCGGCTGCTGGTGCCGGAGTCCCGCAAGGCGGTCACCGGCCGTCTCGACGTGCTCGGCGTGCTGCTGTCCACGGCCGGGCTCACCGGCGTGGTCTGGGCGATCACCGCCGGGCCGGACGAGGGCTGGGCGGCTCCGGCGGTGCTCGCCGCGGCCGTCGCCGGCGCCGTCCTGCTCGGCCTCTTCGTCGCCTTGGAACACCGGGTCGCCGACCCGATGCTGGACATGGCGTTGTTCCGCGACCCCCGGTTCACCGGCGCGGTGTCGGGGGTCGTGCTGATCACCTTCGGCGCGACCGGCGCGCTGTTCCTGCTCACCCAGCAGTTGCAGTTCGTCCGCGGCTATCCGGCCTGGGAGGCCGGGTTGCGGATGGCGCCGTTCGCACTCTCCATCGTGGTGCTCAACCTCACCGGGGTGGCCGCCGCGCTGATCCGCCGGATGGGCCGGCCCGCCGCGGTCGCCGTCGGGATGGCGCTGCTCGCCGTCGGGCTGCTGACCGTCACGTACACCCCCGGCGACGGCTATCCGGTGCTGCTCGGCGGCCTGCTGCTGATGGGCGCCGGCTGCGCGCTGGCCAATCCGGCGATCGTCGAGGCGGTGGTGAGCGCGCTGCCGCCGGAGCGGGCCGGCGCCGGGGCGGGTGTCGACGGCACCATGACCGAGGTCGGCGGCAGCCTGGGCGTCGCCGTGCTCGGCGCGGTGCTGAACGCGCGGTTCGCCGCGCTGCTGCCCGCCGCGCTGGCCGGGGCCGGCTCGTTCCCGGCCGCGCTGGCCGCCGCCGGCACCGACGGCGAGCGCGTCCTGGTCCGGGACGCGTTCCGGGTGGCGCTGGAGACCGGGCAGACGGCCGGGGCGGCGGCCGTGCTGGCCGGTGGCCTGGTCACCGCGTACCTGCTGCACCGCGCCCGGCACCGCTGACGGCGCCGGGCGTGGCCCGCCCGGTCACGCGACCAGCTGCCAGAGCAGGAACAGGTTGAGCGCCACCACGAGGGGAGAAACGGAGCGCGGGCGGGATCATCCGGGCTGACCATGCTGGTCGACCACCTGCGGACACGGACGAGCGGCCGCCCGGGGAGGGGCGGCCGCTCGTCGGGGCGGGCCGGGTCAGGCGGCGGTGGACCAGATGGCGCGGAACGCCGCGGCCTCGCCCGCCAGCCACTGCTCGACCTGCTCCGGCTTGACGTCGGCCGGCATCCGGTAAGACTCGCCGCGCCGGACGTCAACCAGCACCGGCTCGGCGTGCGGAAGGACCGCGTCCATGTGCCGAGCCATCAGGTGCAGGGTCGCCAGGGTGGTCTCCTCGCTCGGCGGGGCCTCGTCGAAGTGCAGCCGGATCGCCTCGGCGCGACCGTCGGCGTAGCGCACGCCGAACTGTGGGTTGATCTTCACGGGCAGGTCGCCCAGCATGGCCAGCGCGTCGCGGGTCTGGGCCAGGTCGACGCCGGCCGGCTCGCCGAGCGAGTGCAGCCAGGTGGTCGCCCCGGGCACCAGCGCCTCGTAGAGCGGGCGCCAGCGCGGCTTGACCAGGTCGGCCACCTGGGCCAGGTGGGTGCCGCCGGTGTGGAAGGCGACGTCGGCCTTGAGCGCCTTGACGAACTGGCCGTGCGGGTTGAAGCCGTGCCGGCTCGCCCGCTGCTTGCGCAGGCCGCCGACGAAGGTGGCCTTGGTGGGCCCGGTGCGGTCCACGTAGCGGGCAAACCCGAGGAGGGTGGCGTAGGGGGTGACAGGGGCGGCGGAGGTGGGCGCAGTCACGAGCATCCTCCCAGGTCAAAAGCTCGATTAGTACATACATTCTAATCGACAGGTCTGACATCGCCCAGGGGTGAGCGACGTCAGATCGTGCGGTCGGGCACCGCGCACCCGTCCGGGGCGCACATGCCCTCGGCGCCACCGACAACCGGCAGCGGCTGCGGCGTGGGACGGCTCTCGGCCCACGCCTTGTCGATGACCGCGAGCAGGTCGTCGATGCCGATGGCCCCGGGGACGGCGAAGCGGCCGTCGAACACGAGGAACGGCGCGCCGCGGGCGCCGAGCCGCTGTGCCTCGCGCTGGTCGGCCGCCACGCGGGCCCGGTAGCGGCGGCTACGCAGGGCCTCGGCGGCCTTGGTGCGGTCCAGGCCCACCTCGGCGGCGAAGTCGAGGACCTCCTCGGCGGTCCACAGCTTGCGGGCCTGCCCGAAGTGCGCGCGGAACATCGCCGTCCAGATCTCGTTTCCGCGGCCCTGGTCGGTCGCGTAGGCGAGCAGTTCGTGGGCCAGGTCCGTCGGACCGAGCGTGCGGTCGACCGCCCGGTACGGCGTCAGGCCCTCCGCCTCGGCGGCCCGCTCGATCGGCCGCAGGACCCGGTCGACGGTCGTCGCGGGGGCCCCGGCCATCTTGATCAGCTCTCGTTGACTGACGCCCGCACGTGGCAGGTCGGGGTGTAGCTGGAACGACCGGTGGATGACGTGCACCTGGTCGCCGTACGGGAGCCGGTCCAGGGCCAGGTGGAGCCGGTGGTCCATCAACCCGCAGTACGGGCAGACGATGTCCGACCAGAATTCGATCTTCACGGTACCCTCCTCCTATTTCTCACTTCCTGTTCGTAGCCCCATGATGCATTAGAATTTGAGAGCCACAAAAGGCACATTCATGTGTGTAGCGACTGAATGCGGGGAGGCAGCGGCGGTGAGCGCAGACGACCTTCGACGGCGACGAACCAACGTCCGGGCGAACGTGCGGGACGTGCCGGGGCCCTGTGCGCACTGGAACGACGAGGACGCCGACTTCATCCGCGAGGTCCTGGACCTCGTTGGCGACAAGTGGAGCGTGTTGATCATCGGTACGCTCGCCGACGGCCCCATCCGCTACTCGGACCTGGGCACCGCGATCCCCGGCATCTCCCAGCGCATGCTCACGCTGACCCTGAAGCACCTGCAGCGCACCGGGCTCGTCACCCGGACCTCCTACCCGGAGGTCCCGCCCCGCGTCGAGTACGCCCTCACCGAACTCGGCGCCTCGCTCCTGTCCACCGTCCTGGCCCTGGCGGCATGGTCCGCTGATCACCATGCCGAAATCCGCCGCCATCAGACCGCGTACGACAACGTGAGCTCGGCCTAGGCGAGGAGAAGGACCTACAGCTGCCCGACCTCGGTGATCCGCACGACCGCGGCGCCCGCCTCGTCGGAGGCGGCGAGGTCGATCTCGGCGCTGATGCCCCAGTCGTGGTCGCCCTCCGGGTCGTCCAGGATCTGGCGTACGGTCCACCGCTCCCGGCCCTGCTCGATCATCAGCAGCGCCGGCCCGCGCGCGTCCGGCCCCACCCCGATCGAGTCGTACGCCTCGAAGTACGGCTCCAGCGCGTCCGCCCACGCGTCCGCGTGCCAGCCGTGCTCGGCGTCCAGCTCCCCGAGCAGATCCCAGCGGCGCAGCGCCGCCAGCTCGACCCGGCGGAACAGCGCGTTGCGCACCAGCACCCGGAACGCCCGCGCGTTGCGGGTGACGGCCGGCGGCCGGTCGTCCAGCGCGGCGGCGACCTGCTCGACGTCGGACGGGTTGCGCAGCCGCTCCCACTCGTCGATCAGGCTGGAGTCGACCTGGCGAACCAGCTCGCCGAGCCACTCGATGAGGTCGACCAGCTCCTCGGTCTTGGCGTCCTCGGGGACGGTCTGCCGCAGCGTCTTGTACGCGTCTGCGAGGTAGCGCAGCACCAGGCCCTCGGAGCGGGACAGGCCGTAGAACTGGACGTACTCGGTGAAGGTCATGGCCCGCTCGTACATGTCGCGGACCACGGACTTGGGGGAGAGCTGGTGGTCGGCGACCCAGGGGTGGCCCTGCCGGTACATCTCGTACGCCGACTCCAGCAGCTCGGCGAGGGGCTTCGGCCAGGTCACCTCGTCGAGGAGTTCCAGGCGGGCCTCGTACTCGATGCCTTCGGCCTTCATGGCGGCGACCGCCTCACCGCGGGCCTTGAACTGCTGCGCGGAGAGCACCTGGCGGGGGTCGTCCAGGATCGACTCGATCACGCTGAGCACGTCGAGCGCGTACGAGGGGGACTCCCGGTCGAGCAGCTCGACGGTGGCCAGGGCGAGCGGGGAGAGCGGCTGGTTCAGCGCGAAGTCGAGCTGGAGGTCGACGGTGAGCCGCACCCGCCGGCCCTGCTCGTCCGGCTCGGGCAGTTCCTCGACCACCCCGCCGGCTCGCAGCGCTCGGTAGATGGCGATGGCCCGGCGGATGTGCCGGCGCTGGGCGGCCGGGTCCTCGTGGTTGTCGGTGAGCAGGTGCCGCATCGAGGCGAACGCGTCGCCGGGGCGGCCGATGACGTTGAGCAGCATCGAGTGGCTGACCTGGAAGCTGGAGGTCAGCGGCTCCGGCTCGCCCTCGACCAGGCGTTGGAAGGTCGGCTCGCCCCAGCCGATCGACCCCTCCGGCGGCTTCTTCTTGACCACCTTGCGGCGCTTCTTCGGGTCGTCGCCCGCCTTGGCGAGGGCCTTCTCGTTGTCGATGACGTGCTCGGGGGCCTGCACCACGACCCGGCCGAGGGTGTCGAAGCCGGCCCGTCCGGCCCGGCCGGCGATCTGGTGGAACTCGCGGGCCTTGAGCAGCCGGGTGCGGGTGCCGTCGTACTTCGACAGCCCGGTGAAGAGCACGGTGCGGATCGGCACGTTGATGCCGACGCCGAGGGTGTCGGTACCGCAGATGACCTTGAGCAGCCCGGCCTGGGCCAGGGTCTCGACGAGGCGGCGGTACTTGGGCAGCATGCCGGCGTGGTGCACGCCGATGCCGTGCCGGACCAGCCGGGACAGCGTCTTGCCGAAGCCCGAGGTGAACCGGAAGTTGCCGATCGCCTGGGCGATCATGTCCTTCTCGGCCCGGGTGCAGACGTTCACGCTCATCAGCGCCTGCGCGCGCTCCAGCGCGGCGGCCTGGGTGAAGTGCACGACGTAGACCGGGGCCTGCTTCGTGTTTAGCAGCTCCTCCAGCGTCTCGTGCAGCGGCGTCATCGCGTACGAGAAGAGGAGCGGGACCGGCCGCTCGGCCGAGCGGACGACGGCGGTCGGCCGCCCGGTGCGCCGGGTCAGGTCGTCCACGAAGCGGGTGGTGTCGCCGAGCGTGGCGGACATCAGGACGAACTGGGCCTGCGGCAGCTCGATGATCGGCACCTGCCAGGCCCAGCCCCGGTCCGGCTCGGCGTAGAAGTGGAACTCGTCCATGACCACCTGGCCGACGTCGGCCCGGGTGCCCTCGCGCAGCGCCAGGTTGGCCAGGATCTCCGCGGTGCAGCAGATGATCGGGGCGTCGGCGTTGACGCTGGCGTCGCCGGTGAGCATGCCGACGTTCTCCGCGCCGAAGACCTCGCAGAGGGCGAAGAACTTCTCCGAGACCAGCGCCTTGATCGGCGCGGTGTAGAAGGTGGTCCGGTCGTCGGCCAGCGCGGCGAAGTGCGCGGCGATCGCCACCAGGCTCTTGCCCGAGCCGGTCGGCGTATTCATGATCACGTTCGCGCCGGAGACGATCTCGATGACCGCCTCCTCCTGGTGGGGGTAGAGGTCCAGACCGCGCTCGGACGCCCAGCCGGCGAACGCGTCGTAGAGGGTGTCGGGGTCGGCGCTCTTCGGCAGCGCGGCGGTGAGAGTCATGGCGACTCCCATGGTGCCTGGATCATGGGCCGCCGCGCCAACCGGGTTCAGTGCCGCCGGTGGACCAGGTCGAAGATCTCCCGCCCGGCGGTCAGCGCCCGGCGCTCGAACTTGGTCACCGGCCGGTGCGCCGGGCGGGGCGCCCAGCCGCCGTGCACGTCGATGAGCTCCGGGTCGGCGGTCAGCGTCTCGCGCATCGCCTCCGCGTACTCGGCCCAGTCGGTCGCGCAGTGCAGCGTCCCGCCGGGGACCAGCCGGGAGCGCAGCAGCGCCACGTGCGCCGGCTGGATGATCCGCCGCTTGTGGTGGCGGGCCTTCGGCCACGGGTCGGGGAAGAAGACGTGCACCGCGTCCAGGCAGCTCTCCGGCATGGCCCGCACCAGGTCCAGCGCGTCGCCCTTGGCCACCCGCACGTTGCCCAGGCCCTGCCGTTCGACCAGGTCGAGCAGGTTGGCGATTCCGGGCGTGTGCACCTCAACCGCCAGATAGTGTCGGTCCGGGTCGGCGGCCGCCATCGCCGCGGTGGCGTCGCCCATGCCGGAGCCGATCTCCAGCACCAGCGGCGCCCGCCGTCCGAACAGCGCCGTCGGATCGCACGGCCCGTCCAGGTCGTCGATCTCCAGGCCGTACGCGGGCCAGAGCCGGGCCAGCGCGTCGCGCTGCCGGTCGCTCATCCGCCCGCGACGCGGGTGGAAGGTGCGGATACGGGCGGCGTGGGCCGGCGGCGCGGCGCTGAAGTCGGTGGAGGTCACAGCGACCCGAGCGTACGCGACCGCCGGAGCGGATCGGATGTGATGGGCGGCCCGGGGTGAGAGGATTCATCCCGTACGGCAGGACGGGTGGCCCGCCGCCCGACCCCGACGCCGGGAGGGGGCATGGTGTCAGTCACGGGACGTGCGGCGCTGCTGGTCGCGGCCGCCGCGTGCGCCGCCCCGCTGGTCGGCGCGCTGCCCGCCCAGGCCGCCGCGCCCGCCGCCCCGGTTTCCTCCGCGGCGCTGGTGCGGGCTGCCGCCCTGGTGCCCGCCGCCGAGCCCGCGCCCGGCCAGCCCGGGACGCAGCCGTCGCCCGGCGACCTCATCTTCGTGGAGGTCACGCCGAGCACCGTCGAGGCCGGCTTCCTGGTGGGCATCCGGGCGAGCTGCCGGGACAACTCGGTGCCGGCCACCGTGGTCTCCGACGCGTTCGGCCGGATCCAGGTGCAGCCGCAGCGCGGCCTGCTCACCGCCTCGCCGATGGTCCGGGAACGCACCCGCCCTGGCAACTACCGGGTGAAGCTGGAGTGCCCCAGCGGGCAGACCGCGTCCACCATGCTCCAGGTGGTCAAGCGGGTGCAGCCCAGCCGCGGGCCGGCGACCGGCTTCGGCGGCACCGCCGGCAGTGGCCTCGGCGGGCTGCTGGTGCCGCTCGGGCTGGCGCTGACCGTGGTCGGCGCGGTGGTCGGCGTGGCCGCGTCCCGCCGGCAGCCCCGTACCCTCCGTGGCGCCGCCCGGCGCTGAGCCCCGCCATGACCGCGAACCCCACCCCCCAGCCCACCCCCCGGACGGCCCGGGCCGCGGGCCGCAGCCCCTGGTCGGTGCCGCTCGCCGTGCTGCTGGTGCTGGTCGGGGTCTTCGCCACCGGTGCCGGGCTGGGCCGGACCGCCGGGCCGTTCGACTGGGCCGACGCGGCGACCGGGTCGAGCCGGCGCACCACCGAGCCGACCCGGGCACGGGAGCCGGCCAGCCTTCCGGTCCGCCTCGCCGTGCCGGCCATCAAGATCACCGCCCCGGTCACCCCGGTCGGTCAGGCCCGGGACGGCTCGATCGACGTCCCGCCGCTGACCGAGCACCACCAGACGGGCTGGTACAACCGCGGGGCGGTGCCGGGCGACCCGGGCCGGGCGATCATCGTCGGCCACGTGGACACCAAGAGCGGGCCGGCGGTCTTCTACCGGCTGCACGACCTGAAGCCGGGGGACCGGATCGAGGTGACCCGGTCGGACCGTAGCGTGGTCACCTTCAAGGTCGACACCGTCGAGTACTTCGACAAGGCCAACCTCCCCGCCGACCGGGTCTACGGCGACGCCGGCCCGGCCGAGCTGAGGCTGATCACCTGCGGCGGCGAGTGGGTGGGCGGGCACACCGGCTACCAGGACAACGTGATCGCCTTCGCCTCCCTCCTCAACACCCCCAACCCCTGACCCTCGGCGACTTCCCGTTCGCTCCGAATGGCAACTCGCCAAGATCCGGAGGGGTCACGCCGTCGAGGCGCGATTTGCGGGGTCCGAGGCCGGGTCGGGCATGGTCCGGGAGACGCTACGAACTTGATGACGTGGATGACTCAGCCGGCCTCGCCTCCCAGCCGGAGTGATTCACCTACGACATCACGTTTGTAGGCGCTGAGCAGGAGGCGGCCTACCGGGCTGTGTGCCTGCGCGCGCCTTTCGAGATGACGTCGGCAACGACTCGAAGGTGCTACCACCGCCAGAAACGAGTTCGGCGGGCAGATCAGCTAGGAATCTGCTCGGCGACCCACAGCCCCCGGCCCTGGAGGCCGACGACCAGGCCGCGATCCTGGAGGATGATGATCGCCCGCTGCACGGTCGTCACGCTGACGCTGTAGAGATCGGCGAGTTCCTTGTACGTCGGCAGCCGTTCGCCAGGCGGGTACTCGCCGCTCCTGATGCGGGCAGCGATGTCCTCGGCCACCTCGCGATAACCGGTGGTGGGGATTGGCATGTGGGAGGTCCTTCGTTCGGCACCTCCCATCGGATCATGAGCGGTATCCACCTTCAACACCAACATTGCCTTAGGTACTAAAGGTCTCTAAGCTGTACCGCGGTCGGTCCTTCGTTCGGCAAACGCTGGGCCGCGCCACGAAGCGACCGTCCAGATCTCGCGGAAGGCGTTGAGCATGCCGATGGATGACGGCGAGATCACGCCCGCCGACGAGTTGTTCGCGATGATTGCGGATCATCGACGCCCACTGGACCCGCGCCCTCGACCGGCCCTGGCGGGCCGGCGGCTGCCTGGAGTGCCGCGACCGGGACGCCTGTCCACAGCTCGACTGGGCGCTGACGCTCATGGCCGAGGTCGCCTCGACCATGTTCCAGAAGTAGGCGGGAGGTTCAGCCCTTGGCGGGGACCTGCTGGACCACCTCGAACTCCAGCAGGGTGGCCCCGGTGGCGACCGGCTTGCGCGGCTCGCCGCCCGGGCCGCCGGCGTGCGCGGCCCGCGACGGCCCCTGCGCCCACGCCTGGTAGGCCTCCTCGGTCTCCCAGCGGGTGTAGACGAAGTAGCGGTTCTCCCCGGCGACCGGGCGGAGCAGTTCGAAGCCGAGGAAGCCGGGGGAGTTCTCCACCGCGCCGGCCCGGGCCGCGAACCGCTTCTCCAGCTCCTCGCCGGCGCCCGGCGGGACGTCGATCGCGTTGATCTTCACGACTGCCATGGCTCCACCCTAACGAGCCGGGTCAGAAGGTCTCGACGGCCGGCACCAGGTCGGCGTCGACCACGATCGGGGCGTGGTCGGAGGGGCCCTTGCCCTTGCGGGCCTCCCGGTCCACGTACGCCGAGGTGACCGCGCGGGCGAACGGCGCGGTGGCGTAGACCAGGTCGATCCGCATGCCCTTGTTCTGGTGGAACATGCCGGCCCGGTAGTCCCAGTAGGTGTAGGGGTGCGGGCCCTTCATCGGCGTCGGCACCACGTCGCTGAGGCCGAGGTCGCGCAGCGCGGCCAGGGCGGCCCGCTCGGCCGGGGTGACGTGGGTGGAGGCGACGAAGAGCTTCGGGTCCCAGACGTCGGCGTCGGTCGGGGCGACGTTGAAGTCCCCGCAGACCGCGAGCGGCAGCCCGCCGGCCACCTCCGACTCCAGGGCGTCGCGCAGCGCCGCGAACCAGGCCAGCTTGTACGCGTAGTGCGGGTCGTCGGGGGAGCGGCCGTTCGGCACGTACACCGACCAGACCCGCATGCCGGCGCAGGTGGCCGAGATGGCCCGGGCCTCCGGCAGGGGGAAGCCCGGCTCGCCGGGGAAGCCGACCGCCACGTCGGCCAGACCGACGCGGGACAGGACGGCCACCCCGTTCCAGCGGCCGTCGCTGTGGCTGGCCGCCTCGTAGCCCAGCTCGCCCACCTCGGCGACCGGGAAGGCCCCGTCGGGGCACTTGGTCTCCTGCAGGCAGACGACGTCGGGCTTCGTGGTGGCCAGCCAGTCGAGCAGACGGGGGAGGCGGGCCTTCACCGAGTTGACGTTCCAGGTCGCCAGGCGCATGTCTCCAGCCTGCCGCATCGGCGGTCACCCCGCCGGGTCAGCCGGCGGGGTGTCGCGCCGTCGCTCAGCGTTCCGGGGTGTCCCCGGGGCGCGTCTGCTCGGCGAGGAAGCGTTCCAGCTCGGCGCCGAGCTCGTCGGCGGTGGGCAGCGGGCCGGTCTCCGGGGCGAGCAGGCTCTTCTCGCCGCGGCCGCGGGCGAACGCGTCGTACTGCTCCTCCAGGGCCTGCACCAGGGTGGCCGCCTCCTCGGTCTGGGCGACCTGGCGGTCGATCTCCACCCGCATTACCTCGGCGGCGGCGCCCAGGCCGTCGCGGGGCAGCAGCAGCCCGGTGCTGCGGGACACCGCGGCGAGCAGCGCCTCGGCGGCGGCCGGGTACTCGGTCTGGGCGACGTAGTGCGGCACGTGCGCGGCGAAGCCGAGGGCGTCGCGACCCCGCTCGCCGAGGCGGTATTCCAGGAGGTGGCCGACGCCGGCGGGGACCTGGACCTTCTGGAGCCAGGGCTCGTACCCGGAGATCAGCTCGCGCCGGGTGGCGTGCGCGGTGACGCCGCTGGGCCGGGTGTGCGGGACGGCCATCGGGATCGAGTTGAGCCCGACGGTGAGCCGGACCTCGAGCCGGGCGCAGAGCGCGGCGACCGCGGCCACGAAACGCTCCCACTGGACGTCCGGCTCGGGGCCGGTGAGCAGCAGGAACGGGGTCTCGTCGTCGTCGCGCAGCAGGTGCAGCTCCAGCGCCGGGGCGTCGTAGTCGGCCCAGTGGTCCTCGACGAAGGTCATCACCGGCCGGCGAGAGCGGTAGTCGAAGAGCTGGTCGACGTCGAAACGGGCGATCGGCCGCGCCTCCAGGGAGGTGAGGAGCTGCTCCCGGGCCAGCCGGGTGGCGCTGCCGGCGTCGACGAAGCCGGTGAGCGCCTGGATCAGCACCGGTTGGCCGAGATCGGGCAGATCGTCGGTGAGTTCGTAGAGCTCGTGTGGGTCGAGCACCGGTTGGACCTTCCTGTCGACGCGTACGGGGTGGGCCGTGTGCACTCGGCACCCCGTTCGGCCAACGTACCGGCCGCCGTGGTCCATTCCGTTACGGGCCGACTGATGATCACAATTCGGCGACGGCACGGGATCGCTCCTCCTCCCGGTCCGGGTGCGGGTCCACCGAAAGGACGAGTTAGTCGATCACTGGGTGGGCTCGGGAAGGCTGCGAGGTTCCTGCCCGGGGCGGTGCGACCCGGGCCACACCGGAGGTTTTCCCGGGTCGCGAGGTCCGTCACGGGCCGGCCCGGGGCGGGGACCGCTGTCCGGTTTCGCGGGCGCAGACTGTGGCGAGGGCCACCCGATGGGCCTGGGTGATCCCGGTTTGCCCTGTCTAGCCTCGTTGAATGCGTGACGAAGGCACCCTCGACGACCAGTACGGCCTCGGCGACTCGGCTGACCGTTCGGACGATACCCCCTCGACCGATCAGTCGACCACTTGCGCGGAGGCACCCACTGCCCGCGGTTCCCTGCGTACCCGCTTCGGCACCCTCATGAACCCCCTGGCCGCCCGGCCCGGCCGGACGAAGATGGCCGTGGCCACCGGCGCGGTCTGCTGCCTCGGCCTGGTGGGCGGCTTCAGCCAGATCGGCGCCCGCCCGGCCGGCGACGCCCCGAACCCGGCCGCCTCGGCCGACGTCGCCCAGCGGGCGGCCGTCGACGCCGCCTCCCGCGGCCTGGCCCGCGAGAGCACCGCCCCGGTCACCCCCAGCGCCACCCCCTCGGCCAGCCCCTCGGCGACCGCGAAGCCGAAGCCGAAGGCGAAGCCCAAGCCGCGCCGGATCGTCCCGGTCGCCGGCCTGGACCAGACTCAGATGAACAACGCCAAGAAGATCGTGCAGGCCGGCCGGGAGATGGGTGTGCCGCGTCGCGGCCTGGTCATCGCGGTGGCCACCGCCATGCAGGAGAGCACCCTGCTGAACTACGCCAGCGGCGTGCTGCCCGAGTCGCAGAGCTACCCGCACCAGGCCATCGGCTGGGACCACGACTCGGTCGGGCTGTTCCAGCAGCGGCCGAGCAGCGGTTGGGGCACCGTCGAGGAGCTGATGGACCCGGAGTACGCCACCAAGGCGTTCCTCTCCGCCCTGGAGGAGATCCCCGGCTGGCAGGACCTGCCCCTGAGCGTCGCGGCCCAGGCCGTCCAGGTCTCCGCGTTCCCCGACGCGTACGCCCAGCACGAGTGGCGTGCCAACACGGTGGTCAAGGAGATCCTGGGCTGACGCTCCGCCGGGGTTGCCGCGAGGCCGGGCCGGGTACCAGGGACTTGCCGGTCCCGGGTACACATGAGGGGGCCGCGGACAGGAGGACGTCATGTCACTGGTGCAACGACTCACCGCCTTCCTGCGATCGCCCCGCGGTCAGCAGCTGGTCGACCGCGGCCGGCGCGAGCTGGCCAAGCCGGAGAACCAGGCGAAGCTCAAGCAGCTCGCCACCCGGCTCTCGTCCCGCCGGCGCTGACCGCTCCGCCCCCGCAGCAACGACCCCCGGGAGCCCCCTCGTGACCGACTCCGCCCCCGTCGACGGCGAACCCGCCCTCCCCCCGAAGCCGGCCGCGCCGGTGGAGGCGCCCGAGGGGCCTCCGGCCCGGCTCTGGGACCGGATGCGGGACGACCCGCAGTACGCGCCGGAGCACCTGGCCCTGGAGGCGGTGCGCCGGCTCGGGCCGGAGGCGGCGCAGTGGGCCGAGCGGGAGCGGGCGCAGCGGCCGGACGTCCCCGCCGACGAGCTGGCCGACCAGGCGGTGCGCAAGTTCGTCAACCACGCCCGGCTCTCCGGCGCGGTCTCCGGCGCGGCCGGGCTGCCCGGCGCGGTGATCGACGTGGGCGTGCTCGCGTGGACCCAGGCCCGGCTCGTGCTGCACGTGGCCGCCGCCTACGGGGTCGACGCGGTCCACCCCGACCGGGCCACCGACCTGCTCGTGCTCCAGCGGGTGCACAAGGTCGCCGAGAGCGCCCGGCTCGCCCTCGGCGTGGCCGCCGGTCGGGAGCGCGCCGGCGCGCTGTTCGGCACGGGTGGGCAGCGCCCGCTGGGCCGGGTGATGCTCCAGCTCGGCGTCCGGCTGGCCCGGATGGCCGGGGTGCGCGCCGCCAAGCGGATGTTCGCCAAGGTGATCCCCGGCGCCGCGATCATCCTCGGCACCTGGGCCAACTCGTCGGCCACCAGGGATCTCGCCGACCGGGCCCGCGCCCTCTACCGGGGCGGCCCGCGCCAACTGCCCGGCCCGCGCCGGTCCTGACCACTGCCCACGGACGCCGGCCGGGGGCGGTGCGCCGCCGGCGGTCGGCCCGGCACCCCCGGGGTCAGTCGGCCCAGCCGGCCGCGTCCCAGGTGACGTCGGCGAGCCGGTCCTGGCCGGCGGCGTTCGGGTGGAACCAGTCCAGCGCGTTCACCTCGTCCAGGCTGAACCGGGTCCGGTGCACCGCGCCGCCGTCCCAGCGGCAGCGCGACCCGTACGCGCGGCAGGCGGCGCGCAACTGCGCGTCGTAGGCGTCGATCCGCTCCCGGAACCGGGCCCGGCGGGCCACCGCGGCCGGCGCGGTCGACGTGGCGTCGGCCAGCAGCGCCGGGCAGACGCCGCGCGACCAGGCCCGCACCGCCCGGGACTCGGTGTGCCCGATCTCCCAGAGCCGGTGCAGGTCGGGCAGGCTGACCATCAGCACCCGCGCCTTCGGCCGGCCCTTGCGCAGCACCGCCAGGGCCGCGTCGACCTGCTGGCGGAAGGTGGCCGTCGGCGTCATGTCGTCGATGTCGTTCCGGCAGGCGTCGTTCGCCCCGATCAGCACGGTGACCAGGTCGGCCCGGTCCCGTACCGCCGCCCTTGCCTGGTCGGCGAGGCCGGCCGCGCGGGCGCCCGGCGCCGCCCGGTTGTACGCCCGCAGCGTCGGGTTGTCCTCGTGCAGCCGCCGAAAGAGGCTGCGCACCCGGAGGCCGTCCCCGCTGGACCAGGAGTGGCGTTCGCAGCTCACCAGGACCAGGCAGGAGCCGAAGCCGCTGGTGATCGAGTCGCCGAGCGCCGTCAGCACCTTCGGGGCGCCCGGGGGCCCGGAGCCGGACGGGCGGGGCGACGCCGAGCCCTCGCCGTCGCAGGCGAGCGCGACCAGCGCCGCGAGGCAGGCCAGCGCGGCGATCCAACGTCGAGGCATACCTTCCCCGGTCCGGCGGCAGAAGCGGCGCGTCGACCCTATGCGCCTCGGCCGTCCGGACGGGGGCACTGTCGCCTTTCCGGCATCGACAACCGTCGTTCACATCAGCGTGTTACGACCGGTTTGTGAACCGGCGTCAGCGCCGCCAGGGCGCGGGCTGGCCGTGCAGCCACCAGTGCAGCGCCCGGGTGATCCGGGGCAGCACGAGGTAGGTCATCAGCGGGGTCAGGCAGAGCGTCATGAGCAGCGTCCGCGCCGCCAGCGGCACGTCGGCGATGAATCGGGCGGTGAGCAGGGTGGCGGTGAGGCTGAGCGGGAAGAAGGCCAGCCAGATGGTGACCGCCTGCTTCCAGCGCGGCGGGGCGGCCGGCGCGGCGGCCTCGGCGTCGCCGCCCGCGAACGTCTCGACCACGTGGTCCACCGGCGGGTCGAACCAGCCCTCGATGCCGGTGCGGCGCTCGGTCCGGGTGTGCTCGACGATGCCCTGCGCCGAGGTCAGCCACCAGTGCCGCTGCGGGGAGTCCTCCCAGCCGCGCAGTGTGTCCTGGTTCGCGAACCGGTACATCACGTGCCACTCGGCGGAGCCTGGCGCGCTGCGGACGAACCCGGCGCCCAGGAATCCGGGGAAGCTCTCGGCCAGCGCCGTACCGGCCCGGATCCACGCCACCATCTCGTCGGTGCGCGCCGGATCGGCACGCCGCGAGACGGCGACCGTCACCGGCACCGCGTGCGTCGTGGTCATGCCCGTCCTCTCCGCCGCCGCCGGAATCTCCGGCGGTCCCGGCAGACCGGTGTAACGCACCGTCCGGTCGGGCGCATCCGGGGAGTACCCGCTTGGTGTCCGGGATCACCGGCCGCGGCCGGGCCGTCCCGGCGGGACCGGTTAACCCGCGCCGCGCGGGGGTAGCCCGGAGGAATGACGCGATCACAGCCCCGCCGCCGGGTCAACGCCGCGTACAGCGCGTTGAACCTGCGGCTCGTGCTCGCCCTGTTCGGCCTGGTCACCATGACCGTCTTCGCGGTGCTCGCGTTCGCGGCCGACGTGACCTGGCTGGGCGTCGTCTGCGCGATCCTCGCCGCAGTGGCCGTGGTCGACCTGGTCGTGATCCAGCGCCGCCGCGCCGCGCGCCACCGCGAGGAGCCGGGCGCGCGGCACTCGCTGTTCGAGTGACAGGAGTACGACATGCCCATCGCCACCACCAATCCCGCCACCGGACAGGTGCTCAAGACGTACGACGCGATGTCGGACGAGCAGATCGACGCGGCGATCGAGCGGGCCGACCTGGCCTTCCGGCAGCTGCACGGGACCACGATCGCCGAGCGCGGCCGGTGGATGATCGCCGCGGCCGACCTGCTGGAGGCCGAGCGGGACGAGACCGCCCGCCTGATGACCACCGAGATGGGCAAGACGTACGCCTCGGCCAAGGCCGAGGTGACCAAGTGCGCCACGGCCTGCCGCTTCTACGCGGACAACGCCGCGAAGATGCTCGCCGACGAGCCCGCCGACGCCGCCGCGGTCAAGGCGAAGCGGGCGTACGTCCGCCACCAGCCGATCGGCCCGGTGCTCGCCGTGATGCCGTGGAACTTCCCGCTCTGGCAGGTGATGCGGTTCGCCGCGCCGGCCCTGATGGCCGGCAACACCGGGCTGCTCAAGCACGCCTCCAACGTCCCGCAGACCGCCCTCTACCTGGAGGAGCTGTTCCGGCGGGCCGGCTTCCCGGAGGGCGCGTTCACCACCCTGCTGGTGGGCTCCGAGGCGGTGGACCGGATCCTCAGCGACCCCCGGGTCCGGGCCGCCACGCTCACCGGCAGCGAGCGGGCCGGCCGCTCGATCGCCCAGGTCGCCGGCCGGGAACTCAAGAAGACCGTGCTGGAGCTGGGCGGCAGCGACCCGTTCGTGGTGATGCCCTCGGCCGACCTGGACAAGGCGGCCGAGGTGGCCGCCACGGCCCGCTGCCAGAACAACGGCCAGTCCTGCATCGCCGCCAAGCGGTTCATCGTGCACACCGACGTCTTCGACGCCTTCGCCGAGAAGTTCGCCGCCCGGATGTCCGCGCTGCGGGTCGGCGACCCGATGGACGAGAACACCGACGTCGGCCCGCTGGCCAGCGAGGGCGGCCGGGACGAGATCCACGCCCAGGTGCAGGACGCGGTGGACAACGGCGCCACCGTCCTGTGCGGCGGCGAGAAGCCGTCCGGCGACGGCTGGTACTACCCGCCGACCGTGGTCACCGACCTGCGGCCGGGGATGCGGATGTGGGCCGAGGAGGTGTTCGGGCCGGTCGCCGGCCTCTACCGGGTCGGCTCCTACGAGGAGGCGATCGAGGTCGCCAACGGCACCTCCTTCGGCCTCGGCTCCAACGCCTGGACCAGCGACCCGGCCGAGCAGGAGCGCTTCGCGGTCGACCTGGACGCCGGCAACGTCTTCATCAACGGCATGACCACGTCCTATCCCGAGCTGCCGTTCGGCGGTGTGAAGAACTCCGGGTACGGGCGTGAGCTGTCCGCTGTGGGCATGCGCGAGTTCTGCAACACCAAGACCGTCTGGGTCGGCGAGGGGGAGGCCGGCGCCGGAGCCGGGGCGCACTCCGAGTAGTCGCGATTGACCGGACACCGTCATGGGTAGGAGGTGCCCCCATGACGGTGTTCGGCTTCCACGCGTCCCACGAGCAGATCCACCCGTCCCGGCTGCTGGCGGCGGTGACTCACGCCGAACGCGCCGGCTTCGACGCCGCCATGTCGTCGGACCACTTCTCGCCGTGGAGCGCCCGGCAGGGACACTCCGGCTTCGCCTGGTCCTGGCTCGGCGCGGCGCTCCAGGCCACCAACCTGCCGTTCGGGGTGGTCAACGCGCCCGGCCAGCGCTACCACCCGGCCATCGTCGCGCAGGCCATCGGCACCCTGGCCGCCATGTACCCGGGCCGGTTCTGGGCCGCGCTCGGCACCGGCGAGGCGAGCAACGAGCACATCACCGGCACCGGCTGGCCGCGCAAGGACGTCCGCGCCGCCCGGCTGCGCGAGTGCGTGGACGTGATCCGGGCGCTCCTCGCCGGCGAGGAGGTCAGCCACGACGGGCTGGTCACCGTGGACCGGGCGAAGCTGTGGACCCGGCCCGAGCAGCCGCCCGCGCTCATCGGCGCGGCGGTCAGCGTCGAGACCGCCCGCTGGTGCGCCGAGTGGGCCGACGGCCTGATCACCGTCAACGCGCCGGTGGCCCACCTGCGGCGGATGATCGACGCCTACCGGGACGCCGGCGGGCGCGGGCCGCTGCACCTCCAGGTGCACGTGAGCTGGGCGCCCGAGCAGGCCGAGGCCGAGGCGATCGCGTACGACCAGTGGCGCAGCAACGTCTTCGCCCCGCCGGTCTGCTGGGACCTGGAACTGGCCGACCACTTCGACGTGGTCAGCGAGGACGTGCCGATGCAGCGGGTCAGCTCGGTGGTCAACGTCTCCGCCGACCTGGGCCGGCACGTCGGCTGGCTGGAGGAGTACGTCGCGCTGGGCTTCGACCAGATCGCCCTGCACCACGTCGGGCAGGAGCAGCGCGCCTTCATCGACACGTTCGGGACCGAGGTGCTGCCGAAACTGCGTACCGCCGCGTGATCACGTCGGCCCCGCCGGCCGCCTAGGCTCGTACTCCATGGAAGCTCTGATCGAGGTCGTGGTCTTTCTCGCGATCGCGACCTTCGGCGCGGCGCTGGCCCGGCGGCTCGGCCTGCTGGCGCCGATCCTGCTGGTCGTGCTCGGCCTCGGCCTGTCCTTCGTGCCCGGTCTCCCGCAGGTCCGCCTCGACCCGGAACTGGTGCTGGTGGGCATCCTGCCGCCGCTGCTCTACGTGGCGGCGCTGAAGACGTCGGTGCCGGCGTTCCGGCTCAACCTCCGGCCGATCCTGCTGCTCGCCGTCGGGCTGGTGATCTTCACCGCGTTCGTGGTGGGCACCGTCGTCCACCTGCTCCTGCCCGACGTGCCGTACGCCATCTGCCTGGCCCTCGGCGCGGTGGTGGCGCCGCCGGACGCGATCGCCGCCACCGCGGTGGCCCGGCGGGTGGGCCTGCCCCGGCGGATCGTGACGATCCTGGAGGGGGAGAGCCTGGTCAACGACGCCACGGCGCTGGTGCTGCTGCGAGTGGCGGTCGCCGCGGCCACCGCGGCCGGCGGTCACGTCGGGGTCGGCGAGGTGGCCCGCGAGGTGGTGGTCTCGGCGGGCGGCGGTGTCCTCGTCGGGCTGCTCGGTGTGGTGGTCTTCGGCCACCTGCACAAGCGGATCACCGACCCGGTGCTGGACAACGCGCTGTCGCTGATCGTGCCGTTCGCGGTGGTCTTCGCCGCCGAGGAGATCCACGCCTCCGGGGTGGTCGCCGTGGTGGTCACCGGGCTGGGCATCGGGCACAAGCAGCCGCTGCTGATGTCCGCCGCCTCCCGGCTGCAGGTCGGCGCGTTCTGGCGGCTGATCCAGTTCCTGCTGGAAGGGCTCGTCTTCCTGCTGGTCGGCCTGCAACTGCGCGAGGTGCTCCGGGACCTGGACGAGCCGGTCGGCCGGCTGGCCGGGATCACCGCCGCGGTGCTGGCCGCCGTCGTGCTGAGCCGGTTCGTCTGGCTCGTCCCGGCCACCTACCTGGCCCGGCTGGTGCCCCAGGCCCGCCGCCGGGACGCGCCGCCCCCGGTGCAGGTCCCCCTCGTCATCGGCTGGGCCGGGATGCGCGGCGTGGTCACCCTCGCCGCCGCGCTCGCGCTGCCGCTCACCCTGGCCGACGACCGGGCGTACCCGCGGCAGCTGTTCATCTGGCTGGCGTTCGCGGTCATCGTGGTGACCCTGGTCGGGCAGGGCGCCACCCTGCCGGCCGTGGCCCGGGCGGCGAAACTGCCGCCGGACGACCCGGTGCAGGACGCGCTCTCCGCCGCCGCTGTGCAGCAACAGGCCAGCCGCGCCGCCCGGGAACGGCTGGAGGAGCTGGCCGAGGGGGCGCCGGACGCCGTCGTGGAACGGCTGCGCGGGCTGGTGCAGAGCCGCACCAACCTGGCCTGGGAACGGCTCGGGGGCGACACGCGGGAGACCCCCTCCCGGGCGTACGGTCGACTGCGGCAGGAGATGATCGACGCGGAGCGGGAGGTTTTCCGGGCCGCGCGCGACTCCGGGAAGATCCCGGAGGAGGTGCTGGTCCGCGCCTACCGCGACCTGGACCTGGAGGAGTCGTTGCTGCGACAGGAGGCCGACGAGTGAGCTGCCAGCACCTGACCGAGGCGGGCGACGCCACACCTGCGACCACGACCGAGTGCCCCGACTGCGTGGCCATCGGCAACGACGACTGGGTGCACCTGCGGGGCTGCCTGACCTGCGGGCACGTGGGCTGCTGCGACTCCTCGCCCTACCAGCACGCCACGAAACACTTCGAGTCGACCGGGCACCCGGTGATGCGCTCGATCCAGCCCGGCGAGACCTGGCGCTGGTGCTTCGTCGACGAGGAGATCGGCTGACCGGTCAGGCCAGCCGGCGTTCCAGCACCTGGCCGGGCCACGGCTGCCGGCCCGGGCGCTCGACCGTGAACCGGTCGGTGGCGGTGAAGCCGCAGCCCTCGTAGAACCGGACCAGCGCCCGGTCGTCCCCGCCGTAGCAGTCCACCCGGAGCAGCCCCAGGCCACGCTCCCGGGCCAGCTCCGCCGCGTACGCCAGCAGCCGCGCCCCGATGCCGTGGCCCGCGTACGCCCGGTCGGTGACCAGCAGGTTGACGAACAGCTCCGGTTCGGTGGCCGGCGGCACGTACGCGGTGGCCGCCCCCACCACCAGGGCGCCCACCGCGGTGTCGCCGAGCATCGCCAGATACAGCCCGCCGCCGGTGGCCCACGCGTCGGCCTGGGCGATCCGGCGCGGATCGGTCGACGCGGGTTCGGTGCCCCACTGGCCGGTCCGGCCGCGCGCGACGAGCCAGGCGGTGGCGGTGTCGAGCAGTCGCAGCACGGTGTTGGCGTCGGCCGGGCCGCCGGGGCGGATGGCGATGGTCTGCTGGTCCGTCATGCCCGCCATGCTCCTACACGTGCGCGGCCGGACGATCGCCGGACACCGGCCGGGCCGGCTGCCGGCTCGCCAGCGCCCACCCGGTCAGAGCGGGGGTGGCCAGGCCGACGCCGGCGAAGACCGCCCCGACCGCGAGCCAGCCCGGCACGCCGCGGTCGAGCACCAGCAGCGTGAGCAGAGCCGGACCGAGCGCACGGGACAGGCCGGCCAACATGCCGTCCACTCCCTGGTACGCGCCGATCGCGTCCGGCGGGGCCAGGTCGTACGCCAGACCCGCCCCGGCGGTGCCGTGCCAGAGATCGCCGAACGTGTAGACCACGGTCGCGGCCAGCAGCAGCGTGACCGACGCGGCCGGCGGCAGGCCGGCGGTGGCCGCGTACAGCAGCATCGCCGCGGCCAGCACCAGCCCGGCGCGGCGCATCGAGCGGGCGGCGCGGGTGGCGTCGTCGGCGCCGCGGCTGAGCCGCACCGCGAGCAGCACGGTGAGCACGGTGTTCGTCAGCAGTACCGCCGACACCACCGGCGGTGGCGCCCCGGCCCGGGTCACCGTCCACAGCGGCACCACGAGCGCAAGCAGCGTCCAGTGCAGCGCCAGCACGGCCGACGCGCCGCTGACGGCGAGGAACCGCACGTCCCGCAGTGCCGCGCCGGGCCGGAGCGCGCCGTCCCGGCGCCGACCGCCGGGTCCGCGTCCGCCGCCGGCCGCCGGAGGGTAGGCCGGCAGCCGCAGCAGCAGCGCCGCCGACAGCAGGTAGGTGAGCGCGTTGCCGGCCACCAGCATCTGGTACGCCAGGTGGCTGTCCGCCGCCAGCGCGAACCCGGCCAGCCCGGCCCCCACCGCGATGCCCAGGTTCGCCACGGCACGCAGGGTGGCGAACGCATGGACGCGGCCCTGCGGTCCGGCGACCGCGGCGACCAGCGCCGCGCGGACGGCCAGGTTGCCGGAGGCGAGCAGCATCTCGAGGACCGCCACCGCGAGGAACACCGGGAAGGAACCGACCAGCAGGTACGCCGCGGCGGCGATGGCCTGACCCAGCTGGAGGAGCGCGCGGATCGTACGGGGATCCCGCCGGTCGGCGAGCGCGCCGAGCGGCACGCTGGCGGTGAGCCCCACCAGGCCGGCGAGGGTGAGTCCGGCGCCGACCGAGGCGGGGGAGAGCCCGACGTCCCGGGTCAGGTAGAGCGCGCCGCCGGTGAGCCAGAGTCCGGAGCCGACGGTGTTGGCCAACGTGGCCAGGGACAGCGTGCGCAGCCGTCCGGGCGGCGGGATCGGTGAGAGGCGCGACCAGCGGCTCATTGCGGCACAGGCGGGACGGCCTCGGACACCTCGGTGATCAGTTCGGCGATCCGGTCGCCCCAGTGCGAGGTGATGACCAGGTCCCGGTCGGGGTCGACCCACAGCAGGTGCCGGCCGCCGTTGCCGCGGGCGCAGCGCCCCGTCCATGGTGCGCCGGGCTGCACCTTCCCGGAGTCGTTGCGCCACCAGAGGTAGCCGTAGTCCGGGTTCAGCGGGCACGGCGACCAGGACCGCCGGATCCACTCGGCGCTGAGCAGTCGCCGGCCCCGCCACGCGCCGCCACCCCGGTAGACCTCGCCGAGCAGGGCCAGGTCGGCGGCGGAGATCCAGAGTCCGCCGCCCCAGTGCGCGCCGCCGCTCACCACCGGCACCGGGACGCCGTGGATGTCGACCACGGAGTCCGCGTACCCGTGCCAGGACCAGGACGAGGAGGCGCCGAGCGGGTCGAGCACGGCCTCGTGCAGCACCTCGCCGAGCGGCCGGCGGAACAGCAGGGTCAGCGCCAGGCAGAGCAGGTTCACCCGGACGTCGTTGTACGCCCAGCCGGTGCCGGGCGCCCCCTCCCGTTCGAAGCCCTCGCGGCGGCTCTGCGCGTCCACCCCGGTCGGCTTGCCCCACAGCTCGCCGGTCCAGCCGCTGGTCTGCTGGAGCAGGTGCGCCCAGGTGATTCCCTCGACGCCGAGCCCGGTGAGGAGCGGATGGTCGACGGTGTCCCGCACCGGCGCGTCCGGATCGAGCAGGCCCCGGTCGAAGGCGACCCCGGCGACGGTGGCGACGACCGCTTTGGTGCCGCTGAACAACATCTCCGGCGTCGTCGGATCGCCCCAGGTGGCGAGCACCTCACCCCGGTGCCGGATCACGCCGCTCGCCCCGGTGCCCGGCAGCAGCGGCCCGGTCACCTCCCGGTGTGACTCGTCGGCCACCTGCGCGGCCAGGTAGCGCTCCATGTCGGCGATGCCCTCGGTCACCCGGCCTGCCTGCCGGACGACGGCGGCCCGCACCGCGCCGACATCGACACTCACGTCCCCGTTGACGGTCATGACCTCGACCCTAGACAGGGCGCCGCCGGGCCGACGGCCCCGAACCAGGCGACCGTCGTCACACCGGCGGACGGAAATCCGCTCGCCCGCGCGGACGGGCTCTGTCAGGGTCGGGGCCGTGGAGCGCAGCAGGGCCGCCCGGGTCGACGAGTTGACCGACGTGCAGCGGATCGAGGTGGCCTCCGGCGCCCCGTTCCGGGAGATCGGCATGGCCGACGTCGCCGACATGCCACCGCTGCCGCTGGACGCGTTGGCCGCCGCCCAGCGGGACGGACGCGTCCGGGTGGCGGTCGACCGAACGGACCGGCCGATCGGCTTCGTGGTGGTCGACCTGGTCGACGGCTGCGCGCACCTCCAGCAGCTCAGCGTCGACCCGGCGTACGCGCGCCGGGGGATCGGGCGGGGGCTGCTCGACGAGGTGGCCGGGTGGGCCGCCGGGGCGGGACTGCCGGCGCTGACCCTGACCACGTTCCGTGGCGTGCCGTGGAACGGGCCGTACTACGCCCGCTGCGGGTTTCGCGAGCTGACCGGGGCGGAGGTCACCCCGGGGCTGGCCGGTCTGCTGGCGGCCGAGGCGGCGCTCGGACTGGACCCGGCCGAGCGGATCGCCATGCGCCGGACGGTCGACTGACCAGGCGGCACCTCGCCGAGCGTCGCCCGCCCCGTCCATGGCCGCCACCATCGCGTCCGCGCCACGGCCCGGTTTCGCCTCAGTGGGCGCCGCCGAGATTGAGTACCACCACCCCGGCGATCACCAGTCCCGCGCCGACCACCTTGGCGACACTCAGTGGCTCGCCGAGGAAGGCCGCGCCGATCGCCATGATCGCCGCGGTGCCGAGCCCGGACCAGATCGCGTACGCCACGCCGACCGGGATGTCCTTGACGGTCAGGGAGAGCAGCCCGAACGACGACAGGTACGCGACCGCGACGCCGAGCGTGGGCCAGAGCCGGGTGAAGCCGTCGGTCGCCTTGAGCAGGCTGGTGCCGATCACCTCGGCGGTGATCGCCCCGAGCAGGTAGAGGTAGGCCATGCCCCCATGATCACGCCTGCCCGGCGGTGGTGGCCTCCCGTCGAGCGAGAGGCCACCCACGCCGGTCAGGAGATGGTGCAGGCGGCGCCGTTGAGGGTGATCAGGTTCGGGTTCGGGTTCGGGCCGCCGGCCGTGGCGCCGTTCAGGCCGAAGGTGACCGTGCCGCCTGGCGCGATCCGCGCGTTCCACGACTCGTTCCGGGCGGTGACCGTGGCCCCGGACTGGCTGACCTTCGCCGACCAGTAGCCGCGCACCGTCTGGTCCCCGCTGAACGCCCACCGCACGCTCCACCCGGTCACCGCCGCCGTGCCGGTGTTCCGCACCGTCACCTGGGTGGTGAAGCCGTCCGGCCAGCTCCCGTGGGTGGTGTACGTGACCGCGCAGGTCGGCGCCGGCACGGCCGCCGCGTCGCCCTGGTCGGCGAGGAACGACGCCAGCCACGCCAGCGCGGAGTTCCAGTTGATCGCCACCTCGTTGGTCGCGTACGAGTTGATGTCGTCGACGTAGCAGAACATCGGCGCGCAGCCGGCGAGCAGGTTGGCCGCGTACGGGTCCTGGAGGGCGGCGTTCGGGCCGCCGGCCAGCGAACCGGCCGGTGGGCTCGGCAGGTCCGGATCGAGCTGGTGGGCGAAGATCCGGCTGTGCTGGTTGCGCGCATGCTGCTCGCCCCAGCCGGTCACATAGGACATGTTCAGCGCGTTGCGGCCGAGGAGATAGTCGGCGCTCTGCACCGCCCCGTCCCGGTACCGCGCGTCCCGGCTAAGGTCGAACGCGGTGGCCAGCACGATCGCGTTGTTGACGAGGTTGCTGTTGCTGCCCCAGACGTAGGCGTCGGCCGCGCCGGGCAGCGGCAGCCCGTACGCCTGGTCCCGCAGGGTGGCCAGGTAGCGGTCGGCCGCGGCGGTCACCGAGGCGCGGATCCGGGTCCGCTCGGCGGCCGGCAGGCCGTTGGGCACGGTGGCCAGGTCGAGCCGGCCCAGCGCGGCCACGCTCTGCCAGCCGAAGGCCCCGCCGGCGCCGAAGACGTCGGCGGTGTGCAGCGGCGAGGCGGTGAGGTCGGTCCGGTACGCCGGCTCGCCGGTGGTCAGCCACAGCTCGACCGCCGCCCAGTAGAACTCGTCGGTCACGTTCGTGTCGTCGTAGGCGCCGCCGCCGGTGCCGTCGGCCGCCGAGGCGTGGACGGCCGGGTGGGCCTTGGCGGCCGCGTACGCGGTCTTCGCGGCGGCGCCGCAGCGGGCCGCGAACGTGGCGTCGTACGGGGCGTAGAGGCGGGCGCACTGGGCGGCGACGGCGGCCAGGTTGAGCGTGGCCGCGGTGGACGGCGGGTGCAGCTCGCGGGGCTGCGGGTCGTCCTGCGGGGCGAGCGGCAGCCCGGTCCAGTTCCGGTCGTGGATCTTGTGATGGGCCATCCCGGCCAGCGGTTGACCGGCCGGCACCTGCATGCGCAGCAGGAACTCCAGCTCCCAGCGGGCCTCGTCGAGGATGTCCGGGACCTGGTTGCCCCGCTCGGGCACCCGCAGGGTGGCGTCGCCCAGCCCCGCCCCGCCGCCGGCGCTCTCGGCGGTCCTGGTGCGCTCGTAGGCGTTGAGCAGCTGGTAGGTCGCGATGCCGCCGTTGACCACGTACTTGCCGTGGTCGCCGGCGTCGTACCAGCCGCCGCGCACGTCCAGGGAGTAGTCGCAGACCGTCGGCTGGCAGGGCACGTCGGTGTCGCCCTGGTTGGGCGCCACGCCGAGGTGGCCGGCCGGGCGGGCGTAGCCGGCGCCGATCAGGTCGCCGTCGATCGGGGCGCCGCTGCGCTGGGCGTAGAAGAACTGGAGCGAGTCGGCGCGCAGCCGGTCGTAGAGGCTGCCGGAGATGTCGAACGGGTGGCTGGTCTCCCCGTCGACGACGAGGGTGTAGCCGGTGCCCGGGGTGCGGTACGCGGAGAAGTCGACGGTCTGCACCCGCTGCCCGGACGCCGGGTCGACGCCGCGCGGGGTGGCGGTTCCGCCGGCCACCACGGCCCCGGCGGCCGACCTGAGCTGCCAGGGCAGCGCCTCGGCGGCGTCGGTGACCACGGTCGCGTTCTTCGGCCCGCCGGGCAGGTAGCCCACCTGGTTGACCCGCACCCGCGGCCCGGTGTCCGGCTCGTACGGCGGGGCCGCCTCGCCGCCGCGCAGTGAGACGTCGTCCAGGCAGAACGTCTGCGCCTCGGGGCTCCCGCCGACCTGGAAGATCAGTTGGGCGCCGGGGTTGTCGGCCGGGGCGGTGAACGTCTTTGTGACGTGCTGGGCGGTGGTGGCCGCGGTGGCGTCCACGCTGGCGTACGTCGTGTAGGGGGCGCTGCCGAGCTGGAGCACTGCCCGGACGGCGGTGCCGGGGGTGGCGGAGACGTCGAAGGAGAGTTCGTATTCGGCGCCGGCGGTCAGCGGCACCGCGTCCTGCCCGATGCCGGCGTCCCAGGGGTTGGCCAGGCCGCCGGCGACGGTGGTGCAGAGCCTGCCGTCGGTGACCCCGAGGTCACCGGTGCCGTAGGAGAACCAGGGGGACGTGCCGGCGCTGAAGTCGCCGTTGCGCAGCTGTTCGGGGGCGTCCGGCGGCACCTCGGCACGGGCTGGGCCGGCGGTGCCGCCGGTGAGCGCCAGGGTGGTGGCCGCGGCGAGGGCGGCGAGCCGACGTCGGGGTGGGTTCACGGAGGTTCCTTCCGTGCGCAGGGGGACGGGTTGGAGCTGGGAGCGCTCCCAATTCCAGGCCGATGTTTCCAGCGCGTTCCCCCGCTGTCAATCGATCCGGTTCGATGGCCTCGCGCCGCCGCGGACAGTGAGATTCGCCGCGCCACGTAGCATGGTCCTGATCTCCTAGAGACAACCGAGCCCTTCAACTGGCAGGCTGCGTCCCATGACCCTGAAGCTTCGTTCCGTCGGGGCGAGCGACCGTGGGCTGATCCGCAGTGGCAACCAGGACGCCCAGCACGCCGGCAACTGGCTCGTCGCCGTCGCCGACGGCATGGGTGGCATGGCCGCCGGTGACCTGGCCAGCCGCATCGCGATGGACGCGTTCGCGCCGCTGGACGTGGAGACCCCCGAGGACGCGCTGGTCGCCGCCCTCCAGGGCGGCATCGAGCTGGCCACCGCGGGGATCCGGCAGGCGGTCGAGGAGGATCCGGAACGCCAGGGCATGGGCACCACCCTCACCGCGCTGCTGTTCGCCCGCACCGGCAGCTGCCTGGCGCTGGCCCACGTCGGGGACTCCCGCGCCTACCTGTTCCGGGAGGGCGTGCTGAAGCAGGTGACCCGGGACGACACCTTCGTGCAGATGCTGGTCGACCAGGGCGTGATCACTGCCGAGCAGGCGAGCAGCCACCCCCGCCGGGCCGTGGTGACCCAGGCGTTGCAGGGCGACGAGGTCTCCCCGACCTACGCGACGATGGTGCCCTGGGCCGGCGACCGTTGGCTGCTGTGCAGCGACGGGCTCTCCAACGTGGTGCGCCCCGACACCCTCGCGGAGGTGCTCGGCGGCTACCCGGAGCGGGAGGCGTGCGCGGCCAAGCTGATCGACCTGGCGCTGCGGGCCGGCGGCCCGGACAACGTCACCGTGGTGATCGCCGACGTGGTCGACGAGTAGCCGGGGGTCAGCGCCGGCGCGGGCTGGCGCGGCGGGTCGGCTCGGCGCTGGTCGGGTCCTCCGGCCACGGGTGGCGGGGATAGCGCCCGCGCAGCTCCGCCCGCACCTGCGGATAGCCGGTCCGCCAGAACGAGGCCAGGTCGGCGGTGACCGCCACCGGCCGGCCGGCGGGGGAGAGCAGGTGCAGCAGCACCGGCACCCGGCCGTCGGCGATCCGCGGCGCGGCCCGCCAGCCGAACGTCTCCTGGAGCTTCACCGCCAGCACCGGGGCGGCCGGGTCGGCGTAGTCCAGCCGGATCCGCGAACCGCTGGGCACCGGGAGCCGCTCCGGCGCCAGCTCGTCCAGCCGGGCGGCCTGCCGCCAGTCCAGCAGCCGGCGCAGCGCCGTCGCCACGTCGACCCGGGCCAGGTCCGCCCGGCGGCGCGCGCGGGCCAGCTCGGGGCCAAGCCAGATCGGTGCGGCGGCGAGCAGTGCGGCGTCGGAGACGTCCGGCCATTCGTCGCCGAGCGCCTGCCGGCAGAAGGCCAGCCGCCGGCGCAGGGCGGTGGCCTCCGGCGTCCAGGTTAGCAGGGTCAGGCCGTCCTGGCGCAGCCCGGCGAGCACCGCCTCGGCGAGCCGCGAAGGATCGGGCGCGGCGAGGGGGCGGTCGACCAGCTCGATGGCGCCGAGCCGGACCACCTCCCGGGCCACCACGTCCCCGCCGGACCAGCCGACCTCGCGGGCGGCGCGCAGCAGCGGCCCGCCGGCCTCGCGGGCGGTCGCCTCGTCGACCGGGGTGGCCAGCCGGACCCGGGCGGTCGGCGCGCCGGGGGAGCGGTCGGCCACGGCGATCGCGAGCCACGCCGACCCCGCCAGCCCCGACCCGGCCGCCAGCTCCGCAGCGGTCCCACCGGCCATCAGGTACGCGGACCCGCCGGCCCGCCGCACCCGCGCCAACCGCTCCGGGTACGCCAGCCCCACCAGCAGCCCCGCGGCCAGGTCGTCGGGCAGGCGCTCCCGCCCGGGGTGCCCCGCGGTCCCGTCGTCGCTCTGGCGGTCGCGCCCGGAGCGGCGGGGGGCCAGGTCGTCGGGCAGGGCGGCGCGCAGGCGGCGTACCTCGGCACGCCAGCGGGCGGTGGCGGCCGGGTCGGCGCCGCCGCGCAGCCGGCGCCACAGCGCCGTGAGGTCGTCCCCGGCACCGCCCAGCGTCTCCTCGGCGATCAGCGCCACCACCTCGGCGGCCCGGTCGGCGCCGACCCGCTGCGCCCCGTCGAGCAGCGCGCGGGCCAGCCGGGGGTGCGCACCGGCGGCCGCGATGGCCCGCCCCCGTGCGGTGATCCGGCCGTCCGCGTCGACCGCGCCGAGCGTGGTCAGCGTGTCCCGGGCGACGGCCAGCGCGGCCGGCGGCGGGGGATCGGGCAGCGCCAGACCGACCCCGTCCGGCGTGCCCCAGGCGGCCAGTTGCAGCGCGAACCCGGTCAGGTCGGCGGAGGCGATCTCCGGTTCGGGCTGCGGGGCGAGCCGGGCGTGGGTCGCCTCCGACCAGCACCGGTAGACCGCCCCCGGCGCCTCCCGCCCGGCCCGGCCGGCCCGCTGGGTGGCCGCCGCCCGGGACACCGGCACGGTCACCAGCGCGCCCAGCCCACGGGCCAGGTCGGTGCGGGCCACCCGGCTCAACCCGGCGTCCACGACGACGCGTACCCCGGGCACGGTCAGGCTGCTCTCCGCCACGGCGGTCGACAGCACCACCCGCCGCCGCCCCGGCAGCGGTGTGAGCGCCGCGTCCTGCGCGGCGCCGGGGAGCCGGCCGTGCAGGGGCAGCACGGCGACCGCGTCGCGCAGGTCGGCCAGGCGGCCCGCGACGGCGGCGATCTCGCCGGCGCCGGGCAGGAAGACCAGCACGTCCCCGGCGCGCTCGCGCAGCGCCCGGCGCACCGTCGCCGCCACGTGGTCCAGCAGCGCCCGGTCGACCCGCCCCGCGCCGGGAGCGGCGACCGGGCGGGGCGGCGGCGCCCAGATCCGGTCCACCGGGTGCAGGGCGGCCTCGGCCCGGACCACCGGCGCGGGAGCGCCCCCGCCGAGCAGCGCGGCGAACCGGTCCGCCTGCGGGGTGGCCGACATGGCCAGCAGCCGCAGGTCCGGCCGGAGCGTGCCGCGGGCCTCCACGGTGAACGCCAGCGCCAGGTCGGCGTCGAGCTGCCGCTCGTGGCACTCGTCGAGCAGCACGGCGCCGACGCCGGGCAGCTCGGGGTCGTGGTGCAGCCGGCGGACCAGCAGGCCGGTGGTGACCACTTCGATCCGGGTACGCGGACCGACCCGGCGCTCGCCGCGCACCGCGTACCCGATCCGGTCGCCGACCTTCTCGCCGAGCACGGCGGCCATCCGGTGGGCGGCGGCCCGGGCGGCCACCCGGCGGGGCTGGGCGATCACGACCCGGCCGGGAACCTCGTCGGCCACCGCCAGCGGCGCCAGGGTGGTCTTGCCGGTGCCCGGGGGCGCCACCAGGACCGCCGCGCCGGCCGCGTCCAGCGCCTCGACCAGCGCCGGCAGGACCGGCCGGACCGGCAGGTCCAGGGAGACGTCGGAGAGCACGGACCCACTCTCGCACCCCCGGCCGGGCGGCCGGCGCGGGGTCCTGTTCGACTTCTCACATTGACCGTGACCGTTTCCTCGCGTGGAGTGACGGTCATGGCGATGATGGCGTACGACGAACCCTCGGCCGCCGCCTTCGCGGCGACCCGGCACATGCCGGCCGACGGCCTGGCGAGCTGGCGCGCCGCGGTGTCCCGGCACCTGCCCGTCGGACCCGGGGACCGGGTGCTCGACGTGGGGGCGGGCACCGGCACGTGGGCCGCCGCCTTCCGGGACTGGTACGGGGTGGACGTGGTGGCGGTCGAGCCGGCGGCGGCGATGCGGGCCCGCTCGGCGTACCCGGGCATGGTGGCCGGGCGGGCGGAGGCGCTGCCCCTCGCGGCGGCGGGCCTGGACGGCGCGTGGCTGTCCACGGTGGTGCATCACCTGCCCGACCTGCCGGCGGTCGCCGCCGAGCTGCGCCGGGTGCTGCGGCCCGGCGCGCCGGTGCTGATCCGGTCGGTCTTCGCCGGTCGGGGCGGGGGCGTCACGCTGTTCCGCTGGTTTCCGGAGGCGCTGCGGGTGCTGGAGGGCTATCCCTCGGTGGCCGAGGTCTGCGCGGCGTTCGAGCCGGCCGGGTTCGCCCCGGTGGCGCTGGAGCCGGTGCCGCAGGTCAGCGCCCGCTCGCTGCGGGCGGCGGCCGACGGGCTGCGGCGCGCGGCGCACACCCCGCTGGTGCTGCTCGACGACGCCGACTACGACCGGGGGGTGCGCCGGCTGCGCGAGGCGGCGCAGCGGACCCCGCACGCTCCGGTGGTCGACGCGCTGGACCTGCTGGTGCTGCGCTGAACACGGAACGGCCCGGCCGGCGCACCGCCGACCGGGCCCGAGTGGTCGTCATACGGTGGCCGGGCCCGCCGACCCGGCCACCGCCGCCACCCCCTAGTACGTTCCGTCGAGCTGCCCGCGCAGCTTCGTCAGCGCCCGGGCCAGCAGCCGGGACACGTGCATCTGCGAGACGCCGATCTGCTCGGCGATCTGCGACTGGGTCAGGTTGCCGTAGAAGCGCAGCGTGAGGATCTTCTGCTCGCGCTCGTCGAGCGTGGCCAGCGCCGGCCCGAGGGCGACCCGCAGTTCGGCCAGCTCGAACTCGCCGTCCTCGCCGCCGAGCATGTCGCCCAGCTCGGTGGCCCGGTCGCCGTCGCCGGTCGGGGTGGACAGCGACACCGCGTTGTAGGCGCGGGCGCCCTCCAGGCCCTCCAGGACCTCTTCCTCGGTGAGCTTGAGGTGGCCGGCGATGTCGGCGACCGTCGGGGAGCGGCCGAGGGTCTGCAGCAGGGTGCTGTTGGCGTCGGAGATGGCCAGCCGCAGCTCCTGGAGGCGACGCGGCACCCGGATGTCCCAGGTGCGGTCGCGGAAGTGGCGCTTCAGCTCGCCGATGATGGTCGGGATGGCGTAGCCGGCGAAGTCGACGCCGCGGGACGGGTCGAACTTGTCGATCGCCTTGATCAGGCCGACGGCGGCGGTCTGCGCCAGGTCGTCGGTGGGCTCGCCCCGGCCGCTGTAGCGGTGGGCGAGGTGGTTGGCGAGAGGCAGCCAGGCCTCGATCGCCCGGTCGCGCAGCGCGGCGCGCGACGGGTGGTGGGCGGGAAGCGCCGCCATCGCGTTGAGCAGGTCGGCGGCGCTGTCGGTGAGCGCCCGCGGGTCGAGCTTCTCGGGGGTGGACGGCGTTGTCGTCGCCGGCTCGCTGATCGTGTGCGCGGTCATGGGTGGTCCTCCCTGCACCTCGTCCGCGAAACAAAAAGACGTGACGCTTCGGTTTAGCTTCAGTTAGGCCGTTCGGAAGTCACCTTAGCCTGATCAGCCGGAGGAAATCTAGCCGAAAGTACGATGTACTTAAGTGGTGTCACGGCATAAAGAGCCTGAATCGGGGCAGAAGCCCTCGGATGGCCGACCGGCGCGGTGGGGCGAGGCGGCCGGGTCCGGCTGACCGGACGGACGATGCCCCGGGCCGACCGGTCAACGTGAAACCCGACAGTTGGCTCACACTGTCGCCTTTCCGTCCTTGTCCCGCAGACGGGACCGCCCGTAGCGTCCAGGTGTACACGTCTACGGAGGCACCGTGCTGGATCCCGCCGCTCCGCAACTCGTCGTCAACGCCCGGACCCTGCTGTTCAGCTGGCTCCCGGCGGACCCCGACGCGGTCGCGGCGCTCGTCCCGGCCGGTCTCCGCCCGCGCCCCGACCACCAGGTGTTCCTCTGCCAGTACGTGGTGGACGACGAGACCCAGACCTCCGGCTTCGGCGCGTACTCGCTCACCTTCCTCGGTGTCTCACTCGCGGACATGGAGCCGCCCGACGGCGATGCACCCGGCGGCTGGTGGACGCACTACCTCGCCTCCAGCCCGCGGGTCCGCCAGTACGCGTCCGCCCGCGGCGCCCCGGCCATGCCGGGGGAGACCCTGGTCGACGTCCGGGGCGGGCGGCTCACCGCCGAGACGTGGGCCGACGGGCGGCCGCTCATCCAGGTCACCGCCGGGGTCGGGCACACCGGCACCGAGGCGCACAACGGCCACCACCGCTACCTGACCGCACGCGACGGCGAGCTGATCGTCGCCGACTACCCGTACGTGGCCGAGCCGGTGTCGCCGTTCGAGGTCGAGTCGGTGGAGTTCCTCGCCCCGGAGCACCCGGTCTACGCGCTCCGGCCGGCCAACCCGCTACAGGTCTGCTGGGGCTTCTACTCGCCCCGGGTGTCGTTCGCGTACCCGGCCCGGCCGAACGCGCTGGACGAGCCGCTGCCCACCGGCGAGCCGGTCGCGGCGGCTCACCAGGTGCCGGCGCGCCGGGCCCGCAGCGGCCTGCCGTCCGGGTCGTAGACCAGCCGGTACGCCGGCAGCGCCCAGAGCCGGGTACGCCAGGGCAGCCGCTCCGGCCGGTGCGGTCGCAGCCGCCCCGGCGGTCGGGGCCCGACGCGCCCGGACTCGTGCCACCGCTCCAGCTCCGCCGCCGCCGCGGTGATCGCCTCGACCGCGTCCGCCGGATCGAGCAGGTCGCGGTCGTCCCCGCCGTCCGGGTCCCGGTCCAGGTGCTCCCGCCACAGCCGCAGCCGCAGCTCCCGGGCGAACACCCGGGCGCCGTCGCCCAGGCCGGCCGGGTCGGTGGGGGCCCGTTCGTCCCGGGTGTCGTCCAACACGGCGCAGGACAGCTCGCTGTCATGGGTCCACGAGCGGCGGTTGAAGTTGTCGCTGCCCACGCTGGCCCAGACGTCGTCCACCACGCAGACCTTCGCGTGCACGTAGACCGGGGTGCCCTCGTGGTTCTCCACGTCGAAGACGTGCACCCGGTCGGGGGCGGCCTCGTTGCAGAGCGCGAGGGCCTGCGACCGGCCGACCATGTTCGGTGGCAGCGCCAACCGGCCGTCCACGTCCGGGTGCCGGGGCACGACGGCCACCAGGTGCAGCTCCGGTTGCTCGCGCAGGGCCCGGGCGAAGAGGTCGGCCACCTCGGTCGACCAGAGGTACTGGTCCTCCAGGTAGATCAACCGGCGGGCCCGGCGGACCGCCTTGGTGTAGCCGCGGGCCACCGTCCGCTCGCCGTCCGGGGCGAACGAGTAGCGCGGGCGGACCGCCGGGTAGGTGCGCAGCACCTGGACGTGGTGCGGCCCGCAGGGCGGCGGGTCGGCGGGCTGCTCAGGCAGCGGGTCCGGGCTCAGGTCCGAGCCGCGCAGCCGGTCCCGCAGGTAGGCCATCGGGTTCTCCGAGTCCAGCGGCATGGGGTCGGTCCACCGCTCCCGGAAGGTGGTGTCCAGCGCGCCGACCACCGGGCCGCGGAGCGCGAGCTGGACGTCGTGCCAGGGCGGGTGCGGGCCGTACCGCGGGGACATGGCGACCGCCTGCGGGTCGCCGGCGTGCGCCGCGTCGTCCCGCCGGCTGTGGCAGAGGTCGATCCCGCCGGCGAACGCGATGTCCCGCTCCGGGGCGCCGGGGCGGCGCAGCACCACCAGCTTCTGGTGGTGCGAGCCGCCGCGGCGGACCCGCTGGTCGAGCAGCACCTCCCCGCCGGCGGCGCGGATCACCTCGCTGAGGTCGCGGTTCTCCTCCTCGCTGTAGGCGAGCGCGTCGAGGTGGGAGCGCCAGATCAGGCCCTTGACGACCACCCCGCGCTGGGCGGCCCGGGCGAACAGTTGCACCACGGTCGGGCCGTCCGGCCGCATCCGCTCGTCCGGGTCGCCGCGCCAGTCGGTGAAGAAGAGATGGTCGCCGGCCTGGAGGTGTTCCACCTCACTGACCAGCCGGTCGAAGTACGCGCCGCCGTGAATCAACGGCTCGACGAGGTTTCCGCTCGTCCAGACGGGTAACTCAGACCGTGGGTTGGCGCGTTCCTGTGCGGAGAGGAACCAGTCCTGCATCGCCACGTTCCAGCCTCCCGAGGTCGACATCGTCCTCACGGTAGGACCCCCGGCACGGCACCGCACGCCGACCGACCCAGGTCGCGGGGTGCTCGGGCGGGGGTGCGCCGGACCCCTGGATCGCAAACCGAGGAGGCCACAGCATGCCCGCCGAGACGCAGAACACCGTGACCGAATACCGCGAGCAGGCGGTGGAGGGGGAACGGGGTGCGCTGGTGGCGGTCCTGTTGATGGTGATCCTCGGGGTGGCCGGCATCTTCGCCGTCTCCTGAGACCGGCGACGGGCGCCCCGGGGAACCGGGACGCCCGTCGGATCAAGCGGTCAGGGGCGATCGCCTTCGCCGCCGCTGTGCGGCAGCCGCTCGGCCGGGATCACCCCGAGCCGGCCGGCCTGGTAGTCCTCGACCGCCTGGATCAGCTCGGCCCGGGTGTTCATCACGAACGGGCCGTAGTGCGCCACCGGCTCGCGGATCGGCTGGCCGCCCATGATGTAGAGCTCCAGCGCCGGGGTGTTGGCGTCCTGCCGCGCGTCCGCGGTGACCCGCAGCGCGTCGCCCGGCCCGTGCACGGCGAGCTGGCCGAGGTGGACCGGCCGCCCGTCGGTGCCCACCGTGCCCCGGCCGGCCAGCACGTAGACCAGCGCGTTGAAGTCCGGCCGCCAGGGCAGGTTCAGCTCCGCCCCGGGCTGGAGCGTCACGTGCGCGATGGTGATCGGGGTGTGGGTCGAGCCGGGGCCCTGGTGCCCGGCGATCTCGCCGGCGATCACCCGGATCAGCGCGCCCCCGTCGGGCGTGGTCAGCAGCGCCGACTCCTTGCCGCGGATGTCCTGGTAGCGCGGCGGGTTCATCTTCGCCACCCGGGGCAGGTTGACCCAGAGCTGGAGGCCGTGGAAGAGCCCGCCGCTCATCACCAGGTGCTCCGGCGGCGCCTCGATGTGGAGCAGGCCGCGACCCGCGGTCATCCACTGGGTGTCGCCGTCGGTGATGGTGCCGCCGCCGCCCTGCGAGTCCTGGTGGTCCATGATCCCGTCGATCATGTAGGTCACCGTCTCGAAGCCCCGGTGCGGGTGCCACGGGGTGCCCTTCGGCTCGCCCGGGGCGTAGTCGACCTCGCCCATCTGGTCGAGGTGGATGAACGGGTCCAGCTCGGTCATGGGGACCCCGGCGAAGGCGCGGCGGACCGGGAAGCCCTCACCCTCGTAGCCGCTCGGCGCGGTGGTCAACCGGCGGACCGGGCGGTAGCTGGTGGATTCGCCGAGCTCCGGCAGGCGGGGCAGGACGAGGACGTCGTCGACGGTGATCGCGGGCATCTCGGGACTCCTTACTTGTCGGCCGGGGTGGACGACGCGTTGCGGTCGGCGCCGAGGCGCCGGCCGAGCCGCTCGAAGACCCGGGTGAGGCAGGCGATCTCGGCGTCGTCGAGGTCGTCCATCAGGTGGGTGCGCACGGAGCGCAGGTGGTGCGGCGCGGCCTCGCGCAGGGTCAGCAGCCCGGCGGCGGTGAGCACCGCCTCGCTGCCGCGCCGGTCGTCCGGGCAGGACTCCCGGGCCACCAGGCCGCGCTTCTGCATCGAGGAGATCTGGTACGTCAGCCGGCTCGGCGAGAACACCAGCCGGCCGGCCAGCTCGCCCATCCGCAGCCGCTGCCCGGGCGCCTCGGAGAGCAGCACCAGCACGTGGTAGTCGGCGAAGCTCAGCTCGCTGTCGGCGCGCAGGTCGTCCTCGAGCTGGGTGAACAGCCGCTGGCTCGCCTCGATGTAGGCGCGCCAGCAGGCCAGCCGCTCGGGGTCCAGGCTCTCCGTCATGCCACGAGACTAGCACTCTTTAAAATTTAAACAAGCCTCCTGCATCGGAGGTGAGCCGCACGACAGTGGTGCTACACACCGGGAAATTCCGAATCTGAACCGCTGGGTGTCGGCGGCCCCGGTTAGGGTCGGAGGGTGGACGATCTCGACGTGCAGGACTGGCGTGAGCGGGTGGCCCGGCTCTACCTCTCCGACCTCGACCTGGCCGGCTTCCGGGCGGCCCGGGACGAGCTGTTCCGCAGCCACCCCAGCAGCCCCCTGCCGGCCGCCGACCGACCGGGCTTCACCGGGCTGCGCTGGTTCCCACCCGACCCGGCGGCCGTGGTCGAGGCGCCCCTGCGCCCCGCCTCGGGCACCGAGAGCATCGACACCGGCGGGCCCGACGGGGTGGTGCGGTACCGGCGGGTGGCGGTCGCCGAGACGCCCTGGGGGCCGCTCACCCTGTGGTGGATCGAGGCGTACGGGGGCGGGCTGTTCCTCCCGGTGCGCGACGCCACCTGCGGCGCCGAGGCCTACGGTGGCGGGCGCTACCTCACCGACACGGTGAAGGGGACCTTCGGGCGCGGCCTGACCGTGCTGCCCGGCAACCGGGTCCGGCTCGACGCCAACTACCTCTACAACCCGAGCTGCGCCTACGACGACCGGTGGGCCTGCCCGCTGGCCCCGCCGGAGAACCGGGTCGACGTCCCGATCCGCGCCGGCGAGCGGTCCTACCACTGACGCGGTGACGCCCCGGCGCGACGGGGCGCGCCGGGGCGTCGGGCTCGACCGGTCAGCGGGCGGTGGCGCCGGTCGGGGTCAGGTGCATCCGGCCGAGCAGCTGCCGGGCCTGGTCGGCCAGTTCGGCGTCCACGGTGACCGCGTACTGGCTGGCCCGCAGCGCGCTGGCCGAGGTGAAGTCGCGCTGGCCCCCGGTCATGGCGTGGGCCACCGCGCCGAACACGGCGCCCCAGATCGCGCCAATCACCAGGCCCACCAGGATCACCGCGAGCCAGTTCCCCGCGGTAAAGATGCCGAAGAGCAACCCAATGAACAGGCCGAACCAGGCGCCGGTGCCCGCACCCACCAGGGCGGCCCGGCCCGTGGTCAGCCGGCCCATCACGGTCTCGACGAGAGTGAGGTTCGTCCCGACGATCGCGGTCCGTTCCACCGGGAACCGGTTGTCGGCCAGATAGTCCACCACCCGCTGGGCGGACGGATAGTCCGGATACGACCCGATCGTGACGGTCGGCGGGCCGGCCTGCGGCCCGTGTCCGTCCCCGCTGGGCGGCGACGGGCGACCGCTCGGACCGGACGGGAGGTTGTCGCTGCCCGGCATCCCGGGCCGCCAGGCCGCGGTCGGACTCGAGGAACTGGTCATGAGCATCCTCCTTCGTCAACCCGCCGCGTTCCCACCCCCGTCGGGCGGTAACGCGCCCGTCCGGACCGATGGCGGCGCATGGCGACCGCCGGGCCGGGTAGCCAACCCCGTGCGGACCGGACGGATCAGCGAGCACGGCTTCCTCGCCGACGGGCACAGCGCCGCCCTCGTGGACCGGGCCGGCGCGGTCAACTGGTGGTGTCCGCCCCGCTTCGACGCGCCGTCCGTGTTCGGCCGGCTGCTCGACGACGCGGCCGGGCACTGGAGCATCCGGCCCGCGGGCGAGTTCACCAGCACCCGGTCCTACCTGGACGACACGCTCGTGCTGCGTACCGTCTTCACCACCGCGACCGGGACGGCGGCCGTCACCGACGCCCTGGCGCTGGAGCCCGGCGCGCGCGGGCACGGGATCGGGCGGCGGTCGCCGCGGGTGCTCGCCCGGGTCGTCGAGGGGCTCACCGGCGAGGTGCCGATGCGGGTCGACTACGCGCCCCGCTTCGAGTACGGGCGGGTCAACGCCTACCTCACCGACACCGACGGGGTGATCGGGGCGACGGCCGGCGCGTGCCGGCTGGAGCTGCGCGCCAACGTGCCGCTGACCTGCGGCGAGGGCGCCGCGTCCGGGACGTTCACCGCCCGCGCCGGCAGCGCCCACCACTTCACCCTCGGGTACGCCCCGACCTACCGGGGCGGCGCGCCGGCGCTGCCCGACGCCGACCAGGTGCTGGCCGACACCGTCGCCGGCTGGCGGTCCTGGGCCGACCTGCACGACTACCACGGCGACTACCGCGAGATGGTCCGCCGCAGCGCGATGATGGTGCAGGGGATGACCTACGGGCCCAGCGGGGCGGTCGTCGCGGCGGCCACCACCTCGATCCCCGAGGAGCTGGGCGGCGACCGCAACTACGACTACCGGTTCGTCTGGCTCCGCGACTTCAGCCTCACCCTCCAGGCGCTCTGGCTGGCCGCCTGCCCGGACGAGGCCGATCGGCAGTTCAGCTGGGTGGCCCGGGCGATGGGCCGGATCGACGACGAGCCGGTGCCGATCATGTACGGCGTCGAGGGCGAGCGGGACCTCACCGAGCACCGCCTCGACCACCTCGCCGGGTACGCCGGCAGCCGGCCGGTCCTGATCGGCAACGACGCCTGGCAGCAGCGGCAGTCCGACGTGCTGGGCGAGGTCCTCGACGCGGCGTGGTTGATGCGCCACTACCTCGACCCGATGTCGGCCGACGTGCGGCACATGCTGCACGCTCTCGCCGACCAGGCGGTGCGGCAGTGGCACCGGCCCGACGCCGGGATGTGGGAGGCGCGCGACATCGAGCGGCACTACCTGTCGTCCAAGGTGCAGTGCTGGACGGCGCTGGACCGGGCCGTCCGGTTCGGGCCCCGGATCGGCGAACCCGCCGACGTGGCGCGCTGGGCGGCCGCCCGCGACGAGGTGCGCGCGGCGGTGCTCGACCGGGGCTGGAGCGACCGGGTCGGGGCGTACACCGGCGCGTTCGACTCCGACGAGCTGGACGCCTCGGTCCTGATCATGCCGCTGGTCGGCTTCCTGCCGGCCGACGACCCGCGGATGCGCGCCACGATGGACGTGGTCGAGCGCCGGTTGTCCCGCAACGGCCTGCTGCGCCGCTGGAACGACGACCCGGCGGGCTTCCTGATCTGCTCGTTCTGGCTGGCCGCCGGCCTGGCCGAGGCCGGTGAGCTGGACCGGGCGCGGCAGCTGTTCGCGCAGCTCGCCGCGCAGGTCAACGACCTCGGCCTCTATGCGGAGCAGATCGATGAGACCACCGGTGAACAGCTGGGCAACTTCCCGCAGGCCTTCTCGCACATCGGCCTGATCAACGCCGCGGGCCGGATCACCGCGGCCGCCGAGCGGCTCGGCGGCCGGACCGACCAAGCGGCCGTGCCGACCGGCGCGGCCACCACGGAGGGAGTACGCGGATGACCGGACGTCTGGCGGGGAGGACCGCCCTGATCACCGGCTCGGACTCGGGTATCGGCCAGGCCACCGCCATCGAGTTCGGCCGCGAGGGCGCCGACGTGGTGGTGCACTACCTGCACGACCACGCCGGGGCGAACCACACCCGGGCCGAGATCGAGAAGTCCGGCCGGCGGGCCGTGGTGGTGCAGGGCGACATCAGCGTCGAGCACCAGGTCGAGGCGATGTTCGACGAGGCCCTCGCGGAGTTCGACCGGCTGGACATCCTGATGAACGACGCGGGAGTGGACGCCTCCGGCATCCCGGTCGCCGACCTCGACACCGAGACCTGGGACCGGTGCATCCGCACCAACGTCTACGGGGCCTTCTTCTGCTCCCGCCGCTTCGTCCGGCACCGGCGCGACCAGGGCGGCGGTGGGCGGATCATCAACATCACCTCGATCCACCAGGAGGTCGCCCGGGCCGGCGGCGCCGACTACGACACCAGCAAGGGCGCCGTGCTGGAGTTCGCCAAGAGCCTGGCGCTGGAGGTCGCCCCGATGCGCATGAACGTCAACAACATCGGGCCCGGCATGGTGCTCACCCCGTTCAACCAGCGGGCCATCGACGACCCGAAGTACCTGGAGGAGCAGGTGCAGAGCATCCCCTGGAAACGGGCCGCGCAGCCGTCGGAGATCGCCAAGTTGGCCGTCTTCCTGGCCAGCGACGACGCCGAGTACGTGACCGGCTCGACGTACTTCATGGACGGCGGCCTGATGCAGAACCAGGGTCAGGGCGCCTGAACCCGGCGCTCAACCGACCGCGGCGGCGGGGCGCCCGCGCGACAGCGGGCCCCGGTGGCGGGCAGGATCGGGGGATGGAGCTGGTCATCATGGCCGACACGCACGTGCCGAAGCGGGCGCGCGACCTGCCCGCGCCGCTCTGGGCGGCGGTCGAGGCCGCCGACGTGGTGCTACACGCCGGCGACTGGGTGGACGTGTCCCTGCTGGACGCCCTGGTGGCCCGGTCCCGCCGGCTGGTCGGGGTGTACGGCAACAACGACGGGCCGCCGCTGCGCGCCCGGCTGCCCGAGGTGGCCCGGGTCGAGCTGGGCGGGCTGCGGGTCGCCGTCGTGCACGAGACTGGGCCGAAGACCCGCCGGGAGGAGCGCTGCACCGCCGCCTTCGGTGACTGCGACCTGCTGGTGTTCGGGCATTCCCACATCCCGTGGGACAGCGTGGCCCCGGGCGGCCTGCGGCTGCTCAACCCCGGCTCACCCACCGACCGGCGGGCCCAGCCGCACGCGACCTACCTGACCGCACGGGTGGCGGCGGGGCGGCTCGACCGGGTCGAGCTGCACCGCCTGCCCCCGCGCTGAGTCAGCGGCCGCGACCGGTCTCCGCCTGGAGCTCGTCGATCCGGCGGGACGCCTCGGCCTTGGTCAGCCCGTCCGGCACCTCCTCGCCCGCCTCCCGGGCCAGGGTGTGCAGGTACGACTCCTGCGCCGCGGTCGGCGGCTCATCGCCGGTGACCCAGTCGTCCGGGTCCTTGACGGCGGCGTCCGGGTTGACGGGGTCCGTGCTGCCGTTGCTGCGGTCGGCCATGATGATCACCTCTCCTCGAACAGGTGTACCACTACCCCCGTCGCACGGTCTTCATGCCGGTCGCCGCCTACGATCATCTGCGTGACTGCGGACCGGGCGGGTGTGGTGGTGGTCGGCGCGGGCATCGCCGGGGTGGCCTGCGCGACCGAGCTGGCCCGGGCGGGCATCCCGGTGGAGGTCCGGGAACGGGCCCGGGTGACCGGCGGGCGGATGGCCAGCCGGCGTTTCGAGGGCCGCCCCGCCGACCTGGGCCCCGCCTACTTCACCGTCGACGACCCGGACTTCGCCGCGGTGGTCGACGGGTGGCGGGCCGCCGGCCTGGCCCGGGAGTGGACCGACACGCTCGTCGCGTACGGGCCGCGGGGGCGCGAGGAGGTGGCCGGCCCGGTGCGCTGGTCCGCCCCGCGCGGGCTCCGCTCGCTGGTGGAGCACCTGGCCGGGGACCTGCCGGTGGCGCACAACCGCCTGGTCATGACCGTCGAGCCGGGCCCCCGCGTGGACGGGCGGGCCGCCGAGGCGGTCGTGCTGGCCATGCCAGGCCCGCAGGCCGCCCTGCTGCTCGACCCCGCGCTGGCGGCGGCCACCCGCGCGGTGGCGGCCCAGCGCTGGTCCTCCGCGCTGGCCGGGGTCCTGCGCTTCCCGGCCCGCCGCTGGCCGGACTTCCGGGGCGCGTTCGTCAACGGGCATCCGGTGCTGAGCCTGGTCTGCGACGACGGCGACCGGCGCGGCGACGGTGCCCCGGTGCTGGTCGCGCACACCACCTCCGAGTTCGCTTCCGGGCACCTGCTCCAGCCCACCGCCGCCGGCCCGGCGATCGAGCAGGCCGTCCGCGACCTGTTCGGCCTGCCCGAGCCGGCCGAACTGACCCACGTGCACCGCTGGACGTACGCGAAACCGGCCGCCGGCGGCGACGGCACCTACCACCTGGACGACGACGGGATCGGCCTGGCCGGCGACGCCTTCGGGCGGCCGCGGGTGCAGGGCGCCTGGCGCTCCGGCCGGGACCTGGGCCGCGCCCTGGCCGCCCGACTGCTCGCGGACCGTGTCTGACCGGTGCCACTGCGCGCAGGCGGCTCGTCACCCACGGGTACCCTTCGCCGGGGAGGTGTACGGGCAGTGAACGGCGCCGGCGGTCGGCCGGGAGACGGCAGGACCGGCGTCGACCGGTCGCCGTTCCCGGAGGGCGGGCTGCGCCACGACGCCCTGTTCTACGCCGACGACCGGGACTACCGCGCCGCCGTCGCCGAGTTCGTCGAGGCCGGACGGGCCGCCGGCGAGCCGGTGCTGGTCGCCGTGCCCACTGGCCGGCTGTCCCTCGTCCGGCCGCTGCTCGATCCGCTCGACGGTGTCGACCTGGCCGACATGGCGGTGATCGGGCGCAACCCGGCGACCATCATCGCGACCACGCTGCGTGATTTCGTCCACCGGTTCCCCGGCCGCCGGGTCCGCGTCGTCGGCGAGTCGCTCTGGCCCGGCCGGCGCCCGGCCGCGCACCGGCACTGCGTCGAGCACGAGGCCATGATCAATCTCGGTCTCACCGACCGTCCCCTCACCATGCGCTGCCTGTTCGACCGGTCCCGGCTGCCGGCCGGGACGCTGGCCGACGTCGCCCGGACCCACCGCTGGCTGGTCAGCGGGGGAGTGGCCCGGCCCAGTGCCGGCTACCGGCCGCCCCGGGCGGTGCTGCGCCGGCTGGCCCGCCCGCTGCCCCCGCCGCCCGACGGCGCGCACGCCGAGCCGGTCCGAGCGGAGGGCCTCGGGGCGCTGCGTGCGGCGGTGGCCGCCGTCGCCGAGGCCGCCGGGCTCGCCGCGGAACGGATCGACGACCTGCGGATCGCTGTGACCGAGCTGGCCTCCAACGCGCTCACCCACGGCGCCGGGCCTGCCACCGCGCGGTGCTGGGCCGCCGCGGGCGACCTCATCTGCGAGGTGAGCGGCCCGGGCGAGCTGGCCGATCCCCTGGCCGGCCGGATCCCGCCGCCGGTGACCGGCGTGCGCGGCCGGGGGCTGCTGCTGGTGCACCGGCTCTGCGACCTGGTGGACGTGCACGTCGCCGACGGGGTGACCACCGTGCGGCTGTGCCTGGAGCTGCCGGCCGCCCGGGTGCCGGCGCAGCGGTCAGCCCCGGACGCCGTCCAGGGCGGGTTCGTCCGCCCGGCCACCCTCTGAGGCCTCCCGCGTCCGCTCGCCCGCCCGGTCGAGCAGTTGCATGACCGGGGTGGCGGCGATCCCGTGCACCACGACCGAGACCACCACGACCAGGCCGACCGTGGCCCAGACCAGCTCGGCCTGCGGGAAGTCCGTGCTGCTGGTGGCGTACGCCAGGTAGTAGAACGAGCCGACGCCGCGGATGCCGAACAGTGCGATCACCCAGTGCTCGGCCGGGCGGCCCGGCGCGCCCCGCAGCGACAGCCAGCCGGCCAGCGGCCGGATCACGAACACGAGGGCCAGCCCGACCAGGGCCGCCGGCCAGGTCAGCGGGGCGAGCAGTCCGCCGATCACCGCGCCGCCGAAGAGCAGCAGCAACAGCACGGTGAGCAGCCGCTCGACCTGCTCGGCGAAATCGTGCAGCACGGAGTGGAACTCGTGGGTGCGTTCCGCGGCCCGGATCGCCCGGGCGGCCACGAAGACGGCCAGGAAGCCGTACCCGCCGACCACCTCGACCAGCCCGTACGCCAGGAAGGTCGCGGCGAGGGCGAGGAAGCCCTCGGCGTGCCGGGCCAGCCGCAGGTTGCTCGGGGCCCGGAAGAAGAGCTTGCCGAGCAGCCAGCCGATGAGCAGCCCGCCGCCCACCCCGACGGCGAGCTTGTAGAGCACGTCGACGGCGAGCCAGTGGGCCAGCCAGTCCGCCGGGGCGAGGCTGGTGGTGGCGATCGCGATGGCCGCGTACACGAAGGGGAAGGCCAGCCCGTCGTTCAGCCCGGCCTCCGAGGTGAGCGCGAAGCGCACCTCGTCCTCCGAGTCCTCCACGTCGGTCGGCTCGCCCACCTGCACGTCGGAGGCGAGCACCGGGTCGGTCGGGGCGAGCGCGGCGCCCAGCAGCAGCGCCGCGGCCGGCACCAGGCCGGCCCACCACCAGCCGAGCACCGCCACCGCGGCGATGCACAGCGGCATGGCGACGGCCAGCAGCCGCCAGGTCGACGACCAGCGTGCCCAGCTCAACGGCCGGTCGATCTTGAGACCGGCACCCATCAGCGCGACGATCACGCCGACCTCGGTGAGGTGGGTGGTCAGCTCCGGCCAGCGCAGCGGATCCGGGGTCGGCAGCCCCGTGGGCAGCACGAAGACCAGCATGCCGAGGCCGAGGAACGCGATCGGCATCGACAGCGGCCGGCGTTCCAGCACCCGGGGCAGGATCCCCGCCAGCAGCGCACCGACGCCCAGCAGCGCGAACGCGACATCGACCGGTTCCACGGCACCACCCTTCCGCCAGCCCACGGAGCGGGCAGGTGGTCACCAGTGCCCCGAAGCGATGCCGGCTATGCCTCCGTGTCCGTCTTCTCGCCGGTGGGACCGGTCACTGTGTCACCGGCGCGGCGCGGCGCGCGAACCGCCCTCGCCGGATCGGTGAGGGCGGCGATCGCGCTGTCGGCGAGGCCGTCCAGCAGGGCGGCCGGGTCGTCGTAGACGGCGACCGCGCCCGAGCCCGCCAGCTCGCCGCGGCTGGTGCCCCCGCAGGTCAGGCCGATGCAGGGCACGTCCAGCTTGCCGGCCGCGGCGACGTCCCAGACCGAGTCGCCGACGAACACCACCCGCTCGGCGGCCAGCCCCGACTGGGCCAGCGCCGCCGCCAGGATGTCCGGTGCCGGCTTGCTCTCCTCCGCGTCCGCCGAGGAGGTGACCGTGTCGATCACGTCGTCGGCGTCGAGGACGGCCCGCAGGGCGGCCACCTCGTGCTCGGCCGCCGAGGTGGCCAGCACCACCCGCAGCCCTCGGGCCGCGCAGGCGCGCAGCAGGTCCACCGCCCGGGGCAGCGGCACCAGCCGCTCCCAGTACTCGGCGTACAGCGCGTCGTGCGTGTCGCGCAGCTTGCCGTCCGCGTCCCGATTCCGCTCCGCGCCGAGCAGGTGGTCGAGGAGCTTGTCCGAACCCATCCCGATGGCCCGGTGGATCCGCGCCATCGGCACCCGGTGGTCACCCTGGCGGAGCGCCTCCCACCAGCTCACCGTGTGCAGGTACGTGGTGTCGACCAGGGTGCCGTCCACGTCGAAGAGGACGCCACAGCGGTTGTCGTCAGGCATGGCACCCTCCTACCCGCCCGGGTCGCCGCCGACGCGCGACTCACCCGGACGGGATGAGGATTTCGAACCAGACCGTCGAGCCGCGCACCGTGGGGTCGGTGCCCCAGGCGTCGCTCAGCTCCTCGATCAGCCCCAGCCCGCGGCCCCGGCTGCTCAGCGTGTCGGTCTGCGCCCGGGTCACCTGCCCCCGGGTGCCGGAGTCGGCGACTGAGACCAGCAGGCGCTCCGGGCTCAGGTCGATCTCGACCCGGGCGGCGGTGCCGGCGTGCAGCAGGGCGTTGGTGGTCAACTCGCTGGTGCAGAGCACCGCCGCGCCGACCACCGCCTCGGGCACCTGCCAGTCGGTGAGCTGGGCGGTCATCCAGTGCCGGACCCGGCTCGGCGCGGTCGGCTCGGCCGGCACCTCCATGCCGGCCGACCGGCTCGGCTTGACCGCGTGCTCCACGGCCAGTACGGCCACGTCGTCCTCGGTGGCACCCGGGACCGCGGCGCTCGCCACCGCGCAGAGCGCCCGCGGGTCCCCGCTGGTCGCGGCGGTCACGGCCGCACCCAACCCGGCCAGGCCGGCGGTGAGGTCCTGCCAGCGTCGCTCCACCACCCCGTCGCTGAACAGCAGGAGGGTGTCGCCGGGGCGGAACGGCACGGTGACCGTCCGCGGGCGGCCGCCCAGGCCCAGCGGCGGCGCGGGCGGCAGCTCGACGTATTCGGCGACCGGGTCGCCCTCGGCGGGGCAGCGTCGGATCAGCGGCGCGGGATGGCCCGCGCTGGCCAGGGTGATCTGCTCCCGGTCGGCCTCGACCACCCCGAACACCACGGTCACGAAGAGCTCGTGCGTCCCGCCCTCGGTGCCCAGGCTGGCGACCAGCCGGTCCAGGCCGCCGAGCACCGCGTCCGGCCGGGGGTCGGAGAGGGCCAGCGCGCGCAGCGCGGCGCGTACCTGACCCATCCGGGCGGCGGCCTGCACGTCGTGCCCGGCCACGTCGCCGAGCACCACGCCGAGCGCGCCGGTGGGCAGCACGAACGCGTCGTAGAAGTCGCCACCGGCGGCGTTGCCGTCGACGCCGGGGTCGTAGCGGGCGGCGATCCGCAGCCGGGGCAGGTCGGGCAGCTGCTCCGGGAGCATGCTGCGCTGCAACAGCTGGGCGGTGCCGTGCTGGGTCTCGAAGCGGCGGGCCCGCTCGGCGGCCTGGCCGACCAGCTCCGCCGAGGCGGCGAGCAGCGCCCGTTCCGCGGGTGACCAGGGATGGGCGACCTGGTAGCCGACGGTCAGCGCGCCGCGGATGACCGTCGAGCGCAGCGGCAGCGAGGCGATCGCCCGGATCTTCTGGTCGTGCCGGTCCGCCGCGTTGTCCCGCAGCGGCTGGCCGTCGGTGACGAAGGACGACACGCCACTGCGTGCGGTGACCACGATCGGGATGGTCGCGTCGGCTTGCAGCCGCCGCCACAGCGGCGGCAGCCGCTCGTCGGCCTCGTCCAGCAGCTCGCCCCGGACCCGGCGGACCATCCGCCAGGCGGAGCCCTCGTCGACCACGAACGAGACGCGGTCGGCGTCGAAGGAGTGCAGGCAGTAGCGCAGCGTGACCCGGGCGACGTCGTCCAGGGTGAGGGTGCCGGAGAGCGCCGCAGCGAAGTCGCTCAGGCTCTGCAACTGCTGGGTGACCTGGGTGGTCTGGGCGGCCACGGTGAGCACGCCGATGATCCGCCCGGTGGAGTCGCGGACCGGGGAGTAGCCGCGCGTGAACACGGCGGGCTCGGCGGGACCGGCCCGGTGCCGGTCGACCGGCAGCACCGCCTCCCGCTCCAGGTAGGGCTCGCCGCGCCGGTAGACCCGGGTCACCACCTCGCCGGCGCCGGGGTCGTGCCAGAGGTCGGCGAACACCTCCCCCGCCGGCCGGCCGAGCGCCGCCGGGTGCCGGTCGCCGATCAGTTCCGCGTAGCCGTCGTTGTAGAGCAGGACCAGGTCCTCGCCGTAGAGCAGGGCCATCGGCACCGGGGAGGCCAGAACCAGGTCGACCACGGCACGGACCGCCGGATCCCAGCCGTCCGGCGGGCCGAGCGGCGTGTCCGCCCACGGGTGGGCCAGGACGGTGGCCGCGCCGGAAGTCGCGCCCGGTCCAGCGGGCGCTCCCGGGGTGGGGGCTGATGGCGTGGGGACCCGCCCGACGGTGCCTGGCATGACCGCAGCCTAACCGGAGCCTGGCGGTCAGGTTTCGATCACGCGCGCGCGTCGGCCGCCGGCCGGCCCGGCCGTGGGTGTTAACGCAGGTCAGGGGCGGTTCGCCCGGCCATGTCGGGAAATTGCCCCGGGTCGGCTCGGCGTGCTGCCGACACGACCGGGTATGCGGGCGGCGCAGTTCACGCGACAGGAGGGACAACATGCCGAAAACCCTCGCGGTCGGGCAGGCCGACATCGGTGACGCCCTGACCGATTTCTGGAGGTCGGTGCTGCTCTTCATCCCGAGGGCCATCGCGTTCATCGCGATCCTCGTGGTGGGCTGGCTCATCGCCCGAGCCGTCCTCAAAATCGTGGACGCGGCACTGGAACGGGTGGGATTCGATCGCGCCGTCGAACGTGGCGGCATCAAACGCGCGCTCGAACGCACGAGATACGACGCCAGCGACATCCTGGCCAAGCTGGCCTACTACGCGGTCCTGTTGTTCACCCTGCAGTTCGCCTTCGGGGTGTGGGGACCCAACGCGATCAGTGACCTGATCCGCGGCATCGTCTCGTGGCTGCCGCGGGCCTTCGTGGCGATCGTCATCGTGGTCATCGCCGCCGCCATCGCCAACGCGGTGCGGGACCTGGTCTCGGGCGCCCTTGGTGGGCTCTCGTACGGCCGGGTGTTGGCCGACCTGGCGGGGGTCTTCATCCTGGCGCTCGGCGTGATCGCCGCGCTGAACCAGGTGGGCATCGCCACCACGGTCACCACGCCGGTGCTCATCGCGTTCCTCGGCACGATCGCCGGCATCCTGGTGGTCGGCGTCGGCGGTGGTCTCATCAAGCCGATGCAGGCCCGCTGGGACGGGTGGCTCAACCGGGCCGCCGAGGAGTCCCGGGCGTTCAAGGAGCAGCGCCAGGCGCAGGGCGCCGGTCGCAGCGACTACGAGCGGCAGATGGCCGACCGGGGCGGCCAGCCCAGCCCGGCCATGCCGCAGTCGTCGATGTCCGGCGCGGGCGACGAGACCCAGCAGTTCCGCCGGCCGAACGGCTGAGGAGAACAGGGCGAGGAGGGTGTCCGCGGGGCGATCGCGGGCACCCTTCGCCGTGTCTCAGGCCAGGTCGCGGGGGTCCAGCGCGCGGGTCAGCAGGCAGACCGCGAGCAGGCGGGTGAGCAGCCAGTCCGGCTCGGACCAGTCGATCGGCTCGACCGGCGGCTGCCAGCCGTGCTCCCGCGCCGCGTCGCGCACACCCTCGGCGTATCCGGCGAGCGCCGCCACGGTCAGCGGGCGGCGGTCGCCGTGCAGGCTGTCGCGGACGGCGGCGGCGTGCTGGTCGACCGCGGCGAGCAGGCCGGGAAAGGCGGCGGCCGCGGCGAGGCCGGCGGTGCCGACGACGGCGGTGAGCGTGGTGAGGCTGGACCTGGCGGCCACCGCCGCGGAACGGGTCGCCACCCGGTTGTTCGGCACGCGCATGGTGACCGAGGCTAGCCCCGCCGGAAGCGGGGCGACCTCGGCCGACCGGCCGATGCCCGGATCGTCCGGGTGATGCGCGGTCTCGCCCGCCGGGATTGAGCCGCGCGCCCCGGGGCAGAAGGGATACCGCGCAGACCGCGCAGGCGACCACGCGGAGGAACGGAATGGGACAGCAGGTGGACGGACCGGACCAGGCGCACCGCCGGCCGGCGGGCGTGAGTGACGCCACGGTCGAGGCCCTGGGCAAGCTCAGCGAGGCGCTGGAGTGCGTCGAGCGGGCCCGGGGGCACCTCTACTCGCTGCACCAGCTGATCGGCCACGCCGACCTGATGCTCGACGACGCCGTGGCGCTGTTCCGCTCCGCCGGGCACCCGGAGCTGGCCGGGCGGGTCGAGAAGGACCTCCTCGGCCGCAACGTCATCGCGGGCCGCTGGACCTTCCAGATCGTCGAGGACTTCGACGACGGGTACTACGCGCTCTTCCGGGAGCTGGACCGGCAGGCCCGCGACGAGCTGGTCGGCGGCCGGCGGCACCTCTACGAGGCGGAGATGAAGGAACGCCGCCGCAGCCCGGGGCGGCCGGGGCACGAGGCGCGCCCCGCCGAGGGCTGATCAGTCGGAGGAGCGGGCCTGCGCCGGGCGGCGGCGCACGCCGTCGTCGGCGACGATCACGGTCGCCACCATGAGCGCCACCACGAGGCTGAACAGCCAGGAGCTGTCGTCGACCAGCCGGGCGGCGACGGGCGCCTGGATCGCGGCGAGCAGGAAGCCGAGCCACGCCAGGCGGCGCTGACGCTGGGAGAGGAAACCGGAGCCCTGTTGCATCCCGAAAGTCTTACGCGGGGTAGGGGCATCGCCGTCAGCCGTTCGGCCGATTCTGGATGGGCTGTCCGTTTTCCTGCCCGTCCGTATCGCACTTTTTGTCGTTTCGGCTGAGCGCGGCGTCACGGACGGCCCGCCCGGTCGGCCGGGGCCGGTGGTGGCTGGGCAGGATGGGGCCTCGTGTCCCGCGCCCCCGCTCCGCCCCGCCCGGTCCTGCTGCTCCTGGCCTACCTGGCCTTCGTCAGCCTCGGGCTGCCCGACGGCCTGATCGGGGTCGGCTGGCCCTCCATCCGGCTGGACCTGGACGTGCCGACCGAGGCCGTCGGGGTCGTGCTCACGGCGGGCACCGTGGCCTACCTGACCTCCAGCGTGCTCGCCGGGTTCACGCTGGCCCGGCTCGGCGTCGGCTGGCTGCTCGCCGGCAGCACCCTGCTGGCGGGCGTCGCCCTGACCGGGTACGCGTCCACCCCGGCGCTCGCCGTCATGGTCGGCTTCGCGCTGGTGCTCGGGCTCGGCTCCGGGGCGATCGACGCCGGGCTCAACGCGTACGCGGCCGCCGCCTTCGGTCCCCGGCACATGAACTGGATGCACGCGTTCTTCGGGCTCGGCGTGGCGATCGGGCCGCTGATCATGACCGCGGTGCTCGGCGCCGGCCTGAGCTGGCGCTGGGGGTACGCCCTGGTGGCGGCTGCCCAGCTCCTCCTGGCCACCGCGTTCGCGCTCACGGTGCGGCTCTGGCGCGGCGGCCCGTCCGTCGGCGCGGCCCTGCCGCCCGACCCGATCGCACCGCAGGTGGTGCCCGGCGAGCCCGCCGGCGGCGGGCCGGCGCGGCGGACCCCGATCGGCGCGACGCTGCGGCTGCCGGCCGTGTGGCTCGGCGGGGCCGCCTTCGCCGTCTACGTGGCGATCGAGGTGTCCACCGGCCTGTGGGCGTTCCTGCTGCTCACCGAGGGGCGAGGGCTCTCCGCCGCAGTGGCCGGGCTCTGCGTCTCCGGCTACTGGGGCAGCCTCTTCGTGGGGCGGGTGGTGCAGGGGGTGGTGGCGGAGCGGCTGGGCACCGCCGGGGTGCTGCGGGGCAGCCTGCTCGGCATGGCCGGGGGAGCGGTGCTCATCGCGCTGCCCGCCCCGGGCTGGGTGACCGTCGCCGGCCTGCTGGTGGTGGGCTTCGCGGCGGCGCCGGTGTTCCCGCTGCTCACCCTGACCACGGCGGAACGGGTGGGCCGCGACCACGCGGACCGGACCATCGGCCTGCAGATCGGCGCGGCCGGCCTGGGCGCCGCCCTGGTGCCGGCCGCGGTCGGGGTGCTGCTGGCCCGGGTCTCTGTGGCCGCGCTCGGTCCGACGCTGGTGGCGCTCGCGGTCGCGCTCATCGCCCTGCACGCCGCCGGCGCCCGCTAGGCCCGCCCGCAGTCCCGAGCCGGCTGAACCCCCGGGCCGCGCACTCCGGGCGCCCGGGGGCCGGCTCACATGGTGTCGGGGCCGGTCCGACCGGTGGTCGACGGCCGGTACGCCCGGTCGGCGTCGGTCATCTCCCGCCGCTCGGCCTCCGGGCCGGCGCCCCGGTCCACCGCCTCCGGCCCGTGGCCGAACGCGGCCTCCTCGCCGGCGTCGTTGCCGGTGGCGTCGTCCGCCTGCCCGTCGAGGGTCGACCCGGCGAGCGCGCGGTCCAGTTCGCGCAGGGGAGTGCGTTCCTCGTCGCGCCACACGTGGCTGTCGTTGTCGGTCATTCCCCTGCGGTACCCGGGCCGGATGATCGCAAACGGCCCCGGACGCGGCGATGGCCGCCGGAGCGCCGGCGGCCATCGGGGTTCGCGTACGGGGGGTGATCAGGGGGTCGGCCGGTCGACCGTGCCGCGCCAGGCGCCGGTCTCCTGACCGCGCCGCTCGATGAACGTCTTGAACCGCGCCAGGTCGCCCTTGGTCCGGCGGTCGACCACACCCAGCTTGTCGCCGGCCTTCTCGACCACGCCGTGCGGCTCGAACTCCAGCTGGAGGGTGACCCGGGTGTTCCCCTCGTCCAGGCGGTGGAAGGTCACCACACCGGCCTGCTCGGTGCCCCCGGTGGAGCGCCAGGCCACCCGCTCGTCGGGCAGCTGCTCGGTGATCTCGGCGTCGAACTCGCGCTTCACGCCGGCGATCTCCACCGTCCAGTGGGTCATCGTGTCGGAGAGCTGCCGGACCTCCTGGACACCCTCCATGAAGTGCGGAAACTCCTCGAACTGCGTCCACTGGTCGTACGCGGTGCGGATCGGGACGGACACGTCCACGTGTTCCATAACGCCGCTCATGTCAGTCTTCCTCCTGTCCTGCCGGTGCCTGCTCGCGGACCGTGGGCCGCTCCGCTCACCAGCGCGTCGTCTCGTTCTTGTTCCCGAGGGCGGCCCACACCTCGGAAATCGTCTGGTAACGGGTGCCCTCGGGCAGTCGTTCCAGGGCGGCGACGATGTCGGCGGGCGCCTGGTTCTCCCGCGCGTTGGCCACCAGGGTGTCGCGGTCACCGGGCAGGGCGCTCATGGTGATGAACCGGCCGAGCCGACTGCGCTCCTCGACGTCGTCCATGCTCATTCCCTGCGGGTTGCCGCCGCGGCTCGCGCCGGCCGTCACCGTCTTCGGCTCCGGCTGGTCCTCGCCCGCAGGCTCCGGCTGGCGGAACTCGTCGACCCGCGAGCCCCCGGTGCCCGGCCCCTGGACGAGGCCGCTCACCTCGCTGCTCATCTGCTCGTCGACCCTGGGTGAGTGCTTGCTGCTGCCACGTTCCATGCCGACAGACATGCCCGAGGGGGCCGCCGGTAAACCGACGGCGGCCGGTCGAGCCGGTCATCGACCCCCGAACCGGGCGAAGCCGGTCAGGAATCGGCCGGGGCGCGGGGCGGCAGGACGGGCTCGCTGGGATCCTCGACGCCGGCCTGCATCACCCGGCCCCGCTGGAGTTCGGCGTTGACCTGGACGCCGAGCATGAGCGCGCAGTTGGACAGGTACAGCCACACCAGGAAGGCGATGACCGCGCCCAGGCTGCCGTAGGTCACGTCGTACGAGCCGAAGTTGGCCACGTAGAGGCCGAAGCCGAAGGAGGCGACCACCCAGGCCAGCAGGGCGAGCGCGCCGCCCGGGGTGAGCCAGCGGAACCGGGGCTGCCGCACGTTCGGGGCGATCCAGAACAGCAGCGACAGCAGGGTCATCGCCACCAGCGCGAGCAGCGGCCACTTCGCCACCGTCCACACCGTGCGGGTCAGCCCGCCGGCGTGCAGCCGGTCGCCCACGAAGTCGGTGACCGGGCCACTGACGATCAGCCCCAGGGCCACCACGGCGAGCAGCACCAGCGACACCCCGGCGAGCCCGATCTGCACCGGCCGCAGCTTGTAGAAGGGCCGTCCCTCCTCGACACCGTAGATCGCGTTGGAGGCCCGGGTGAACGCGCCGATGAAGCCGGAGGCCGACCAGAGCGCGCCGAGCAGACCGAAGCTGAGCAGCACCTTCGCCGGGCCCTGCTGCTCCACCACGGTGCGCACCACGGTGACGAAGGCGTCGTTGCCGACCACCGAGCCGGCGCCGATCTCCCGGGCCAGGTCGATCACGGTGTCCACGGTGCGCGAACCGTCGGAGACCAGCCCGACCAGGGCGACCACCACGATGGTCGAGGGGAAGAGCGCCAGCACCCCGTAGTAGGTGAGCGCGGCGGCCCAGTCGGCGCAGTTGTCCTTCACGAAGTTGCGCCCGGCCCGGATCAGCACCCCGCGCCAGGTGGCCCAGCTCAACTGGCGTACCCGGCGGGGGATCCGGGCCCGCTGCCGGCCGCCGGCCGCCGCATCCGTCGTCGCCGTCATGACCGCCTCCTCCGCCGCCGCGCGCACCTCCGGCAGGTGGCCCGGGCGGTACCCGGTGGGGGAAGTCGACAAACCGGCGCCGGTTTGCCCTCGACGGGCGGGGGAATCGGTAGAGGATCCCACGGAGACGGAGGAGGACGAGATGCCCGGGCGCGAGGTACTGCCCAGCACGTTGAAGCGCTCCCCGGCCAAGGCGCAACGGACCTGGGAGAAGACACACGACTCGGCGACCGAGACCTACGGCGAGGGGGAGCGGGCGCACCGCACCGCCTTCGCCGCGGTGAAGCACGAGTACGAGAAGGTCGGCGACCACTGGGAGTCGAAGGGGCGCAAGGGCCCGAGCGACCGGCAGGCGGCCGGCGGCGGCCCGGCCCGGCGGGCCCCCACGGCCGGCGGGGTGGACGCCAACGCGAAGAAGGACCACCTCATGGAGGTGGCGAAGAAGCTCGACGTGCCGGGCCGGTCCCGGATGACCAAGCCGGAGCTGGTCAAGGCGATCGAGAAGGCGAACAACAACGCCACCCGCCAGGCCCGCGGCGGCCGCTGACCGGCCGGCGACGACACGGAAGCCCGGGACCGCGCAGGTCCCGGGCTCCCGTCGTGCCGCTCACCAGTGGCCGCCGCCCGGCGCCTCGATGTGCACCGCCTTCACCGTGCTGAACTCGTCGAGCAGCTCCGGGCCGTACCCGAAGCCCTGGCCGCTGCCGCGGCGCGGCTGCGCGGCGCCGCCCGGCGCGCCCCCGAACACCGCGTTGACCTTGACGGTGCCCACCGGCAGCTCCCGCCAGGCCCGGTGGGCGTGGCTCATCGAACCGGTCAGCACCGTGGCGGCCAGCCCGTACGGGGAGTCGGCCGCGCAGCGCAGCCCCTCGCTGAACGAGTCGACCACGACCACCGGGGCGACCGGCCCGAAGGTCTCCTCACGGACCAGCGCCATCTCGTGCCGGCAGTCGCTGACCACCGTCGCCGGGTAGAACGCGCCCGGCCCGTCCGGCATGCTGCCGCCGGTGCGCAGCCGCGCCCCCTCGGCCACCGCCGCGGTGACCTGCCCGTGCACGTGGTCCCGGTGCCGCCGGTCGACCAGCGGCCCGAGCTGGGTCCCCGGGTCCCGACCCGGGCCCGCGACGAGCGCCTCGGCCCGCTCCACCAGCGCGTCGACGAAGTCCTCGGCCACGTCCCGGTGCACGTAGATCCGCTCCACCGCGACGCAGATCTGCCCGGCGTTGGCGAAGCAGCCCAGCGCGGCCTGCTCGGCCGCCCAGACCGGATCCACGTCCGCGTCCACCACCAGGGGATCGCTGCCGCCGTTCTCCAGCAGCACCTTCGCGCCGGTGCGGGCGCAGGCGGCGGCGATCGCCCGGCCGGTGGCGGTGGAACCGACGTGGGCGACCACGTCCACCTCCTGACCGGCCAGCGCCGCGCCCACCTCCGGGCCGCCGGTGAGCAGCGACAGCACCCCGGCCGGCAGCGCGGAGTCCAGGGCCCGGGCCAGCAGCCAGCCGGTCGCCGGGGTGCGCTCGCTCGGCTTGTGGAGCACCACGTTGCCGGTGACCAGGGCCGCGCCGAGCAGGCCGCAGGAGACCGCCACCGGATCGTTCCAGGGGGTGATCGCGGCGACCACGCCGCGCGCCTCGGGGGCCATGAAGTCCAGCCCGGAGGGGGCGCCGTGCAGGGTCCGCCCGCCCCGCACCGGGCCGAGTTCGGCGTACTGTCGCAGCGTGCCGATGCCCGCCGCCACGCCACCGCGCGCGTCGTCCAGCGGCTTGCCCATCTCCGCCGTGGTGGCCTGCGCCAGCTCGTCGGCGACGGCCTCGACCGCGTCCGCCGCGCGGTGCAGCGCCGCCGCCCGTTCCGCCGGGGCCGTCGCCGCCCACTCCGCGGCCGCGCCCCGGGCGGCCTCGACCGCCTTGGCCACCTCGTCCGCCGTCGCCACCGGCACGGTGGTCACCGGGGAGCCGTCGGCCGGATCATGTACGACCAGCTCGCCTCCCGCACCCCCGGCACCCCAGACTCCACCTATGAGCTGCGCAACCGTGTACATGCGGCAGTGGATGCCCCGACCCGGGCGAGGCAAACGCGTTTCGCCCGGTAACCGGCCGGGTAGGCGGATCGGATGATTTCCACGGCGGACGCCGTCGTCATCGGGGCCGGGCACAACGGGCTGGTGGCCGCGAACCTGCTGGCCGACGCGGGCTGGGACGTGCTGGTGCTGGAGGCCACGCAGGTCCCCGGCGGGGCGGTGCGCTCCGCCGAGGTGACCGCCGCCGGCTACCTCAGCGACCTCTACAGCTCCTTCTACCCCCTCGGCTACGCCTCGCCGGTGCTGCGCGGCCTGGACCTGGAGCGCCACGGGCTGTCCTGGACCCACTCCCCGGACGTGCTGGCCCACCTGCTCCCGGACGGCCGGGCGGCCGTGGTCAACCGGGACCTGGACGCCACCGCCGCCTCGCTGGAGGCGTTCGCCCCCGGCGACGGCGACCGCTGGCGGCACGCGTACGCCGACTGGTGCCGGGTGGCCGAGCCGATGCTGGACACCATCACGAGCCCGTTCCCGCCGGTGCGCGGCGGGCTGGCCCTGCTGCGCCGGCTGCGGATCTCCGGCGCGCTGCGGCTCGCCCGCCGGCTCGTGGTGCCGGTACGCAAGCTCGGCGACGAACTCTTCGCCGGCGAGGGCGGCCCCGCGCTGCTGGCCGGCTGCGCCCTGCACACCGACCTGTCGCCCGAGGAGGCCGGCTCCGGGGTGTACGGCTGGCTGCTCGCCATGCTCGGCCAGCAGGTCGGCTGGCCGGTGCCGGTCGGCGGCGCGCAGCGGATCACCGACGCGCTGGTCACCCGGCTGGTCGAGCGGGGCGGCCGGATCGAGTACGGCGCCCGGGTCGACCGGGTGCTCACCGCCCGCGGCCGGGCGATGGGTGTGCGCACCGCCGGCGGCACCGACTGGCGGGCCCGGCGGGCGGTGCTCGCCGACGTCCCCGCCCCGGCGCTCTACCTGGACCTGGTCGGCCCGGCGGCGCTGCCGCCCCGGCTGGTGGAGGACCTGGCGCACTTCCGGTGGGACGGCTCCACGCTCAAGGTGGACTGGGCGCTGTCGGCGCCGGTGCCGTGGAAGAACCGGGCGATCGCCGGCGCGGGCACCGTGCACCTGGGCGCCGACCTGGACGGGCTCACCGCGTACGCGGGGGCGCTGGCCCGCGGCGAGGTGCCGCGGGACCCGTTCCTGCTGGTGGGGCAGATGTCGGTGGCCGACCCGAGCCACTCCCCGCCGGGCACCGAGTCGCTGTGGTCGTACACGCACCTGCCGTTCCGCCGGCACTGGCGGGCCGACGATGTCATCGGGCACGTGGAGCGGATGGAGGAGGTGCTGGAGGAGGCCGCCCCGGGCTTCCGCTCGCTGGTCGTCGGGCGGCACGTGGCCGGCCCGGCCGACCTGGAGGAGGCCGAGCCGAGCCTGGTCGGCGGCGCGCTGGGCGGCGGCACCGCTGCCGCGTACCAGCAGCTCTTCCTGCGGCCGATCCCCGGCCTGGGCCGCGCGGACACCCCGGTGGACCGGCTCTACCTGGCCAGCGCCTCGGCGCATCCCGGCGGCGGGGTGCACGGCGCGCCGGGCGCGAACGCCGCCCGGGCCGCCCTGGCCCGCGACCGGGCGCTCACCGGTGACCTGTACGCGGGCGTGATCGGCGCGGCGCACCGCACCGTCTACCGCTGAGACGCGGCCGAGCCCGGGTCGCGCACGCGGCCGGGCTCGGCCGGTCCGGCGGTCAGGTGTCCAGGTTGCGGTGCCGGGTGCGCAGCTTGAACGGCATCAGCGCGCTCTCGATCTTGGTGGCGGTGGTCATCTTCGAGGCGCCCTCGTGGCGCTCCTCGAAGCGGATCGGCACCTCCAGGATGGTGTGCCCCAGCTTGGTGGCCAGGTAGTGCATCTCCACCTGGAAGCTGTAGCCGTTGGACTGCACCCGCTCCAGGCCGATGTCGCGCAGCGCGTCGGCCCGCCAGATCTTGAAGCCGGCGGTCAGGTCGCGGATCCGCACCCGCAGCAGGGTGTGCACGTAGAGGTTGGCCCAGCCGCTGAGCGCGCGCCGGTAGAGCGGCCAGTTCTCGTCCAGTTCGCCGCCGGGCACGTAGCGCGAGCCGATGACCACGCCGGCCTGGGTGGAGAGCAGCGCGCCGAGCATGCCGGGCAGCGCCTCCGCCGGGTGGGACAGGTCGGCGTCCATCTGCGCGACGTACTCGGCGCCGTCGTCGAGCGCGCGCCCGATGCCGTCCACGTACGCCCGGCCGAGGCCCTCCTTGCCGGGGCGGTGCACCACCAGCACCCGGTCCGGGTGCTCGATGGCCAACTTGTCGGCGACCTCCCCGGTGCCGTCCGGGGAGTTGTCGTCCGCGACGAGCACCTTCAACCCGGGCAGCGGCAGCGCGAGGAGGCGCTCGACCAGCAGCGGGAGGTTGCCCGCCTCGTTGTAGGTCGGAACGACGACGGTCAGGCGTGCGTCGCGCCACGGGGAGGGCAACTGCACGGGTTCGATCATCACGGACATCCTCGGTCGGCCGACAGGTTCATCTGAGAGGGTAGCCAGTCCCCTCCGCGTGGTCCGCACAGACGCCCGCCCGGAGGATTCCGGAGCGGTCGCCGGCGTGGGCGGTCAGCGTAGCCGGCGGGCCAGCCCGCCGGCCGCCGTCAGCAGCCCACCCCGCTGCGTCACCGGTCCGACTTCTGTCGGGTGGCGATGTCGGAGAGCCGGCTCAACGTCTCCTTGTTCCGCTGGTGCAGCACCAGGTCGTTGAGCTTGTTCCGGACCCAGCGCAGCGGCCCGGCGGCGAAGTCCTCGCCGATGGTGACCCGCGTCCGGCCGTCACCGAGCGGTTCCAGCCCGAACGCCACGATGGCCTCGCCGGCCGGCCACAGCCCGGCCCGCACCACGAACTTGTGCGGGGCGTCGCACTCGAGCACGGTGGAGGTGTCCTGGAGCGAGAACGGCCACGGGCCGGCCTTGTGGTGCAGCCGGCTGCCCACCCGGGGCCAGGTGTCGTCCACGTCCCGGACGTGCACCGTGCCCACGACCCAGTCGCTGTACGTCCACCCGTCGGCGAGCACGTCGAAGACCCGCTGCGGGGGCGCGTCGATCACTTTCTCCACAATCGCCACCGCAATCCCATACCCCCGCCCGGACCTCCGCTAACGGGCGGCCGGGTTAGCTTCTCGGGGGCGGCGGGTAACGCCGGACCGGGCCCGGCGTGAGCGCGATGCGGACCGGCCGTTACGGCACCGGCGGAGGCGGCTCCGCCGAAGTTGATGTTTACTCCTCGGGGGGTCGGGAACCCGCCGCCCGTGCGACGGGACCACGAGCGGGATCAGTGCAGGTCAGCCCGGGTTGACCCGGGTGCTGACCGCCTCCCGTCCGGCCTGTACGACGCGGTGCTGCTGGACCGGGACGGCACGCTCGTCGAGGACGTGCCGTACAACGGCGACCCGGAGAAGGTCCGGCCGCTGCCCGGCGCCCGGGAGGCGCTGGACCGGCTGCGTGCGGCCGGGCTGCGCCTGGCGGTGGTCAGCAACCAGTCCGGCCTGGCCCGGGGCTGCTTCACCGCCGACGACCTGCGCCGCGTCAACGCCCGGGTGGAGGAGCTGCTCGGCCCCTTCGACTGCTGGCAGATCTGCCCGCACGGCGAGCCGGACCGCTGCGCCTGCCGCAAGCCGGCCCCCGGGCTGGTGCACGCCGCCGCCCGGGCGCTCGGCACCACACCGGCCCGCTGCGTCCTGGTCGGCGACATCGGCGCCGACATGGCCGCCGCCGCGGCGGCCGGTGCCGCCGGCATCATGGTGCCCACCCCGGCCACGCGGGCCGCCGAGGTGGCCGCCGCGCCGACCGTCGCCGCCGACCTGCCGGACGCGGTGAGCACCATCCTCGGCCGGATGCGGCTGGTGACCGCGCCGGAGCCCGCGCCCCGGCGGGGCACCGTGCTGGTGGCACGCAGCGACGCGGCCGGCGACGTGCTGGTCACCGGCCCCGGGATCCGCGCGGTGGCGGCCGGGGCGGAACGGGTGGTGCTGCTCTGCGGGCCACGCGGCCGGGCTGCGGCGGAGCTGCTGCCCGGCATCGACGAGATCATCGAGTGGCCGCTGCCCTGGATCGACGCCCCGGCCCCGCCGGTCGACCCGGCCGGGATGCGTACCCTGGTCGACCGGCTCGCCGCGGTCCGCGCGGAGGAGGCGGTCGTCTTCACCTCCTTCCACCAGTCGGCGCTGCCGCTGGCGTTGCTGCTGCGGATGGCCGGGGTGCCGCGGATCAGCGCGATCAGTGACGACTACCCGGGTGCCCTGCTCGACGTGCGGCACCGGGTGCCCGTCGGGGTGCCCGAGCCGGAGCGGGCGCTGTCGCTGGCCGCGGCGGCCGGCTTCGCGCTGCCCGCCGGGGACGAGCCGGGGCTGCGGCTGCGCGCCGACCGGTTGCCGCCCGCGCCGGCCGCCGGCGAGCCGGGCTACGTGGTGCTGCACCCGGGCTCCTCCGTGGAGACCCGGGCCTGCCCGTTCGAGCTGGCCACCCGGATCGTCCGGGTGCTCAGCGCCGCCGGCTACCGGGTGGTCGTCACCGGCGGGCCCGACGAGCGGGAGCTGACCGCGCAGGTCGCCGCCGTGGGCGGTCTCGACCTCGGCGGGCGCACCGGACTCGGCGAACTGGCCGCGGTGGTGGCCCGGGCCGGCGCGCTGGTGGTCGGCAACACCGGGCCGGCGCATTTGGCGGCGGCGCTCGGGGTGCCGGTGGTCAGCCTCTTCGCCCCGACCGTCCCGTTCGGACAGTGGGGACCCTACCGGGTGCCCACCGTGCGGCTCGGCGACGCCGGGGCGGCCTGCCGGGACACCCGGGCCATGCGCTGCCCGGTCCCCGGCCACCCCTGCCTCTCCGCCGTCGAGCCGGGCCGGGTGCTGGAGGCGCTGCGGCTGCTCGGGGTGCCCGCCGACGCGCCGGAGCCGCTGGTCACCGTTCCCGGCGGGGTGGTCGGATGAACGTCCTGGTCTGGCACGTGCACGGGTCCTGGACCACGTCGTTCGTGCACGGCAAACACCGCTACCTGGTGCCGGTCACCCCGGACCGGGGCGCATACGGGCTGGGCCGGGCGCGGACCTACCCGTGGCCGGACAGCGCCGTCGAGGTGACCCCGGCGGAGCTGCGCCGCGCCGACGTGGACGTCGTGCTGCTCCAGCGGCCCGAGGAGTTCGACCTGGCCTGTGAGTGGCTGGGCCGGCGGGTCGGCCGGGACGTGCCGGCGATCTACGTCGAGCACAACACCCCGAAGGGCGACGTGCCGAACAGCCGGCACCCGATGGCCGACCGGGACGACCTGCTGCTCACCCATGTCACCGGATTCAACGAACTGTTCTGGGACAACGGCGGCACCCGGACCGCGGTGGTCGAGCACGGGGTGGTCGCCCCGGCCGTCGAGTGGACCGGCGAGCTGGACCGCCTCGCCGTGGTCATCAACGAGCCGGTGCGCCGCTGGCGGGTCACCGGCACCGACCTGCTGGCCCCTTTTGCCGAACTCGCCCCGCTGGACGTCTACGGCATGAAGGTGGCCGGGCTCGCCGACCACCTGGGCCTGCCCCCGGACCGGCTGACCAGCCACGACGACGTGCCGCAGCACGCCATGCACGCCGAGCTGGCGAAGCGGCGGGCGTACCTGCACCTGTGCCGGTGGACCTCGCTCGGGCTGAGCCTCGTCGAGGCCATGACCATGGGCATGCCGGTGGTCGCGCTGGCCACCACCGAGGCCGTGGAGGCGGTCCCGCCGTCCGCCGGCGCCCTCTCCACCCGGGTCGACGTGCTGGTCGACGCGGCCCGGGGCCTGCTGGACGACCCGGCGGCGGCCCGCCGGGCGGGCGCCGCAGCCCGGACCGCCGCCCGCGACCGCTACGGCCTGGAGCGGTTCCTCGCCGACTGGGACCGGCTGCTGGAGGAGGAAGTATGCGCATCGCGATGATCTCGGAGCACGCCAGCCCGCTCGCCGTCCTCGGCGGGGAGGACGCCGGCGGCCAGAACACGCATGTCGCGGAGCTTTCCGCCGCTCTCGCGGCCGCCGGTCACGACGTCCGGGTGTACACCCGGCTCGACGCGGTGGACCTGCCGGTGACGGTCCGCGCCCCGGACGGGTACGAGGTGGTGCACGTGCCCGCCGGGCCGGCCGAGCCGGTGGCCAAGGACGACCTGCTGCCGTACATGCCCGCCTTCGGGGAGTGGCTGGCCGAGCGGTGGCGCACCGGCGACTGGCAGCCCGAGGTGGTGCACGCGCACTTCTGGATGAGCGGCCTGGCCGGGCTGGCCGCCGCGCGGCGCACCGGGGTGCCGGTGGTGCAGACGTACCACGCGCTCGGCACGGTCAAGCGGCGGCACCAGGGCGCGCAGGACACCAGCCCACCGGGTCGGGTCGCACACGAGCGCCGGCTGGGCCGCTCCGTCGACCGGGTGGTCGCACAGTGCCAGGACGAGGTCGCCGAGCTGGTCCGGATGGGGGTGCCCCGGTCCCGGATGACCGTCGTGCCGTCCGGGGTGAACCTGTCCACCTTCGCGCCGCTCGGCCCGGTCGCCGACTCCGACGGCGCCCGGCCCCGGATCCTCACCGTCGGGCGGCTGGTCGAGCGCAAGGGCTTCCAGGACGTCATCCGGGCCACCGCGCTGGTGCCGGACGCCGAGTGCGTGGTGGTCGGCGGCCCGCCGGCCGGGCTGCTGGAGACCGACCCGTACGCGCGGCGGCTGCGCGCGCTCGCCGCGTCCCGCGGGATCGCCGACCGGGTGAAGCTGATCGGGGCGGTGCCTCGGGAGGAGATGGGGCGCTGGTACCGGTCGGCGGACGTGCTGGTCGCCGCCCCCTGGTACGAGCCGTTCGGGCTCACCCCGCTGGAGGCGATGGCCTGCGGCGTACCGGTGATCGGCACCGCCGTCGGCGGGCTGATCGACACGGTGGTGCCCGGCCGGACCGGTGACCTGGTGCCCGCCCGCGACCCGGCGGCCCTCGGCGCGGCGATCCGTGGGCTGCTCGGCGACCGGATCCGCCGGTTCGCCTACGCCACCGCGGCCCTGGAGCGGGCCCGCACCCGCTACTCCTGGTCCACCACGGCCGATCGGCTCGCCGAGCTGTATTCCGAGGTGGCCACCGTGCGTCGGCCCACCCGGGTGGTCGCCTGATGGCGGCGGGCACGCCGGCCGTCGGGGGGACGGTCCTGGAGGACCACCTGACCCGGCTGGCCGCCGCGCTGCTGCCGCTGCGCGACGCGGAGCAGTTGCTGGCCCGCTGGGGCGGGGAGCTGGCGCACCGGCTGGCCACCGGCGGGCGGCTGCTGGTGGCCGGCAACGGCGGCAGCGCCGCCGAAGCCCAGCACCTCACCGCCGAACTCGTCGGCAAGCTGCGCGACGACCGCGAACCACTGTCCGCCATCGCCCTGCACGCCGAGACCTCCGCCCTCACCGCCATCGGCAACGACTACGGCTACGACGAGGTCTTCGCCCGCCAGGTCCGCGCCCACGGCCGACCCGACGACATCCTCCTGCTCCTGTCCACCAGCGGCACCAGCACCAACCTGCTCACCGCCGCCCGCGCCGGACACGACACCGGCCTGCGCTGCTGGGCCTTCACCGGCCCCGCCCCCAACCCGCTCGCCGGGTCCTGCCACGAGACCCTCGCCATCGACTCGCCGGACAGCCAGGTCGTGCAGGAGCTGCACCTGGTCGCCACCCACGTGCTCTGCGAGTACGTCGACCGGGCGCTGCCGGCGGCGCTCGCCGCCCGCGCGGCGGACACGACGCCGGCCGACACGGTGCGCACCGGCGTCGAGGTGGTGCTCGGCGACGGCCCGGACGGGAAGGTGCAGGCCCGATGAGGAGGTCGAGCATGACGGGACCCGTGGTGGTGCTCGGTGACACGCTGCTGGACCGGGACGTCGAGGGGGTGGTGAACCGGCTCTGCCCGGACTCCCCGGTGCCGGTGCTCGAGGAGACCACGCACGTCGACCGCCCCGGCGGCGCCGGCCTCGCCGCCGTCTTCGCCGCCGCCCAGGGCGCCGAGGTCGCGCTGGTCACCGCGGTCGCCGACGACGCCGGCGGGGCGCGGCTGGGCACCCTGCTCGCCGCCGGCGGCGTGCAGTTGTACGCGCTGCCGCTGGCCGGGGCCACCCCGGAGAAGATCCGGCTGCGGGCCCGCGGCCGGGTGCTGCTGCGCCACGACCGGGGCGGGCCGGCCGGCGATCCGGGCGAGCCGAGCGAGGCGGTGCTGCGCCTGCTCGCCACCGCCTCGGCCGTGCTGGTCAGCGACTACGGCCGGGGCGTCGCCCGGCACCCGGCGCTGCGTGCCGCGCTCGCCGCGACCCGGGCGCCGGTGGTCTGGGACCCGCACCCGCGCGGCCCGGCCGCGGTCCCCGGGGTGAGCCTGGCCACCCCGAACGAGTCCGAGGCGCGTGAGCTGGCCAAGGCGCCGCCGGGCGCGTCCCGGCTGGTCACCGCGTCCCGGGGCGCGCAGGCGCTGCGCCGGCGCTGGCAGGCCGGCGCGGTGGCGGTGACCCTGGGCGGGGACGGCGCGCTGCTCTGCCACGCCGGCTCCACCCCGCTGGTGGTGCCCGCCCCGGCCGCCGAGGGGGACACGTGCGGGGCGGGGGACCGGTTCGCCGCGGCGGCCACCCTGGCCCTGGCCCGGGGCGCGCTGGTCTCCGAGGCGGTGCAGGAGGCGGTGGCCGAGGCGTCCGCGTACGTGGCCGGCGGGGGAGTGGCCGCCGCGCTGCCCGCCCCGGTGCGGACCGCCGCCCCGGCGGTGGTCGTCGGCGGCGGGGACCGGATCGGCGCCGCCGCGGCCGGCGAGGTGGTGTCCCGGGTACGCGCGGCCGGCGGCACGGTGGTCGCCACCGGCGGCTGCTTCGACCTGCTGCACGCCGGGCACGTGGCGACCCTCCAGGCGGCCCGGCAGCTCGGCGACTGCCTCGTGGTCTGCCTGAACTCCGACGCCAGCGTGGCCGGGCTGAAGGGGCCGGAGCGGCCGGTCGTGCCGCAGGGCGACCGGGGCCGGCTGCTCGCCGCGCTGGGCTGCGTCGACGCCGTGCTGATCTTCGACGAGCCCACCCCGCGCGCGGCGCTGTCGTGGCTGCGCCCGGACATCTGGGTCAAGGGCGGCGACTACGCCAGCGGCGGCGGCGCGGAGACGCTTCCCGAGGCGGAGATCCTGGCCCGCTGGGGCGGGCACACGGTGGTCGTGCCGTACCTGGACGGCCGGTCCACCACCGACATGATCGCGGCGGCCCGGGCCGGGCGCGGCACGGCGGGCTGGTCCGCCGCGTCGGGGCCGGCGGTCGTCCGGTCCACGGAGGGAGCACGATGAGCGAGCGCAGCGAGCGAATCATCCGGCTCAGCGCGGCCGAGCCTCGTGCCGCCGTCGACCGCGGGGAAGCGGCGGCATGAGCGGCAGTCCACCCGGGGCCGGCCCCACCGTCCTGGTCACCGGCGGATCGAGCGGGCTCGGCGCGGCGGTGGTCGCCGCGGTGGCCCGGGCCGGCGGCCGTCCCCTGGTGCTGGACCGGCAACGGCCCGCGGACGGGGTGCCCTGGGTCGAGTGCGACCTGGCCGACACCCGGTCCGCCGAGGCCGCCACCCGGGACCTCGCGGAACGCTCCGGGGGGCTGGACGCCGTGGTCACGGCGGCCGGCATGGACGTGCCGGGGAAGCTCATCGACGTGCCGGCGGAGACCTGGGAACGGATCGTCACGGTGGACCTGCTCGCCACCGCTGCCGTGATCCGGGCCGCGCTGCCCTACCTGGAGGCGTCCCGGGGCAACATCGTCACCGTCGCCTCCACGCTCGGCGTGAAGGCGGTCAGCGACGCGACCGCGTACTGCGCGGCGAAGTTCGGGGTGGTGGGCTTCACCCGGGCACTCGCCGCCGAGCTGGCCGGCGCGGTCGGGGTCACGCTGCTCATCCCGGGCGGCATGCGCACCGCCTTCTTCGACGAGCGGGACGCCCAGTACCGCCCCGGCCCGGACGCGGTGCTCAACGAGCCGGCCGACACCGCAGCCGCGGTGATGTTCGCGCTCGCCCAGCCGGCCGGCTGCGCGGTACGCGAGATGGTGGTCTGCGCGCAGCAGGAGTCCTCGTACCCGTGATCCTGGTGCTGCGGGCGCTCGGGGTCGGCGACCTGGCCACCGCGGTCCCGGCGCTGCGCGGCCTGCGGGCCGGCCTGCCGGGCCGGGAGTTGGTGCTGGCCGCGCCGGCCTGGCTCGCGCCGCTGGCCGAGCTGACCGGGGTGGTCGACCGGGTGCTGCCGACCGCCGGGCTGGTCGACCGGCCCGCGTGGCCCGGCCCGCCGCCGGAGGTGGCGGTCAACCTGCACGGGCGGGGACCGCGGTCGCACCGGATGCTCGCGGCCGCCCGGCCGGGCCGGCTGCTCGCCCACCGCAACGCCGAGGCCGGTCACCTCGCCGGCCCGGCCTGGGACGACGACGAGCACGAGGTGCGCCGCTGGTGCCGGCTGCTGCACTGGTACGGCCTCCCGGCCGACCCCGGTGACCTGGCGCTGCGCCGCCCGCCCGCCGCCGGCGTCCCGCCCGGGGCCACCGTGCTGCACCCCGGCAGCAAGGTCCCCGCGAAGCGCTGGCCGGCCGGCCGCTTCGCCGCGCTGGCCCGGATCCTCACCGCCCGGGGGCACCGGGTGGTGCTCACCGGCTCGACCGACGAGCGGGACCTGGCCGCCCGGGTGGCCCGGGACGCGGGGCTGCCCCCGGACGCGCTGCTCGCCGGCCGGACCGGCCTGGCCGAGCTGGCCGCGCTGGTGGCCGACGCCCGGCTGGTGGTCAGCGGGGACACCGGCATCGCCCACCTGGCCACCGGCTACGGCACCGCCTCGGTGGTGCTCTTCGGGCCGGTGCCGCCGGCGCACTGGGGCCCGCCGCCCGACCGGCCCCGGCACCGGGTGCTCGGGGTAACGCGCCGCGACGAGATCGACCGGGATTGGGCCGGTTCCGGCGGGGTAGGAGCCCACCCGACGTTGGCGGCCATCGATGTCGACGAGGTGGTGGCCGCCGTGGATGAGGCGGAACGGGCGGTGCGGGTCTCCGGTGCGATTGCGGCGTAGTGATCCGGGCAGGCCGGGGTACGGACGCCGGCGGCGCGGCAAGGGCTGGCTCTTCGTCGACGCGAAGGGCGAGCCGGTGCGCGACCCCGACGAGCTGGCCCGACTGCGCGACCTGGTCATCCCGCCGGCCTGGCAGGACGTGTGGATCTCGCCGCACCCGAACGGGCACATCCAGGCCACCGGGATCGACGCGGCCGGGCGCAAGCAGTACCTCTACCACCCGAAGTGGCGGGAGAAGCGGGACGAGGCCAAGTTCGACCACGTGCTGGAGGTGGCCCACCGGCTGCCCGTGCTGCGCGACCGGGTCGATCACGACCTCGCACTGCGTGGCCTGCGGCGGGAGCGGATCCTGGCCACCGTCGCCCGGCTGCTCGACATGGGCATGTTCCGCGTCGGCAGCGACCAGTACGCCACCGGCGAGGACGCCACCTTCGGCGTCTCCACCCTGCGTCCCGAGCACGCCCGCTCGCGCGGCGGCTGCGTGGTCTTCGAGTTCCCGGCGAAGGGCGGCATCGAGCAGGTGCGGCGGATCGAGGACCCGGAGCTGTGCCGGGTGCTGACCAACCTGCGCCGCCGGCGGCGGGCCGAGGAGCGCCTGTTCGGCTACTGGGACGGCCGCACCTGGCGGGACGTGCGCAGCGACGAAGTCAACGACTACCTGCGCGAGGCCAGCGGCGGGGAGATGACCGCGAAGGACTTCCGTACCTGGCACGCCACCGTGCTGGCCGCCACCGAGCTGGCCACGGTCGGCCCGCAGCGCTCCACGACGGCCCGCCGGCGGGCGGTGGCGGGGGTGATGCGCTCGGTCGCCGAGCTGCTCGGCAACACGCCCACCGTGGCCCGGACGTCCTACGTGGACCCGCGGATCGTCGACCTCTACCACGACGGGGTGCTGGCCCCGGTGCAGTCGGACATGCCGCGCGAGGCCGTGGAGAAGGCCGTCCTGGTGCTGCTGGAGGAGGAGGCGGGCTGACCGGCCCCGCCGTCGATCCTGGGGGGAAGCACGGCGGGGCCGGAAACCAGTGCGGGCCGTCGAAGGCGGCTGCCGCCCGGGGTGCCGTCACCGGGCGGCCGCCCGCGGCGGAACCGCCGCGGGCGCCTCGCCGCGGCCCCCCGATACATGTGGGCCGCGCCGGTCGCCCGGCTGCCGGCCCGCACTCAGTATGTCCGGCCCGAGTTGACTGCGGGCGCCGCCGTGTTGACGATCCGTGCCGCTTCCCGGTGGCGCGTCCGGTACGCCTGCGGGGTCTCCCCGTACGCGGCCCGGAACGCCCGGCTGAAGTGGGCCTTGTCCCGGAAGCCCCAGCGGCCGGCGACGAGCTGGATCGGCCGGTCGGCCAGCGCCGGGTCGGCGAGGTCCCGGCGACACCGCTCCAGCCGCTCGTCCCGGATGTACGCCGCCACGGTGGTCTCCTCGGCCTCGAAGAGCCGGTGCAGCGACCGGACCGAGACGTGGTGCGCGTCGGCGATCGACTGCGGGCTCAGCGCGGCGTCGCCGAGGTGCTGGCGGACGTGCGAGCGCACCTGGGCCAGCAGGGCCCGACGGCGTACCTCGGTGGGCACCGCGTCCTCGGAGACCAGGTGCCGGCCCAGCATGGTGGAGATCAGGTCGAGCCCGATGCCGCCCAGCCGCTCCGTGTCCGCCGCGTGGTACTGCTCGGGATGGTCGGTGAGCCGGATGAGGTAGTCGGCCAGCAGGGCCGCGATCCCCTCGGCGCCGGACATCCGACCGGCGAACAGCGGGGCGAGCCGGCGGTGGGCCAGCGGCAGCGCCTCGTACGGGATGAAGGCCACGATCGAGCTGACGGGCCGGTCCCCGTCGTCGCCGTGGTGGCTCAGCTCCTGCGGGCGGGCACAGTCGTAGAAGGTGAAGTCGCCGGCGGTGCAGATGCCGCGCTGCCCGTCCTGGTCCGCGATGCCGGTGCCGGCGAGGGTCAGCGCGAGCACGTAGTAGTCGGCGTCGGAGCGCTGGATCAGCTTCCGGCTCCGGACCCCGTCCAGCGAGGGGTAACGGTGGCGGACCAGCTGCATCGGGCCCAGGTCGAGGAACTCCGACCGCGCCACGAAGTTGTCGGCGTGCTCGGTGCGTACCCGCATGAGCCCGGGCGTGTCGGCGAGCATGTCCAGCCACAGCCCGAAACGGTCGGCGGCGGGCACCAGTTCCGTGTCGAAGATCTGCCGCTTCATTTCCGTGTCCATGCCCGACCCCCGTGGTTTGTCACCCTGCATGAAGCAGGACGCCCCACGAGGCCGGGAGTTGGCACCCGTGGGGCGTGACATTTCCGTCATTGACGGATGTGAGATCTTCTGTTAACAGTCCGGTCAGTCGTTGAGCACGTGCGCGAGCCGGTCCCGGAAGCGCCGCTCCGAGTCGCTCACCACGTCGCCGCCGAGGCCCAGGATGCCGCCCGTGGCCGCGGCGCCCACCACCTGCTCGGCGATCTCCACGAGCCAGTGCCGGTAGGCGCCCGCCTGTCCCTCGTCGATCTTGCTGGACAGCAGCACCGACGCCTGCCCGGCCCGGCCGAGTACGTCCTCGATCATGGCCTGGGGGTCGTCGGGGGTGATGACCGGCAGCTCCTCACCGGCCTCCGGGTCGCCCACCCGGGAGACGATCTCGCCGGCGACGGCGGCCACCAGCGGGCTGGCCGACTCGCGGCCCGCGGCGATCGTCTCCAGCCCGGCGGCGTTCTCGGCCATGGTGCGCCGGGTGCCGTCGGACTCGGCCGCGGCGGCCGCCGCGAGGACCGACTGCGGCAGACCGACCAGCAGCCCCCACTCCTCGTCGGAGAAACCGAACCCGGTGTACGCCGGCTGCTCGATCACGATCAAGCCCCTTTCGCCGTGGTCGTCGTTGTCGACGGGCGCCGCCACCGCGGCGCCCGGGTCAGGCTAGTCCAGCTCCAGCAGGCCCTGTTCGGACACCACGCGGACGGACAGCGTCTTGTAGCCCACCTCGTCGAAGAGCACCGTCATCCGGTCCTCCTCGTAGCTCAGCACCAGGCCGGCGCCCCACTCCGGGTGGCGCACCTGGCTGTGCACCGGGAACGGCCCCACCGCGCCGTCCGACGGGACGCTGGTGCCGGCGTGGCAGTTGTCGCAGTGCCCGCAGACCTCGCTCATCTGCTCGCCGAAGTACGCCAGCAGCGCCTGCCCCCGGCAGCCGGTGGTCTCCGCGAAGGCGCGCATCATGTCGGTCCGCGACCGGGTCACGGTCTGCTGCCGCTCCGCCTCGGCGAGCGCTGCCCGGCCGGACTCGGCGGCCGCCGGCGCGTACCGGGGGGCCGCGATCCGCTGCCGGGCCCGGGGTTCCGCGGCGCCCACCTGCTCCAGCAGGGACAGGTACTGGCCGAGCTTGCGCGGCCCGAGGCCGGTCACCTCCCGCAGCTCCTTCTTGGTGCGGGCCTGCTTGCGCAGCAGGGCGGCGAGTTCCGCCAGCTCGGTCTCGTCGGGCAGGCCCCCGCTGAAGTAGCGCTGGAGACCGACGTCCTCGGCGCGCCAGAGCAGCAGCACCCGGGCGGGCGCGCCGTCCCGGCCGGCCCGGCCGATCTCCTGGAAGTAGCTGTCCGGCGAGTCGGGCAGCGCCATGTGCACCACCCAGGCGATGTTCGGCTTGTCGATGCCCATGCCGAACGCCGAGGTGGCCACCATGATCGGCACCTGGTCGGCGAGGAACGCCTCGTGCAGCTCGTTGCGCGCGCCTGCCGGCATCCCGCCGTGGTAGTACTGCGCCGGGAAGCCGGCGTCGGTGAGGCGCTGGGCCAGCTCCTCGGCCGCCCGCCGGGTCGGCACGTAGATGATGCCGGGCCGCTCGTCGTCGCGGAGCAGCGTGAGCAGCCGCCGCCACCGGTAGTCGTCGGTGGGGCAGTGCGCCACCTCCAGGAAGAGGTTGGGCCGGTCCAGCCCGGACACCACCACCTCGGGGTCGCGCAGCCGCAGCCGGGCGACGATGTCGTCGCGGACCGGCGGGGAGGCGGTGGCGGTCAGCGCCACCACCGGCGGCCGGCCGATGCCCTCGATCAGGTGGCCGAGCGCCAGGTAGTCCGGGCGGAAGTCGTGCCCCCAGGCGGAGATGCAGTGCGCCTCGTCGATCGCGACCAGCGCCGGCTTGAGCGCGCGGACCTCGGCCAGCCGCTCCGGGTTGCTCAGCGCCTCCGGGGTGATGAACAGGAACTCGGCGCGACCCGCCCGGATCTCCTCGATCGCCTCGGCCTGCTGGGCCGCGCTCTCGTCGGAGCTGATCCGGACCGCCCGCAGCTCGGGCCGCTGCCGCTCGTTGAGCGCGGCGATCTGGTCCTGCTGGAGGGCGAGCAGCGGGGAGATGACCACCGTGGGGCCGGGAATCAGGCTGGCCGGGATCTGGTAGATCGCCGACTTGCCGGCGCCGGTGGGCAGCACCACCAGGGCGTCGCGGCGCTTCATGACCGCCCGCATGGCGGCCAGCTGGTTGGGCCGGAGGGCGGTCCAGCCGAAGAGGCTCTTGGCCGCGCGGCGCAGGGTCGTGGAGTGCGTGGTCAGTCTCATCAGTGGCCGCAGGTACCCCTGCCGATCACCGCCGAAACCGGGGGCGGTCGGCTCAGCGCAGCCGGGGGAGCACCTCGCGCTGGTAGAGGTCGAACAGGCCCTGCCAGTGCGGGCCGGTGTTGGCCACGTAGATCTCGTCGAACCCGGCCTTGGCGTACTTGTCGATCATCTCCAGGTGGGCGTCGGCGTCCTGGCCGCAGACGAACGACTCCTTCAGCATCTCCGGCTTGACCAACTGGGCGGCCTGCTCGAAGTGGCGCGGCGACGGGAGCACCTGGGACAGCTCGCCCGGCACGCCGGCGTTGGGCCACCGCTCGTACGCGATCCGCACGCCCTCGTCCTCGCTGTCGGCGTACGCGGCCTTGAACCCGGCCTGGCAGGGCTTGTCGCCGCCGCCGGAGTCGCGGAATCGGCGCACCATGTCGGCGTCGGGCATGGTGCTGACGTAGCCGTCGCCGATCCGGGCGGCCAGCTCGATCGACTTCGCGCCGAAGCCGGAGACGTAGATCGGCGGGGGAGTGTCGGGGCGGGTGTAGATCCGGGCGTGTTCCACGGTGTAGTGCCTGCCGTGGTGGTTGACGAAGTCGCCGCTCCACAGCTTCCGGATCACCTCGATCGCCTCCTCCAGCATCTCCAGCCGGACGTCGGCCTGCGGCCACGGGTCGCCGAAGATGTGCTCGTTCAGCGCCTCGCCGCTGCCCACCCCGAGCACGAAGCGCCCGGAGTGCAGCACCGCGCTGGTGGCCGCGGCCTGGGCGATCACCGCGGGGTGGATGCGGACGGTCGGGCAGGTGACCGCGGTGGTCACCGGCAGCCGGCAGACCTGGCTGAGGGCGCCGATGGTCGACCAGACGAAGGGGCTCTGGCCCTGCGCGTCGACCCAGGGGTGGTAGTGGTCGGAGATCCACAGTGCCTCGAAGCCGGCCCGCTCGGCGCCGCGCGCCTGTTCCAGCAGCTCCGCCGGGGTGTACTCCTCGCTGGACAGAAAGTAGCCGATCTTCATCGTGCCCCCTCGCCGCGTCCGGGTGCCGGGCGCATGCCCGGACAACGACAGCCCTACCCCGGGGAGACGGGATCCGAACGCGGCGGGTCAGCGGCGGAACATCGCCCGGATGGCGATCAGCAGGAACAGGCCGCCGACCACCAGGCCGAGCAGGCGTACGCCGGGGATGTCCGCGGCGCTGGTGGCGTCGGCGAGCAGCGCGGGAGGCATGCCCGCACTCTCCCACGGGCGGCCCGGCGGTGCCAGCCGCTAACAGTAAGGATTGTTGACTATTTCGCGACGCGGTGTGACCATGGCAGCACCGCCGGGCGGCGGGCCGTGGGGAAGACGGGGGTACGACAGCGCATGAGTGAGCGGACCGTGGGAGCGACCGGAGACCTGGCGGCCCTGGCGGCCGCCGTCCTGCAACCCGGGTTCGTCGGCACCACACCGCCGCCGTGGGTCTGCCGCTGGCTCGCCGAGGGGCTCGGGTCGGTGGTCCTCTTCGCCCGCAACGTCGTCGACCACGAGCAGGTCGCCGCGCTGACCGCGACCCTGCGCGCCGAGCGGCACGACGTGATCGTGGCCATCGACGAGGAGGCCGGTGACGTCACCCGGATCGAGTCGGCCCTTGGCAGCTCCCGGCCGGGCAACCTCGCCCTCGGCGCGGTCGACGACCCGGCCCTGACCGAGGAGGTCGCCCGCGACCTGGGCGCCGAGCTGGCCGCCGTGGGCGTCACGCTCAACTACGCCCCGGACGCCGACGTCAACTCCAACCCGGAGAACCCGGTGATCGGGGTCCGCTCGTTCGGCGCCGACCCGGCCCTCGTCGCCCGGCACACCGCCGCCTGGGTTCGCGGCCTCCAGGCCGGCGGCGTCGCGGCCTGCGCCAAGCACTTCCCCGGGCACGGCGACACCCGGGTCGACTCGCACCACGACCTGCCCCGCATCGGCGGTGACCGGGCCCGGCTGGACGCCGTCGAGCTGGCCCCGTTCCGGGCCGCGGTGGCGGCCGGGGCGCAGGCGGTGATGACGGGGCACCTGCTGGTGCCGGCGCTGGATCCGGAGCTGCCGGCCACGCTCAGCCCGCGCATCCTGGGCCGCCTGCTCCGTGAGGAGCTGGGCTTCGGGGGCGTGGTCGTCACCGACGCGGTGGAGATGCGGGCCGTGGCCGACCGGTACGGCTTCGCGGGGGCCGCGGTCCGCGCGCTCGCCGCCGGGGCGGACGCGATCTGCGTGGGCGGAGAGCGGGCCACCGAGGCCGACGCCCGCGAGCTGCGGGACGCCATCGTGGCCGCGGTCGTCGCCGGTGAGCTGCCCGAGGAGCGGCTGGCCGAGGCGGCGAAGCGGGTCGGGCAGCTGGCCGCCTGGACGGTCGCCGCCCGGGCCGGTCGATCCGGTGCCCGGCCCGGCGACGCCGGCTCGGCGATCGGCCTGGCCGCCGCGCGCCGGGCGCTGCGGGTGGTCGCCACCACGGGCGGGCTGCTGCCGCTGGCCGGCCCGGCCCACGTGGTGGAGTTCGCCCCGCCGCACAACCTGGCCATCGGCGACGAGACCCCGTGGGGGATCGCCGCGCCCCTGGCCGACCTGGCGCCCGGCACCACGACCGCCCGGTACGCCCGGGACGAGGTCCCCGCCGACCCGGCCGCCGGCACGGCCGGCCGCCCGCTGGTGCTGGTGGTCCGGGACCTGCACCGGCACGACTGGATGCGGGACGCGGTGTCCCGCGCCCTGGCCGCCCGCCCGGACGCCGTGGTGGTCGAGCTGGGCGTGCCCGAGCTGGTCACCGGTGCGGTGCACGTGGCCACCCACGGCGCGACCCGGGCCACCGCCGTCGCCGCGGCCGAACTGCTCGCCGGCACCCGCTGACCCGTACCCGGCCGGGCCGGGTCGGCGCGCGGTCAGGGCTCGGGGACCACCAGGTCGGCGTATTCGGGGTGGCGCTGGATGAACGCGGCCATGAACTCGCACTGCGTCACGATGCGGCCGCCGCGGTCGCGGATCTGGTCGAGCGTGCCCCGGATCAGCGCCGAGCCCACCCCCATGTTCTGGTAGCGCTCGTCCACCTGGGTGTGCGTGAAGACCAGCACCTCCCCGCGCGGCGTGTACGCGGCGGACCCGGCCAGCGCGTCGTCGACCAGGATCTCGAAGCGGCGCTTCGCGGGGTTCTCCTCGACCAGGAAGCTCACCCGGCCATTCTCTCCCCGGCAGCGGCCAGCCGGTCGAGTTCGGCCAGCAAGCGGTCCACCTCCTCGATCGTGTTGTAGTGGTAGACGCTGGCCCGGACCGCGCCGCCGCTGTCCCGCAGGCCCATCGTCCGGAAGTACTCGTAGGCGTAGTAGTCGCCCGAGGAGAGGCACACACCGGCCGCGCCGAGCGCCGCCGCGGTCTCGGCCGGGGTCGACCCGGCCACCCGGAACGACACCGTCGGGCAGCGCCGGGCCGGCGAGCCGACGAGGGTGACGGAGGGGCGGGCGGCCAGCCCGGCGAGCAGCCGCTCGAAGACGGCCTCCTCGTGGGTCTGGGCGGCGGCCAGCCCGGCCCGGAGCCGGTCCCGGCGGCTGCCGGTCGCCGCCGGGTCGAGGGTGGCCAGGTGGTCCACCGCCGCGACCACCCCGGCCAGCAGCGGGAAGCTCGGCGTGCCGTACTCGAACCGGTCCGGGACGGCGTCGGAGGAGGGGAGCAGCTTGGCCGGGCGCAGCGACGCCCAGCGGGCCGGGTCGGCGGCCATCGCGGCCAGGTGCGGCCCGGACCACTTGTAGGCGCTGGTCACCAGGAAGTCCGCGCCGAGCGAGGCCAGGTCGGTGGGGCCGTGGGGCACCGCGTGGACCCCGTCCACGCAGACCAGCGCGCCCGCCGCGTGCGCGGTCTTGGCGATCGCCGCCACGTCGGGCACGGTGCCGATCGCGTTGCTGCCGGCGGTCACCGCGACCAGCCGGGTGCGCTCGGTGACCAGGTCGGCGTACTGGCCGGCGGGCAGCTCCCCGGTCGCCGGGTCGAACTCGGCCCAGCGCACCGTCGCCCCGGCGGCCTCGGCCGCCTGCACCCAGGGCCGGACGTTGGCGTCGTGGTCCAGCCGGGAGACCACCACCTCGTCGCCCGGCCGCCAGCCCGCGCCGAGCGTCCGGGCCAGGGTGTACGTCAGCGCCGTGGCGCTCGGGCCCAGCACCACGCCGCCCGGTTCCGCACCGAGCAGGTCGGCCACCGCGGCACGGGCCGCGGCCACCAGGTCCAGCGACCGCCGGCCCGGTACGAACGCGGTGCTCCGGTTGCCGGTGGCGGCGGTCATGGCGGCGGTGACCGCCTCGATCACCGGCCGGGCGGTCTGCGTGCCGCCGGCGCCGTCGAAGTGGGCGAAGCCCTCGGTCAGGGCGGGGTAGGCGGCCCGGGCGCGGGCGATGTCGAAGGGCATGCCGGGACCCTAACCCTCGCCGGGACGATCACCGGTGGGTGGCGGTGTGGCCGTCGTCTCGTACCCTTGGCCGGGTGACGAACCGACGCGTTTCCCCCTCGCTGACCCCCACCCGCCGGGCCGCCGGCCTGCTGGCCGGCCTCGCGCTCGGTGCCGCGCTGCTGGCCGGTTGCAGTTCGGAGAACGCCTCCACCGACTGCGGCCTGGACGCCTGCACCGTCACCTTCGAGCGTGGCGTCGACGCCAGCGCCACCGTCCTCGGCGTCGAGGCCAAGCTGGTCGGGGCCGAGGGCGACCAGGTCACCGTCGAGGTGGCGGGGGAGCAGCTCTCGCTCACCGTCGGCCAGCAGGCCGCCCAGGCCGGCGGCTTCTCGGTGACCCTCGACAGCGTCACCGACCAGCAGGTCGTCGTCCGGGTGGCGCGCGACCCGAACAGCTGATCACCGCGCCGGGTGGCGGCGGCCGACGTTTGGAAATCTTCGCACCGGGAGATTGAGGCGCCATGTCTCTCACCCGGAACGCCGGAGCCGCCGCCGCCCAGGCCGCGAACAGCAGGTGGCTCGAACTGTTGACCCGGGCCGGCTTCATCGGCTACGGGATCGTGCACCTCCTCTTCGCCTGGCTGGCCCTGCAGATCGCGTTCGGCAGGTCGGGCGAGGAGGGCAACCAGAACGGCGCCCTGCGCACCCTCGGCGCCCAGCCGCTCGGCAAGTTCCTCCTGGTCGCCATCGCGATCGGGCTGTTCGCCATGGCCATCTGGCAGGCGTTCGAGGCGGTCATCGGCCACCGCTTCCTGCGCGGCAAGGAAAAGCTCTTCGAGCGGATCGCCTCCGTCGTCCGCGTGATCGTCTTCGTCTGGCTGGGTTGGACCGCCATCAAGGTCTTCCAGGACGCCAGCAGCAACGCCGCCGACCAGCAGCAGCAGTTCACCGAGAAGCTGATGGCCTCCGAGGGTGGCCGGTGGCTGGTCGGGCTGGCCGGGCTCGTGCTCGCCGCGGTCGGCATCGGCATGATGGTCTACGGGCTGAAGAAGAAGTTCGAGCGCAACCTCAAGACCGGCGAGATGAGCCCGAAGACGCACACCCTGACCCGCCGTCTCGGCATGGCCGGGTACGCCGCCCGGGGCGCGGTCTTCGCCGTCGCCGGGCTGCTGATCGTGACCGCCGCCGTGAAGTACGACCCGGAGAAGGCCCGCGGCCTGGACGCCGCCCTGCGCACCCTCCGGGACCAGTCGTACGGGCCGGTGCTGCTGACGCTCATGGCGCTCGGCATCGCCGCCTTCGGCGTCTACTGCTTCCTCCAGTCGCGCTACCGCCGGGTGTGATCCTGGTCGATACGCGGTAGTCCGGGCACCATTGGGCCTTTGCCCGATTCGCACCCGGCCGGAGGGAGAGAAAGAACGTGCAGTCCTACCTCGTGACCGCCGTCGCCGCGCTCGCCGCGGCGGCGGTCGCGCTGTTGCTGGTGGAGGTGGTGCACCGGGTCACCCGCCGGCTCGGCCGCCGCTCGCTGCTGATGACCGAGCTGACCGATCACTCGCACCGCTCGTTCCAGGTGGCCGCGACCGTGCTGGCCGTGCAGCTCGCCGTCCGGTTCAGCACCGGGTACGCGATCGGCAGCCCCTGGCGGAAGCTCGTCCTGCACGCCCTGGTGCTCGCCCTGATCGCCACCACCGCCTGGCTGGTCGCCTCGCTGCTGGTGGTGGCGGAGGACACCGCGCTGGCCCGGTTCCGGGTGGACGTGCCGAACAACCGGCACGCCCGGCGGGTGCGTACGCAGGTGGTGCTGTTGCGCCGGCTCACCATCGCGGTGATCGTGGTGCTGGCCCTCGGCGTGATGCTGATGACCTTCCCCGCGGTCCGCGGCATCGGCGCCGGCGTGCTGACCAGCGCCGGTGTGGTCGGTGTGGTCGCCGCGCTGGCCGCGCAGAGCCTGCTGGGCAACGTCTTCGCCGGCCTCCAGCTCGCCTTCAGCGACGCCGTGCGCCTCGACGACGTGGTGGTGGTCGAGGGGGAGTGGGGCCGGGTCGAGGAGCTGACCCTCAGCTACGTGGTGGTGCAGGTCTGGGACGATCGCCGCCTGATCCTGCCGACCTCCTACTTCACCAGCACCCCGTTCCAGAACTGGACCCGCACCGAGGCGGCGGTGCTCGGCACCGCCGAGTTCGACCTGGACTGGGCCATCCCGGTGCAGGCCATGCGGGAGGAGCTGCGGCGGCTCTGCGAGGGCACCGAACTCTGGGACGGCCGGGTCTGCGTGCTGCAGGTGACCGACGCCACCGGCGGCCTGGTCAAGGTCCGGGCCCTGGTCAGCGCGGCCGACGCCGGCAGCCTGTGGGACCTGCGCTGCCTGGTGCGCGAGCACCTGGTCGCCTGGGTACGCGACCAGCGCCCCACCGCCCTGCCCCGGCTGCGCGCCGAGGTGGGCGACACCACCGGCCCGCTGCCCTGGCAGGCGGTGCAGCCGCGCCGGCCGGCCCGCCGGCTGCCCGACACGGAGGTTCCCGACGACGCGCGGGTCTTCGGCGGCAGCGACGACGGCGAGGCCCGCAGCGAGGTGTTCGTCGGCCGTGAGGACCACGCCGACGCCCGCCGCTGACCCCGTACCCGTTCCGGAGCCCCGGCCGCCCGCTCGTGACCTCCGCCCCGGCCCGCCCGTTGATCTGCCGGATGCCGGTGCAGCCGCGGTAGGTGGGGCCGTCCGCGTTTGATCGGCCCGTTCCGGGGGACCTGCTGCGCACGCCCCGGATCCGGCCGCCGCCCGGCGGCCGGGCGAGGACATGGTGTGCGGCCGGGTTGCCGGCCGCTCCGCGCAGGATTGACGGGCGGCGACTCCGGGCATACAGCGCGGTGATGATGAAAGGAGGACAGCATGGCTGACGTCGCGAGTCGCAGCGCGTCCCGGACCGGGCAGGAGCCGTCCACCGCGGAACTGGTGCAGCGGGCCACCGAACAGGTCACCCGCCTGGTGCGGGACGAGCTGGCGCTGGCCCGGGCGGAACTGACCCAGAAGGGCAAGCACGCCGGGATCGGGATCGGTCTGTTCGGCGGCGGCGGGGTGATGGCCCTCTACGGCGCCGGCGCGCTGGTCGCCACCGTGATCCTGCTGCTGGATCTGGTTATGCCGGCGTGGCTCGCCGCGCTGATCGTGGCGGTCGGGCTCTTCCTGCTCGCCGGCATCCTGGCGCTGGTCGGCAAGAAGCAGGTCAGCCGTGCCGTCCCGCCGGTACCGGAGGCGGCGGTCCGCAGCGTCCGGGCGGACGTGGACACCGTCACCGCCGCGGTGAAGGACGGGAGGCGGGCATGACCGGCAACGGGACCGGGGACGTGGCGGCGCTCCGGGAGGAGATCCGCCGGACCCGGGTGGAGCTGGGTGAGACGATGGAGCTGCTGGCCGCCAGGGCCGACGTCAAGGCTTTGGTCCGGCACTCCGCCGAGCAGGCGAAGACGCGGGTGCGCCAGCAGGCGGCGCTGACCGTGGCCCGGGTGCGCGGGCAGGCGGCGGGGAAGGCCCGGCTGGTCCGGGCGCAGGCGTACGAGAAGGGCGGGGCGGTCGGGCGCCACCCGGTGCCGTGGGCGGCCGTGGCGGCCGGCGCCGTGGCCACCGCGGTGGTGCTGCTGATCGTCCGTGGGAGGCGCAGGTGAGCAAGGGCATCGGCAGGGTTGTCTACAAGCCGGTCGGGGTGCTGATGGGTCTGGCCGCCGGCACCGTCGCCGGGGTCATCTTCCGGCAGGTCTGGAAGATGACGGCCGGCGACGGCGACGCGCCCAGCGCCACCGACGAGGACCGCCGCTGGGGCGAGATCCTCGCCGCCGCGGCGTTGCAGGGGGCGATCTTCGCGGTCGTCCGGGCCGCCGTGGACCGCGGCGGGGCGGTCGGCGTACGCCGGCTCACCGGCCGTTGGCCCGACTGATTCCATACGCACGAAAGGCCCCTTTCCACCTTGATGGACAGGGGCCTTTCGCCTGGCCCGAACAGCCCGGCCAGTGGATCTGCCGCACCCGTCAGGTCACATGTCGGAGAATTTCGTCGGGTAGACTGTGCGAAGTTTTTGCGTACGTGGTTTGCTGTCTCACGCTGTTGAGAGACGCGTGGGTTGAGAGAAGTCTCCTTCACCGGGGGCCGCCTCAGGCACCGCTGCTCGAAAACGGCCAATCGGCCGCACGGCGTGCTCGGCCGCCAGTTTTAGAAGGAGATACACATGGCGCAGGGAACCGTGAAGTGGTTCAACGCTGACAAGGGCTTCGGCTTCATCACCGTCGACGGCGGGGGTGCTGACGTGTTCGTCCACTTCTCGGCCATCCAGTCCAGCGGCTACCGCAGCCTGGAGGAGAACCAGCGGGTGGAGTTCGAGATCGCCCAGGGTCAGAAGGGTCCGCAGGCCGAGCAGGTCCGCCCCATCTGAGCTACGGAGCGCCGGCCGCGCCGGCCGGTGCGCAGAAGCCCCGCGTCCCTTCCGGGAGGCGGGGCTTTTCCGCACTGTGGACGTCTGCGCGAGTTCGGCCGGGCGTCTGCCGGGATTCAGCCGCGCCGGCGCCGGGCCCGCATGCCGAACCAGAGCGCGACGAGTCCGATGAGGACGAGCACCGGACCGGCGACCGCCCAGATCCGTTGGTCGGTCAGCGCGCTGTCCTCGACGTAGCCCAGGCCCGTCACGGTCCACAGGGCACCGAGCACCACGGCCAGCAGCCCCACGGTGAGCCGGAACCAGCCCCTCATCGTTCCCCCTCCGCCGACGCACACCCGGCTCCAGCATGCCCGCGGGCGCGGGTCCGCGGCGACGCCGCGCCGGCGGGCCGCCGGTCCGGGGTCACCACCGGTCGTGCACCTGCGGCCGGATCAGCTCGTCGTAGGTGGCGCGGACGGCGGCCAGCTCCACCTCGGTCAGCGGCGGCAGGCCGGCCGCGGCGGCGTTGCGCCGGGCCTGCTCGGCGTTGCGGGCGCCCGGGATGACCACGGTGACGCCGGGCTGGTCGAGGATCCAGCGGAGCGCGAACTGGGCCATCGTCCGGCCCTCGCCGACCAGCGGCGCGAGCCGGCGCACGGCGGACAGGCCGAGGTCGTAGTCGACGCCGGAGAAGGTCTCACCGACGTCGAAGGACTCACCGTGCCGGTTGAACGTGCGGTGGTCGTCCGGCGGGAAGGTGGTGTGCTCGTCGTAGCGGCCGGAGAGCAGGCCGCTCGCGAGGGGCACCCGGGCGATGATGCCGACCCCCGCCTTGGCGGCCTCGGGCAGCACCCGCTCCAGGGGCTTGTGCCGCACCGCGTTGAGGATGATCTGCACGCTGGCCACGCCGGGGCGGGCGATGGCGGTGAGCGCCTGGTCGCAGGTCTCGACGCTGACCCCGTACCCGGCGATCCGCTCCTCGGCGACCAGGGTGTCCAGCGCGTCGAAGACCCGGTCGTCGGCGAAGACCGCGGTGGGCGGGCAGTGCAGCTGCACCAGGTCGAGGGTGTCCACGCCGAGGTTCGCCCGGGACCGGTCGGTCCAGGCCCGGAAGTTGTCCAGGGTGTACGCCTCCGGCGCCTGCGGCACCCGCCGGCCCATCTTGGTGGCCACGGTCAGCCCGTGCCCGGGGTGCGCGTGCAGGAACCGGCCGATCAACTGCTCGCTGCGGCCGTCGCCGTACACGTCGGCGGTGTCCAGGAAGCTGACCCCGGCGTCGACGGCGGCGCCCAGCACGTCGAGGGCGGCGCCCTCGCTGACCTCGCCCCAGTCCGCGCCGAGCTGCCAGGCGCCGAGTCCGATGATGCCGACGTGCCGGCCGAGCCGGTCGAAGCTGCGCTGTTCCACCCGGTCGAGCCTAGTGAGCCGCTTGCCGGGACGCCCGTCGGGCCGTACGGTCTAGCAAGACGTACGTACGGTTTGGAGGCTGTCATGTGGGACCCGAGCACCTACCTGCGCTACGGCGACGAGCGCTCCCGCCCCTTCCACGACCTGCTCGCCCGGGTCCCGGCGGAGCGGCCCCGCGCGGTCGTCGACCTCGGCTGCGGCCCGGGCACCCTGACCGCGACCCTCGCCGGCCGCTGGCCGGACAGCCGGATCGCCGGCCTGGACTCCTCCGCCGAGATGATCGCGCGGGCCCGCGCCCTGCCACGGGTCCGCAGCCTGGCCGGGGCCGGCGTCCTGGCCGAGCCGGTCTCCTTCTCGGTCGGAGACGTGCGCGACTGGCGTCCGGAGCCCGACGTCGACGTGGTCGTCTGCAACGCGGTGCTCCAGTGGGTGCCCGGCCATCAGGAACTGCTCACCCGCTGGGCCGCCGCGCTGCCGGCCGGCGGCTGGCTGGCGTTCCAGGTGCCGGGGAACTTCGCCGCCCCGTCGCACCGGGCGCTGCGCGAGGTGGCCGGGCGGGACCGGTGGCGGGACACCCTCGCCCCGCTGCTGCGCGAGGCCCCCGTCGAGGACCCGGTCGACTACGCCGCGCTGCTGGTCGGTGGGGGCTGCGCCGTCGACGCCTGGGAGACTACCTACGTGCACCTGCTCCCGGCCGCCGGCGCCGACCATCCGGTACTGGCCTGGATGGAGGGGACGGCGCTGCGCCCGGTCCGCGCCGCGCTCGACGCCGCCGGCTGGGCCGACTTCCGCGTCGAGCTGGGGGTACGCCTCGTCGAGGCGTACCCGGTGCGGCAGGGTCAGGTGTACTTCCCGTTCCGCCGGATCTTCGTGGTGGCCCGCACCGGCGCCCGCGCAGAGGAGAACCTGTGACCGACCTGCCCACCTTCATCGCCGGACTGCCCAAGGTGGAGCTGCACGTGCACCACGTCGGCTCCGCCTCGCCCCGGATCGTGGCCGAGCTGGCCGCCCGGCACGAGGGGCGCAGCCCCGTCCCGGCCGACCCGGAGGCGCTCGCCGACTACTTCGCGTTCCGCGACTTCGCCCACTTCATCGACGTCTACCTCAGCGTGGTGGACCTGATCCGGGACGCCGACGACGTCTGGCTGCTCACCCACGAGGTGGCCCGGGAACTGGCCCGCCAGCAGGTCCGGTACGCCGAGCTGACCGTCACGCCGTACTCCCACGTGCACCGGGGGATTCCGGCGCCGGCGTTCTGCGAGGCGATCGAGGACGCCCGCAAGCGGGCCGAGGCCGACTTCGGCATCGCGCTGCGCTGGTGCTTCGACATCCCCGGGGAGGCCGGCCTGCCGGCCGCCGAGCAGACCCTGCGGATCGCCCTCGACGAGCGGCCGGACGGGCTGATCAGCTTCGGCCTGGGCGGCCCGGAGATCGGGGTGCCGCGGCCGCAGTTCAAGCCGTACTTCGACCAGGCCCGCGCGGCCGGTCTGCGGTCGGTCCCGCACGCCGGCGAGACCACCGGTCCGGAGACGGTCTGGGACGCGCTGCGTGAGCTGGGCGCCGAGCGCATCGGGCACGGCATCTCCGCCGTCCTCGACCCGGCGCTGCTCGCCCACCTGGCCGAGCGGCGGATCCCGCTGGAGGTGTGCCCCACCTCCAACGTGCGGACCCGGGCGGTGGCGACCATCGAGGAGCACCCGCTGCCGCAGCTCGTCGAGGCGGGCGTGCTGGTCACCGTCAACTCCGATGACCCGCCGATGTTCGGCACCACGCTCAACGACGAGTACGCCGTGGCGGCCCGGCTGCTGCGCCTCGACCCGGCCGGGGTGGCCGCGCTGGCCCGCGACGCGGTCACCGCCGCGTTCCTGGAGCCGGGGGAGCAGGCCCGGATCAGCGGTGAGATTGACGCGTACCTGGCGGCCGCGACGCGCTGAGCGGGCGGGACGGCACCGGCCGCCGGGACACCCGCAGCGGCCGGCGCCGTCCGACCAGGGCCAGCCCGAACCCGACCACCGCGGCCATCGCGACGGCGGCACCGGGCACGGGGTCGGCGGACCGGCCGGGGCCGTCCGCGAGCACCGGGTCCTGCCAGGCGGCGAGCGTGAGGGCGACGCCGAGGCTGATCACGGCGGCCCAGCGGAGCAGGCGGCGGACGGTCGGCGTCATCACGGTCACCTCACGCCCGGGGTGCGGCTCGACGGGGGAAGCGGCGCGCGGCGGGAGCGAGGTGTGGGGGGACCGAACTCCCGCCGCGCGCACTGCTCCGCCGACCGGAGGTGTTACGGGGCGTCCCCGGCCGACGGAACTGATGGGTTCGGTCCTGATCCTGACAGCCCGGCCCGGCGCCGCGGCCGTCGTTAACCCACTTCTAAGGAAGACTTGCGGCGGCCCACAGCCACCGGCTCAGCGCGGCCGCGGCCAGCGCCGGCCGGTCCGCGGCTCCCGGGCGTCGCGCGCCATCCGGCCGACCAGGCCGAACCGGTTGACCTGCCGGGGCGCCGCCTCCGGGTCGGCCAGCAGCATCACCACGCTGGCCCCGCCGAGCCGGGCCCGGTCGATGCTCACCGAGCCGTTGGCCTGCAACGCGACCCGCTTGGCGATGTCCAGCCCCAGCCCGGTGGAGCCTTGGTCGCTGGCGCCCCGGCGCAGCGCCCGGTCCGGGTCGGTGATCCCCGAGCCGGCGTCGTCGATCCGGATCGCCACCCAGCCGTCCCGCCGGCTCACCGCCACCTCGAACGCCGTGCCCTGCGGGGTGTAGCGGAAGACGTTCCCGATCACCGCGTCCAGCGCCGCGGCCAGCTCGGCCCGGGGCACCGGCGCGGGGATCCGCAGCTGCGCACCGACCACCCGGTGCGGCCGGTTCTGGTCGCCGGCGAGGGCCGACCAGAAGACCATCCGGTCCCGGACCACCTCGCTGACGTCGCAGCTCGCCGGCCCGGTCTCCTGGCTGACCGCCTTGCGGGTGGTCGTGATGAGCTGGTCGACCTCGCCCTCCAGAGTCACGATGGCCTGCCGGATCCGCCGAATACCGCGGCGGCGGTCCAGCTCCGCCTCGCTGAACGTGCCGATGCTCGTGTCGTCGGACTCCAGCGCCTCGGCGTCCAGGCGCAGCGCGGTCAGCGGCGTCCGCAGCCGGTGCGACAGGTCGGCGACGAGTTCCCGCTCGTCGGCGCGGAGCGCGACGAGCCGTTCCGCCATCCGGTTGAACGCGTGCCCGGCCTCGGCCAGCTCCCGCGGCCCGGTCGGCTCGACCCGGACGCCCAGCTCGCCGTCGCCGACCGCGAGGGCCGCCTTCACCAGTTCGCCGGTCGCGTCGACGGCCCGGGCGGCCACCCGGTCGACCACGATCACCGCGGCGCCGACCAGCGCCAGCGCCACCGCGAGCAGCAGCAACCACCGCCCGCCGCCGCCGGCGTCGAGCACCTCGTCGGGAACGAAGACCTCCACCACGGCGACCCGGTCGCCGAGCACCACCGGGTCCAGCCGGAGGACGCCGCCGGGCACGTCGGTGACCACCGAACGTCGCTCGGCGGCGGCCCGGTCCAGCGCCGCCGTGTCGGCCCGGCCCGCGCCCTCATCGACCCCGATCCCGTGTACGACGGGTCGCAGCGCCGGGTCGTCGCCGCTGGCCGCCACGGCGCGCCGGACGATCTCCGGGTCGGTGCTGACCGCGAGCGCCCCGGTGACCAGCGCGCTGCGCCGGGCCGCGTCGGCCAGCTTCTCCTCGCGCGCCTGGTCGGACAGGGTGATCCCGAGCGGGATGAGGAAGGCGAGCGCGACGAGGCTGCACATGCCGGCCGTGAGCCAGGCCAGCGCGGGCCTCAGTCCGGCGCCACCAGCCGGAAGCCGACCCCCCGCACGGTGCGCAGGTAGCGCGGCTTCGCCGCGGACTCGCCCATTTTGCGGCGGAGCCAGTAGAGGTGAACGTCGATGGTCTGGTCCTCGCCGACCGAGGGCTGCCGCCATACCTCCTCCAAGAGTTCCCGCCGGGACACTACCCGGCCGGGACGTGCGGCGAGATACGCCAGCAGGTCGAATTCCTTGCGGGTCAGGGCGAGGGGCTCGCCGTCCAGCACCGCGCTGCGCTCGCCCACGTCCACCCGCAGGCCGCCGACCGTGTGCACGGCCGGCTGGACGGTCCGGCTGGCCCGACCGGCCCGGCGCAGCACCGTGGTGATCCGGGCGTCCAGGTGGGCGCCGGTGAACGGCTTGACCATGTAGTCGTCGGCGCCCGCCCGGAGCAGCCGGACCACCGACTGCTCGTCGTCCCGTGCGGTCGCGATGATGATCGGCACGTCGGTGATGCCGCGCAGCATGCGCAGCGCGTCGGAGCCGTCCAGGTCGGGCAGGCCGAGGTCGAGCACCACCAGGTCGGGGGTCTCGGCGGCGACCCGGCGCAGCGCGTCCAGCGCCGTGCCGACGGCGTGCACCGCGTGTCCCCGGTCGGTGAGGGACCGCAGCATCGCACCGCGTACGACGTGGTCGTCTTCGACCAGGAGGACGGTTGCCACGTCAGCACCGTACTCGGCGTGGCAAGTTGATCGCGTTGCGGCACTCCTGCGAACCGGGCAAGCTGGGACGACGATGACGTTCACTCTCTTCCCCGACACCCGCCTCACGCTCGCCCGCGACGCGCTGGCCGGTTTGTCCGTCGGCGACGCCCTCGGCGCGCGGTTCTTCGTCCCGGGCAACGCGGTCGCCGCCTGGGCCGACGCGCTCCCGCCCGGCCCGTGGGCATGGAGCGACGACACCGAGATGGCCTGCTCGGTGCTCACCGTGCTGGCCGACCACGGTCGGGTGGACCGGGACGCCCTCGCGCTCGCCTTCGCCTCGCACTACGACCCGGCCCGCCGTTACGGCGCCGGCGCCGTGGAACTGCTCGAACTGATCCGCGCCGGCACGCCGTGGCCGGTGGCCGCCGCGTCCGCCTTCGACGGGCAGGGCTCCTGCGGCAACGGCGCGGCCATGCGGGTGGCCCCGCTCGGCGCCTGGTACGCCGACTCGACCCGGCGTGCCGCCGACCAGGCCCGCGCCTCCGCCGAGGTGACCCACTCCCACGCGGAGGGGATCGCCGGGGCGGTCGCGGTGGCGGTGGCCGCCTCGCTGGCCGCCCAGGCCCGGCTGGACGGGGACCGGCCCGAGCCGGCCCGGCTGCTCACCGTGGTGGCCGGCGCCCTCGACCCGGCCGGCGAGGTGCACCGGGGCGTACGCCGGGCCGCCGCGCTGCTCGGCCACCCGGCCGGCGAGGTCGCCGAGGCGCTGGGCAACGGCTCCCGGGTGACCGCGCAGGACACCGTCCCCTTCACGCTCTGGGTCGCCGCCACGCACCTGCACGACTATCCGTCGGCCATCCGCGCCTGCGTGGAGGCGGGCGGGGACGTGGACACCACGGCGGCGATCGTCGGCGGCGTGGTGGCCGCCCACACCGGGGTCGGCACGCCGGGCGGTGTCCCCGACGGCTGGCTCGCCGCCCGTGAGCCGCTCCCGTCCTGGCTCGCCACCCCCGCCTGACCGCCACCGCCTTCGATCGTCCCGACCTGCCGTCCGCCGACGGCAGGTCGCCGCGCGTGACGCGCTCAGCGGGCCGGTGCGGAGGTCAGCGGGGCGCGGTCGGTGCCGACCGGGTCGGGGGAGTCGGGCGGGAGGGTGAGGGTGTCGCGCCGGCGGCGGCTGAGCAGCCAGCCGAGCGCCGCGCCGCCGGCCAGGCCGGCGAGCAGCCCGCCGCCCAGCAGCAGGTCCGCGCTCGGTCCGTCGTCGTCGGTCCGTGCTGGGGCGGCCGCCTCGGCCGGCGCCTCGGCGACGGGCTCGCCGTGGCCGGCGTGCGCGGCGGCGCCCGGCGGCGGGGGCAGCAGGGTGACCGTCGGGGCGGGGTGCGCGCCGCCGGGCGGGTCGGTCCAGCGGACCACGGTGCCGTCGGCGTAGGTCTGGATCACCGTGAAGGTCAGCCGGTCGGTGGCCGGCATCGGGCCCATGCCGAGCGAGAGCCGGGCCGGCCCGGTGGTGCCGGGCATGCGGATCCAGCTCACCGCGTCGGTCACCTGGTTCAGCTCGGAGGAGTGGATGCCCGCGACCGGCTGGTCCAGGGTGCGGGTGGTGATGGTGGGCGCCCAGTCGGGCACGGAGAGCGGGTAGACCTCGCCGATCGGGGCGTCCGCGGGCATCCGCAGCTCTATCCGGCTGGTCCGGCTGCCGGCCCGCTCCTCGGGCAGCACCACGGCCAGTTCGATGGCGTCGCCCTGGTGCACCTGGGCGGGTGAGGTCGTGAGGGTCACCTCGGCGGCGCTCGCGGCGCCGGGCCAGCCCAGCGTGCCGCCGACCGCGGCGGCCAGCAGCGCGGTCGCCCACCACCGGCCCCGACGGGTCATCGTCATGGTCGTCCCCATCCGTGTCGACACGGCCGGTAACCGGCTCCGGCCTCACCCGGTAGTTCGGGCGCGAGGGCGGAAAGGTTCAACGCGGGACGGAACTGATCGCTCGGGGGAGCGCGGCGTCGCCGACGGTGCGGGTCCGGGCGACCGATAGCATCGCAGGAGCCGGTACCCGGCACATTCGAACCCGTTCGACGACAGGAGTCACCGTGTCCGCACCCCGTACCCCCGTCGTGGCCGACCCCGTCGTCGTCGCCGCCGGGACGACGGCGGCCGACGCGGTGGCCGCGGCCGGGCTGCCGATGAGCGGCCCGAAGGCGATCGTGGTGGTCCGCGACCCGCAGGGCGAGCTGCGCGACCTGGACTGGAAGCCGGCCGAGGAGACCGCGGTCGAGCCGGTCGCCCTCGACAGCCCGGACGGGCTGAACGTGCTGCGCCACTCCACCGCGCACGTGCTGGCCCAGGCCGTGCAGGACGTGTTCCCGGAGGCCAAGCTCGGCATCGGCCCGCCGATCGAGAACGGCTTCTACTACGACTTCCAGGTGGCCAAGCCGTTCCAGCCGGACGACCTGGCGAGGCTCGAGAAGCGGATGCAGGAGATCGTCAAGTCCGGCCAGCGGTTCCGCCGGCGCCGCTTCAGCAGCCTGGACGAGGCGCGCGGCGAGCTGGCCGCCGAGCCGTTCAAGATGGAGCTGATCGAGGTCAAGGGTGAGGGGCTGGACTCCTCCGAGGTGATGGAGGTGGGCGGCGGCGAGCTGACCATCTACGACAACCTCGCCGCCACCGAGGACAAGGTCTGCTGGTCGGACCTGTGCCGCGGCCCGCACCTGCCGAACACCCGGCTGATCGGCGCGTTCAAGCTGATGCGTTCGGCCGCCGCCTACTGGCGGGGCTCGGAGAAGAACCCGCAGCTCCAGCGGGTCTACGGCACCGCGTGGCCGACCCGGGACGAGCTGAAGGCGTACCTGCGGTTGTTGGAGGAGGCCGCCCGGCGCGACCACCGCAAGCTCGGCGCGGACCTGGACCTGTTCAGCTTCCCCGACGAGATCGGCTCCGGCCTGGCGGTCTTCCACCCCAAGGGTGGCGTGCTGAAGCGGGTGATGGAGGACTACGTCCGCACCCGCCACATCGAGGAGGGCTTCCAGTACGTCGGGACCCCGCACATCTCGAAGGAGGGCCTGTTCCACACCTCGGGCCACCTGCCGTACTACGCCGACGGGATGTATCCGCCCATGGAGCTCGAGGGCGCGGACTACTACCTCAAGGCGATGAACTGCCCGATGCACAACCTGATCTACCGGTCGCGGGGGCGGTCCTACCGTGAGCTGCCGATGCGGCTGTTCGAGTTCGGGTCGGTCTACCGCTACGAGAAGTCCGGTGTGGTCCACGGGCTGACCCGGGTGCGCGGCCTGACCCAGGACGACTCGCACTCCTACTGCACCCGGGAGCAGGCGCCGGGCGAGATCAAGCACCTGCTCAACTTCGTGCTGAGCCTGCTGAAGGACTTCGGCATCGACGACTTCTACCTGGAGCTGTCGACCCGCGACGAGGCCCGGCTCGACAAGTTCGTCGGCTCGGACTCCGACTGGGCGACGGCCACCGCCGTGCTGGAGCAGTGCGCCCGGGAGACCGGTCTCGACCTGGTGCCGGATCCGGGCGGCGCGGCCTTCTACGGCCCGAAGATCTCCGTGCAGGCCAAGGACGCCATCGGCCGCACCTGGCAGCTGTCGACTATCCAGTACGACTTCAACCAGCCGAAGGGCTTCGGGCTGGAGTACCAGGCGGCCGACGGCACGCGGCAGCAGCCTGTGATGATCCACTGCGCCAAGTTCGGGTCGATCGAGCGGTTCATCGGCGTGCTCACCGAGCACTACGCGGGCGCGTTCCCGGCCTGGCTCGCCCCGGTGCAGGTCGTCGGCATCCCGATCCGCGAGGACCACACCGACTACCTGCAGGACTTCGTCACCACGTTGCGCCGCAACGGCATCCGGGCCGAGGTCGACGCCGGTGACGACCGGATGCAGAAGAAGATCCGCAACGCCCAGCAGCAGAAGATCCCGTTCATGGTGATCGCCGGGGACGACGACGTGGCCGCCGGCACGGTCTCCTTCCGCTACCGGGACGGGTCGCAGCGCAACGGCGTGCCGATCGAGGAGGCGGTGGCCCACGTGCGGGACGTCGTCGAGTCCCGGACCAACTCGGGCCCGTCGGCGGAGGGCACGCCCAACACCTGACCCCCCCGTCGCGCGCCCGGCCGGCCGGGTGGGATCCGCCGCGGTGACCGTAGGATCGGCGTGTGACAGGGGCGGAACGGCACTTCGACGGCGCCGGCAGCGGCGACGACAACGGTCTGGCGGACGGGCTGGAACGGCTCTGGACGCCGCACCGGATGACCTACATCTCGGGTGAGGACCGGCCCGAGGGTGGCTACGAGAAGCCGACCGGCTGCCCGTTCTGCCTCGCCCCGGGCCTGCCGCCGGACGAGAGCCTGGTGGTGGCCCGGGGCGAGCACGTCTTCGCGGTGCTCAACCTCTACCCCTACAACCCGGGGCACCTGCTGGTCTGCCCGTACCGGCACGTGGCGGACTACACCGAGCTGGACGCGCCGGAGACCGCCGAGCTGGCCGCGTTCACCAAGGACGCCATGCGGGTGGTCCGGCACGTCTCCAACGCGCACGGCTTCAACCTGGGCATGAACCAGGGCGGCGTGGCCGGCGCGGGCATCGCCGCGCACCTGCACCAGCACGTGGTGCCGCGCTGGGGCGGGGACGCCAACTTCATGCCGGTGATCGGCCGCACCAAGGTGCTGCCGCAACTGCTCGCCGACACCCGGGACCTGCTCGCCAAGGCCTGGCCGGCCTGAGGGGCGCGGGCGCACCCCGGCCCGCGAACGACCGTACGATCTTGGGCATGGCCCTGCTGCACCGCGCGGAACTGCGCCCCTCGAAGCTCGACCTGCTCGCCACCTGGCTGCCCGGCCGGCCCTGGTTCGCCGGCACCCCGGGCGCGGAGGTCACCCGCGTGGCGGCGTACCGGTTCGACGACCCGGCCGGCGAGGTCGGCATCGAGACCATGCTGGTCCGGGCCGGGGACGGGCCGGTCCTCCAGGTGCCGCTGACCTACCGCGGTGCGCCGCTGGCCGGCGCCGACCGGTGGCTGGTCGGCACCACCGACCACTCCGTGCTCGGCCCACGCTGGGTGTACGACGCCTGCGGCGACCCGGCCTACCCGCCGGCCCTGGCCGCCGCCGTCCTCGCCGACGCCGGCCAGGCGGAGGAGTACTTCGAGGTCGACGGCCGGCGCGAGGTGCGCGCCCCGAGCATGACCCTGGCCGGCACCCGGGCCGGCAACCCGTCGGCGTTCGACCTGGTCGACGAGGTGGTCGACGGCGACCCGACGCTGATCCGGGCCGGCGGGGTGGAGCTGGCCCTGGTCCGCCGGCCGGCCCCGGCCGACGCTCCGGCGCGGGCCCGGCTGACCGGCGCCTGGGCGGGGCAGGCCGACCCGGTGCTGCTGGCGTACGCCGGCTGACCGTCGGGCGGCGGCCCGGCACCCGGGGTGACGAAGCCGCCCACGGGTCCCGGGAAGGTGGCAGGATGCGGCGATGGCAGTCAGCACGCGGCCGTTGGGCCGCAGCGGCATCGCGGTCAGCGCCCTCGGCATGGGCTGCTGGGCGATCGGCGGCCCGTGGGCCGAGGGCGCCCGCCCGCTGGGCTGGGGCGCCGTCGACGACGAGGAGTCGATCCGGGCCGTCCGCCGCGCCCTCGACCTCGGGGTGACCCTCTTCGACACCGCCGACACCTACGGTGCCGGGCACGGCGAGCGGATCCTCGGCCAGGCCCTCGCCAGCCGACGCGACGAGGCGGTGATCGCCACCAAGTGGGGCTACACCTTCGATGAGCGGACCCGGCAGGCCACCGGGGAGGACGCCTCCCCGGAGTACCTGCGGCGGGCGGTCGTCGACTCGCTGCGCCGGCTGGACACCGACCGGATCGACCTCTACCAGCTGCACCTCGCCGACCTGCCGGTGCCCCGGGCCGAGGCGCTGATCGGCACCCTGGAGGACCTGGTCGCCGACGGCCTCGTCCGGGCATACGGCTGGAGCACCGACCGGGCCGACCGGGCGGCCGCCTTCGCCCAGGTCGCCCGCGGCGCCGCCGCCGTGCAGCACGGCCTGTCGGTGCTTCGGGACGCCCCGGCCATGCTCGCCGTCTGCGAGAAGCACGACCTGGCCGGCCTGGCCCGGGGGCCGCTCGGGATGGGGCTGCTCACCGGCAAGTACACCCCGGAGTCGACGCTGCCCCGCGACGACGTGCGGGGCACCGCGCCGAACTGGCTGGAGTGGTTCCGCAGCGGCCGGCCCGCCCCGGAGTGGCTGCGCCGGGTCGCCGCCGTCCGCGGCGCGCTGACCGCCGACGGCCGGACCCTGGCCCAGGGCGCGCTCGGCTGGATCTGGGCGCGCAGCGGCCGGGCCGTGCCGATCCCCGGCGCCCGCACCGTCGCCCAGGTGGAGGAGAACGCCGCCGCGCTGGCCCGCGGCCCGCTCGCCCCCGACCAGTTCGCCGAGGTGGAGCGGCAACTCGCCGCCCTGCGTGCCGCCGCCCTGCGCGACGCCGACCGCCCGCACTGGCCCATGCCGCCCGTCCCCGCCGCCCGCCCCTGACCCGCCGCCCGCCGGGGCGGGCCGGACACCGACCGGGTCAGGACCGGCCGCCGGCCTCCTTGCGCACCTGCTCGGCGAGGTGGGCGGGCATCGGCTCGTAGCGGGCGAACTCGCGGCGGAAGGTGCCGGTGCCGGCGGTCATCGAGCGCAGCTCGACCGCGTACCGGAGCAGTTCGGTGGCGGGGACCTCGGCGCGGACCAGGGTGCCGCCCTCGGCGTCCGGGTCGGGTTCGGTGCCGAGCACCCGGCCGCGCCGGCCGGACAGGTCACCCATCACCGCGCCGACCGACGGGTCGGGCACCCGGACGGTCACCTCGTCGACCGGCTCCAGCAGCGTCGGCTGCCCCTTCTCGGCGGCGTCCCGCAGGGCGAGCGCGCCCGCCGTCTGGAACGCCGCGTCGGAGGAGTCGACGCTGTGCGCCTTGCCGTCGAAGAGGGTCACCCGCAGGTCCACCACCGGGTAGCCGCCGACCAGGCCGCGCTCCATCTGGGCCCGGACGCCCTTCTCCACCGAGGGGATGTAGTTGTGTGGGACCGCGCCGCCGACCACCTTGTCCACGAACTCGAAGCCGGCGCCCCGGGGCAGCGGCGTGACCTCGATGTCGCAGACCGCGTACTGGCCGTGGCCGCCGGACTGCTTGACGTGCCGGCCGTGGCCCTTGGCGGCGGCCGTGAACGTCTCGCGCAGCTCCACCCGGACCGGCTCGGTCTCCAGCTCCACGCCGCCGGCGCGCAGCCGGTCGAGCACCACGTCGGCGTGCGCCTCGCCCATGCACCAGAGCACCAGCTGGTGGGTCTCGGCGTTGCGGTCCAGCCGCAGGGTCGGGTCGCCGGCGACCAGCCGGGCCAGGTTGCGGGCCAGGGCGTCCTCGTCGGCCCGGCTCTTCGCCACGATGGCCACCGGCAGCAGCGGCTCCGGCATCTCCCACGGGGCGATGAGCAGCGGCTCCTCCTTGGCGGAGATGGTGTCGCCGGTCTCCGCGCTGCCCGACTTGGTGATCGCGCAGATGTCACCGGCCACCGCGATGGGCACCTCCCGCAGCGTCGCGCCGAGCGGGCTGTAGATGTGGCCGACCCGCTCGTCGGCGTCGTGGTCGGGGTGACCGCGCTCGGCCATGCCGTGCCCGGACACGTGCACCACCTGGTCCGGGCGGAGCGTGCCGGAGAAGACGCGGACCAGCGAGACCCGCCCGACGTGCCGGTCCACCGTCGTCTTGACCACCTCGGCGACCAGCGGGCCGTCGGGGTCGCAGGCCAGCGGCGGCCGGGGCGAGCCGTCCACCCCGGTGACCGCGGGCAGCTCGTGCTCCAGCGGTGACGGGAACGCCGCCACGAGGCCGTCCAGCAGCGCGTCCAGCCCGACGCCGGTCTCCGCGCAGACCGGCACCACCGGGTAGAAGTGGCCGCGGGCGACCGCCGTCTCCAGGTCGGTGATGAGCACCTCGGTGTCGATCTCCTCGCCGCCGAGGTAGCGGTCCATGAGGGTTTCGTCCTCGCTCTCGGCGATGACGCCCTCGATCAGCTCGTTGCGGGATTCCAGGATCGCCGGCAGGTGCTCCGGGTCCGGCTCGCGCACCGCCGGCGGCAGGCCCTGGGAGTAGTCGAAGACGCGCCGCGTGATCAGCCCCATGAGGCCGGCGACCGACTCGCCGTCGTCGCCGAGCATCGGCAGGTAGAGGGGGAGCACGTTGTCGCCGAAGACCCGCTGGCAGAGGGCCACCGCCTCGTCGAAGTCGGCGCGCGGGTGGTCCAGCCGGGTCACCGCCACGGCGCGGGGCATGTCCACCGCGGCGCACTCCTCCCAGAGGGCGGCGGTGGCGGCGTCCATGCCGTCGACGGCGGAGACCACGAACAGCGCCGCGTCGGCGGCCCGCAGCCCGGCGCGCAGCTCGCCGACGAAGTCGCCGTACCCGGGGGTGTCCAGGAGGTTGACTTTGACGTCGCGGTGCAGCAGCGGAGCGCAGGCCAGGCTCACCGAGCGCTGCTGGCGTACGGCGGCGGGATCGTGGTCGCAGACGGTGGTGCCCTCGGTGACGCTGCCGGCCCGGCCGATCGTGCCGCTGGCCGCGAGCAGCGCCTCGACCAGGGTCGTCTTGCCCGCACCGGAGTGCCCGACGAGCACCACGTTGCGAACCCTGCCGGGCTCGGTCACCACCGGCGCGCCGCCGGTGACACCCTTCTCCTGATTCTTCTGCGCCATCGCGGCGCACCTCCCTCAACCGGTGGTGGTGGCGACCGCCGCGCGCGACGGGGAAGGGGCCCGGGGCGGGCACCGCGGCGATATCTTCCGGTGATCTCCTGGACGACGGGTAAGCGGACGGGTGGTCCGGTGAGCTGGCTCACCTCCCACGCTCGATCTCACACCGGTAACCGGGCCGACACAAGAGCGCCAGGCGGGTCGGGACGACCGGCTGTGTCCCCGGCGGCTGCCGGCCGTTATCGTGGGACCGCCATGGCGAAGATCTTCCAAGTGACGGCCCGCGCGGGCATGACCCGCGTCGTGGAGCCGGTCGCGCGCGGCCTGCTCCGCGCCGGTGTGTCCCCCAACGCGGTCACCGTGACCGGAACCCTCGGCGTGCTCGTCGGCGCCCTCGGCTTCGGCGCCCGCGGTCATCTGGTCGCCGGCGCGCTGATCGTCACGGTCTTCGCGCTCACCGACCTGCTCGACGGCACGATGGCCCGCATGAGCGGCGGCTCCACCCGGTTCGGGGCCTTCCTCGACTCGAGCATGGACCGGATCGCCGACAGCGCCGTTTTCGGCGCGGTCGCCTACTGGCTGGCCACCGAGCACGACTACTCGGCGGTGGCCGCCGCGTTGCTCTGCCTGGCCGCCGGCGGCTTGGTCTCCTACGTCAAGGCCCGCGCCGAGGGGCTCGGGATGACCTGCAACGTGGGCATCGCCGAGCGCACCGAGCGGCTGCTGATCGTCGGGGTGGGCGGCCTGCTCACCGGCCTCGGCGTCGACCCGGCCCTGGAGATCGCCCTCTGGCTGCTCGCCGCCGTCTCGATCTTCACGGTCGGGCAGCGGATGGCCCACGTGTACCGGCAGGCGCAGCTGGTCGGCCGGGAGTGAACCTCACCGAGGCGGGCTACGTCGCCGGCTGGCGGCTGGTCCGCGCGCTGCCCCGGCCCGTGGTCGCCGCCGCCTTCCGGGCGGGCGCCGACCGCGCCCACCGCGGCAACGGCAGGGGTACGCGGCGGCTGCGCGCCAACCTGCGCCGGGTGGTCGGCCCCGACCTGCCCGAGGCGGAGCTGGAGCGGCTGGTCCGCGACGGCCTGCGGTCGTACGCCCGGTACTGGCTGGAGGCGTTCCGGCTGCCGGGCCTGAGCCGGCAGCAGATCCTCGCCGGCTTCCACCTCGACGGCCAGGAGAAGCTCGCCGCCGACGTGGCGGCCGGCCGGGGGGCCGTGGTCGCGCTGCCGCACGCCGGCAACTGGGACGCCGCCGGCGCCTGGGTGGCGGCCAACGGCTGGCCGATCACCACGGTCGCCGAGCGGCTCAAGCCGGAGGGCCTCTACAAGCGCTTCTTCGCCTTCCGGCAGGGCCTCGGCATGGAGATCCTGCCCACCTCCGGGGGCGACCGGCCGGCGTTCGACGTGCTGGTGGACCGGCTGCGGGCGGGTGCCGTGGTGCCGCTGCTCGCGGACCGGGACCTCTCCGCCCGGGGCGTGGACGTGGAGTTCTTCGGCGGACCGACCCGGATGCCGCCCGGCCCGGCCCTGCTGGCCATCCGCACCGGCGCGCCGCTCTACGTGGCCTCGCTGTGGTACGAGCCGGACGGCGCCCGCGCCGCCATCGAGGGCCCCCTGGAGCTGCCCGCGGAGGACAGCGCCCCGCTGAACGCCCGGGTGCGCACGGTGACCCAGCGGATTGCCGACGGTCTGGCGGCGGGCATCGCCCGGCATCCGGAAGACTGGCACATGTTGCAGCGGATGTGGCTGGACCAGCGCTCCGACGGCACCATGTCGCAGCCGCCGGCCACCACCGGGACGATCTGAGGGAGCGGGGCGCAATGCGGATCGGCATCGTGTGCCCGTACTCCTTCGACGTCCCGGGCGGGGTGCAGAACCACGTCATGGACCTGGCCGAGGCGCTGCTGGGGCTCGGCCACGAGGTGAGCGTGCTGGCCCCGGCCGACGAGGACTCGGCGCTGCCGCCGTACGTGGTGTCGGCCGGTCGGGCCGTGCCGCTGCCGTACAACGGCTCGGTGGCCCGGATCGCCTTCGGCCCGGTCTCCACGGCCCGGGTGCGGCGCTGGATCACCCGGGGCGACTTCGACGTGCTGCACGTGCACGAGCCGCTCACCCCCAGCCTGTCGATGCTCGCCGTGCTCTGCGCCCGGGGCCCGGTGGTGGCCACCTTCCACACCGCGATGACCCGGTCGCGGGTGCTCTCCGCCGCGCAGGGGGTGCTCCAGATCCTGCTGGAGCGGCTCACCGCCCGGATCGCGGTCAGCGCGTTGGCCCGCAAGGTGCAGGTGGAGCACATGGACGGCGGCGCCGTGGAGATCCCCAACGGGGTGGCGGTGGCGAAGTTCGCCGGCGTCGAGCCGTTGCCCGGCTGGCCGGGGGAGTGCGCACCGGGCAGCGGCGGGACGCTCGGCTTCCTGGGCCGGTTCACCGAGGCGCGCAAGGGCTTCCCGATCCTGCGGGACGCCTTCGTCGCGCTCGCCCCGCACCGCCCCGGGCTGCGCCTGCTGGTCGCCGGGCCGGGCGACGCCGAGGACCTCTACGGGCAGTTCCCGGCGGCGCTGCGGGACCGGGTCACCTTCCTCGGCATGGTCTCCGAGGCCGACAAACCTCGCATGCTGCGCAGCCTGCACCTCTACGTCGCACCGAACACCGGCGGGGAGTCCTTCGGGATGATCCTCACCGAGGCGCTCGCCGCCGGCACCGCCGTGGTGGCCAGCGACCTGGACGCGTTCCGCCGGGTGCTGGACGGCGGGCGGGCCGGCCGGCTCTTCCCGACCGGGGACGCGGCGGCGCTGCGCACCGCCCTGGCGGAACTGCTCGACGACGCGGGGCAGCGGGCCGGGCTGACCGCAGCCGGCGACCAGGTGGTGGCGAATTTCGACTGGCCCGTGGTTGCCCGCCGGGTTCTGGAGGTATACGCAGCGGCGATCGAGGCCACCGACGGCCGGGTCATGGACCAGGAATGGGCGGGGCTGGGCTGAACCCGGTGGCCGGTGGGGCCGCTGTGACGAGCGCGTCGACCGGTGCCCGCGCCGGCCGGGCGGGATGAGGAGCAGCACTACGATGCCGCACATGTGGTGGGTGGTGGTCGCGGCACTGGTGCTCGGGCTGGTCTCGGCGTACCTGATCTGGACCGCCGGCCGGGTCGAGCGGCTGCAGGCCCGCGCGGAGTCGGCGGCCCGGGCGCTCGACGCGCACCTGCTGCGCCGCGCGGCCGCCGCCGCGGTGCTGGCCGAGCAGCGCTTCGGCGTGGAGCTGTACTCGGCCGCCCGGATCGCCCTGGATGCCGTCGGAGAGGAGCGGGAGGCCGCGGAGAACGACCTCACCCGGCAGTTGCGCACGGTGGAGCTGGACCCGGCGGACCCGGCCTGCGAGGCGGTGATCGCGGCGAGCCGGCGGCTGGCCCTGGCCCGGCAGGTGCACACCGATCTGGTCCGCGACGCCCGGGCGGCCCGCGGCCGCCCGCTGGTACGCCTGCTCCGGATGGGGCGCGGGCGGGAGTGGCCGCGCTACTTCGACGTCGACGACCCCACGCTCATCCCCCGGGCGGACGTCACCACGGGCTGAGCGGGGGCTGGTGTGAGCCCCGGTGACGCCGGCCACAGAGCAGGCCACCGGGGGTCTGATTGGCTGTCGGAGCGGCGTTGACCCCGTCGTAGCCTTTTGGCAGCCACCCCCTGAGCACGTTCAAGGAGCGATGACCCGTGCCCGAATCCACCTCCCCGAACACCAACGCCAACCCCGTCGTCGGCACCGCCCGCGTCAAGCGGGGCATGGCCGAGATGCTCAAGGGTGGCGTGATCATGGACGTGGTCACCCCCGAGCAGGCCAAGATCGCCGAGGACGCCGGCGCCGTCGCCGTCATGGCGCTGGAGCGGGTGCCCGCCGACATCCGCGCCCAGGGCGGCGTCTCCCGGATGAGCGACCCGGACATGATCGACGGCATCATCAACGCGGTTTCCATCCCCGTGATGGCCAAGGCCCGGATCGGCCACTTCGTCGAGGCGCAGGTCCTCCAGGCCCTCGGCGTCGACTACGTCGACGAGTCCGAGGTGCTGACCCCGGCCGACTACGAGAACCACATCGACAAGTGGGCGTTTACCGTCCCCTTCGTCTGCGGCGCGACCAACCTGGGCGAGGCGCTGCGCCGGATCACCGAGGGCGCCGCCATGATCCGCTCGAAGGGCGAGGCCGGCACCGGTGACGTCTCCAACGCCACCACCCACATGCGGAAGATCCGGCAGGAGATCCGGCGGCTCCAGACGCTGCCGGCCGACGAGCTGTTCGTGGCGGCCAAGGAGCTCCAGGCGCCGTACGAGCTGGTCAAGGAGATCGCCGAGACCGGCAAGCTGCCGGTCGTGCTGTTCACCGCGGGCGGCATCGCCACCCCGGCCGACGCGGCCATGATGATGCAGCTCGGCGCCGAGGGCGTCTTCGTGGGCTCGGGCATCTTCAAGTCGGGCAACCCGGCCCAGCGCGCCGCCGCGATCGTGAAGGCCACCACCTTCCACGACGACCCGGACGTGCTGGCCAAGGTCTCCCGCGGCCTCGGCGAGGCGATGGTCGGCATCAACGTCGACGAGATTCCGCAGCCGCACCGGCTGGCCGAGCGCGGCTGGTGACGTGCAGGGAGGGGCCCTTGTCAACGCCGCAGGTGGAGCAGGGGCCCCCTCCTAACGTGAGAGGACGTGACGTGACCGCACCCGTCATCGGTGTGCTCGCCCTCCAGGGCGACGTGCGCGAGCACCTCGCCGCCCTGGCCGGGGCCGGCGCGGACGCCCGTCCGGTGCGCCGCCCGGCCGAGCTGGACGCGGTCGACGGCCTGGTCGTCCCGGGCGGCGAGTCGACCACCATGAGCAAGCTCGCCGACATCTTCGAGATGCGCGAGCCGATCGACAAGCGGATCGCCGGCGGCATGCCGGTCTACGGGTCCTGCGCCGGCATGATCATGCTGGCCGCCGAGGTGCTCGACGGCCGCCCCGACCAGCGCGGCTTCGCCGGCATCGAGATGACCGTCCGGCGCAACGCGTTCGGCCGGCAGGTCGACTCGTTCGAGGCACCGGTGGAGATCACCGGTGTCGGGGGCGGGCCGTTCCACGCGGTCTTCATTCGGGCCCCCTGGGTCGAGCGGGTCGGCGCGGGCGTCGAGGTGCTCGGCCGGGTCACCGACGGGCCCGCCGCCGACCGGATCGTCGCGGTGCGGCAGGGCCACCTGCTGGCCACCTCGTTCCACCCGGAACTCACCGGCGACCTGCGGCTGCACCGCTACTTCGTGGATCTCGTCCGGGCCGCCGCCTGACCGCACGCCGCCCCGCCCCGGGTGCGGGTGTGACATGCGGGGACGCGACCTCGGTAGGATTGCGGCGGTTCGGCAGGGCTCACCGCCCGCCGCCGCCCCCCAGCCGACCGCCCGGCGGTCCCGGTTCGGCGCGGGCGCGGACAGTCGACGCAGGCGTGGGTCAACAGACGGAGGTATGAGATGTCCGGCCACTCAAAGTGGGCGACCACCAAGCACAAGAAGGCCGTCATCGACGCCAAGCGCGGCAAGATGTTCGCCAAGCTGATCAAGAACGTCGAGGTGGCGGCCCGCACCGGCGGCGGGGACCCCGCCGGTAACCCGACCCTCTACGACGCCATCCAGAAGGCGAAGAAGAGCTCGGTGCCGAACGACAACATCGACCGCGCCGTCAAGCGCGGCTCCGGCTTGGAGGCCGGCGGCGCCGACTGGCAGACCATCATGTACGAGGGCTACGGCCCGAACGGCGTGGCGATGCTGATCGAGTGCCTCACGGACAACCGCAACCGGGCGGCGACCGAGGTGCGCACCGCGCTGACCCGCAACGGCGGCTCGCTCGCCGACGCCGGCTCCGTGTCGTACATGTTCTCCCGGAAGGGCGTGGTGATCGTCCCCAAGGAGGGCACGAGCGAGGACGACGTGATGATGGCCGTGCTCGACGCGGGCGCCGAGGAGGTCAACGACCTCGGTGAGGCGTTCGAGGTGGTCTCCGAGCCGACCGACCTCATCCCGGTCCGCACCGCCCTGCAGGACGCCGGCATCGAGTACGAGTCGGCCGAGTCCTCCCTCATCCCCAGCGTCAACGTGCCACTGGACGAGGAGGGCGCGCGCAAGATCTTCAAGCTGATCGACGTCCTCGAGGACTGCGACGACGTGCAGAACGTCTACGCCAACTTCGACGTCTCCGACGAGGTCATGGCCGCCGTCGGCTGACCTCGACCACAGCGCGCCGATCGCGCCGGGCGACCAGGTCGCCCGGCGCGACGTCGTATCCGGCCCCCGATCAGCAGGACGGCCACTGCCGGAAGCCGCGCTCGACGTGGGACGCCGCCCCGGCTTCGTAGTAGCCGACCCCCGGACGGATCGGGTGGCCGGTGAACAGCTCGACCCGGGACCCGAACCGGACCAGGTACGCCTCGGCGTCCCCGGCGTCGTTGCGGATCAGCGCCCCGCGCCGCCCGTAGATGCGCTCCAGGTCGGCGAAGGACATCCCGACCGACGCGCCGGCCGGGGAACGGGGCGGGACGGTGGCCGTGCCCACCGACACCAGCCGGCCGTCCCGGAAGGCCAGCAGGATCACCCCGGCCCAGGGCCCGGTCACGCCGGCGTGCACCACGCCGGCGCACCCGGGCGCCGTCCAGTCGATCAGGCCGGCCGCCGCCAGCCGGTTCAGCCGGGCGCCGATCCGGTACGGGCCGGCGCCGCGGACGCTGAGCACCTCGACCTCGGCGGCGGACGCCGGGCCGGCCACCGGTGCCACCGGCGCGCGGTCGGCGGTCACCCCGGCCGTCGGCACAGCGGCCGCGGCCGGGGCGGCGACGGTCACCGGGACGACCGCGGTGAGGGCCAGCAGTCCCGTGAGGATGGTGGACGAGAGACGGTTCATGGTGGGTGTCCTTCCGTGGGGTTCTCCTGCCCTGTTGGTCTCCGGCCCGGCCGCTTCGGTTCGTCGGGTTTCCGACCGTCCGGCGGGACCGCGGGGCGACGCCGTCGGGACAGCCGCGGGCCGGCGCGGCGTCTACCGTCGAGGGAACGGTGGCCGGGGTGATGATCCCGGAGGTGATGCGATGACCGCGCCGACGCGGATCGGGGCCTACCGGGTGGAGCGGCTGCTCGGGGCGGGGTCCTTCGCCACGGTCTGGCTCGCGTACGACCCGGTGCTCGACGGCCGGGTGGCGATCAAGGTGCTGGCCGAGAACTGGAGCCACGACCTGCGGGTGCGGGAACGATTCCTCGACGAGGCCCGGCTGCTGCGGCGGCTGGAGCACGACCGCCTGGTCCGTGTGCACGCCGTGGGCGAGCTGGCCGACGGTCGCCCGTACGCCGTGCTGGCCTGGGCGGACGGCGGCAGCCTGCGGGACCGGCTGGCGCACGGTCCGCTGCCGGTGGCCGCCGCCGTGACCCTGCTCGACGAGATCGCGGCGGGGGTCGCTGTGCTGCACCGGCACAGGGTGGTGCACCGTGACCTGACGCCCGGCAACATCCTCTTCCGCTCGGGGCCGGGCGCCGAGCGGGTGCTCGTCGCTGACCTGGGCCTGGCCAAGGCGCTCGCCGCCGCCTCCGGGCTGACCGCCCGGGCGGGCACCCCCGGCTACATGGCCCCTGAGCAGGACGACCCGCTCGCGGTCGTCGACATGCGCGCGGATGTGTTCGGGCTGGGCCGCCTCGGGCTCCGGCTGCTCGGCGACCCCGCGGCGCCCGGTGGCGCCCGGGAGGACCGGCGAGCCGGCCCGGCGCCGCCGCGACTGCGGGCCGGCGTGCCTCCCGGGGTGGCCGCGGTGCTCCGAACGGCCACCGCCGCGCGGCCGGCCGACCGCTACCCGGACGCGGCGGCGTTCCGGGCGGCCCTCCGGCACGCCGCGACGGCCCCCGCCGGGCGCCCCGACGGCGGTCCGCCGCGGCCGGTCGGCCGGCGGCGGCTCGCCGCCTCGGGGGCGGTCGCGGTGGTGCTCGCCGCCGTGGGCGCCACCGCGGGCGATGCGGCCGGTCGCACCCCGACCGGCGCCGTGGGACGCAGCGGGCCGCTGACCGTCGCCTTGCCGGCCGGCTGGCGGGCCGACGGCACCGGCTGGGCCGGGCAGTACGGCGACGACGGCGAGCTGGAGCCGGCGCTGGTGGTGTCCCCGGACCCGGGCCGCTGGGCGGCGGATCCGGACGTGCCCGGCGCTTTCGTCGGCCTGTCCGCCGGCACGGCCCGCCGCACCACGCCCGAGGGCTTCCTCGCCGAACGGCCGCATGCGGACTGCGCTGCGGCGCCGCTGCGGCGCACCCGCCAGGGCGGCGTCGACTGGGTGGTCGCCGCGTTCGCGTGCCCCGGCAGCCGGCCGGTGATCGTCGAGGCCGCCGGGCGGGCCGCCGGCCCGGCCGGCCTGCTCTACGTGCAGCTCACCCCGCCGCCGCACAGCGGCACCGACTTCGTCGACGCCCTGCTCGCCGGGGTGCGGGTCCGATAGGCGGCCCGGGTCAGACCACCACCACCGTGATCGGGTACGTCCGGCCGTCCTGCGGGATGGTCACCACGACGGTGCCGGTCCGCACGAACCGGATGTCCACCACGCCGGCCTCGTAGCTGCGGGAGACCAGGTCCTCCCGGTCCACGGTGACGAGACCCGGCCCGATGCCCTGGATGCGCAGCACCCCGCCGGTGCCGAAACAGAGCGACTTCACCAGCGCCAGCTCGGTCTCGGCGAGGACCAGGTCGTAGCGAACCGCGCCGAGGCACGCGCCCGGCAGCGTGGTCGGCGCCGACGGGGCCGGCCGTGGCGTCCGGCTCCGGGTCGACGGGGGCGGCGCGGGACGCCGGCTCGACAGCGTGGCCGTCGACGGTTCCAGGGCGGGTGCGGTGGAGGTGGGCGGGGCGGCGGCCACGGTGCTGGCCGCCGGGCCGGGCGGCCGGACCGGGAGCGGCGAGACCGGGCGTTCGGCGCAGGCCGGCACCCCGGCGAGGACGGCGAGGACGGCGAGGGCGGCGAGGGCGGCGGGGCGTGGGCCCCGGCAAGGCGGCTCAGCCATCGGACAACCGACGCCGGACCTGGCGGCGGGCCTCGTGGATGCGGGACTTGACGGTCCCCTCCGGCAGGTCGAGCAGGCCGGCGATCTCGCGGTAGCTCAGCCCGAGCACGTCCCGCAGGGTCACCGCCTCGGCGAGGTCGGGCGGGACCGCGTCGAGCGCGTCGAGCAGGTCGAGCCGGGTGCCGGCCACCACGCTGGTCCGCCGGGGATCGGGCGGATCGGGCAGCGGCACCCCGCCGGCCTCCAGCTGCTGGCGCCGCCGGAGTGCCCGGTAGGTGGAGCGCGCCCGGTTGGCGGTGAGCCGGTACAGCCAGGTGTGGAACGACGAGCGCTCCTCGAACCGGGTGATCCCCCGCGCCAGCGCGAGCAGCGCGTCCTGGCAGGCCTCCTCGGCGTCCTGCCGGTGAGGCAGCAGGCGGGCGCACTGGCGCAGCACCTCGGGCCGCACGGCGACCAGCAGCGCGTCGAGCGCCTTCGGGTCGCCGCGCGCGGCCGACCGGGCCAGCTCGTCGGTGCCGTCCGGGAGAGGCATCAGCTCGTCCAGTGCTCGCCGGTGGGCCGGGGACACCAGGCTATGCCCGCCGCCGCCCCGACGCCCCCGACGTGTCCGGCAGCCGACCCGACGCGCCCTGCGTACCGGCTCGACGGGGGTGGCCGGGAAACCGGGCTGACCGGCGGGCCGCCGCGCCCGTACCCTGCCGGCATGCTCGTTCCCGACCTGCCGCTGCGCACCGACCGCCTGCTGCTGCGCGCCTTCACCCCCGACGACCTGGCCGTCCTCCGCGACTACCGCGGCCGGCCGGAGGTCACCCGGTTCCTCTACCACGAGCCCTACGACGACGCCGCCGCCCGCGCGGCGATGGACCGGATGGTGCGGCGCACGGCGCTGCGCGCACCGGGGGACGTGCTCAACCTGGCCGTCGTCCTGCCGGCGACCGGCGAGTTCGTCGGCGACGTGCTGCTCAGCTGGACCAGCGGCGAGCACCGGCAGGGCGAGATCGGCTACGTCGCCCATCCCGACCACACCGGCCGGGGGTATGTCACGGAGGCGGCCCGGGAGATGCTGCGGCTCGGCTTCGACGGCCTGGGTTTGCACCGGATCGTCGGCCGGCTGGATGCCCGCAACACCGCCTCGGCCCGGGTGCTGGAACGCCTGGGCATGCGCCGCGAGGCGCACCTGCGGGAGAACGAGTTCGTCAAGGGCGAGTGGACCGACGAGGCCGTGTACGCCCTGCTCGCCCGGGAGTGGCGGGCGCTGGCGGAACCCGTCTGAGCCCGGCCGCACACCGGCCCGGTCGCGCCCCCGTCGGGAGGGCGCGACCGGGCCGGCGGGTGCTCAGTCGGCGGCCTTGCGGGCCTTGACCGCGCTGTCGATCACGGCCCAGACCACGACCGCGGCGGTGCCCACGGCGGCGATCCGGGTCACGTCGTCCGTACCGCCCTCGCGCAGCCAGGCGAATCGCTCGATCAGCGCCGGGTTGAGCAGCCGGTCGGTGAGCAGCAGCCAGATCAGCGGCACCGCGAAGGCCAGTTCGAGCACGGCGTTGACCGCGACCAGCGGCCAGGTCCACCGGCCGGCCCGGTACTTCGCGATCTCCAGGCCCATGGTGGCGACCAGCACGACGATCAGCGCCGGCAGCCAGAAGCTCCAGAGCGCCGGGTCGATCATCGGCAGCCGGGAGCCGTCCCCGGACAGCCAGGGCTGGAAGTGCTGCCACGGGAGGAACGCGACGGCGATGATCAGGAAGACGATCGAGGCGCAGCTGTCGACCAGGCTGACCTGCCGCGCCCGGGCCTCCTCGGGCAACTGGTCGACCGTCCACTCGGGCAGGTTCAGCGAGGTGTCGGTGCGCTCCAGCACGGCGAAGCTCAGGGTGACCCAGAAGGCGATCTGCACCGCGGTCTGCAGGGCGCTCGCGATGCCGGCGCCGATCGCCGCGCCCGGGTCGCCGCCGACCGTCGCCTTGACCACGCCGGTCACCACGCCGACGATCGCCGGGATGAAGGTGAGCAGCACCCGCAGCACCCGCCACCAGACCAGGAAGTAGCGCGGGCCGATGAGCTGGAGGCGGCGGTCGGTGTAGCGGGCGGCGAGCTGCTCGGGGTTGCCCAGCTCGGTGAGCACCTCCCGCTCGGCGGCGCCGGGCTCCTGCCCGCCGGCGGCCCGGTCCTCGATCATGTCCTCGATGGAGGCGCGCAGCTCGTCGGCGAGCTCCGCCCGACGCTGCGTCGGCACGGCCCGCAGCGTGGCCGCGAGGTAACGGTCGGTCAGGGAGCTCATCGGCCCACTCCTTCGATCAGCTGGGTGACGGACGTCTGCACCGCGGCCAGGTCGTCGAGGAGGCGGCCCAGCACCGCTTCGCCGTCGTCACTGGTGCGGTAGAACTTGCGCGGCCGGCTCTCCTCGGTGTTCCACTCGCTGGTCAGCAGCCCCTGCTCCTCCAGCCGCCGGAGCAGGGGATAGAGGGTGTTGGCGTCGACCGGAAAGCCGTGCGCGGCCAGCCGTTGCAGCAACGCGTAGCCGTAGTCGGGCCGGCGCAGGGCAACCAGGCTGGCCACCACGACGGTGCCGCGTCGTAGCTCCTGGAGATGGGTCCGAAGGACGTCGTCGCTGACCATGCGTCACACGATAGTGTGTGCCACACACTATGCGCAACCCACACAGCATCGTGTCCGCCGACACCATCGGGCGGAGAGACGCCGGCCACGCTCGGCGCGGACGGTGGAGCCGGTCAGGTCGCCTCGGTAGGGTGGGTCGGTCGACTCCGACGCAGCCTTGATCCACACCCCGGGGGGCGCCACGCATGGGCGATTCGTTCGCGCATCTGCACGTACACACCGAGTACTCGATGCTCGACGGGGCGGCCCGGCTCAAGGACCTCTTCGCCGAGGCCGCGCGGCTCGGGATGCCGGCGGTGGCGATGACCGACCACGGCAACATGCACGGCGCGAACGACTTCTACAAGCAGGCGATGGCCGCCGGGATCACCCCGATCCTCGGCGTCGAGGCGTACGTGGCGCCGGAGTCGCGATTCCACAAGCAGCGGGTCAAGTGGGGCCGCCCGGAGCAGAAGAGCGACGACGTCTCCGGCAACGGCGCCATCACCCACATGACCATGTGGGCGCAGAACAAGGTGGGCCTGCACAACCTGTTCAAGCTCAACTCGCGCGCCTCCATGGAGGGCCACTACATCAAGTGGCCGCGGATGGACATGGAGCTGATCGCCGAGCACGCCGACGGGCTCATGGCCACCACCGGCTGCCCGTCCGGCGCGGTGCAGACCCGGCTGCGGCTCGGCCAGTTCGACGAGGCGCTCAAGGTCGCCGGCGCGTACCAGGACATCTTCGGCAAGGACAACTACTTCCTGGAGATCATGGACCACGGCCTCGACATCGAGCGCCGGGTCCGCGACGGGCTCACCGAGATCGGCCGCAAGCTCGCCATCCCGCCGGTGGTCACCAACGACTCGCACTACACGCGCGAGGAGCAGGCGGAGGCGCACGACGTGCTGCTCTGCGTGCAGACCGCCAGCAACATCGACGACCCCAACCGGTTCCGGCTGGAGGGCGGCGGCTACTACATCAAGTCGGCCGACCAGATGCGCGCGGTCAACAACTCGGAGCTGTGGCAGCAGGGCTGCCGCAACACCCTGCTGATCGCCGAGAAGGTCGACCCGGCCGGGATGTTCGAGTTCCACAACCTCATGCCGCGGTTCCCGATCCCGGAGGGCGAGAACGAGGAGTCCTGGTTCCGCAAGGAGACCTTCGCGGGGCTGGCCCGCCGGTTCCCCAACGGCATCCCCGAGGGCCACGTCGTCCAGGCGGAATACGAGCTGGGCGTCATCATCCAGATGGGCTTCCCGTCCTACTTCCTCGTGGTCGCCGACTTCATCCAGTGGGCGAAGAGCCAGGGCATCGCGGTCGGCCCGGGCCGCGGTTCGGCCGCCGGCTCGCTCGTCGCGTACGCCCTGGGCATCACCGACCTCGATCCGATCCCGCACGGCCTGATCTTCGAGCGGTTCCTCAACCCCGAGCGCATCTCGATGCCCGACGTCGACATCGACTTCGACGAGCGCCGGCGCGGTGAGGTGATCCGGTACGTCACCGACAAGTGGGGCGAGGACAAGGTCGCGCAGATCGCCACCTTCGGCACCATCAAGGCGAAGGCCGCGATCAAGGACTCGGCGCGGGTGCTCGGCTACCCGTACGCGGTGGGCGACCGGATCACCAAGGCGATGCCCCCGGCTGTGATGGGCAAGGACATCCCGCTGTCCGGCATCTTCGACCCGAAGCACCCGCGCTACGCGGAGGCGGGCGAGATCCGTGGCCTCTACGAGTCCGACCCGGACGTCAAGAAGGTCATCGAGACGGCGAAGGGCATCGAGGGCCTGATCCGGCAGACCGGCGTGCACGCGGCCGGCGTCATCATGTCCGCCGAGCCGATCATCGAGCACATCCCGCTGATGCGGCGGGACGCCGACGGCGTCATCATCACGCAGTTCGACTACCCGACGTGCGAGTCGCTCGGGCTGCTGAAGATGGACTTCCTCGGCCTGCGCAACCTCACGATCATCGACGACGCGGTCAAGAACATCCAGCTCAACCACGGCCGGGAGCTGGACCTGCTGGGCCTGCCGCTGGACGACAAGCCGGCCTACGAGCTGCTCGCCCGCGGCGACACCCTGGGTGTGTTCCAGCTCGACGGCGGGCCGATGCGCTCGCTGCTGCGGCTCATGAAGCCGGACAACTTCGAGGACATCTCCGCCGTGCTGGCGCTCTACCGGCCCGGCCCGATGGGCGTCGACTCGCACACCAACTACGCGCTGCGCAAGAACGGCCTCCAGGAGATCACGCCGATCCACCCGGAGCTGGAGGAGCCGCTGCGGGAGATCCTCGCCCCCACCTACGGCCTGATCGTCTACCAGGAGCAGGTGCAGCGGGCCGCGCAGATCCTCGCCGGCTACACCCTCGGCCAGGCCGACCTGCTGCGCCGGGCGATGGGCAAGAAGAAGAAGGAGATCCTCGACAAGGAGTTCGTCCCGTTCCGGGACGGCTGCCGCGAGCGCGGCTACTCCGACGAGGCCATCCAGGCGGTGTGGGACGTCCTCGTCCCGTTCGCCGGCTACGCGTTCAACAAGGCGCACTCCGCCGCCTACGGCCTGGTGTCGTACTGGACCGCGTACCTCAAGGCGCACTACCCGGCCGAGTACATGGCGGCGCTGCTCACCTCCGTCGGCGACGACAAGGACAAGATGGCGCTCTACCTCTCCGAGTGCCGCCGGATGCGCATCCAGGTCCTCCCGCCGGACGTCAACACCTCGGCCGGGCCGTTCACCCCGGTCGGGGAGGACATCCGGTTCGGCCTGGCCGCCGTGCGCAACGTCGGCGCGAACGTGGTGGCGGCGATCATGCGGTGCCGCGAGGAGAAGGGCGAGTACGCCGACTTCTACGACTTCCTGTCCAAGGTGGACGCGGTCGCCTGCAACAAGAAGACCATCGAATCGCTGATCAAGGCGGGTGCCTTCGACTCGCTGGGGCACAGCCGCAAGGGCCTGCTCGCCGTGCACGCCGACGCCATCGACGCGTACGCCGACGTCAAGCGCAAGGAGGCCGTCGGCCAGTACGACCTGTTCGGCGCCGGCTTCGGCGACGTGGACACCGGCGGCAGCACCACGGTGATGCCGGTCATCGGCGAGAGCGAGTGGGACAAGCGGGACAAGCTCGCCTTCGAGCGCGAGATGCTCGGCCTGTACGTCTCTGACCACCCGCTCTTCGGCCTGGAACACGTGCTCGGCGCGGCGGCCGACACCACCATCGCCGCGCTCTCCGAGGAGGGCACCGTGCCCGACGGCGCGGTGGTCACCCTGGCCGGCATCCTCTCCGGTGTGCAGCGCCGGGTCACCAAGCAGGGCCGGGCCTGGGCCTCGGCCACCCTGGAGGACCTGGCCGGTGGGGTGGAGACGCTGTTCTTCCCCAACACCTACGAGGTGATCGGGCAGTACATCGCCGAGGACGCCATCGTCGTGGTGAAGGGGCGGGTGGACCGTCGCGACGACACGCCGCGGATCATGGCGATGGACATGCAGATGCCCGACATCAGCAGCAACCCGGCGAACAAGCCGGTCACCCTCACCATCCCGGTGCACCGCTGCACGCCGCCGCTGGTGGAGAAGCTCAAGGAAACCCTGGTGCTGCACCCGGGCGACACCGAGGTGCACGTCAAGCTGCTCAACGGCGGAAAGGTCACCACGCTGCGCCTGGGCCCCTTCCGGGTGGCCGCCACCACCGCGCTGATGGGCGACCTGAAGAGCGTCCTCGGCCCCGCCAACGTGAGCTGATCCGGGTCATACCGGCCGGTACTCGACCTCGGGGCGGCCGGGGGTGCCGTAGCGGGGTGCCCGGACCGCGCGGTCGGCGGAGACCAGGTACTCCAGGTAGCGCCGCGCGGTCACCCGGGAGATCCCGGTGCGCCCGCTGACCTCGGTGGCGGAGAGTCCGCCGTCGCCGAGGGCGGAAAGCACGATGTGCAGCGTCTGCTCGTCCAGGCCCTTGGGCAGGGTGTGCCGGGTCGTGCCGCGCAGGGTGGCGAACATGCGGTCCACCTCGTGCTGGGCGGCCACCTCGCCGTCGGCGAGGGCCTGCCGCCGGTAGTCGGCGTACCGCTCCAGCTTGTCGCGGAACGCGGCGAAGGTGAACGGCTTGAGCAGGTAGTGGGTCACCCCGAGGGACACCGCGGTGCGGACCACCGCGAGGTCCCGCGCCGAGGTCACCGCCAGCACGTCCACGCTGCTGCCGGCCGCCCGCAGGGCCCGGCACACGTCCAGGCCGTGCAGGTCCGGCAGCCGGAAGTCGAGCAGGACCAGGTCGACGTCCGCGCCGCCGCGCTGGCGCAGCGCCGCCATCGCGTCCCGCGCGGTGTGCACCACGCCGACCACCACGAAGCCGGGCACCCGTTCGGTGTACGCCCGGTGCGCCTCGGCCAGCAGCGGCTCGTCCTCCACCACGAGCACCCGGACGTCGTTCATCGGGCCTCCCGCGGGACCGGCAGCCGGACGGTGAACACGGTCTCCCCGTCGTCGGTGCGGGCGACCTCCGACGCACCGCCGTGCCGGCGGACCACCTGTCCGACCAGCGCCAGGCCGAGCCCCCGGCCGGCGCTCTTGGTGGACCAGCCGCGCCGGAACGCGTCCGCCACCCGGTCCGGGTCCAGCCCGGGGCCGCTGTCGCCGACCCGGACCACCAACTCGTCCTCGACCGCGCCGACGAAGATCCGGACCCGGCGCGGCGGCGGGGTGCCGGCAACCGCCTCCAGCGCGTTGTCGACCAGGTTGCCGACCACCGTGAGCAGGTCGGTGGTGGGCAGGGGGCTGTCGTCGAGCCGGCAGTCCGGGTCGACCACCAGTTCCACGCCCCGCTCGCCGGCCCGCGCCGACTTGCCGAGCAGCAGGGCGGCCAGCGCCGGTTCGGTCACCGCGCCGACCACCCGGTCGGTGAGCTGCTGGGCGAGCGCCAGGTCGCGGGTGGCCAGCCGGACCGCCTCGTCGGTGCGGCCCAGCTCCACCAGGGTGAGCACGGTGTGCAGCCGGTTCGCCGACTCGTGGGTCTGCGCCTGCAACGCCTCGGTGAGGGCGCGGACCGAGTCCAGCTCGCTGGCCAGGTTGCGCAGCTCGGTCTGGTCGCGCAGGGTCAGCACGGTGCCGAGCACCGCTCCCTCGAAGCGGGTGGTCCGCTGATTGGCCACCAGCACCCGGTCGCCGGCCAGGATCGGCTCGTCGTGCGCGTCCCGGCCGGAGTCGAGCAGCTCCGCCACCGCCGGGGGCAGGTCGATCCCGGTGACCGGCCGGTCGGTCACCGCGGTGTCGTCGGTCAGCCCGAGCAGCCGGCGGCCCTCGTCGTTGACGAGCGCCACCCGGCGGTCCCGGGTCAGCACCAGCAGCCCCTCCCGGACGGAGTGCAGGACCGCGTCGTAGTACTCGTACATCCGGGTCATCTGGCTCGGCCCGAGGCCGTGCGTCTGCCGGCGGAGCCGGCGGCTGAGCAGCCAGGACCCGGTGGCCGCGAGGGCCAGGGCGGGTGCGGCGGCGCCGAGCAGCACCGGCACCTGGGCGAGCAGCTTCCGGTTGATCGCCTTGGTGGTGATGCCCACCGAGACCAGCCCGATGATCCGGTGCTGGTCGTCGTACACCGGGACGACCGCGCGCACCGACTCGCCGAGCGTGCCGACGTTGGTGATGGTGAACGGCTCGCCGGAGAGCGCCGGGCCGATGTCGCCGATGAACGGCTGCCCGATGAGCGCCGGGTTCGGGTGCGAGTAGCGGGTCCGGTCCGGGGCCATCACCACCACGAAGTCCGTTCCGGTGGCGACCCGGGTGCCCTCCGCGTACGGCTGGAGGGTGGCCGGCGGGTCGGCGGCGGTGAGGGCCGCGCGGACGTTGGGGGAGCCGGCGACGGCCTGCGCCACGGCCAGCACCTCGTCCTTCGCGGCCTGGTGGGAGTCGCTGCGGGCCAGCCAGACGGCGCCGGCCGCGCCGGCCAGCACGAGCAACGTCACCACCACCGCCTGGAGGGCGAACAGCTGCCCCGCGATGCTCCACTGCCGTCGGGCCACGTTCCCCTCCTCCCGCCGCCGGTCGTCGGCAAGTCTGGCGCAGCCCGCCGGTGCGGTTTCGGCCGTGCGCTGCGCGGGTGAACAGAATGAACGCAAGCGTGCCCTGCGTTGAGACCGGCGTCACATTGTGGGCATGGACACCACCACCCCACCCACCCCCGCGGCCGCCCGGCCCGCCCACCGGGACCGGACCCGGTACCTCTACCTGGCGGTCATCGTGGCCGTCGCCGCCGGCATCGTGGTCGGCCTCGCCGCGCCCGAGGTCGGCAAGGAGTTGAAGCCGCTCGGCACCGGCTTCGTGAACCTGATCAAGATGATGATCAGCCCGGTCATCTTCTGCACGATCGTCCTCGGCGTCGGGTCCGTCCGGCAGGCGGCCCGGGTCGGCAAGGTCGGCGGCCTCGCGCTCGGCTACTTCCTGCTCATGTCGACAGTCGCGCTCGCCATCGGCCTGGTGGTCGGCAACATCATCCACCCCGGCTCGGGCCTCAACCTCGGCCCCGAGGTGGCGGACGCGGGCAAGTCGGCCGCCGGTGGCGAGAGCGGCGACACCGTCGAGTTCCTGCTCGGCATCATTCCGACCTCGCTGTTCTCCGCGCTGACCGAGGGCTCGGTGCTCCAGACGCTGCTCGTCGCCCTGCTGGTCGGCTTCGCCGTCCAGGCCATGGGTCGCCGCGGTGAGCCGGTGCTGCGGGCCGTGGAGGTGATCCAACGCCTCGTCTTCAAGGTGCTGGCGATGATCATGTGGGTGGCCCCGATCGGCGCCTTCGGCGCGATGGCCGCGCTCGTCGGCGCGACCGGCGTGGACGCCCTGACCAGCCTGGCCCAGATCATGCTCGGCTTCTACACCACCTGCCTGATCTTCGTGATCGTGGTGCTCGGCGCGCTGCTGCGCCTGGTGGCGGGGATCTCGATCTTCTCCCTGCTGCGTTACCTGGGCCGGGAGTTCCTGCTGATCCTGTCCACCTCGTCGTCCGAGTCGGCGCTGCCCCGGCTGATCGCCAAGATGGAGCACTTCGGCGTCAGCAGGCCGGTCGTCGGGATCACCGTGCCGACCGGCTACTCCTTCAACCTCGACGGCACCGCGATCTACCTGACGATGGCCGCGTTGTTCATCGCCGACGCGCTGGGCAAGCCGATGGCGATCGGCGAGCAGATCGGCCTGCTGGCTTTCATGATCATCGCCTCGAAGGGCGCGGCCGGGGTGACCGGCGCGGGCCTGGCCACCCTGGCCGGCGGCCTCCAGTCGCACCGCCCGGACCTGGTCGACGGGGTCGGGCTGATCGTCGGCATCGACCGGTTCATGTCCGAGGCCCGGGCGCTGACCAACTTCGCCGGCAACGCGGTGGCCACCGTGCTGGTCGGCACCTGGACCGGCGAGTTCGACCGGGCGCAGGCCCAGGCCGTCCTCAGCGGGCAGCGCCCGTTCGACGAGACGACCATGCTCGACGACGAGGACCCGGCCGACGAGGATGCCGAGCCGGCCGGCCGCCGGGCCGCCCTGACCGACACGCCGGCCTGAGCCGACCGCACTCCACGCCCCGCCGGACACCCGTCCGGCGGGGCCCGGCGGACGCGTGTCCGGCGGGGACCACGAGGCGGGGATTGGCCGTCCCGGTGGCCGGCGGTGATCGCTAGCGTCGGTGGCATGGACCTGGAGCAGGCACAGAAGCTGTGGCAGCCGGAGCCCGGCTGGCTGAACACCGCCAGTTACGGGCTGCCGCCCGAGCCGGCCTGGCAGGCGTTGCAGGACGCCCTGGCCGACTGGCGGGTGGGCCGGATCTCCTGGGAGGGCTGGGGCGTGGCCGCCGAGCGGGCCCGCGCGGGCTTCGCCCGGCTGGTCGGGGTGGCCCCGACCGACGTGACGATCGGCAGTACCGCCTCGCAACTGCTCGCCCCGGTGGCCGCCGCGCTGCCGGCCGGCGCGACGGTGGTCGTCCCGGAGGTCGAGTTCACCTCCAACCTGTTCCCCTGGCTGGTGCAGCAGGAGCGCGGCGTCCGGGTCCGGACCGTGCCGCTCGCCGGCCTGGTCGACGCGATCGACGCCGACACCGACCTGGTCGCGTTCAGCCTCGTGCAGTCCGCCGACGGCGCCGTGGCCCCGTACGAGACGATCGTCGCGGCGGCCCGGGCGCACGGCGCCCTCGTCGCGGTGGACGCCACCCAGGCGGCCGGGTGGCTGCCCTTCGACGCGGGACTGGCCGACGTGGTGACGGTGGCCGCGTACAAGTGGTTGATGGCGCCCCGCGGCGCGGCCTTCGCCTACCTGGCCCCGGCGCTGCGCGAGCGGCTGCGGCCCGACGCCGCCGGCTGGTACGCGGGCAGCGACCCGCACGCCTCCTACTACGGCCTCCCGCTGCGGCTGGCCGACGACGCCCGGCGCTTCGACATCTCGCCGGCCTGGTTCAGCTACATGGGCGCAGCCCCCGCCCTCGAACTGCTCGCCGAGATCGGGCTGCCCGCCGTGCACGCCCACGACGTGGCGCTGGCCAACCGGTTCCTCGCCGGGCTCGGCCGGCCGCCCGGCGACAGCGCGATCGTCGCCGTCGAGGTGCCGGGCGCGCAGGAGAAGCTGGCCCGGGCCGGGGTGCGGGCGGCGGTCCGCGCCGGGCGGGTCCGGGCCGCGTTCCACCTCTACACCACCGAGGAGGACGTCGACCTGGCCCTCGCGGCGCTGACCGGCTGAGCCGTCGGGGGGGGCCCCCCCCCGGCCCGGGGGGGGGCCCCCCCCCGGCCCGCCCCCGGGGGCGCGCGCGGAGGGGGGGCGGGGCCCCC